>CACYFZ010000042.1 GCA_902773835.1 uncultured Eubacteriales bacterium | reverse complement strand
CAACTGAATAGAGCATCTGACTACGGATCAGAAGGTTGTGGGTTTGAATCCCGCCGGAATCACGACATGTAATGAATGGCGAGCAAAGTTAATACTTTCTCGCTATTTTTTTTGTGAATTTTTGCGACATAATCAAAGGGCTGTAAAGGGGACTTTATAATCTGGTAGAGGGTTTCTTGGAGTCCGCTTAAGCCTCCCTTATCGTCTGCTTCAGCCGGACTCCAACCGCGCCGACGCGACTTGAAATCAGTTAAACGAAAATATTTTACTTTGTGGCTTATCTCTGTGTGACAAATGGGGGATGTTAACATGTTATCATGTTATCATTTTTGTGATTTTAATATGCAATTATATCCTTATAAGTATAATATAATTTATATAATATTATAATATTATATAAATCTAAATTACTTATAATACTTAATAATAATACTAATCCTTCTTACTTATTAATGTCTTATTAATCACCCATTTCACATTGTCACACTAAAAAAATCAAAAATGTTAAGATGTTAAGCTTACGCTTGCAAATTTTCGCTATTTTTTGAAAATCACAAAATAGATGCGGAAAAAATTGGTTTTCTTCTCGCTTATTTGTATCTTTGCAGCAAAAATCGGAATATGGAAGAATCGGCACTAAACAGATATCTGGATGAAATCGGTAAGGGCACTTTGCTCACTGACGAGCAGGAGCGTGAACTCTCGGCCAAGATCCTGAAGGGCGATGAACGGGCGCTGTCGCGACTCGTAGAGGCGAACCTGAAGTTCGTGGTGAGCGTGGCCCGACAGTACAAGGGACAGGGGTTGGCAATGGAGGATCTCGTGAGCGAGGGCAACATCGGCCTGATGAAGGCGGCAGCCCGCTTCGATGCAACGAAGGGCGTGCGCTTCGTGAACTATGCGGTGGTACATGTGCGCCAGGCTATCGAGAAGGCCATCGAGCAGCAGACGGGACTCTACAAGGTGCCGAAGGATGTGAAGGACGAACTGACGGCCCGCCAGCAGAGCCTGCCGCTCTCTGTGGATGCCCCATTGGGCCATAGGGCCAACCTGAGCCTGCTGTCGGTACTTGTAAATAAGGATGCGCGTCAGGCCGACGAGCGCGTGCATTCGGAGGCTATCGAAGAGGCCATCGAGTTCGCGCTGGGTTCGCTCGACAAGCGGGAGAGCCGTGTGGTGAATGCCTATTTCGGCATCGGAGTCAGACAAATTCGTGACAAAGCGATACGCAAACTGCGCAAGGCTTATAAGCGCCGTTTGAAGACCAATTTTAGATAATATTAACGAGGATGTTGATTTTTGCTTGATTCATATCAAGAAAAGTCGAATTATATGATATTTCCCGTGGATTTTGTGGTCTGAATGGGAAATATTTTGTATATTTGTCCCAAATATAGCGATATAATAATTAATTTAGTATAAACCATTTAAAATTTTTTTCAACATGAAGATGAATGTTAAGATGATGGCTGCCGCAATGGCAGTGTTGGGCGCAGTATCGTGCTCAAAGAGTGATGTTTTTGATCCCGGTCAGGCTGAAGAGATCAAGAAGGCCCAGGAAGAGGCTAAGATCGAGCAGACTAAAACCGATTATGAGAACAACTTCGTAAAGACCTATGGAGAAATTGACCCTAACCAGTCTTGGGACTTCAGCACTGGTGATGAGTACTTTGGTATTCCTTCAAGCAGCTCTAAGGCTGGTACCAGAGGTGAGACTCCTTCTTACACGATGACCAAGAGTGAGAGCTACTACCAGGTTGAGCAGTCTACTCTCAATAAGATGAACGAAGTGTTTAAAGAGGGCAGAAACAACTACGACACTGGTAAGAAATTTGCTATGACCGTTCCTTCGAACGATTTCACCATCATGCCTATCTTCATGGGTCAGTCTGGTGGCGACTTCGATCTCTACATGCACGTTGACGGCATTGGCGAAATTCTCGTATGGAGAAAGTGGGAAGGCATTCAGGCTAAGTTTGCCGGTAGCGACGATTGGAAGGACCTCTATAAAGAGGAACAAAAATTCGTAGGATACGAATTATCATCAGATTGGGAATGGGTACCTGTCTATGAGACTGTTCGCAAAACTACCACAAATGGTGAGAACACCAAGAATGCTACCGCTATCCAGTCAAAGTACATCACTTTCCACGGCCTGCCCGCAGGTAAGACTATGTACTTCTACCTGAAGATTACTGAAACTGCTACAGGTCATCCTGAGAACTACAACAAAAAAGGCCAGTCACTTGGTTCTGTTAATGACTTCATGCGTGAGTATCAGTTTGGTGCCAACGACCTGACACCTGCAAATTTGCCTGGTGTGGATGAGCCCGAGGTTAAGATCATCGGCTGTGAGGATGCCAGCACTTCTTCAATGACTGACAAGGACTACAACGATGTTGTATTTATGCTCTATGGCGAGCCTTACGTTCCCGAGTCGTTCGAGGTTGAGGATCTCGAGAAGACCGTTAAGAAACGCTATTTCGTAGAAGACCTCGGTGTTAGCGATGATACCGACTTCAACGATATCGTAGTTGACGTTGTCAGCACCTATTCTTATAAGCAGACTACCAGTAACTCTGGTCTCGTTACCTTCAGCGATGAGAAAGTTACGAGCCGCAAAGCTGAAATCAGAGCCCTCGGCGGTACGCTCGACTTTGAGCTGAACATCGGTGGCAAAACTTGGAAGAAGAGCGACAACTTCGATTATAAAGTGATGTATAACACAGGCAATAAGGATACAGGCGAACTGCCCGACTATACAAAAGTGCTTCATAGCTTCGACCTGCCGCTTGATTATGATCCTGCTACCAACAACATCTCTGTAACTGTTTACCAGAAGGACAGCGACAAGGAATCTGCTAAGGTGAACTTCCCTGCCAACGGCACCGTTCCTATGATCATCGCAGCAAATGCTTATGAAGAGTGGTCTGTTGAGCGTGTAGCTTTCAGATGGAAGAAGTTTATGAACGAAGAATAAGTAAATCTTAGTTTGTTATCATAGCGAGCGGGGTGCCCTTTCCGGGTGCCCCGCTTCATGTTGTGGCTATAGTGCCAGCTTTTTGATGTAAATCACGAAACGAAAGTCGGCTTAATGCATTATTAATATATTATAAAGAACTATGAAGATAATAGTGCTACATTTGCAGCATAAATTCGTCAATACTGCGAGTGCTCTTCGAGGGCGCTCGCATTTTTTTTGCTGGATGCGAATAAAAAACGGAATAAAAACTTGCACGTTTTTTTTTGAAAATGTGTAATTTTGCAGCCGAAACAAAACACAAACACTTAGTATATGTGCGGAATAGTAGGTTATATAGGCACAAAGGAAGCTTTTCCGATACTGATCAAAGGTCTTAGAAGACTGGAGTATCGCGGCTACGACAGCGCTGGTGTAGCGCTTGTAAACGATGACGGCGCGCTGAACGTCTATAAGACGAAGGGAAAGGTTGACAATCTCGTGGATTTCTGTAGTGACAAGAACATCAGCGGTACCGTCGGTATCGCCCATACGCGTTGGGCTACCCACGGAGAGCCTTCTTCGCGTAATGCCCATCCGCACTACTCCTCGTCGAAGAACCTGGCCATCATCCACAACGGCATCATCGAGAACTATGCCGACCTGAAGGCCAAGCTGCAGGCAAAGGGCGTCGAGTTCCAGTCGGATACCGACACCGAGGTGCTGGTGCAGCTCATCGAGTATATCCAGCAGCAGAAGCAGCTCGACCTGCTG
>CACYFZ010000041.1 GCA_902773835.1 uncultured Eubacteriales bacterium | reverse complement strand
TATTGAGTTTATGTGCAAGGGTTAAGCTCAAGCCATCGGAACTGAACCCTGCAATTTCAAGCTGTTGACGGTGGCGGAACTTAGCTATGCAATCAACGTTATCTCCCTCTACTAATAGGAGAAATTCGGGTACAAAAACGGAACTACTATTTTATAAAAAATGAAAATAGATTATTCGCGCGATAACTGGCGCAAGGAATACCTTTACTTAATAGATGATGAATATGCTGACGAAGATTATCTTCCGATAGACGTATCGGATGACGATGATCAGGATTTTATAGATACCGAGCTGCTTCTCGCCGAAGAAGAAGGCAGTCTTGAAGAAGGATATTGGCATAGCAATTCTTTATCTGAACTGGATGCTATCCAAAAAGGCATGCTCATTCTTGGCGATGATGATTTAGAGTCTCTGATATTAGGCTATGAAACTGACGAAGCTCTTTTATCCTCGCAATATGGGCTTAAGGGCTATGCAGAATATGAAGCTGATGAGGATTATGAGGAAGAGTTATCTGCAGAACTTAGAGAAGACGATGATCCGGCAATTGGCTTCTTAAGACTCCGTGACATAGAGATTCCGGATGATGATGCTTCTGAAGTAAAGAAATTGAAAAGAGATATTCGCATGGAAGCTCTTAAGAGACTTGAGGAATCTGCCAGGACGCTCAGTGACTTTAAGAACCTGGTAAAGTGGTACGACGAACTTGATGCCAATGCTTTCAGAAGATGGCGCTACCACGAGATATACAGAAGTGGAGAGGATATGCCGCTTGAGTCAGGAGAAGCAGAAGACGGAGCAATCTTCCCGGCATCAGTGAGTGACATTATATCTCGCCAAATGCGCATAGGAGATTTCCTTGATGCCATATACTGTAAACCGGACACAATACATGAGCTCATAACGACAGACTATATAATTCGCTTTCTCAGGATGCTGGACGAAAAGGAGAAGGATCTATTCTTCTTCAGAGTGCTCGAAGCCTTATCCTCTGCAGAGATATCCAAGATGAGAGGCACCTCGGACAGATACATCCGAAAGATATGGAATGAACTGATATTCCACATACGGCAAAAAGCAATGGGAGTAATAATCTTCAGAAACGGTTTAGACTACTCTCTCACCGGACAAGAGCGAGAGTTCTTAACTACCCGCCGAGGCGAGTATGAGTTTAGGCTTGAATCATAGGTTTATAGAGGCGTAAAGGATCTTGTGGTAATATAACTACTGGGAAAGGAGCAATCCTATGAACGATAATCAAAAGCATGAGATAGTTTTATATCAGGTCGATGATGCTGATGTCTATGTCAGTGTTTATTATCAAGATGAAACCTTCTGGCTGACAACAAAGTCGATGTCAGAGTTATTTGACATTAACACTCAAGGCATTACAAAACACCTACAAAACATATACGAAGAAGAGGAGTTAGTTAAAGAGGCAACTTGTTCCAAAATGGAACAAGTTCAAATCGAAGGCAGTAGAAGTGTTTCAAGGATGGTCGATTATTATAATCTTGACGCTATTATCGCAGTCGGTTACCGAGTAAACTCCAAGAAGGCTACAAGATTCCGTCAATGGGCGACGAAGGCATTAAAAGAGTACATTACAAAAGGTTTTTTGATAAATGATGAATTCCTGAAAAATGGAAAACCTTTTGGCCGCGATTATTTTGATGAACTCCTTGAACGCATACGCGAAATTAGAGCCAGTGAGCGAAGGGCTTACCAGAAGATTGCCGATGTATTCGAGCAGTGTAGTTATGACTATGACAAGAACAGTGAAACTACAAAAGCTTTCTATGCTTTTGTGCAGAATAAGCTTCACTATGCAGTTACCGGACAAACAGCTGCAGAGATAATATATGAGCGTGCAGATGCAGAAAAACCTACAATGGGATTAACCACATGGAAAGGCGCACCGGAAGGAAAGATTCTAAAGCGAGATGTAACAATTGCGAAGAACTACCTGAATGAAAAAGAATTATCTAGACTAAACAGGCTTGTTACTATGTTTATAGATTACGCAGAGTTAATGGCAGAGGATGAGGTTCTTATGAGTATGCAGGACTGGCTAGATCAGACCAATCAGTTCCTGACGAACAATCGGAGGAAGGTTCTTGAGGACAGGGGAAAAGTATCTCACGAGGCGGCTACTCTGAAAGCAGAAAAGGAATATGAGACATTCCGAATTAGGCAGGATCAAGAATATATTTCAGAATTCGACAGACAAACAGAAAAGTTTCTTAAGGGAGAATAATGAAGCAGATTTTCGAGCATTCAAAATCATTCTGGGTAAGATATAGCGATTATGCCATTGTTGAAGATAACAATGGCATAAAGTATCTTAAGGCGGCTGAAAATGCGAGGCCGGACTTGTACGATCCTATCGACTCACTGGAAGAAATTGTAGTAAAGGCTCTTAATGTCGGTCGAATTTGCATGGGGATAGATAGACCGGATAAAGAG
>CACYFZ010000040.1 GCA_902773835.1 uncultured Eubacteriales bacterium | reverse complement strand
TGTTCTTCATCTGTTAATATTTAATCAAAATGTTAATCTACTTCCTTCAGGCTTTATCCTTGTAGTAATATCGAGACGCGCTTCTCATAGCGTGCTTTCTTTGATGAACGCGTGTGTTGCCGCGTTTTCGAGTGCAAAGATACAAAACAAAATCGAGACTTGCAAGATTTGCCGTTCCAATTCGTGCTTTTTTTTCCAAATGTTAAATCAATTGGATAGGCAACGGGAGAGATGAGGGAGAGATGAGGGAGAGATCAAAATTATCTCTCCCGCTCTGCTCCCCCAGGGTTTAAAGGGATTTCGAGCAAAAGAGGGGGAGATGAGCCATTTTTTGCGACTATTAATAGAAAGCGTTGCAAGTATTAATAGCAATTTTTAGTCCCAAGGCTGGTCTATGATTTCCCAAGGCTGGTCTATGATGTTCCCAGGCTGGGAACATTCCATTCCCAAGGTGGGAACATTTCATTCCCAGGCTGGGACTTTTTGCTGCCTAGTTAGGTAGCAAATTCTCCATAGCCAGCTTACGGCTCGTCCGCAACGAGATTACGGCCTTTCCTCTTCGATCCGCAACCTCTTATCATCCGATAAGAGCCACTTATCTAGATACATACTCATCTTGCTCTATGTCCTTGTGTTTCACTGCTCCACGCTTTATGTAATTACCAATTCACAGATGTGCGACCATGTTAATTTTTCAGATATCTGAAAATTCGGGTACATTAAATAGAACTTGCGCATCCTTTCTCTATTTCGTTTGCCATATCTTGGCTCATCCGAAAAGCCGGTTGAGACTGGCTATTAATTCCTGTGACAGTTATCAAAGGAATTATTCGCTTAAAAGTAAATTCAGTGAATTTGATGAGTAAATTCACTGAATTTAGTGACCAAATTCACTGAATTTACTATTTAATGAATTGACTCAATGAAATAGGCTTGACTTTTCCAACTGGTTTTTCGGAATAGGATAAAAAAAGACCGCCAAGACGGACGGCCTATAATATATAATACAGTGTGGAGAAACAAAGTGCGGGAAACCGAGGCCGACGGATGTCGGTACGGGTTCCCGCCATTTGTTTAATTTTAGAATTCCTTACCTCATAAAAACTTTGCCAAGAGCAGCAATACTAACGACCCGCTCTTTGCCTGTAGCCTTGTCTTTCATTTTGCCAAGCGATAATACCAAATAGTCATCAATGCTGATGTCATAATGCTCTTTGATATATTCGCTCTTTGTTAACTTGTCACCTGTTTCTTTTCGATGACTGCGCAATTCTCTGGCATAATCACCAAGATTGTGGCGCGTAATCTCTGTTGTAAGTTTCGCCCTATGCTTCGATTCCGAAGGCTTGGTTACTATGCCGATAAATATTACAGCAAGTGTAATTAAAAAATAACGTGTAATTGGTTTCATATTTCTTCAAAATCGTTGTTGTTCTTATAATTCTTATCTGTAGACCTCTTCGTGCAGGATTTCATGACCATACGCTTTTTTGAGCAAACACTCATATTTATCATATATATAGTCTCCTTCATGAGGCCAAACTTCCATAAATAAAGCTTTGCTAGAGTATTCACTGTTAAATGAGACTTTTACAGCAGGGTATTCTGTATCACCTCTCTTAAAGAAACCCTGCTCCCAGTATCCGTTCAATTTATAGCCAGATGCAAATGGTGATGCATATGTCGATGTTCCATCACGATATAGTGTCAGTGTGTCTGTTGTTGAACCATCCTTGAATACAAGTATACGTTCACTCCAATCTTTGTCCTTACTTATTATAATATCCTCCTCTTCTGGAACTTCTTCACTCCCAGCAGCCTCTGTTGCCTGCTGCGTCTTTCCCTGCTGATTGCAAGAAATGAAACTAAGCCCGCCGAGCATCAAAACTGCCATGATTAAAACTTTGTACTTCATAATCTCAACTTTTTAAGTTATTATTATTCCTTTCTATCAGATTGACGATTGCTTCGGCATGAACCGCTTCGGGCTTCCCTTGTGGATGCTCCGACACGACAAATAACCGTCCGTCAATACGGTAAGCCCAAGCCTCATAATCACCCCAAACTTCCTTATCAATATATTTAGGCTCCTGCCCGGCATTCATTGACACTAGAAAGTCCTTTGCCCAATGATAGCCTGTAAGCATCACTACGACACGAGGCGACAAGAAGGTTAATTCCTCCCGCATGATTTCCACGCAGTCCTCATATTCAGCATCACATAGTTCATCGTTAGGATTACCCCCTTCCCATGGTGCTATTTTATAGAGGTTGCTCCATGCAACATGACTTGACCAATCAACGTAATACTCGCTGGCCACATTTCTCATCGTGCGAATAAGTGCCGACCTCGAAGGGCGATAGCCGCTCTCCGTTTCATCGTCTTCCATCCATGCCATCTGATTCTCTCGGGCGAAGATACATTCTTCGTCGCCTTCTGCAAACAATTCCTCCACGCTATCCGACGATGTCACCCAGCCGTTGTTTGCTCTACCATAGAACAAAATGCCTTCATTCTCATCAGCAGGGAACTCCTTGCCCCACTGCACACAGAACTTGGCCGTCTCATAGCCGATGCACTCATCCCTCACCGCTTGAATCATGTGTGAATAGAGCGGCAACAGGCACTCCTTAAACAGAATGATTTTCGTTAATTCCAACATTGCTCCAATCTTTATTGTTAATACTCGCTTCTTCAATTTGGATGTCGGCACTAACCTCTGGAAACAGAAACAGCGCAGACCGCCATTTCCCGTGCGGGCCTTCCACAGCCCCTAATATCTAATGGTGAGCCTACGCTGTTATGCGTACACTTCTTAGATATTAGTTTTTTGCTCTGTCTGCCCTGTTTTGAGGTGGAAGTTCGCACGGGAAAGTGAGCAATATGTCTTGCACTCTTTGCGGAATGCGGTGGCAAAGATACGAAATTTCCACAAATAAACGGCTGGAATGGACAAAAAAGTTTAAATCCTTTGCGAAAATGGCTCGGAGGAGATACAACTTGCAGAGTTTTTTCGTATATTCGCAATCGGCAATGCCGTGTCAATTGACGGCCTGGGCACGTTCAAGCTCAAGGTGAGGGCAAGAGCCAGACGGACATCAAGGCCGTCACCACCGCCGGATGCAAGATCAGCGTGGTCTTCGAGCCCGCTGCCGAGCTGATATCTCGACTGAACGACGAGCGCGAGTTCCGCTTCGTCGAGAAGCCCACCAGCGAGGGCGAGCAGGATGCCGACGACGAGGTGACGCCCAGCCCAAGTCCCAGCGACGGCGGCGAGGATGGTGGTCCGAGCGGTGAAGGCGAATAGCCTGATGACGGTGACAAGTAATCCGTTCAGTAAAAAAGACTAACCGGCAGAAAGGCGGATGTTCTGGTTGTCAGATCATCCGTCTTTCTGCTCTCGTAAATGGGACTGAGCCATTACGGCTCAGTCCGAAAAGCCGGTTGAAAACATTCTTTCTTTTGCAAAGAAATGTGTACCTTTGCCCCATGAGACGTAAACTGAAGAGTTGGGAGATCATGCGAGTGATTTTTCCCGAGGTACTAGCCGATTATTTTGAGATAGTTGATGTCACCGAGGGTGACACGAGTGTTGACATATTCATGGACGAGCGTGAGTTCATGGAGCGTGAAGACTACAAACTGGGCACAGTCCGCAGCTATGGTTTCACGGAAGAGAGGGTTATACAAGACTTTCCCATTCGCGGCAAGGCATCATACCTGCACGTCCGTCGCCGTAAGTGGCGTGACTCTTCCACTGGCGAGATATTCAGTTACAGCTATGACGACCTGACGGCGGAAGGCAGCAAACTCAGTCCCGAGTTTGTGGCTTTTTTAAAAGAATAGGATAGAGTCTACCGCCGAGAGTATCAAGGGCATAGCCAATCACTATGGTGTGAACGGCAAGCAGTTGTCCACGCAGTACAAGGAGCATTTCAGCGATTTCCGCCAGTGGGATCAACGGTTTCATGCAGAGCAGTATCTGCTGTTCCCTGAGAATATGGGTATCCACCTAAATAGTCGGTGGGACAGGTACCTGAGTATTTCACAGGTTAGTCACCTAGAATCTGTCCCCCCAAAGCTATCGCATTTCCTCTATTGGCCGGATTTGCGACGCTGTTCCCTTTTTTTGGCGGAGCCTACGTAATGTACCACCATTCACGTTCTCCAATTCTTCAATTGAAAGCTTTGTTGCATTCAGTTCATTCATCTGTGTCATAATCTTATAATTTTTTAAATTGTTAAACATCCATTTTATCTCTGTCGCTCAGATGTCGTTTGTTCTGATCGACGATGCAAAGGTAGGGGGATATAATGCCTATCTTTGCCAAATGAATCACTTTGCAGCAAAAAAAAGAGGATGTGCCAAACTCGACACATCCTCGTTCTAGTTGCGGAGGCAGGAGCCATAAAATCCGCAACTATTTTCTTGTTTGCATCGGCCGGAGATGCCTTTCCACAAAGGGGTTTTGAGCATTTTTTTTCAC
>CACYFZ010000039.1 GCA_902773835.1 uncultured Eubacteriales bacterium | reverse complement strand
GTTGGCAGACCGCATCACAATTCTAAGGTTTGGAGGATTTTTGGTCAAACGCATAGCGTTCACGGAACCCCACGTCTAACGTGGGGTTTTCTAATACAACAAAAGAGGCTCTGCAGTCGCAGAGCCTCTTGCATTTTATCTTGTATTTATTAGACTAGAATCCTAGATCCTCATTAACTATGATGACATGTATTCTGTCCGGAGTCATCGTGAATCTCGTAATAAGAAATTGTCCGCATATGCACTCAGGACTTGTGCAGTCATGGCACTTTCCGGTCTTTGCGCAAGGAGTGTTTCTGCCGAAGCGCTGGATATTGGTGGTTGCGGCTACGTTTCTCGCCCTCTTAACAGCAGAGTCCTCATCAGCGCATACTTTATTCATTCCGACCAGCAAAACAACTTTCTTTGGTCCGTAGCAGTATGCGGCAACTCTGTTTCCGACTCCGTCTATATTAATCAGTATTCCGTCCTGAGTTATAGCGTTACAGCTTCCCAAGTAAACATCAGCATCAAACGCAGCCAGATATGCCGCTCTTCTGTCATCCGCTTCTTCACGGTCTAAAAAGTCGTAATTTCCTTTTTTCAGGGCATCGAAGAGACCCGCATCTTTGACACTCTGGGTTCCGCCCATAGTAACCATAGCACCCTCTCCGATAAGATCAAGGGCAATCTTCACAGCCTCTTCCTTATCCGCTGCATAAAAACCCTTCATATTGCGTTTCTCAAGCCCCTTGATTATAGTCTGCGCTATAATCTCATTTCTCTTTACAACACTTTCGTTCATTTCATATCCCCCTTTTTATTTCTGACTTGCTTGTCCGGCTTTTTTATTCTTTAGCCTTGTACATTTTTCTTTCTGCTTCTCCGAATAATTCTACCGTGCTTTTCGCAGAGTCATCACAAGATATGTATCCCATACTTATCGCCTATCTGAAAAGCACATCTATTACAACCGCCATGAAAGGAATAGTTACAACCGACATAATGGTTGTCAAAGAGACAATCTCAGACAAAAGAAGCGAGTTTTCTCCGTATTGCTCTGCTATTACCACCGCAATAACCGCTGTCGGCAGGATTGCCGTAACCGCGATAATTGTTTTCACATCGTTGTTTATAAATCCCATCGGCAGCATGATGAGCATCACCAGCAGAGGAACTACGACCATGGCAAATATAGAAATGATTATATTATTCATGCTGATTATCTCGCGGAGCTTAACCGACCCCAATCTTATACCTACGAGTATCATGGAAAGCGGTATCGTAATGTCCCCTATCATCACCATTGTTTCGTCTACTATTCCGCTCGGTTTTATATGCAGAAAAGCCATGGCAAATCCCACGAATAAAGATATTACGAAAGGAGTCTTCAGGGCGTTCAGCATATCCTTCGCTGAGGGTCTGGACTTAGTTCCTATCGTCAGTATAGAAGGCTCCATCCAGACCATATAGACATTAAGCATCAAGTTGCCCATAACCATGAGATAGAGCATATCGCTTCCGTAAAGAGCCTTTACTATTGGAAATCCCATGAAACCGGAATTTGTGGCGGCTACGGCAGCCATTAAAACACCTGTATCCTCTTTCTGCCCTATCTTGGTCAGCTTTACGAATAGGAATGTCAGCAGCGAAGCAAATATATAAAACAACATAACCCCCGCCATAACCGCAAGGCTGTCTCCGAGAATATTTCCCGTAAGCTCCTTTGAATAAAGGCTGGTAATTATCAGGCAGGGACAACTGACATTCATCAAGATAGATGTAATAGGTTTTATTGAGTCATCGCCGACTGCACCCAGTCTGTACAGAATAAACCCGATCAGGACGATGACAAATATTGACATTACTTTTTCTACAATTAAGAACATGCGCTTATTCTACCACAGCGCACGTTTTAAATCTCTAATTTAATCGCGAATGATTATTAATTCGTTCCTATTTGATCATAGCTTTTCTTCCCACTCGGCTTCCCTGAAGCCGGTCAGGACGAAATCGTCTCCGACAAGAAGCGGTCTCTTTACAAGCATGCCATCGGTAGCAAGCAGAGCATATTGATCATCTTCGCTCATGCCGGGAAGCTTCTTTGCAAGCTCCAGTTCTCTGTACTGCATGCCGCTGGTATTGAAGAATCTCTTCAGCGGGAGTCCGCTCTTCGCATGAAACTCCCTGAGATCTGCTTCACCGGGATTATCTCCCTTGATGTCTATAAGCTCATATTTTACGCCCTTTTCATCCAACCACTTCAGTGCCTTCTTGCAAGTTGAGCATCTATCGTAGCAAAAAACCTTAATCATCTCCATCCTCCTTTTACAAACGTCAACAGTGTTGACACTTTCTTCGATTCACTATTCCGATTTTACCATGATTTCAGAGCAGTGTATCACTCTCAGTGTTTTCCATGTCGAACTCTCCGACACTTTTTGCAACTATTATTACTTACGTCTTATGCTTCCGCCTAATACAATTACGGATGCAATTACGAGTGCAATCCAAAGCCAATTGTTGTTGTCATAGCACTGATTTTCGGAAGACTCCGATTTCAGCCACTCTTCCAGCTGATTAATAATCTCTTTTTGAGTCTCTTCCGGGAAATCTCCGATACCGATATAATGGTCTCCGCCTTGAAGGAGGTATATTTTTACGTTCGGATTATCGCCGTCTTCAATCGGCATTCTCAGTGCAGCCCACGGATCGTCCGCGCCAAGCAGCATCAGATGTTTTGTTTCCGTCGTTTTTATATCACTTGTAACAGCGTCATAATAATGACTGCTGTATTTGAATACTTTTTTCTGCGCCGGCGTAAACATAAGATCTTGGAGTATGGTCGGCTCCATTTCCTTTGTGATGGACAGGTTCTCAGCCGGCACACCCGCCTCCTGCATGGCCCGGCGGAGGTAGTCGAAGTTGTAATGGTACTGACCGAGCTCTGTGCAGGCACTGATGTAGTAAGGGAAAAACGGAGTATTGGTGGCCCAGTCGAATGATTGGACCGTTGTAAGTATCTCGATTTGTTCCTCGAGTTTCGCCTGCTTTTCCTCTTCAGTATCTTCCGGCTTAAGCATGACTCTCGGAAACAGAGTTTTTGCGTCTTCGCCAAGTTCTGTTGTCTGATTATCTTTCCTTTGCCACATCTGAACGGCGAACTCAAGAACGGTTATGTCGAACACTCTTCCGGGGGTCGCAAATTCCGTGTAGGTTCCGCCGTCCTTTTCGAGCGCCTCTTTAAAAATAGGCATGAGCTCCTCTTTGTTACGCATCAGCTCCACCTGAAAATCCGTGAACAGTTTTCGCAGCTCCGCCCCGTCTTCGCGGTCATCACCTATCGTTTTATACACATTGTCGTAAAAACGCTCGTCATCCATACCGCACGAAGTTGGTGCGCAGTACGGCAGATAGACATCCATGTCGTCAGGATAATAATATGCATAAGCATTGGTCATAATACCGCGATAACTTCTGCCATATGCAATCCATTTGTCTTCTCCAAGCACTTTTGACAGTTCTGTATAGATCTTGTGAAAATCCGCCGTGGAGTTCTTTAGATTGTAATATTCATACCAGTACTCAAAATTGCTGTTATCATCTTTCATTCCCTCCGGGCGCGAGCCGCCAAAAAACCGATGCTCTGCTTGAATGTAGTTCGCGTTTAAGAGGGCCGTAAGCCCTTCCGGGTCAGTATCGACTGCAAACAACGATTCGTTCATATTGTATCCGTTGGTAAGAAGCGCATTCGCTTCTGCATTACTGCGAATCCCAAGCTCTACCCTTTGGATGAACGTTCCTTTCTCGGGATGTTCCCAGTCCAGCGGCTGTTCGAAGTACAGCATAAACTTTTCATCAAGGTCGCCGGTTTCTTTTTCCATTTCAAGTTTTGTTACCTTGGTGACGCCGTCCAGCTTGGCCAATTGATGTTCTATAGTATCTGAACTCGCAAATATATTCTCCGTATTAGTATAGCCTATTCCCGTGGTGAGGATTAATATGCTCATCAGCCAAGCTATGTGTTTTCTCATATAGCTTCGTCTCCTTCGTCATTTGCATCATTCATCCGGCAGTCGCATTTCTTTTCTTTTATAATATTCCGTCTCAAGTTATAGAAGGGTTATGTATTTGACAAGTTGCGCCGAGACTGCGTGCGGAAATCTGTCGATTAAAAAAAGACCATAGGGGAGAACGCACTCTCTCCTAAGGTCATATTTTTATTCCCACTCGATTGTGGCGACAGGCTTATCGCTGATGTCCCAGAGCACTCTGTTTACGCCGAGAACTTCTGCGATTATTCGATCGCGAATGGTGGTAAGCATAGGCCACGGAATTTCAACCGCCTCTGCGGTTACGGCATCTACCGTGTTGATAGCTCTTACTACTACCGCCCAGCCCATGTATCTCTTATCGTCTTTAACACCTGTGGATACGAAGTCAGGAATTGCGCAGAAGTACTGCCATGGAGTCGGGTTCATCTTTCCGATTTCTTCTCTGACGATGGCATCTGCCTCGCGCACAGCCTCGAGTCTGTCTCTTGTGATGGCTCCTACGCATCTTACTCCGAGACCCGGTCCCGGGAACGGCTGTCTGTATACCATGCTGTCAGGAAGTCCGAGTGCGGTTCCGACAACTCTTACCTCATCTTTATACAGAAGTTTTACCGGCTCCACGAGTTCGAACTGAAGATCTTCAGGAAGTCCGCCTACATTGTGGTGGGCCTTTACTCCGTCTGACTCCAGGATATCCGGATAAATCGTACCCTGTCCGAGGAAGCCTATGCCGTCAAGTTTTGAAGCTTCTTCTGCGAATACATCGATGAACTCGGCGCCGATTATCTTTCTCTTGGTCTCAGGCTCTGCTACACCTGCGAGTTTGTCGAGGAATCTGTCAACTGCGTCCACGTATATGAGGTTGGCCCCCATCTCTTCTTTGAATACTTTGATTACCTGTTCAGGCTCTCCTTTTCTCAGAAGTCCGTGGTTTACATGTACGCATGTGAGCCTGTCCCCTATGGCTTTAATAAGGAGTGCAGCTACTACTGATGAGTCAACTCCGCCGGATAGCGCGAGTAAGACTTTACCGTCTCCTACCTGCTCTCTGATCTCCTTAATCTGCTCTTCGATAAACTTATCTGCGAGCTCCCTTGTAGTAATTCTTTCCATATCCGCCGGTCTTATATTCGACATTTGACTCCCCTTTCTGTGTTTATGTTTGTGACATACTCCCACCACTTGGCTGTTTAGCCTGAAGTGGGGGCTTCTCGCTCAACAGGCCTGACGGTCTGAGTATCAACGAGCTATCCCCGTGTGCCCCACGGTTCCTTCTATGGTCATAACTTTTATGAGTTTACGAGGC
>CACYFZ010000038.1 GCA_902773835.1 uncultured Eubacteriales bacterium | reverse complement strand
CAGAACAACAGACGTAACAGGAGACCTTCAGCTTCCTGCAGGCACAGAGATGTGCATGCCTGGCGACAACGTAGTAATGGAGATCAGCCTCATTACACCTATCGCTATCGAGGAAGGACTGAGATTCGCTATCCGTGAGGGTGGTAGAACAGTAGGTTCCGGCGTTGTAACAGAAATCATCGAGTAAGCTTCTCCGATAGAATAATCGACGAAAATTACTTCGCAATTTTAATAGCGACTGAAAGTGAAGCCTTAGGGCTTCACTTTTTTATTTAAAAATTGTTATTTACCATGCATTTTTGTGTACTTTTACGGGTATTTCAAAAAACGTGCGTCTTTTGTCGATTTGCGTGCGCCTTTTGTTCGACAAGTTTTTTGAGACAGTCTATTATTGCTGCACAGCGGAGCCGCACCGCCGTAATTTACAATAGGGACTATGAGAGATGCGGCAGAAAAGGAGTATGAAAAATGGCAATCAAGCAAAACCCAAGACAGAGAAACAGAAGCAACGATGAGGTTACCTTCGAGCTGATGGAACACATCGGAGTTATCGAAGAGAGAAAAGACGGATGGACGAAAGAGGTCAATATCGTGGCATGGAACGGAGGCCAGGGAAAGATTGATATCAGGGACTGGGATCCGAGTCATGAAAAAATGACTAAGGGTATCACGCTGTTCGAAGATACCGCCGAAAAGCTGGCAGAAGCGCTTTATGAGAGGTACCGGCAGATGCCGGCAGCGGAGAGGATAGAATCTATCGAGGGACAGGCATAGCGACAAAGGGGGACCTGAGATGAAACACTATTCAGACAAAGGAGGAGGCAGAGCACTCAAAATCCTGAGATCCCTTGCATTATGCGCTGTTATGATAACAGGCATATTCACGCATTCTGCAACAGAGGTAAATGCTACGGCCTCAACCGTAACTATAAAGCTTGGAGAAATTGAGTGGTATGCACCGGGGGACGAAGGCGGCACAACCGTAAAGTGGGTGACGCATATTGACGGAGAACCCGTAGATCTGGATGATGTGCCGGGAATAAAAAGGTCATATGCATACTGCGTACAGCCCACGCTGGCTACACCGAGTTCGGGGACCTACAATGTAGTGGTGGTGGATGATGATGACACAGGTACGATAGCTAAGATGAGAAAACTGGTGTACTACCTTCCGGGAGCATACGGGTACACCAAAGTAACGAAGAAAAGATGGTTTTCAAATAATAATACCGGAGCCACGGACTACAGCTTGGGCCACATAGCTCTTTCCTATGTTTATTCCAAGACCGATGCATGGAACGGAGGCGTGGGCGACAAGATAAAATCCAAAGTAAAGTCGATGCTGAATGACTTGGATAATCTTAAAGATCCACCTGAGGATTTCGAAGTTTTCTGGATTAAGAAAAACGGATATCAGGATGTTTTCGGAGCATTCTATAAAACAGAGTACGGTAAGGCTGCCGTAAAGAAAGAAGATGCTCTGACGACAATATCAAAGGAGAATCCTAACTACACACTCGAGGGGGCGGAATACACAATCTACGAAGATTCTTCCTGCACTCAGGCGGTAAAGGGCAGTTCAGGGTCAGCGACGCTTATTCGTACCAAAGCAGACGGCAGTTCAGATGCGGTAGAAATTGAGACGGGAATCTACTATGTTAAGGAAACCAAAGCAGCGAAGGGATATGCCATGGATGAAAAAGTATATCCTATAGAAATAGTGAAAGATAAGACATCCATCGTCGTATCGAAGGAGATTCCGAAGAGCAATGCCGTGTCACTGCTTATTCAGAAAACGGATGCGGAGACAGGCCTTCCGAAACCACAGGGTGCGGCAAGTCTGGCAGATGCGGAATACAGCATAAAGTTCTATGCAGTAAAAGTAAAAGGCGGTATGAGCCAAGAAGAGATGGCTGAAGCCGTAAAATCAAAAAGCCCTGCAAAGATAGGAGGAGCTGAGGCTGTATGGCTGTTTAAGACAGATGAAGCCGGTGAGATAGATCTGAGCCGGCCGGAAGAATATCTCATTAAAGATAAAAGCGCCGATTACTTTTACAACAGCAGCGGAGAAGTGTCATTCCCTATAGGAATAATAAGTGTTGAAGAGACCAAGGCTCCCGAGGGATATCTTCTGGACAAAACGATCAGATATGCTGCGATTAGCGATGAGGGCGGAGCAGAGAAGCTTAATACGCTTATTTGCTTTACTGAAGAGAATTCACTTAAAGAACAGGTAATACGAGGAGATCTTAGTTTGAATAAGTCAGCGGAGGGAAGGCGCAGAATGGCAGGTGTTCCTTTCAGTTTCACTTCCATGACCACCGGAGAGGTGCACGTTTTGGTAACGGATAAAAACGGACACTTGTCTACTGCATCCTCTTGGAATTCCCATGACACAGCAACCAATGAGGGCAGCAGCGATAAAGACGGCATATGGTTCAACGGCTACAATGACGAAAGCAGCGGAGCCAAGGTAAATAACGAACTGGGAGCTCTGCCGTATGACAGCTATCTCATGGAGGAGGTCCGCTGCGATGCCAACAAGGGATTCGAACTCTTCTCTGATGAAATCAGTATCGAAAGACACGCTACAACAATTCATCTTGGTACATATGATGATGCAAAAGAAGATGAGCCGGTTCCGGTGCTGAAAAAGGAGCCGCCTGAAGAGGATGAGCCTTCGGAACCGAGCGAGCCTTCGGAGCCGAAAGAGCCTGATGAGCCGAATGAACCGAAAGAACCCGGCAGTCCCGGAAGACCGCAAAGTCCTAAGACGGGAGACGGAATGTCTATGGATATACTGTACTGCCTGGCGGCGATAGCTGTATCGCTTGAAGCGCTGCTGTTGACCGCAAAGCGCAGGAATGATAGACTCAGTTGACGTAAATCTATTGAAAAATAAGGCATAAGGAGCACACACCAAACTGCTCAATTGAGGAATAAAAGTGAAAGTAGCGTTCCATACCTTGGGCTGCAAAGTTAATCAGTACGAGACGGAGGCCATTAAAGAGGCCTTCGTTTCTCGTGGTGCGGATATTGTCTCCGAGGACGAAGTTGCCGATGTTTACATTGTGAATACATGCACCGTCACGAATATGGCAGACAGGAAGTCCAGGCAGTATATAAGACGTATGAAGTCGAGGTGTCCGGACGCTCTTATGGTAGTAACGGGTTGCTATGCCCAGGTGTCCGAAGAAGAACTTCAGAAGATGCCGGAAGTGGATATGGTAATAGGAAACAGCCTGAAATCCGAAATTGCAGACAGGGTATTTGAGGCTAATCACCAATCAAAAGTTCTCGGCTACGATGAACTTACGCATTATGAGGATATGGGAATTGTCACATCTGACGAATCGTCGATGTGCAGAGCTTATATAAAAATAGAAGAAGGCTGTAACAGATTCTGCTCATACTGCAAGATACCGTATGCCAGAGGCAGGGTGAGGAGTCGAAGACCCGAAGATGTGGTGGAAGAAGCGAAGGCCCTGATAGAAAAAGGTTACAAGGAAATAATCCTGACGGGGATTAATACCGCGCTCTACGGAACCGAGCCCGGATTCGACTTCGAAAGAAAAGCGGATGAAGAGGGACTTTCCGGACTTGAGACTATAATAAAGCGAATAGATGCACTTGACGGAGACTTCAGAATAAGACTCAGCTCACTGGAGCCTACCGTTGTAAAAGTAAAAGATGTGAAGAGCCTTCTCGGCTATGACAAACTATGCCATCATCTGCACCTTTCGGTTCAGAGCGGAAGTGACAAGATACTGAAGGCAATGAATCGCCACTATACTAAGGAAGATTATCTTTCGATAGTAAAGACGCTGAGGGATTTCGATCCGCTGTACGGAATTACGACGGATATAATAGTCGGATTTCCGGGAGAGGAATATAAAGATTTCGAAGATTCTCTGGATGTGGTAAAGCGCGCTGAGTTTGCCAGGGTCCACGCCTTCAGGTATTCTCCGAGAGAAGGGACTTCAGGGGCTAAGATTAAAGACGGCATTGTTCCGGGAACTCTCAGCAGTGAAAGAGCGGAAGAACTGGAGAGAGCAGCGGCAGAAACTGCATGGAAATTTAATGAAAAGAATTTTGAGACTGTCCACAGGGTGCTGACAGAAGAGGAGTCTGACGGATTCATTACGGGATATACCGACAATTATATTAGGGTGTATATAGATGTAAGAGATGCAGAAAAAGACGATGCCCCTCGACTTGGAGACTTCTGCAAGGTACAATTAACAGAGAATTACAGGGATGGCTGTAAGGCCGTGCTGTGTTCAGATGATTCGGAGGACTTATTATGATAGGCCCTCAAATCAACAAATGGATATACAAGATAGTGTATAGGCTGTATAGGAGGTACAGAAATATGGGAGACTGCATTTTCTGCAAACTCGCAAACGGAGAGATTCCTACGGAGATGGTCTATGAGGACGATAAGGTAGCGGTTTTCAAAGATGCCGCTCCTCAGGCACCGGTGCATATGCTTATGGTACCGAAGGCCCATGTGGCTTCACTGGACGATCTTCGGGATGAGCATGCAGACCTGATGGGTCATATGATGCTGAAGATCAAAGAAGTGGCTGCTAAGGAAGGTCTCGGCAACGGCTACAGATGCGTCATCAATACGGGCGAGGACGGAAACCAGACCGTTATGCACCTGCATATTCACATCCTCGGCGGACGCAGCATGCAGTGGCCACCGGGTTAAAGATGACTTAACTCGCCGACTGACGAGCGCTAAGGTATTATTATGGATCCAAATCTAATCAAAGCTTTAATATGCATAGTGTTCACTTTGCTTGCCTACACTTTGGCTGTGATGACTATAAGCAAAGAAAAGAAACTGAAATCTCTTTGCTTGTTGCTCCTTTGGCTGGCCTTCTGCGGAAGCGCAGCCGGAGCAGGACTTCTCAAGTTGGCTATTGGAGAGGGGAGCGGCTTTGTGTACGGCTTAAGAGGCTTCTGCACCATTACGGCTATAGTGCTGCTCTTTGTACATGCGATATGGGCCACGGCTCTTATAACCATACCGGATGAAAAGAGCACGAGGATATTCCTCCGTGACAGTAAACTGGTATGGAAGATCTGGATAGTGTTCTTCGCATTGGGTATAGGTCTGAGCTTTGTATAAAGCACAAAACTCTTAGTATCCTTCGTCTTTTTTCAATTATTTACTTACCGCTGATGCCCTCAGGCTCAATGGTAAGTATTTTTTATGAAGTAAGATGAAATTGTTACTTACGTGAAGGTCAGCAGATAGGAATGGTAAGTAAAAAGGCGCATAAACTGGTACCCATAAAATGGACACGCATAATTCCACTTTTACATAATCGAACACATCTCTGGTTGTGGCTGCCCCCAATCTGTGGACACGTAGATGT
>CACYFZ010000037.1 GCA_902773835.1 uncultured Eubacteriales bacterium | reverse complement strand
GTATATCCTTGTTATTGGAGATGGCGCAGCAGATATGCTCTTTTCCCAGATTCTCTTTTGTTACTTTGATAAATTCCATTTGATTAACCTCCGCAAACTTCGATTTGCGAGGGAGAACGATCATCTCCCTCGCAGCTACTTATTACCAGTTAGAAAATCTGTCCTGGCAACTTCTCTTTATTCTTTGGTGGAAAATCTTTATCGAAGCGTATAGTTATGCCATTTGTACTCATTCGTAAATTGTAACACATTTTAGTTTCGTTTAAGTTTGCAGGTGTACCTTATAGTTGTCGAAAACAAAGACAACTTTTCTTCATAACATAACCTTCATAATAACCTTCCAACGAAGGGGCCCTGCGGTTGCAGGGTCCTCGTTGTTTTCACCGTTTTCAGTTTATATGCGTCATTTTATATGCGCGTTTCTCTTTAATAGTTTGAAAATACGGCAACCGGCGAAAGCCCAAAATGACAGCATCAGTGTGTTCTCGAGCAGCACGAGAGATCCCGCCTTTTCATAGTCCAGGAAGGCAAACACCGAACGGAAAAACATATAGTTTGCCCAGCCGCTTCGAATGAAGAGAAATAATCCGATGCCCGCCGAAAGGCAAAAGGCTGCGTTTATAGCTGTTTTGAATTTTCCTTCGATTTTAATATGCGCTGTCATCAGCGGAATGTGAAGACCGAGGTGGATTCCCATCAATACAAATGACCAGTGAGACATTGCCAGATGCATCTGTCTTGCAAGCGACACCGGTGCCATCCCGTACATGAAAGGCACAGCGTGGCTGCTCATGGACATTCCTATCCATTCATGCAGCGCTTCTCAGTCGAGATTATTTCAACTTCAGTCCG
Source organism: uncultured Eubacteriales bacterium (assembly GCA_902773835.1). GTDB lineage: Bacteria > Bacillota > Clostridia > Peptostreptococcales > Anaerovoracaceae > Crickella. Next base: position 8,918 of record CACYFZ010000037.1, on the reverse strand, counting down.
TCCTTGAACGCCTCTCCTACACGCTCTGCAACTCTGTAATATCCGTGAGTATATGGATCAAATGCTATTGCATCCACCAACGAGATGTCGAGCTTTCCATCCACCATAACGCTCTCATCAGCAGTAAGATTAACTACCTGTCCGATTACGCCGACACCATATTCATTTTCCTGATACTCAACAAACTCACACTCAAGGCAAAGCGGAAATTCGTTAATAACCGGAGCATCCACGCACTCAGCTTTGCCGGCGGTGAGACCGCTCTTTGAGAATTTGGCAGGCTCTTTGTTACCGGATTCAACCCCGAAATAATCCGCCTCTACGACATGCTTTGCATCAGCAATACTAACAGTAAATGCTTTTCTTTCCTTAATGTTTCGGACCGTCTTATGCGTTTCTGTCAGATTAAGTGCAACCCTGCCTCTTTCCTGCATAGTTCCCCAGGCGGCGTTCATAACATTTACGCTGCCATCTTCGTTGTAAGTTGCTACCATTAATACCGGCATTGGAAAAATGCCCTCTGTTAAGTTCAGTTTAGTTCTCATTGTTCTCCTTTGTTTTCCTTTCTTTTGCCAACCTTGGCATATTTCTCTGCACTTTTGTGTAGCTCAGTGATTATTATAACTCAGTATATATCATTCCATGTTTGCCACGCTCAGATCTCATCAGCGAAATATGATCGACAGTCATCGATACGTCTGTATGCGATTTCAGTCCGGCATCAGATATATCTTCCAGATCTCCATCTGCTTTTCTTATGATAGTAATATGCGGTCTGAATCGTTTTCTGTCAAATGGTATGCCCGCATCCGAAAGCGCTCGTCTTAGCTTACGCACGACCGCATGCAGCGGCGGGCTGTCTTTAATCCCTACCCACCAGAGATCTCTAAATGCTCCGACACCGCTCAGGGATATGTCAAACGGCCTTATATCTATGCTGCTTATGATCCTTTTAACATAGTCCGGATCATCATAGTCTCCGATAAATGCCAGAGTAAGATGCATGTTCTCCGCTGTCGTCTCTCTTCCGTATATACCGCAATCTCTCATGGCATCCTGAATGTCCATGAGAGATTCTTTCATTTCTTCATTAAGATTAATTGCTATAAACAGTCTCATTAGCTCTTTTGAAATCAAACTATACTCACACTTACTGTTACATTATCTTTAGCGAGCAGGTCTTTTAATTCCTCCTCGCTCTTGTCTGTAATATGCCCTAGCTTGGTATATGCCCAGGAGTTCTTCCCATAGAAGATGACCATCTGGTCTCCGGAATAAAGAACTATGTCTCCCGGTTGGGTTGTCATCTGCACATCGTTTGACGTCAGGATCTTTCCAATAGGCCCTACCTGTTCGAAGTCGCTGTATTTAGACATCTTAATCTCGTATGGCTGATCGGCAGCAAGCGCTTTCAGCTCTTCAATTGCTTCATTGTCCTCCCACGCAACTTCAACAGTCACGCCGTCGATTGAGAGCGTCAGCTCTGCATCACTCGAAACTGCCTCTTCTGTCTCCGGAGGTTCCACTGTGTTAGCCGGTTCCTCTTTTGGTGCTCCGCATCCGCCAAGCGGAAACGCCAGCACTAATATGCTAAATATGCATAATGCTAATCTCTTATAAATCATATAATATCATTCCGCCTTTATGGTCATGGCCTGTGTCCCACATAGTGTAAAAATCGAACCACGTGTACCAGCTGTAATTAACAACTTTTACTTGCAGGGCGCCACTCTCTTCATCTAAATCATAGCCGTTTATTAAGAACCAATGCCACACATAATCTTTAAGTGTTTTCTCCTTATGGTTCAAAATGAGCATTGGTACGGGATAGCCCGCATCTATTTGTTTCATCAGTGTACTCTTTGCGAGCTCGTAAGGTTCGTTTCCGCTGAACGCTGTCATGCGAATATTGTCAATCCCATGGTCCGTCAGATACTTATAGTAGCCTTCAATATATGTGCTTAGTTTATATATTCCGGACATCCTCGGCCACAGATACTTTTCCATCATGTGAGCAAAGTCTACGTAGTCTTCTTTGGTAAGCGGCGCAGTATCGAAGGGATATATCCCTTCGACACCCTTATGAAGGGCGAAGTACAGGCTGCTATCGCAGGCTGTCTCTGCGCCGCAGCCACCTATCCTCATCATGAACGAACGGAACCAGCCCTGGTTCCCTCCGTAAGAATCCCCTATGTAAAAGTGTTCCAATTCCCTTCTCAGCTTACAACCTCATTTCTAATGGGTATTCATTCAGATAAAACATCGTACTCTTTTCCTATCCTGTGTTGACTATATGTTAGCATATCACGAGTCTCGTTTATCGGGCAGGTTGAGATGCTTAGTTTTCCTCCGTACAAGCGGTAGATAAAACAGGTACAGCAACAATGCCGTAAGCACAATAATAATCAGCAGGTACAGGTACCATTGCCACAGTTCAGTGATCTTTATGCCCAGAGGGTTTCGATATGTAAAGAAGAAATTGGTCCAGAAATCGACGCTGATAAGTATTCCGTCTGCATATGTCGGACTTGCAAAGATAGAGTTCAGATATATCGATAAGATGCCAAACAAATACACGAGCAGCAGAGTATTTTTATAATGCTTCATGCTCCAGTCCACCTCATCAGAAGTCGCTATAATCAGACCGAGGGAGATTATCATGGAATGAAAGATGAAAAACTGGTATGAGATCAAGCTCGTAAATGCCTGCTCTGCAGATATCGTAGTGGTAAAGATCGAAGGCATCAGAAGGGCAAACAATCCGCCGATCACGCAGGTAGGTGCCATAAAGGCAAGCAGGTTCTCCCTGCGTTTTTCATTAGTGCTAAACTTCGCCGCGGCGATCAATATGATCTGGAATGAGCAAAAATGCAGCGGAAGGTGATTCAGAGGAAGATACGGCAGCATCATCTCTCCGCTTTTAGACGGCACGAGTTCGATGACAGCGATCATTTTGGCAAACTCAGACAGCACTGCGATTATCAGTGCAGTCGTAAGAACGCTGTCTATGCCGGGACGTTTCTTCTTATATGCATATGTAGTCCCGATTACCATGCATGCGCATACAAGCAGCCACAGCAGGTGTCTCCATGTAAACATTAATTATCCTTTCTTCTTGAATCTTCTGATATCCCCAAACCAGATCCATGACAATTTCATATTCAGGCGCATCAGCAGCCATGATACGGCATATCCTATTGCAAAGATGCTCACCAAACTGATTAATTTGTATAGCATGGATGTATGTTCAAAGTCCAGGAATGAGTATGGCGCCTTGTCGCTGGAAATCTTTCCCGTTCCGAAAAGTGTAGTCATCAAGACAGCATACACTCCGATGAACATTGTTCCCTTCAAGGGCTCAAAAACCTTCGGTTTGCCTATAGGCGGGTCATTGAGCACAAAACTCGCGACCGTCGTTATTGGGATCACAATATGCATCATGAATCCCGGGTAAGAAGTCACGTCCGGCTGATCCGGCATAATCGGCGTCAGACCGGTCAAAACTACGACAAATATAACTGATTCTGTAGTTGCCGATGACAGTCTGAGAAAATATACATGTCTGTTAGTGACTTCGGTTTCCTTTTCAGCTTCTGTAATACATACGATTCCGAATATAAATGAAACGATTGCGGTGAAGATCGTGCCCCAAAAAGTCATATATCGCAGTCTGTCAAAAAGCTCGTTATGGAAAATGAACCTCGAGTACATCACCGCTGAAGTTCCGCATGCGGCAATAAAGAAGCACAGCAGCGCATTCACTCTTTTTTTGAGTATATAGCGCTTACTGAACCTCGCACTGAATTCTTCAAGTTCCTTGATTTTCCTTCTCGATGCTGTCATAGCCAATCTGTCTCTCTTAACACACCCTTCACTTCCAAGCGCCCAATTTTGGACCGAAAAAAGAACGCAACTTTTTCGGTAATCTTAGGCACATAAGGACGGCGCGGTATTTGGCGATTCTAAGCCTGTTCGGTTGCCAAATAGGGCCTTTGTTAAACTCATTGGAAAAGAGCGGTTTATTATCGCAGTACTCCTCCTCTATTCTTCGGTTTGCTTCCGAAAACTGTTTCATAAACGACTCTGCCTCTCCTGGCATAAAAATTGTAGTGCCTTTGGGATCCGGATATTTGCTTGAAAGCGCAGCGATTGCTTTCTTTCGTTTTTTTCTTTTTTCCTCGTTGCCAAGCACATACATCCCGTACTTGCAAGTTCTTACTGCTTCTGCAGCATCAAAAGACAATGATTTATTAATTTTACTCGTAGGCTTTTTGTAATCATTATCCCAGGGAATCTCCAAGGCATCACAAAAATCACGAAATATTCCATCCGGAGAAGAGCTGGCCTTATTATAGGATCGTACGATAATCTTTGCCGCCGAACCAAAAGAACTGCTGATTGCGTCCAGCATAATCGTATAATCAAGTTCATACTTCCTATTCGGGTCCCTCAGATATTCCCGGAAAGTATTATTTATAAATCCGCCTTTGACCCTTTCTTTCCAAGTTGAAACCACATATTCATCCTGCCTTCTCAGATAAACTATTATAGTAGTTTTGCTTGGTTCAAGATTACCTATAACTCGAGCCAGTTCCCGCCAGTATGTCTCCGGATTTTGTTTTTCGCCATATTTTTTTATAGATAAGTTGCTTAAGTCTTCATCAGATATCAGCACTCGATTGTTTCCTTTAAGCGCCATTGCCAGCCTATTATAGTTTTCTTCAAAATCATTTACATAATTGTCAATCTCTTTCTTTAATGATAAAGCTTCGCAATATCTACTCAAAAAAACCCCATTTCGATTATTTTTATACGGTGCTGCTTTCTGACGCGTAAACTGAATATAATCCACACCATTTCTTAAAAGCACATCCCGATTATCATAAAAGAATTTTTGCAATGACGTTGTGCCTGTTTTGCGTGTGCCTATATGCAATATCAATTCTCCCATAGCGACTCTTGCCTCCAATATATCGATATTTAAACGCTCTGAGCGGCACTGCTTTTCTGTATTATCCGAGCAACTTTCGGTATATCTCGTAGTCGATGTCTTTGAAAACATTGAACACCACCTCAATATCTGAATTCTTGTCTTTCTTATATTGCTTCACTGTGTGTACGGCAATCTCAGCAGCCCTCTGATTCGGAAAATGAAATTCTCCCGTAGAGATGCAACAAAACGCGATGCTCTTCACAGCCTTATCGTCAGCCAGCGCCAAGCATGACTCGTAGCATGAAGCAAGCAAGCTCTCATCCTCTTCCGTGAGCATGCCATATACAATAGGTCCCACAGTGTGTATTACATAATCGCAAGGCAAATTATACGCCGGCGTTATTTTGGCGCTTCCCGTTTTCTCATCAGAGCCTTGTTTGTCCATGATCTCTGCGCACCTGTATCTGAGCTGCACGCCTGCGTAAGTGTGTATGGCATTGTCTATACATCTGTGGTTCGGGATGAAACATCCAAGCATTTTGCAATTTGCCGCATTTACAATTGCTCCGCATCTTAGAGCGGTTATGTCACCCTGCCATATGTATATATCTTTTTGAATCGGAGTCAGATCTTTTATGTCTGTAATACCTCGAGAACTTATTTCTTCCTTGAGATACTCATCTTGCACAGTTAAAAAATCTGTGTCTGCTGATTTCGGCATGCGAACATTGAACAAGCCTCTCAGCAGATCTTTTTGTTCATGTTCTCTCTCAGGGATATTCGCATTCTTATATCCCGAACTCTCGTCCAAAAGATACCTTATTAAGAATTCTCTCCTAGTCTTTTGATTCATTCGTTACATCCCCTATAACAATTCATTTAGTTTTCGGGCAAATCTCCTGTGCCCTTCTTCGGAAAAATGCACTCCATCAAAAGCAAGCTCTATATCCCACTCCCCTGCATCCGCGAACATACATCCGGTATTATTCGCCACTTCCCGATACAGATCTGCAAGCTCGCAGGACTCATTCAAATAATCTTCATTCTGTACCCATTCGCCAAACTGAAGATGAGGCGGGGCAATCAGCAGAATGCGTTTGCCTTCGTTTTGTATATGCGAGATAAAGTCGTTCATTCGTTCAGATGTCTGCTCCGCACTCACACCGCTTAGGATATCATTTGTGCCCAGCATCACCGTAATCAAATCAGGATTCTCCAACTTGATTATCCCAAGATATCTCTCACACCTCAGCGGAATCTTCATGCCGTTGAGTCCTCGGTTTATTACAATGCAATCACTTAGACAGCTTGTCCATCGAACACCTTCCGGATATCTGTCGCCAATATACGACCGAGGATCATAGCCATATGTATTTGAATCGCCAATGCAAAGTATCTTATTCATGTGTATATCGATTCAACCTGCAATTTGCTAAAGAGAACAATCTTCCTATGCACTGCGGCACTGCAGTCATTTTACCACATTGTTCCATGTTGGTCAGAAACTGCATGTCTACCATATCTGAGTGTTAATTAACTAATATGTAACTTGGATTAAAAAACGACTGTGTATTTCAACAGTCGTCTCTGGCGGAGGACACGGGATACGCTGTCTTTCAGTACTTTGCTGAGTTGATTCAGACATAATGCATCCTTAGGAATCTATTATTTGCTGCAAAAAATTTTTAGTTTCTTCTTAGAGTCCATCCGCTCGGTATTCGTAAATCATTTTGTCATATATCCTGTCTTCTACGACAAGACCACCCCTCTCTATACCAACAAGTTGCATTCCCGATTTTTCCAGCACTTTGAGTGAGCCGATATTATCCACTGCACACCAGGCTGTCACGCGATAGATGCCTTCATTTTCTGTCAGGTATTCAAGTACCGTCTTCAGTGCTTCTGTCGCAAAGCCTCGTCCTTGCCAAGCTTTTGCAACGCTGAATCCTACTTCTATCTGATTGTTATCATAGTCATAGGCCCCAATCGTGCCGGCAACGACATCGTCACCATATGCATCCATAACCCATGAATATGAGCGCTCATCATTATAGCTGTCGATAAATTGCTGCACCGTTTCTTGTGCCATTTCAAGAGATGCATACGGATTCCACCCTGAGTACTTATTCATCTCCGAATCTGTCCCAAGACTATTATAAAGCTGCTCGGCATCATCCAACCGATATCGTCTAAGTATAAGATGATCCGTCCAAAGTTCGGCGGAGCCATGCGGGACTATTACATCGATTGATTTGATTTGAGAATTGCAGATGATAACGTCTTCGATAAAAACGCCATCCTCATCTAGTCCCCATTCGCACTCAAGTAATTCAGAATTTCCATATTTTGCACGGCCCGAAAAGTTATTCCCGTCCGTATCCGTGACTCGTACATACTTTCCATCGTATTCGGAAGTTGTCAATCTAGCCAATAGTTTTTCTCATATATGCAAATGACAGATCTCTGTCCCCCTGCTCTTCCTTGTATATTCGGTAACCGAGCTTCTCATACAGGTTTATATTGATATAGCTTTTAGTGCAGGTGTACAGTTCGAATGTTTTTGCCTGCGTAAGTTCTTCGACTGCAGTCATCAGACCGATCGCAACACCGCGGTTCCTGTATTCCTGTGCAACCATGACGCGGCCGATCTCGATATGATCGCTTTCTTCTCTGAACCTCACGGCCCCGATGATCCTGCCCTCATCATTGCGCTTTACAAGCACCGTCCAGTTCCTGAAATCCGCCCGGTTTTCTTCGATGGACTCCATCAGAGCGGGCACATTCCTGCTGCCTATCATTTCAGCTTCACTCTCGAATGCTCTCAGCTGCAGATCAAACAATTCCCTTATATCTTTTTCTTTTGCTATTTCATAACCACTACTCATTATTTCTTCCATAAATCCCGATTTAATGCTTGCCGTTCAAAATAATACTCGACACAGCATTAGCAAGATTTATCTACTTCATTATCTTCTGAAACCGGAACATGCCGTCCATATCGTTCTCAGTGTTGCTATTCTGATTATCACATTCTTTTGGTCCCGGATGATATTTATTAAAGAATTCTACGATATGGAAACCGCACCGGTTCACATAGAAGTGAATGTTTCTTGTCTCAAAATACGGTGTAGCTGTTTCCCACACCTCTACTTCGGGATATAGATTTTCAATCTCACACCAAGCAGCATATCCAATGCCTTTGCTATGTACCTTTGGGGATGTAAATAACAGCTCCAGTTCACCTTGGTTTCCATCGACCTTAACTACAACACCACCGACCTTTTCATCACCTTTCATTATTCGATAGGCTGTACCGTTATCTATAGACTGCTCTATAGTTTTGCGTGAGATTATTTGGCCGTCCTCTTCCAAATGGTCATCTCTCATACCAAATTCTTCCAGCGCACCATAATTAAAGGCTTCTTGATTGTCTGTAATGAATTGTTCTCTATCGTCTGGTTTAAGTTTAACAAGTCTGATGTCTGTCACTAGTTACCTCCGCAAATGCCGATTTGTCAGTCCAATACCCTTTCAGGTCTATGTGAATAGAAGACCCGTTTAGGTTGGAAGGACAATATATGCTCCCAGTCGCTTTTCAGCTTTTCATTCTCTTCATATACTTCTATATACTCGAAAGGCTCAAGATCTCCGACAAAACAATCACCGTCATCCATGATCAGTGAAACGCTGTCTTCACTATGACTATGCGTGTGGATTATCTCACCGGAAATGCCCGCCCGTAACAGGAACTCCCTGCTTTCAGAACATGAGATGACAGTTCCCAGGCTCTCATCGATTGGTGTATACGGAAGCCTGTCTCTTGCAAAAATACTGTCTGAGAAATGCACATAATCTCTTTGAACATCTATCAGAATTAGCATGGCACCCTGTTTCATCAGATCACTGATAAGCCCCATATGATCCGGATGATAATGCGTCGCCAGTACATATTTTATGTTGTTAACCTTGATACCGTTTTGTTTCA
>CACYFZ010000036.1 GCA_902773835.1 uncultured Eubacteriales bacterium | reverse complement strand
GCTGCGAAAATCGCCAGCCTTGTATAAACCATTCTGATGTTATCATATGACCTTTTTCTTTTTTACGAATTTGGTCTCACATCATTGACTAACGTACAATATCGCTTACCGCCTCACATTAATCAGCATAATAAAAAACGACCGTGTATTTCAACAGTCGTCTTTTAGTGGTGCGGATGAAAGGATTCGAACCTTCACGATGTTACTCACACGGACCTGAACCGTGCGCGTCTGCCAATTCCGCCACATCCGCATATTTGGTGGAGCATATGGGGCTCGAACCCATGACCTCTTGACTGCCAGTCAAACGCGCTCCCAGCTGCGCCAATGCCCCATGTTTATGGCGTGCCGTCTTTCACGGCACGCCATACATTCTACACTATTGAATTGAATATGTCGAGTATATTTTTTTACTCGGCATCTTCTGCCATGATAGCGTCGAATTCAGCCGCAGCAGCATCGAATTCTTCTTCGGATTCGATCTCGTTTATTTCGAATTCGTCATCACTGATCTGCTTATATCCGTAGATATATACATCGTCTGTTCCGTCTTCCGGTGCCAGAGCGATATACTCCTTACCGCTGAGTTCGAATGTACCCATTACATAGCAATCAACCGCTGTATCGTCATCAAATTCCAAAGTGATAATATCTTCTTCCTCTTCGACGTTTACGTTCTTAATATCTTCTGCCATAATGCATATCTCCTTTCCGAAATTGCACTTTCAATATATCATTTTTCGCTGAAAAATTCCAGTACGCTCTCGGCAGCCTTTGAAGTCATGCCGTCTGCTTCAGTCAGTTCTTCGTATGTTGCATTCTTTATCGCTTCTATGCTTCCGAAGTGTTTCATGAGCTTGGCTCTTCTGGTCGGTCCTATTCCCGGTATGTCCTCGAGAGCGGATTTTATCATCTTCTTGCCCTTGACCCCGGACATGTATGTTATGGCAAACCTGTGAACCTCTTCTTGTATGGTGCTGCAATATGTGAAGAGAAGCCTGTTGTCCTTGAGATCGATCTCGTTGCCGTCATCAAAGACGATGGCACGGGTTCTGTGGGCATCGTCTTTTGCGAGCCCGACGACCGGGATCGCGATGCGGTACGCATCGACGACGGCCTTTACCGCATGAACCTGTCCGAGGCCTCCGTCTATGAACATGATATCCGGATACTTGCTGAAACCTTCGTCTCCGTTTCTTGCCCTTTTCAGTCTTCTGTATATTACTTCTCTCAGACTTCCGTAGTCATCGCCCTCCGAAGTCCTCACCTTGAATTTCCTGTAGTCATTTTTTATGGCCTTGCGGCCCTCGTAGACGACCATGCCGCCCACCGTATCGAGGCCGTTGAAGTTAGAGATATCGTATGCCTCGATTCGGTACTCCCTGTCCTCTCCGTCGGATATGAGGACGGGAGCATTTCCTGCGGAAACGGCGGCATACTCTATAACCTTGCCCACTTCTTCTCTTAAGGCGTCACGCCTTTCCTTATCTCTCTCCGCTTTCTCATCCAGGCTTCCGGCGAGCTCAATTGAATCGGCAGCCGCCATCTTTATGAGCGCTTTTTTCTCGCCCCTCTCCGGTACGCTTATCTTCGTCTTATGCATGCTGTCTGAACCCGCATCCGAATTTGATGCGTTGACCGCATTCAGCATTTCGGAAATAAGCTCCTCATCTTCTATGTGCATCGGAAGAAGTATCTCTTTAGGAAGCACGGGAAGTTCCGTGTAATGCTGTTTTATAAACGATGCCAGCATCTCGGAGGAGCGGGCTTCAGCAGCGCTCTTTCCGGCGCCTGCGGACGCCCCCTCATCATACTCTTCCCTTATATATGTAATATCGCGTCCGGCCAGCTTGCCATCCCTCACCTTATATTGAGCCACGACATTCGTCTTGTAAGAAATGACCGGGATAAGGACGTCCATATCGCTTTCATTTTGCAGAGTCGCCCTCTGAGTCTCACCAAGAGTACGCAAGGATTTGGCATAGTCTCTGTGCTTGGCAGCCTCTTCATACTGCAGATTCTCAGAGGCCTCCTTCATAAGACTTTCCTGCCGCCTTATAACGCCGGATGCCTTGCCCGAAAGAATATCCAATATCTCTTCCACGGACTTTTCATACTCCGCTCTGTCAGCCTCGCCTATACATACGCCCGGGCACTTTCCGATGTGGTAGTTTAAACAAGGTCTCACGCCCTTTTTAAACTCCTGTTGGCGGCATTTCTTCAGCGGATACATCTCGTCTATCATCTTTACGATTTGTCTCACCGCACCCGCATCCGTATACGGTCCGAAGTATCTGTTTCCGTCTCTTTCCAGTCTTCTCTTCACATAGACTCTCGGAAACCTCTCCGACACGGTCACCGCTATATAAGGATAGGATTTATCATCCTTAAGCAGGATGTTATATCGAGGCATGTATTTTTTAATCAGGTTGCATTCCAAAATAAGAGCTTCCATCTCCGAGCTGCAGCTGATGTACTCAAACTCAGCTATATTGGAGACCATAGCTCTCACTTTAGGGTCCTGCTGCGACTGCTTTCTGAAATAGCTTCGCACGCGGTTTCTGAGGTTTACCGCCTTGCCCACATATATTACCTCTCCGAGGCTGTCCTTATGCATATACACGCCGGGAGTGGTCGGTAATTTTTTCAGTTCATCTTCTATGACGAACATCCTGCCCCTTTCTTATATGCTTCGGCATTTACTTTTCATGATCTTTCAAGGCCTGCTCCAAAGCCTCTTTACGTATATCCGCTGTCCTCGGTGCGAACTGATCATAGCTTCCGCCTCCGTAGGTCCAGTTTCTGCGCCTTCTGTCCTCATCAATTTCCATCTGCTGCATAGCCATCTCACGTATGCGAAGTCTGCGCCTGAGTTCCCTCATTTTCTTACGCTTTCTCTTCACATATAAGATTCTCAGTGCCAGCAGAAGAATAAGCGCCAGCAGAGATCCCAATACTATACTGGCAATATTTGAAATATACAGCTTTGAAGGGGGCCATCCCCTGTTAACCTTCTCTTTTGTTACGAGATCTACGGTTCCTTTGAGTTCATCCGCAACGTAAATTCTGAACTCACCTACCTTGGCACCTTCTTCCAGAGGCGCCTCGATATCCTTAAACATCACTATCTCGGTATCGATGAGTTCTTTACTGCCTTCCGGAGGGACATATGCAAATCCTTTATGTTCTGTGTATGCGGGTATTCTTACCTTCTCTCCGCCCCGGACCATGACGTGTCCCGCCATCTTATTTCCGTCCACGATTTCATCTCTGCTTACCAAAGTGTTCGCATAATCAAATAAACTCACCGCTTCGGTTCCCGCTTTATTCTCACCGGAGTCCATCAGCACAACAATAAGTTCCATGTCATCTTTAACAGCAGCTCCCGTGTACTGTGTAGCATTGACGGGGTCCCCTATGTAGGCGCTGATCCCGCCGGCGCCGTACTTGTATACTTCCTGCGTCCTGTTATTAAGAGGGTTGCTGGAAGCCAGGTGAACCAGCCTCTCGCTTCCTTCTCTTTTAGCCGTAACACTTATTTTGTCCTCGTCAAGCGCATCTTTTATCTTTTCATATCTCAGCGCAGCCTGCATAATTACCGCGCAGTCTAAAGCTGTTGAATACTGCTTGGTACTGTAAGCTCCGCTCGGATTTGAAAACTGCGTATCCATTATTCGCAGCTCCATGCACTTGGTGTTCATCTCATTTACAAAGACGGATCTCTTACTGGCACTGTATTCCGCCAAGGCTTCAGCCGACTGTCTGTCGCCGCCTATGAGCATGGCATTCAAAAGATCTCCGACTTTAACGGACTCTCCCTTTCTGTATGTATCACCGTATTCTGTGAGCTCTTCTGTTATGTCCACGGAATTCTCAAGTTCGTCATCATTGTACATATTATCCAGTACAACCATTGCAGTAACCAGCATTGCTACTCCGCCGGGCTGCATCTTTCTTTCGGCGTGATGGTTTATAACCACCTCGCTGGTGGACCCTGACATTACGGCATATGACGATGAGCTGATTTTCATTGTAGCCAGCATCCTGGACACATCGCTTTCCGCAAAAGCATCAAAACTGATGGTGGACACCAGTATCAGCATCAGAAATGCCGAAACGATGGCCACCATCAGGTTCTTTATTCGCAGTGTCTTCAGTTTCCCGTGCACTTACGTCTTTCTCCTTTAGGCGTTCTCTGCCTCGAATTCTTTCATGTATTCGATAAGCTTGTCAACACCTTCTTCAGGGAATGCGTTATAGATGGAAGCTCTGCATCCGCCTACGATTCTGTGTCCCTTGAGGTTGATCATGCCTCTTTCCTTGGCACCTTCAACAAACTTCTTATCGAGTTCCTCATCTCCCGTAACGAATGTAACGTTCATGAGAGATCTGTCTTCCTTGGCAACCGTGCCCTTGAAGAGCTTGGAAGAATCGAGGTAATCGTAAAGCTTCTTAGCCTTGCGAACGTCCTTCTCGTGCATTGCAGGAACTCCGCCGTTCTCGAGGAGATACTTGAATACTTCGCCTGCGACGTAAATCGTATAAGTCGGAGGTGTATTGTACATCGATCCCTTCTCAGCATGAGTCTTGTAATCAAGATAGATAGGTGTGTTCTCAGGAGCCTTTCCTACGAGATCCTTTCTGATGATTACGAGTGTGAGACCTGCAGGAGCAACGTTCTTCTGTGCGCCGCCGTAAATAACGCCGAACTTCGAAACATCAACTTCCTCGGAGAGGATGCATGACGACATGTCTGCTACTACCATGTGGTCACCGAAATCAGGCATCTCATTGTAGTGAGTTCCGAATACGGTGTTGTTATAGCAGATGTATACATAGTCTACATCAGGTCTGATATCTTCCTTGCTTACCTTAGGGATGTATGAATACTTATCATCCTTGGATGAAGCTACGCAGCGTGCATCGCCGAACTTGCATGCTTCCTCGTAAGCCTTCTGTCCCCACTGGCCTGCTACGATGTAGTCAGCTTTTCCGGAGCCTGTCATGAGGTTCATTGGAATCATCGAGAACTGCAGTGTAGCGCCGCCCTGCAGGAAGAGAACATAGTAATCATCAGGAATGTTCATCAGTTTGCGCAGGTTAGCCTCAGCATCGTCGATGATCTGTTGATACTCAGGGGATCTGTGGCTCATCTCCATTACGGATTCGCCTGTTCCGTTGTAGTTAAGCATCTCATCAGCACACTTTCTGAGCACAGGCTCAGGGAGTACGGATGGACCGGCAGAGAAATTTAATACGCGATATTCTTCAGCCATTGGTATATACCTCCGTTTAAATAAATAGAAATTGTTTAATTATTATACTTCGCCTCAGTGTCACTTAGGTGAAGATTCACAGGAGGAATGCAGATTCCGCCTGTTTTTGACTTTTCTTACAGCTTAGGACCTGCAGCTACGAGAGCCTTTCCGGCATCGTTTGATGTGTACTTGTCGAAGTTCTTGATGAATCTTCCTGCGAGGTCTTTAGCCTTTGCTTCCCACTCGGATGCATCAGCATAAGTATCTCTCGGATCGAGGATAGCAGGGTCTACGCCAGGAAGTTCTGTCGGTACTTCGAAATCGAAGTAAGGAATCTTCTTTGTAGGAGCGTTGAGTACGTCACCATTGAGGATAGCGTCGATGATTCCTCTTGTATCCTTGATGGAGATTCTCTTTCCTGTTCCGTTCCATCCTGTGTTTACGAGATAAGCCTTAGCTCCGCTCTTCTCCATTCTCTTAACGAGCTCTTCCGCATACTTTGTAGGGTGAAGCTCCAGGAATGCCTGTCCGAAGCAGGCTGAGAATGTAGGTGTAGGCTCTGTGATTCCTCTTTCTGTTCCTGCCAGCTTAGCAGTGAATCCGCTGAGGAAGTAGTACTGTGTCTGCTCCGGTGTCAGAATGGATACAGGAGGCAGCACTCCGAAAGCGTCAGCCGAGAGGAAGATTACGTTCTTAGCCTCAGGTCCTGCTGACTTGCCGTTAACCTTAAGTGCGATCTTATCGATGTGGTCGATAGGATATGATACACGAGTATTCTCTGTTACGCTCTTATCTGCGAAATCAATCTTTCCGTTCTCGTCAACTGTTACGTTCTCGAGAAGAGCGTTTCTCTTGATAGCGTTGTAGATATCCGGCTCTGATTCTTTATCGAGGTTGATTACTTTAGCATAGCAGCCGCCCTCGAAGTTGAATACGCCTTCATCATCCCAGCCGTGCTCGTCATCTCCGATGAGGAGCCTCTTAGGGTCTGTAGAAAGTGTTGTCTTACCTGTTCCGGAAAGTCCGAAGAAGATCGCCGTGTTCTTTCCGTCCATATCTGTATTAGCAGAGCAGTGCATGGAAGCGATACCCTTGAGAGGGAGGTAGTAGTTCATCATTGAGAACATACCCTTCTTCATCTCTCCGCCGTACCATGTGTTTACTATGCACTGTTCACGGCTTGTAATATTGAATGCTACGCAAGTCTCGCTGTTGAGGCCGAGCTCTTCATAGTTCTCAACCTTAGCCTTCGATGCGTTATATACTACGAAGTCAGGCTCGAAGTTTGCCAGTTCCTCTTCTGTAGGAACAATGAACATATTTGTAACAAAATGGGCCTGCCATGCAACCTCCACGATGAAACGGATTGCCATTCTTGTGTCAGGGTTTGTTCCGCAGAATGCATCTACAACGAAGAGTCTCTTGTTGCAGAGCTCCTTGATGCTCAGGTCCTTGATCTTAGCCCATGTTTCTTCTGTCATAGGGTGGTTGTCATTTTTATATGCTTCCGTTGTCCACCATACTGTATCCTTGGAATTGTCATCCATAACGATGTACTTATCCTGAGGCGAACGTCCTGTGTAGATACCTGTCATTACATTGACAGCATCGAGTTCAGTCAACTGTCCTTTATCAAACCCGGTGAGATCGCTCTTCATCTCCTCTTCGAAGAGTGTCTCAAATGACGGATTGCGGACAATCTCAGTAGTACCTGTAATACCGTATTTTGTCAGATCGATATTAGCCATTAAATTACCTCCTGTTTTGAAAAAAAAGTCCCAAAAATATTTTTAGGAAACCAAATTTTTGCTCATATAATAATAAGCATATTTTTGTCAATGTTTCAACTTGTATTTATTGTTTTCGATAGTTTTCTTTTATTGAATAACCGTTGTCGTGAGTGTTATACTTTACGAGAACGGGTTTTGATGGCAAATTGCCCGGACCTGTGTTCCAAAACAATACAAATGAACCAAAAAAATTTTTATTCGGAGGGCAAAATGGATAAGTATTTAATCGGTACTTTAAACAACATTTCTTCCAAGGGTCTGGACAGACTCACGGACAAATTCGAACTGACCGAAGACGTAGATAAGGCTGCCGGAATCATCCTGAGATCTTTCAAGATGCACGACATGGACTTCTCTGACAATCTTCTCGCAGTCGGAAGAGCCGGCGCCGGCGTTAACAACATTCCTCTCGATCGCTGCAGCGAAAAGGGAATCGTTGTATTCAATACACCGGGAGCTAACTCCAATGCAGTAGCTGAGCTCGCTGTAGCAGGAATGATTATGGGCGCCCGTAACATCTACGAGGGCATTGCATGGGGACAGACTCTCAGCGGCGACGTAGCTGCAGAAGTTGAAAAAGGCAAGAAACAGTTTGCCGGATCGGAAATCAAAGGTAAGACTCTCGGCGTTATCGGAGTCGGAGCTATCGGAGCCAAGATCGCAAACGCAGCTGAGGCACTGGGCATGAAGGTTCTCGGATACGAGCCATTCACACCGCATCCTTGCCTGACTGCAGACGTCAAATTCCTGGACAGCGTAGAGGAAATGATTCCTGACTGCGACTTCATCACCATACATGTTCCTTCACTCCCTACAACAAAGGGAATGATCAACAAAGATCTCATTGCCAAGATGAAAGACGGCGTAATCTTCATGAACTATGCAAGACCTGATCTCATCGTAGTTGATGATGTAGTAGCTGCTCTTGAGTCCGGTAAGATGAGAAAGTATATGACAGACCTTCTGGAGCCTGAGTACATCGGTAAGAAGGGCATCGTAGCTACACCTCACCTCGGAGCTTCCACGGCAGAGGCTGAAGAGAACTGCGCTGTAATGGCAACCGACCAGCTCATGGATTACCTCGAGAACGGTAACATCGTAAACTCAGTAACACTTCCTAGAGTAACTCTGGACAGAGCCGCAGGTTCCGACAGACACTGCTTCATCGTTAAGTGCGACAAGGAAGAAGCTGAAGTAGCTGAGAAGATTAAAGGCTTCTACGGAGATAATCTCGCAGGATTCGCAGGCAGCAAGAGATCCGAGTACGGATACTTCATTGCAGACGTTAAGGCAGGCACCGCAGCGTTCGAATGCGACTGCATCGTTAAGTTCAGAAGCCTGTAAACTCTGAGTGCAGATAACTCAAAAGGCAGCCAAGCGGCTGCCTTTTAGCTTGTCTTATTCTTCTTCAACATCTACGTCGATAGCGTCGGCGCGTATCTGCTCTGCTTCGGCTTCCTCAGCCTCTGCTTTCAAACGTTCTCTGTCTGCTTCCTCGAACTTGGCTTTAGTGTTAAGGACTTTCAGAATCACGTAAGCCACTGCGAGTATTGCCAGTAGTGCCAACATCATAAGCTTTCTCCTTTAATCTTTTGAAAATGTTGAATTACTTCTTCAGAAGATCTCTGATCTCTGTCAGAAGTACAATATCCTCAGCCGGTGCAGCTTCTTCTGCAGGCTCTTCCTTCTTAAGCTTGTTGATGTTCTTAACCATTAAGAAGATTACGAACGCAATAATCAGGAAGTCGACGATGGCCTGGATGAAGAGTCCGTACTTGAGCTCAGCAGAACCTACTGTTACTGCAAGATCCGCAAAGCTGACTCCTCCGAGAACCATTCCGATGAGTGGCATCAGTATGTTCTCTACGAGTGCTGCGATAATCTTACCGAATGCAGCTGCGATTATCATACCTACAGCCATATCCATTACATTACCCTGGTTAATAAATTCTTTGAATTCCTTCCACATTGTTACAGTTCCTCCTTGATTTATGTGAATTATTTTAAATATATATATTCAGCGCCGCCTGTTTAAATATTTGTCGGCTCAAGCGCGAGTATATCACTTTTTCCTATAGCCTGTTCGCTGTCTGCCAGGCTTCCCTCATCTATTATGAGACTATATCCCTTATCCTTTGCAGCCTTGAAAAAGTTCTCCCTTGTGTCGATGACAGGATAATCATATCCGGATTTCTCAGATCTGGCGTGCATAGGGATGACGAGTTTCGGTGTTGTGCGTGAGATAAGCTCCAGAGCCTCATCGATGTCGTAAGTAAACACTCCTCCGCAAGGAATAAGCGCCAGGTCTGCATCTTTAAGCTTTGCAAGATTCTCATCTGTCAGAAGCACATCAAGCACTTCTCCTATATCTCCGAAGTGAATCAGTTTCTCGCCCGTCTTTTTATTTGTAACGATGTATATTCTGTTTTCACCTCTGAGAGCTCCCTTTTCGGGATCGTGATATGTATCAATCCAATCAATTTCGAAAGGGCTGTCTGTATTAGGCTCTATCGTAACGCATTCGACAGCGTTGTGGTCGTCGTGCTGGTGAGAACAAAGCACTTCATTTGCGCTTTCTCTCACATTCGTATAACCCGGTACCGCTGCATCTGCGTAAGGATCGAAAACAATGGAATAAGCTGTTTCACTGTCGCTTATCTTGAAGCATGAATGTCCTACATACTTAATCTGCATATACCCCTCCTTAATTCAACCAGGAGCGAAGCTCCATCAAGCTCGCTTGGTTGGAGCGAGCGACGCCGTCAACAGACGACGGGAGGAGATCGTCAGTCGGGGATTGCGACCCGCCACTGACGATCGAATATGGAACCCGCCGCCTACTCCGTTGAGGCGGGGGACATCCGGCGTCTGTTATATCCTTAGGTATTATATATACTGTTTAACGTTATAACTGTTACTTAATCACAGAGATGGCCGACGGAAGTATTTTTACATTCACCTTCTTGCTGCCTTCTTCATACTCACCGTCCAACGTCCAGTGAATACCGCTTTCTATCTCAACTTCCAGATTGGATGTCGTGAAACTCTCTATCTGATCAGACATATACGAACCGCTGAGCATGCTCACGGTAGTCTCTCCCAGTTTAATGATATCTGTCGGCATCTTCACCAGAAGAACTTCCATCTCTCCGTCGTTCATATCCACCCCGAGATTCTCAAGATGCAGAATTCCTCCTACCGATCTTGAATTACAAACCGCGCCGATTACGTAATCCCCTTCATACACCCTTGCATGACCGGTGTCTTTATCTGAGATGAATTTGGCATGTATCGGTTTCAGATCGGCAATCTCCCTGATTCCGGCCATGACATATGCCGCATGTCCGAAAATATTCTTCAGATTCTGAGGGACCGAGTAGGTTGCGGATGTAAAGGCCCCGAAACTGGCCACATAACTGAACTTCCTTCCGTTAAAGCTTCCTATATCCACCGGTGTAGGCTTGCCGTTAACTATAATTCCGGCGCAAGTCAAAATCTGCTTCGGGAGTCCGATAGAGTTGGCGAAATCGTTTGTAGAACCCGAAGGAATGTATCCTATAGGTGCTTTATGACCCGATGAAATAAGTCCGTCAACTACCTCGTTGAATGTTCCGTCTCCGCCGGAAACGGCTACAATGTCAGCATCGCCACCGTACATTTCGGTAAATTCCCTGGCATTACCGGTTTCTTTGGTCATCAATACTTCGGTAATATAGCCGGCGGATGAAAAAATGCCGATAATTTCAGACATGTATTTCGGCGCCAGCATAACGCCCGATTTCGGGTTCATTATAAATAGTATTCTCTTTCTTTTTTCTGCCATTATTTTTTCTTGGTCTCTTTCATCTTTGCTTCGACGGCATCCTCTATTCTCTGCTCAACACGCCTCTTCTGTTTGAGTTCTAAAATCTCACGCTCTCTTTTCTCCTGATAGCCCGGATCGAACTTCCTGGACATTCGTACCGCCAAACTGTCCAAAGTTCTGTCGGTCATATCGTATTCATCCATAATGAGCTGATTAAATCGCTCTTCTCCCTTGGCACCGTATTGCTTTATCAGATACTCTTTAATCTTACCCGGGGTAAGCCTTCCGCGCCTGAGGATGATATCCCAGGATTTATTGAACATCATTCCTATACACAGCACCCAGCTTATAAGGTAAAACCAGAGCATCATGGCTACGATGTTTGAAAATGCACCATAGAGTATGTTGTAGTTGGCTGCCCTTGAAATATAAAGCGAGTAGAGCCAGGTGACCAGCAAAATGCCAATAGTCGCTATTACGGCACCCGGAGCGACAGCCGCAAGAGGTACTCTTATTCTCGGCAATACGTAATATGCGGAAAGAATCATCAGGAAGAACACCAGTCCCATGACAGGGGTTCTGCTGTGTCCGATGATGCTGACCACGTATTCGTTCTGAAATACTCTCTGTGCTATAAGCTCTCCGTATACATATGCGACCATGCCTATAGCTACGACGAATATGGTCGTAAGGGCCATCGGAATAGCCTTAATTCTCTCATTTAGGAAATTGTATCTGTATTTTCCGTAACTGAGGGTATAAGTCGTGAGTCTCGAAAGCGAAAATGCCAGTGATGAGCTCGACCAGAGGGCCAAGATAATCATGAAAATATCCGTGATTGCCGTTGAAGACGCTGAGAAAATATTCTTTAATACAGCGCTCATTTCAGTAGATAGGTGCTGCTCCAGCCACTCTCTGATGAAGTCCATCGAGATATCAAACAAGCCGAGCACCTGTGTTACTACGATGAGCATAGGAACGGCAGACATCAAAAAGAAATACGCTATCTGCGCAGCAAAACCCGCATAATACGGGTCGTCAAACTGCCTCCAAACATGGAAGCAAATCTTTTTAAATCGAGTCCAATTAAGCGGAAGATTGCTTTCCTCTTGGACTTCTATATCGCTGTCATCCCAGAAATCACTCATATACTTATTCCTGTAAATCGCTCTTTTCCAGTATTCTTTCCAGCTCTCCCAATGCCTTAGCTCTATGGCTTATTGTATTTTTAAAATCCGTCCCTAGTTGGGCAAATGATTTATCATATCCTTCCGGAATGAAGAGCGGATCATAACCGAATCCGCCTTCACCCATAAGCTCTTCTGCGATATGTCCGTAGCACTCCCCTTTGGCCACAAGCAGCTTTCTGTCTCCTTCTGCCACCGCCTCTTTCGGAGCCTTTGTATCTGCAGGGAAAAGCATCGTAATCACGGTCACAAAGTGTGCTGTGCGGTCGGCAGCCTGCACTCCTTTAAGCTCTTTAAGAAGCTTATCGTTATTAGCTGCGTAGTCGCCGTCCTCACCCGCATATCTGGCACTGTATACTCCCGGTGCACCGCCGAGAGCGTCTACCATAAGGCCCGAATCATCTGCGATTACGGGGCTGTCACTGTACTTCTCGCTCAGAGCTGAATCTGCCTGTATCATATCCATTATGGCAGAGGCTTTAAGATGGGAATTCTCCTCGAACGTTGTTCCGGTTTCCTCTATTTCATCTTTAGGAAGATCCGCATCATCTCTGGTGATGACATCCATGCCGTACTTTATGAGTATGGCTCGGATTTCCTTTATCTTCTTTTTATTTTGAGATGCAAGAATTGCTGTCTTCATCATCTTTCTCCGAATCGCTTCTCATTTTTTGCGCCAACAATTATACCATTTATTTCAGCTCTTCTCAAAAATCACAGAGAGCCACAGCCAGCATCAGTGCGCATTCGATGCGCTTTCTGTGAAGCTTGCATCCGAATTCATAGACCTTATTGATGTCTCCGTTCGAATGATAGTTGTTGGCCGCGCATCCTCCCGCACAGTAGAGGCGGGCCCAGCATTCTTTGCACTTGTCACGTGTGTAGACATTATTGCCATCGCTGAATATCTTTACTGTTGCCGGATGCGTTATGCCATCATAAATATTCCCGACTATCGTTTCATCGTCACCCACAAATTGATGACAAGGATAAAGGTCTCCCGTCGGTGTCACCGCCAGGTATTCGGTAGCCACTCCGCAGCCTGCGACTCTCTTATATATGCAAGGGCCTCCGGTAAGATCCAGCATGTAATGATAAAAGTTAAAACCTTCACCGTTTTTCTCACGCTCCAGCATTTCCAGCGCCAGCTTTTCATATTCTTCGAAGAGCACGGGCAGGTCCTCCTCATGCAGAGCGTAAGGCACATCGGGATCCGAAACAACCGGCTCTATGGAAGTCTCTTTGAACCCCATATCCGCCATAGCCAGGACATCTGCAGCGAAGTCCTTATTATATGCGGTATAGGTTCCGCGCATATAATACTCTTTGGAACGTTCTGCATTCTCGAGTCTCGAATCAACCAGTGCTTTGAAATTATCTATTATATTGTCATATGTGCCCTCGCCTGTTTTGCTGTGGCGCATTCTGTCATGCGTCTCTTTTCTGCCGTCCAGGCTGAGGACCACATTGTTCATTTCTTTATCAGTAAAATCGATTACTTCTTGGTCAATCAGGACACCGTTGGTTGTCAGGGTGAAGTTGAACTTCTTATTATGCTTTTTCTCAAGCTCTCTTCCGTAAGCGACAAGCTCCTTGCAAACATCCCAATTGATGAGGGGCTCTCCGCCGAAGAAGTCTACTTCCAGATTCTTTCGGCTTCCGGAATTCTCAACTAAAAAATCCAGGGCGCGCTTGCCTGTCTCAAGGTCCATAATGCCGCTCTTGCCGGAGTAGTCTCCCTTTCCTGCAAAGCAGTACTCACAGTCCATATTGCAGCCGTGCGCTACGTGAAGGCATATGGCCTTCAGAACGGACTGCTGCACTTTGATTTCATCGGCAGCCTCCTCAAAAGGATCCTCGGACCACAGAAGTCCGTCATTATATAGTTCCTTAATGTCCGCCTTGAGTTCCTCTTCGATTTTCGCACTTGAAATAGCGGCTGCGGCATCGATGCCTTTCCTGATCTCGGCATCGATATGCTTAACAGCATCGAATGCCAAGTCATCCACCGAATGAACCGCCCCGCTCGCAGCATCTACGACTATATTAAATCCGTTAAACTTATATTGATGTATCATGTGAAAATAAAAGAGGCGCTGCGAATTGCAGCGCCTTTAATTGCAACTCCTTATTTGCTCTTGCGCTGCTCGCAGTGCTGGTTTGCAACGCTGCATGAAGTCTTGCTTGCTGACTGGCAGGATGTCTGGCATTCGCCGCAGCCGCCTGTCTTCTTTGACTCTCTCATGTCTCTTGTTGTAATAGTCTTAATTCTCTTCATTTTATGTTCCTCCTGTATGGTAATTAACTATTTAGCTGCCGTAATCTTATATGTGAATACGGCTTCCTTCTTCATGTCTCTGTTTACGATTCTGATTCTGTCGGCCTTGCCGTCAGTGCTGTCAGCTTTAACCAGTATATCTTTGCTCTCGCCGGCTGCGATATCGAGTGTCACTTCCTGGCCCTCTACAGGCGGCAGATCCCAGTTTCTTGTATCCGGATTATATGCAGTGTGGAAGAATCTTATCTTTCCGACAGTTACCTCAATATGGTAGATGCAATCCTGATTAACACTAGGAAGGAGGCACTCGCTCTGTTTGTCTCCGAGCTGTCCTCTGAGATTTACTACACTGGAGGCTGTTTTATAGATCAGTCCTCTGTATGAATTAGCATCGCTTACCACCTCGGATACGATTACAATGTCACACGGGCAATTGTTGATAACATATTCCGTAGTGGATCCGATGCTGTTAAGCATGTCCTCCTTGGACGATTTAGTCATGACCACAAGGTCTGCTCCGGTTTCCTTGGCTGCCCTTGTTATTCTGACACCTGCTTTTCCCGTAGCTGCCATCGTTCTGACTCTGTATCCTTCGAGTGAATCTGCGATAACAGCGAGTTTTTCTTCAATCTCTTTTGTTGCCTCGACTTCTGTATCGGACTTAACTCCGAAGCCCAGCTTCTCATCTGCCATGAGCAGTATAATCTCTGCATCTTCGGGTTCGTAATTTTTCTTTATGTAATGAACTGCCTTCAGACTTCTTTCAGTCTCTTCAAGCGGCAGGAGTATTCTCTTCATTTCGTCCTCCCTGTTTTATCCTCATAGGTGTTGTAATTGTACCACCAAGACGCTTTACCTTGCAAGAACTGACTTATATATCTTTTGTCGCTCTTTGTAGCTTTACAATAGATGTGAGACTTTCGGAATAGAAAAAAGCGATTGAGTCCGTTAGAATGGTTTTACCCCTAAAACTACCTAACGAAAGGACGTTC
>CACYFZ010000035.1 GCA_902773835.1 uncultured Eubacteriales bacterium | reverse complement strand
TGAGATCGTCAGTCGGGGATTGCGACCCGCCACTGACGATCGAATATGGAACCCGCCGCCTACTCCGTTGAGGCGGGGGACATCCGGCGTCTGTTATATGTAAAATGCTATCATTTTGCTGCATGGTAAATCGAACAAAAGACGCACGAATTTCGACAAAAGACGCACGAATTTTAAAATCGCCGCTATGATTTTTTTCAAAGAAAAAGAGCCTCCTTTCGGAAGCTCAGTTACAGAAAACTTTTTTCTATTTCAATGCAAATTTCTCTATTGCTTTGGCGACTCCGTCATTATCATTGGTGTCAGTTATATAATCTGCATGGTCTTTGGTACCTCCCCATGCATTTCCCATGGCAACCCCGACAGCTGCATATTCTATCATCTGAACATCATTGGGCGCGTCTCCGCAGCACATAAGCTCGGATCTGTCTACACCAAGCATACGCATAAGTTCAATCAGAGCAGTCTTCTTGCTAGTAGTCGGACCTCCGACCTCCAGGTTGTTGGGAAAGGATGATGTAATAGTGGCATTTGCCATAGCCTCTATCTTCGGTCTGTGCATCTCAAGTTGCTCCAAAGTCTCAAAGATAAAGTTTACATTCTCAATCTTTTCTTTGTTCTGAAGCATAAGCTGCGTAACATCAGGAACCGGATGTCTACTCCATAAGACGTACTCCGCACTTCTGTATGAGCAGCCGTTTTCTTTTACATCGTCATAGTAGGATTGATCGGTGTATGCTATGCCGTCTATAAAAACCTCTATATAAGCCCCCGTGGCTTCTTTTAGCTTGGCTACTTCCTCTACCGCAGATGCTTCAAGGAAGTTATCGTATAATGACTCACCGCTCTTAATACGATTGATATGTGCGCCGTTGGATGTTATTGCATATTCCAAACCCGGTGCTTCTGTTACGTTTTCCGGAAGAGTGCTGTACGTCCTGCCCGTGGATACAACAACGTGAATGCCTCGCTTTTCGCATTCGATAAAAGCATTTATAGTGCGCGGGCTTATCTCTCTGTCATCTGTAAGCGTCGTTCCGTCCAAGTCCAAAGCGATCAATTTAATTGTTCCGTCATATTTAAAGTCTTTCATGTCTCTTACTATAAATGAAAATGCCGCACCCTTCAAGGATGCGGCACATATATGACTTTTATCAGAGGTTTACTCCTCGTCAGCCTTTTCTTCAATCTTTTCCTCGACTGCTTCCTTAGCCTCTTCGACTGCATGAGCTGCCTCTTCTTTGGCTTCCTGAACTTCTTCAGAAATCTCTTCAGCAAACTCTTTTGCATCTTCCTTGACATCGTCAACTGCCTCTTTTACTTTGTCGGAGACTTCCTTAGCCTTTTCCTTTACGGCTTCGACTACTTCGTCTACCTTTTCCTGTGCAGCTAACTTAGCATCTTCGAGTTTTTCCTTAATCTCGGAATCTGATTCTTCTGTATCTGCAGCTTCCTCTGCCAACTCTTCCTCAGGAAGTGTGGCCTTGATTGAAAGACTGATTCTTCTCTTGTCAGGGTCGATTTCCATGATTCTTACGCTGACGGTCTCACCGATCTTCAGCTCATCGAATACGTTTTCAACTCTCTTGTTGGCAATCTCGGAAATGTGTACAAGTCCGTCAAGACCGGCTTCGAGTTCTACGAATGCACCGTACTCCTTGATCTGTACAACTTTACCTTCGAGTACATCGCCTACCTTATACTTGTCGCCTACGAGGCTCCAAGGTTCAGGCTGTGTCTGCTTGAGACCGAGGCTGATCTTACCCTTTTCTTCGTTGAGTGAAAGAATCTTAACGTTGATGATATCTCCAATCTTGAGAATCTCTTCAGGGTGTTTCAGCTTACCCCATGAAATCTCGGAAATGTGGAGAAGTCCGTCAACTCCGCCAATGTCTACGAATGCGCCGTAATCGGTAAATCTCATTACCTTACCTTCTACTACGTCGCCAACGCTCAGATTGTTCCAAATCTCAGCTACTGCTTTTCTCTTCTCCTCAACCATAATGGCTTTTCTGGAGAATACTGCTCTGTTGCGCTTGGTATCTACTCTGATAACCTTTACGTCAACGTCCTGTCCGAGGAACTCATCTGCGTTCTCGACAAATCTGTCGGAAAGCTGTGACATCGGTACGAAACCTGTGATCTCTTTGTAAGCTGCGATTACACCGCCGTTAACGGCTCTTACCAGCTTAACATTGATGATTTCGTCATTGGTCATAGCCTCTTCGAGCTCTGTGTAGTTTTCAACTGCCACGAGTCTCTTCTTGGAGAGCATGATTCCGCCCTCACCGTCATCTGACTTGATGACCTTAGCCTGAATTTCATCGCCTACCTTGAACAAGTCTGCGAGTGTCTGACCCTCTTCGAGTACGACCTCGTCTGATCTGAGAATTCCGTCTTTCTTGCAGCCCATGTTGACGATGACGGCATCTGCCATTACTTGGTCTACCTTACCGTCTACAACGTCGCCCGGCTTTGGCAGACGCAAAGATTTTTCGATGTCATCCATAAAATCCATCATTGGATTCTGTTCCATCTCTTTAGTGACATTTTCGCTCATTCTGGAAATAACCTCCTTGATAATCCATTCGGGTGTCGAAGCACCCGCCACGAAACCAATTTTATCTTTTTTTGTAAACCCATGCAAGTCTAAGTTTTCAGCATTTTCAACAAATATCGCTTTTTTGCAATTTTTTTCGGCAATTTCGAATAATTTTCTGGAATTTGAGCTCTCTTTATCCCCGATTACCAGCATTACATCTACTTCTCTGGCCAGTTTGGCGCAGCTTTCCTGCCTGTCTCTGGTAGCATTGCAAATAGTATTTCGGATATCGTATTCGACTCCTGTCTCATCAAAGATCATCAGTACATCATCCAGCAGTTCTTGTTTGATTGTTGTCTGGCAAACAATAATAGGTTTACTGTTATTTTGTGTTTTTTTCAGCGATTCTGTCGCTTCTTTGGCTTCATCGGCACTTCCTATAACCAGGGCCTCATATCCGCACCATCCGTTGGTGGCCTTTACCTCCTGGTGATTCTTATCTCCTATGATAACAACCGGTCTGTCCTCATCATGAGCCTTATCCACTATCTCATGTATCTTTTTTACAAATACGCAAGTAGTATCTATAAGCTCTATTCCTTTTGACTCTGCCTCCTCATAAAACTCTTTCGGCTCTCCGTGAGATCTTATTATTACCGTGTCTCCCGGCTCAGCCTCATCAAGCGATGCTATATGTATGGCTCCCTTATCTTCCAAAGCCTTCACAACAGCACTGTTGTGAATAAGATGTCCGCAGGTTAAAAGGCGACCCTGTCTGTCCTTTTTATCTGCTTCGGAAAAAGCAAGTTCTATGGCCTTATCCACCCCGAAGCAAAATCCCGAATGTTCTGCTCTGATTATTTCCAAATTTTTCTCCTTTTGAAACATAACCGGCGGACTATGCCGCCAGATCGTCAGTCGGGGATTGCGACCCGCCACTGACGATCGAATATGGAACCCGCCGCCTACTCCGTTGAGGCGGGGGACATCCGGCGTCTGTTATATATAGTTTTTTAGAACTTGCCTGCAGTAGCTGCTTCCTCTACGGATACTGCTACGGATACAGTCATTCCTACCATCGGGTTGTTTCCTGCGCCGATGAGACCCATCATCTCTACATGAGCAGGTACGGAAGATGATCCTGCAAACTGAGCGTCAGAGTGCATACGTCCCATAGTATCTGTCATACCGTAGGATGCAGGACCTGCTGCCATGTTATCCGGATGGAGTGTACGTCCCGTGCCTCCACCTGAAGCAACTGAGAAGTACTTCTTACCTGCTTCAAGTCTTTCCTTCTTGTATGTTCCCGCTACAGGATGCTGGAATCTTGTAGGGTTAGTTGAGTTACCTGTGATGGATACGTCAACGTTCTCTTTCCAAAGAATAGCTACGCCTTCCTGTACATCATTGGCACCGTAGCAGTTAACCTTAGCTCTCGGACTCTCAGGATCCTTAGAGTAGCACTTTCTGAATACTTCTTTGAGTTCTCCCGTGAAGTAATCATACTCCGTCTCTACATAAGTGAATCCATTGATTCTTGAGATAATCTGAGCAGCGTCCTTGCCGAGTCCGTCCAGGATAACTCTCAGAGGTTTTTTACGTACTTTGTTAGCCTTTGAAGCGATACCGATAGCTCCCTCTGCAGCTGCGAATGACTCGTGTCCTGCGAGGAATGCGAAGCATTCTGTATCTTCTTCAAGGAGCATCTTTCCGAGGTTACCGTGTCCGAGACCTACTTTTCTGCGGTCAGCTACGGAACCCGGGATGCAGAATGCCTGAAGGCCTTCGCCGATAGCAGCAGCTGCATCGGCAGCCTTGCGGCAGCCCTTCTTAATAGCGATAGCGGCGCCTACCGTGTAAGCCCACTTAGCGTTCTCAAAGCAGATAGGCTGGATGTTTTCAATCATTGTGTAAACATCGAGACCAGCGTCCTTAGTAATCTTTTCTGCTTCTTCAATAGATCCTATACCATACTCAGCCAGTTTGGAAAGGATCTGCTTTTCTCTTCTTTCGTAAGATTCAAATTTAATCATGTCTCTTTCCTCCCTGTATTATTCCTGACGCGGATCGATTAACTTAGCAGCATCGTCAACACGACCGTACTGACCGGATGCCTTTTCAACTGCTGTAGCAGCGTCATCTCCTGCTTTGAGGAAATCCATCATCTTGCCGAAATTGAGGTATTTGTATCCGATAATCTCATCGTCCTCATCCAGCGCAAGCTGTGTGATATATCCTTCTGTAAGATCGAGGTATCTAGGTCCCTTTTCAAGTGTACCGTATGTAGTACCTACCATGGATCTTGTTCCCTTACCGAGGTCCTCAAGACCTGCTCCGATCTGAAGTCCGCCTTCTGAGAAAGCACTCTGTGAACGTCCGTAAACGATCTGCAGGAAAATCTCTCTCATTGCTGTATTGATGGCATCGCATACGAGGTCTGTATTAAGAGCCTCGAGAACTGTGAGTCCCGGAAGGATCTCTGAAGCCATAGCTGCGGAATGTGTCATTCCCGAGCAACCGATAGTCTCTACGAGAGCCTCCTGAATGATGCCGTCTTTAACGTTGAGTGAAAGTTTGCAAGCTCCCTGCTGTGGTGCACACCAACCTACACCATGAGTGTATCCGGAAATATCGGAAATCGCCTTGGCCTTTACCCATTTACCTTCTTCAGGAATAGGTGCAGAGCCGTGGTGTACTCCCTGGTGAACCGGGCACATGCCTTTCACTTCTGCCGAATAAATCATACTATTACCCCCTGATATTTATAGATTTAGTATTTTCGTACCCGTTAATTGTATAGCATACAAAGAAATACAACAAGTATTTATGCTATATTTCAAAATCACATGCAACGGATGCGCTGCGAACTTCGTGCATACGCTTTCTTACTGGCTGGTGGACCGGATGTGTCTGATATGCTTCGAATGCCTCTCTGCTCTCAAACAGAGTAATCAGAGCTAAATCGTAAGATCTGTCGCTGTGTAATACATCAGCACCTGATTCGAGGTCCAGCATACCTTCGATTTTTCCTTTCATTCCGTAGAAGTTCTCAACGAGCTGAGGAATCTCATCCTTGTACTCATCCTTTATCTTAAACATTACTATGTGTCTTATCACAGATATGTACCATCCTTTCTTTTATCCGATGTAAACATTAGACTTATTGTAACATTCTTTCATGTCTTATTATACTTTTGTCGAGAAAGAGTTTAATCCTGTTTACATCGCCGGACTCCGATGCCTGTCTCAGACCGTCTAATGAGTCCTTTTCTTCTCTCACTCTCTTATTCATTATCCTGTCAGCAAACAGAACTAATTTATATCTGAAATCAAGTGATTTTACATCCGGATAATACATGATTTTTACATCTGAGACACTCACGTCGTTTCCTTTCAGGTAAATCAATTCAGGCTCCAAGAGATAAGTTTCGGGCCTTATGAGGTATTCTTTATTAGTCTCACATAATGTTATAAGTGTTTTTATGAGTATTATCTTCTCATAAAGTCCCAATTCTTTATGTCTTAGCCTCCTGTATGCACCGGGCCTGTAGCTGAATCTGTAATGATCTTTCTCCCTGATCATACTCATCTTCATAAACCCGGGACAATAATTCTGAGTAAGGATCTCCTCCACATATGCCGGAAGCCTATAGCCTGATAGTTCGTGTCTAATGCTGTCCATGGTATCCCCCTTTTCTCTATCCTCCGCATGTGGCACATGCTCCGTATCCCCTTTTTATTGCAACTTGTCTCTCCAATTCGATGTAGTTTCTTTGTAATGAGGCACAGCCTCTCAGATGATAATCTTCTCCCGCCGCGGGGAAATAGTATATAAGCGTTCCGTTAGCTGCCTTTCCGCTCTTACATAAAGGGCATGATTTATACTTTTTCTTTATCCCGGGCGACAGTATTCCGGATGTCGATGCGGCTTTAAGATGCCTGCACCCTTCTTTATGATACTTTTCTCCCCTTTTCGGAAATATGAAAACGGCATCTCCGTCGGATCCGAACTCATCCGCACCCATAGCATCATAACCTCTGAACCTTCCGACATAAGCCCTGGTGATCATGGAGACCTCATATTCAGCCTTGGAAAGTAATCCTATGGGGTTCTTGGAATTCATCTTCATCAGCACACTGACAGCGATCAGTTCATCTATATCCCATCTTGTTACTCTGTACCCGTTATCGGTTAGCATGGCTGACTCTACCAAGGAGTGTTCATCTATTATTTCTTTTTTTATTCTGTATGAGGCGAGTCTTCCGGTATCTGCCAGCATGGCCTCCGATGCGCCCTTCCTTATTTCGTTTGCTGCTATGAAATTGCAATCCTCTATACAGGCATACATGAGTATTATCGAGGACAGACAAATAACGGCTATAATAAAAATCGGAAGTGTTATAGCAGCTTCAACCAAGTAGCTGCCTTTTTTATTTATAGCTTTCTTCGAAATCATAGCTCCTCCCATTGGCTTCCAAAGTGAATCTCGTCCCCACGTAATACTCCATCATATTGAAGTCTCTGTAATAGCGGTACTTCATGTTTATCTGTACTATATCCATAATCCGAAGAAGTCTTACTCTCTCATCCATAGCCATTATCATTATCATCAGATGTTCATCATAATTTAAGCCGTTTTTCAAATCCGAAATCCTGTCTGATATACCTCCGAGTGCATTTATCTCACCCCTGTTCTCATTGAGAAGTTCTTTTGAGTCTTCATCCAATTGTTCCATGACATCATCGCTGTCGAGTACTGCACCGAGTCCTATCTGCCATTCATCGGCGGACTTAAGGATGGGAACTCTTTTATTATCAAGAAGGTTCTTCATATCCTGTTCAGTCTCAAGAGCAGCCCAGGCCTCTGCTATAAGCAGCTGTGTTAACAGACCGAGTGGCCCGGGTGTGATTGTTTCGGCAACTTCAATTATCAGTTTTACTTTCTCCGGATCCTTGTAAAGCGAAACCAAGTTAAGCGCATTCCTCATAAGGAACAAATCTCTCTTTACTTTTCTGAGATTCTCATCATCGTCGGAATCTCCCTTGATAATGTATTCCCATTCATTCCTGAAAAAGGATTCTTTTTCACTCGCATATGTCACTGCATTGTCAAAGTACTTGCCCATAAACAATACTTCGGAACCTGATGCCGCCACGGCGCTGCTTATTCCGTCAGAGCTTCCGAGAGCTTTAGCTTTATTAACCAAGCCGTCTATACTGAATGAACTGCTCATGCCGCCCGACGGAAGCGTGCTGAGCACAACTTTGTTTTTAATTGCTCTACCGCTGCCTGATGATGCTCCTCCGGCCTCGTCGTTTCCTATATCATCTTTACCGAGAACTTCATTTCTTTGCTTCCTTCCCCCGCCGGAGATTACATCGCCTATAACTTTGCCTGTGAGGCCTTTTTGTATAGCATCAAGGAAATTATCGGGATCGCCCAGTTCATAGCCTGTAAGGTCGGCATTTGCCCCTCCTATGTCTATATCCAGTCTGTCTGCTGCCGCATAGTCAAAGTAATACTCGAGTTTATCGCTGACCTCACTGTCATTTCCGAAATATGCCATGATTCCGTAATCCTGAAGAAGCGGCTGATCGTACTCGGACAGAATTGCTTTAGTCCATACTCTGCCGAATCCTTCACACTCACTTTTTACAGTCAATTCCCTGCATATTTTGACAGAAGCTGTCACACAAATTGCAAATGCGACAAACATCATTGCCGTAAGCACCGCTGACGACCCCTTCTTATTCGATTTTATAATTCTACTGTAGTGCTTCACTTGCTCTTACCATCAAATCTTCATTTAACATATAGCATTTAGTATTTATTTCTTTTTTAGCATCGAAAAGAAGTACTCCGCCTCGCATCAGCTTCACATCTCGTGTGTTTTTATACACCTGAAATCCCACTCCGCTGTAAGAATCGCATCTCTCCCATGCATCCACATGCTCCGCCACGCTTGTGTTTAATATTTCCAAGTAAAATGTGAACATCCTCACAAGAAGCATGGCTGTCAGTATGATAAGAGGAAGAGAGATGGCTCCTTCCACCATCTCTTCTCCTCTCTTGTTGTTGAGAGCCTTTATGAAAGTTTTGAGGTTTATGCCTTTAAATCCCATCTTTTCTAATTTCCCTTTTCGAATTAACTGCACACTCCTAGAAATTCGCTGCATTCAGCGCTTTAAATATCTTATTTACGAAGTCGACTACTGAGCTCTTGAATATGATCCCGACTGCCACGGCGATTGCTACAAGGATTGCAACTTGTACCATTTCCATACCCTTTTTATTGCCGAGGCTTCTCATCATCTTTTGTTTAAATCTCATTATCATGGCTTCCTCCTTTCCGGGCTCCTACATGCTCAACATGGCAGGAGCCATAGTGATTACTATCAGCAGAATAAGCAATATGCCCAGAGGGTATGACATCTTCGTGTCGATCATCTTCCCGCTTTCTCTGGCCACTATCTTTCTCTCGTCCCACAGATATCTGCTTTCTCTGCTAAGGCTCTCTATAACATCGCTTCCCCTCTTTTCATTTTCGTTGAGAATCGTTGCTATTCTTATCATTTCTTTTACGTCGTTCTTTACAGCAAACTCATTTAAAATAGCAGCAGTGCTGTCCCTCTTGTCCTTATTTTTTCTGTTCATCGCCACCAGTTCTCTTTCGAAGTATTTCAGGCCGCTCTCTTTTTCATCCGAGACATCTTCATCTGATCTCGATTTATAAGCCGCAGTTATTCTCTCAAATGCATCGCTTAGTATCATTCCCGCGTTCATCATCAGAAACAGCTGGTTGCAAAATCTCGGTAAGCCTCTTACAATTGACTGCCGCCTGGCAGCTTCTGCCGCGCCCTCTTTTTCTCCTGAGCTCCTTATAACGAAGACCAGCAGACATATGTATATGAGCGGAACCAGTAAGAATGTGCTGTAATCTTTTCTGATCAATGGTGTCCAGCTTATCTTGCTGCCATCAGAGAGTTCTGCCGGCAGGCTTATCCTTTTGTTCTTCGAGTATTGAATATCACTTATTGCACTTTCCAGGGCAGCTTCCAACTCTTCTTCTCTGCTCATATTTGTATCTAACAGCGATGAATCAGACTCTTTCCTGACAGCTTGTATTGTGAGATTCACTTCCTTTACTATCGTATTTCGGCCTTCTGAGATTTCCACTTCAAAGTCATATGTTTCACTGCTGTCCATAGAGTATCTGTCTATCTCCGTAGCACGTCCTTTATTGTCAGTTACTATTCTTCCTTTTTGCTCAGGACCTTTAACGGCAATCGCAAGAATAATAAGGGCTGTTCCGAGTGAGATGAGATAAATCTTGCTCATCATATCTTTGTCAGCTCTTATCTTCGCAAATTCACTCTTTATTCGGTCACGTATAATTCTCAACGCATCTTTCATCTTTGAGTCCTATATCTCAACATTAGTTATTTTTCTTATCATCATGTATACCCCTGCCACGGAGACTGCAGTAATGCTCATTATCAGCCTCCCCGTCAAAGTCTCATACATCGGTGCTATGTAATCAGGAGCGAACATATTAAGGAATACCAATACAGCCGCAGGTGTTATCAGTATTATGAGTCCTTCGCTTTCCTTTCTTCTTACCAACTCCTGTATTTCCTTTTCTATGCTCATCTTCTCCATTATTACTCCGGCCGCTTTATTTAAGGCATTTATCAGACTGGCTCCGCTTGATTTGCATATCGCGTATATTGTCACGAAGTCTCTTACATCCTCCAGCCCGGAAGCATCTGCCATTTCTTCAAGTACTAAGACATCATTTTCTCTTCCGGTCTCCATACGTTCATATGCCTTTTCCAGATCTTTTACCAAAACTGCATTCTTCCCGTGGATATTGGCAAGAGAAGATATTGATTCTCCGATTGCATCTTTCATTGAGCGGCCTGCAGCTATTGCGGTAGATGCCATAAACAGGAAGTCCTTAAACTCCGCCAGGTAAAGGCTCCTTCTTCTGTCTGCCAATTGTTCCTCTACGAATATCTGAATCTTAGGTGCGAACGGAATTATTAAAAGCGAAAAGATAACACTTCTGTATATGAGCAAAGAAAGCGCGATATCGGACAGACTTATGACGATATAGAATATCCTTTTTTCCTTTTTATTAAGATGGTAACTTTTTAGATCTGTCATCTTTCAATACGCTCCCGTATCCGGCTCTTATCAGTCGCTCCCTATCTTTTAATGCGTTACCGGTCGCCTTTATACGTCCGCTTTCATCTGCCTTATACAGATAATTAATCAAATATGAATCTCCGTCATAACCGCTTAGTTCTGCCACTTCTTCGACCCTGCGTCTTCCTTTGCTGTCTCTTTTTAATTGGACGAATACATCGATGGCATTCGCTATTTGATTTCTCACCGAGTTAATCGACACTTGAGAGTCCATCAAATACATCGTCTCCAGTCTGTTTAACATTCCCTTTATTGAATTGCCGTGTCCCGTCGACATACTGCCGTCGTGGCCCGTATTCATGGCTTGAATCATATCAATTACTTCTCTCCCTCTGACCTCTCCGACTATTATTCTGTCCGGCCTCATCCTCAGACTGGTTCTGATAAGCTGCTCCATGCTGACCTCACCTTTTCCTATCGAGTTGGCGCTACGGCATTCCAGCTGGACGCGGTTTTCTATGTGACTTATTACCAGTTCCGCGGAGTCCTCTATCGTTATAACTCTCTCGTTCTCGGCTATAGACGCAGTCAGCGCATTTAAAAAGGTAGTCTTACCGGAAGATGTTCCGCCGCTTATAAACAGGTTGTAGCCCGATCTGACAAGTGCCTTCAGATCTTCTGCGCATTCGGGACTGATGCTGCCGAAGTCTATGAGCTCCGCCATTTCTATTTCTTTTTCTCTGAACTTCCTTATGGTCAAAATAGGTCCGTTAAGCGCCACCGACTTCAAAACTCCGTTCACTCTGTAACCTGACGGAAGTCTTGCATCTACAATCGGAGTTGCTTCATTCACCTCCCTGTGTACATCCGAAGCAAACATCCTTATTATTTCCTCAAGCTCCTCTTCCGAAGTAAAGGCATCATCCACTTTGATCAAGCGTTTATCCTTTTCAACGTATATCCTGTCCGGTCCGTTTACCATGATTTCATTAATGCTTTTGTCCTCAAGAAGCGCGCTTAGTATTCCGTATCTGCTACTCAGCCTTTCTTCTATGCTCTCTACTATTATTTCCAGCTCTGTTGTATTTACCAAATACGACAGGTCTGATGAGAAGAACTCTTCTTCGCACTTATTCTTCAGCACTTCCTGTGAGAAATCCTGATCTGACTCAGTAATCCATCGTCTGATGCTTTTTACAAAGCTTTCTATCTCAGCGGCATATTCTCTTATTACTTCTGCTCTTTTAATATCACTCATCTTTAATACCGTAGAATTCTCTGACATACTCATCCAAAGCAAAGTTCTCATCGTTTTCATCTTTAATTTTGATTATCCTGAGTTTTTCAGACTCTTCACCCGGAATAAGCTTGTTGAAATTAACTCTTTTTCTTCCTGTCTCGAAGCAAATAAGCGACCCGGCATTATTAATAGCCGTAAGATTTTCAGGCCTGTAACATGTACCTATATCGAGTATTACGGTGTCATATATGGTGCTTAAAGACATAATCATTTTAGTAAGGTCTTCATCATCCAAATAGGCAATAGGATTTCTTCCTTCCGGAAGCATCAGCCTGCTTATTCCGTAACTGTCCGTATATGAAACAGACTCCTTATCACCAAGTCTTCCTTTTCTTATCCTGTACATGAGTCTGGCAAATCTGTTAATATCACTGCCGAAGTCCGTAGTTTGATCACTAATGTATCCGAGCGGCAGTAAAAGAACGCTGCCTCCCTGTCTGTATATAATTTGTGAAGCAAGTCTGGCGCATCTGTGTTGACTGAAATCGTCAGTATCCGTACAACAAGCGATAATGCGAGATGTAGGAGCATTGTGCGATTTCAGACCTTTCCAAGTGCAATAGATATCTGAGATATCTGCAAGGAGCCTGCTGACATTGTTATATTTAAACAGTGTATGAAGGTTGTCGGTTCTTAAGTCAGGTAAGCTGTCTGTTGTAAGGAAAACTATTCTCTTGTAGATTGAATCGAGTAATCGTTGGTCTATATCAGCAGGCTTTGCGTCCGTGAGTATTAAAGCATCACTTTCTATCCCTTCTCCTTTTGAAACGATATCCAGCAGAATCTCTCCGCTTGACTCAGCGATGCATTCTTCTAAAGCTTTTCTGTATTCATAATCCTGTATAAGAAGCGCTAATCTCATCCCTTCCTCCTTGAGCGGAATATAGCAGAATAAAAAACGAAAAGGAGTACAGTTATTAAAGTGTAATTTATGTTGAATAACGTGCTTGGATTGCAGTATTTCGTGAGTAGAGTGCATATTTTGTAAATAGTGGCAATAAAAACGAGTCGGTCAACTAGTTGATCGACTCATTTTGGTGCGGACGAAAGGACTCGAACCTTCACGCCGAAGCACTAGAACCTAAATCTAGCGTGTCTGCCAATTCCACCACGTCCGCGAGACCTAACCCTGTGAAAGCAAGCCACAGGCGCAGCTGCAACTTACGGCTGCTGTAAAAAAAGGCAGATCTTACGATCTGCCCTTTTATGGTGACCCCACCGGGAATCGAACCCGGGTTACCGCCGTGAAAGGGCGATGTCTTAACCTCTTGACCATGGGGCCTAAGAAAAAAGCAGCGACGTCCTAATTTCCCAGGCGGTCACCCACCAAGTATCATCGGCGCTAAGGAGCTTAACTACTGTGTTCGGGATGGGAACAGGTGGAACCTCCTTGCCATAGTCACTGCATTTAATGAAGGTATATACCCTCAAAATTGAATAACACGGTCCGAAGAGTGAACCAGATGGTCAAGTTTTCGACCTATTAGTATCGGTCAGCTGAATGCGTTACCGCACTTACACCTCCGACCTATCAACGTGGTAGTCTCCCAC
>CACYFZ010000034.1 GCA_902773835.1 uncultured Eubacteriales bacterium | reverse complement strand
GTTCGTGGTCCGTTGCAAACTTTTCCTCTTTTTCTTTTTCCGATCGCTCGCCTGCAAGGGCGGGTCGCCGGGATGGGTGGGCTTGAAGCGAGCGATCCTATGCAATTCATACCGCCACCTACGTTAACGTTGAGGATGGGGGATTTCTTGCTAGTCTATGTTAAAGTATAAATTAAATGCGGATTAAATTCTTAAATTACAACATTAAAAAGTTCTTGAAATTCTTAATGTCGTGTGGCAGAATGTATATGGTTACAAAAGAGTTACAAAATTGCTTTTAAGCAATGATAAAGAAGAGGTAAGATAATGAACAAAATGATCAGAAAAATGGTTGCAATAGTGGCTATTTTCGCTATCGCGTTTACATGTGCACCGGTTGCAATGGGAACTTCAGAAGCCGATGCTGCATCAGCACCGGGCATGGTAAAAACACTGAAGATGAAAGCCGGATATAACTACGTTACTCTCAATTGGAGTAAGGTAAGCAGCAAGAACCTGAAGGGCTACACTATCTACAGGGGCGGCAAGGTTCTTAAGCATGTAGGCGCTAAGACTGTTTCATATAAGGATACTAAGGTTAAGGCTTCCACGAAGTACACATACTTTGTTAAGGCTTACACTACTTATAAGCAGAAACAATACTACAACTCCAAGACAAAGAAATGGCAGGCTAAGAAGCCGGCTGCAAAGAACTGGAAGGGTAAGAAGACCAGAACGGCTACAGTAAAGAAGTACGGAAAGGCTTCTCCGAAGCTTACCATCAAAACAACAGCAAAGCCAAAGGCCACCGGCGGAAGTAAAAAGACAGGCTCTTCATGGAGCTATGCTATGGATGTGGATAAAGACAGTAAGAGCATTGAGTTCGGTCTTAATAAGGTGACAGCCAACACAGAAGTTCGGATTTACAGAGGAAGCAAGAAAATCGGATTTCTGAAGGATACAAAGAGCACAGCTAAAGATGCGGGTCTTAAAGCTGATACAGAATATACTTATACAGTAAAAATCTACCACAAAGGTAATCTGGCTAAGACTAAGACCCTTAAGTACTCTACAACAAAAGCAGAAAAGACGACTGGTGGACAGTCGTCTTCTTCTTCAACTGAAGGTACATCCGACGGCAATAACAACAACGGCAATAACAACAATAATACTGATAATACAAACAACAATGACAATAACAACAATAATAGCAACACCGACAACGGAAATACTTCCGGCGACAATAGCGGAAGCGATAATTCCTCAACAACTAATCCTTGGATCAAAGTCGGCCTGGAAGTAAGCCATAACGAGGTTAAGGTTAGCTGGAAAGCATACGAAGGAGCTACAGGTTTCGAAGTTTACAGAAACAATACGAAGATTGCCACAAAGGGCGCAAATGATACAGAATATACAGATACAGATGTTAAAGCCGACACAACTTACACCTATAAAGTTGTAGCGCTTGAAGGAAGTGCTAAGAAAGTACAGGTAAAGACAGAGATTACAACTCAAAAGGCTCCTCAGACCGGAGGCTTAGATGAAAACGAGACGCAGCTCAAAGCCGATGCTTCTTTCAAGATTTACTCCGATAAAGTTGAGCTCTCATGGACGAAGAACTTTGACGCAGCCGGAATCGAAATCTACAGAGACGGAGTTCTTATTAAAAGCCTCAGCGGAACCGCAACAGGATATACCGATGCAAATCTTTCAGCTTCTACAACTTATAATTATCAGATAAAGTTTAAGTACAGCGAAGATGTAGCCCTCACTCTTAACAAGGACATTACTACGGCTGCAAAGCCAAGCCAGCAGACCACAGGTAATGAGGGCGGCACAACAGGATACGAAAGATTCATAAGAGGTCATCTTCAGCCGTCCGGAAAGAGCGTTAAGCTGACTTGGGAGGCTAATGATGAGGCCAGCGGATTCAACATCTACAGAGACGGAGAGAAGATAGCTGAACTCGATGCAAGTGCAAGAGAGTATACGGACAAGGGCCTGGAATGGAATACTACCCATTCGTATAAAATTGAGGCTCTGGACGACAACTTTGATGCCTTGGTTGTTGAGGGAAGAGTATCAACGGGAACTCAGCCTAGAGTAAGACTTTCATGGTCGACTTCCGATGCAGACTCTTATGTTCTTTACAAGAACAACAGCAAGATAAAGACATTTACCAATGCAGATGCGTCGAACGGAACCATCGTTTACGACCATTACGTAGACAGCCTGGATTCTTCAGATGTATATAAGCTGGAAATCATCAGAAACAATATGGTAACTGCAACGCTCACATTTCAGTAAGAATACGGAATTCTTGCCTAAAGCGGCATTGACAATCAGCCCGTTTCGTGTAAAGATTTGAGGGAATGCGAAACGGAGGAAATAATGGGAAAAAGCGCAAGAGATAAACTGAAATTCAGCCCGACTGTTGATACCAAATTATTAAGAGACGCGGGAATTGCCTTGTCCCCTTCATACACGATACTACCCGGTTTTTGTGATGTGCATGTGCACTTCAGGGAACCGGGTTTTTCGTATAAGGAGACTATCGCGAGCGGAAGCAAGGCGGCGGCTCACGGCGGATATACCGCGGTATGCACCATGCCGAATCTCAATCCGGTCCCGGATAATGCAGAGAGCCTGGCTGTGCAGCAGGAGATAATAGACAGGGATGCATTTATTCACGTTTATCCTTATGCTGCCATTACCGTCGGACAGATGGGAGAGAAGCTCTCAGACCTTGAGGGGATGGCGGATAAGTGCATTTCTTTTTCCGATGACGGACGAGGGGTTCAGTCTGAGGATATGATGAGAGAGGCGATGATTCGCGCCAAGACCCTCGGTAAGATTATTACGGCTCACTGCGAGGTAAATGGGCTTCTTCGCGGCGGATATATCCATGACGGAAAATATGCAAGAGAACGGGGACATAAAGGAATATGCTCGGAATCCGAGTGGCGTCAAATAGAAAGAGATTTAAAACTCGCTGATGAGACGGGCTGCGCTTATCATGTGTGCCATATCTCTACTAAGGAAAGCGTCAGCATAATCAGGGATGCGAAGAAGAGCGGAGTGGACGTTACATGTGAGACGGGACCTCATTATCTTTTGCTGGATGACAGCATGCTGGAGGAGAGCGGACACTGGAAGATGAATCCGCCTCTGAGGGACTCAACTGATAGGGAGGCCTTGGTGGAAGGGATCATTGACGGCACGATAGACTGCATTGCGACGGACCATGCTCCTCATTCTGCTGAAGAGAAGGCGCGTGGACTGAAAGAGTCAGCCTTCGGAATAGTCGGAATCGAGTGCGCATTTCCGCTTATGTATACGTATTTCGTCAGTCAGGGAATTATTTCTATGGAGAGACTTGAGGACCTTCTGATATATAATCCGCGCGCCAGATTCGATATCCCTCTCGGGAATGAGTTTTCGGTTTGGGATTTGACCGAGGAATGGCAGATTGACGAAAGAGAATTTCTTTCAATGGGAAAAGCCACACCATTTGCCGGATGGCGCGTCACGGGCAGGAATTATCTTACGGTTTGTGACGGTAAGATTGCATATAATATTTCGGAAGATACGTTAGGTTAAAGCGGAGGGCATTTTGGCAAAAAGAGAAGACATCAAGAAAATACTGATTATAGGATCCGGACCGATAGTAATCGGTCAGGCTGCGGAGTTCGACTATGCGGGCACACAGGCCTGCCTGGCTCTTAAAGAGGAAGGTTACGAGGTCATACTCTGCAACTCTAACCCGGCCACCATTATGACGGATACGAGTATAGCGGATAAGGTGTATATGGAGCCGCTGACTCCGGAGTACGTGGCCAAGATATTAAGATATGAAAGACCGGACGCAATAGTTCCGGGTATAGGAGGCCAAACGGGGCTCAACCTGGCCATGCAGCTTAAAGAGGAAGGCGTGCTGGAGGAATGCAGAGTGGAGCTTCTCGGAACTCCTGCCGAGTCCATAGAGCGTGCAGAGGACAGAGAGCTCTTTAAAGAGATGTGCGAATCCATCGGAGAGCCCGTTATACCGAGTAGGATTACATATAATATTGAAGAGGCCAAGAAAGCCGCTGAGGATATAGGTTATCCGGTAGTGCTGAGACCGGCATTTACTCTCGGAGGTACGGGAGGCGGATTTGCAGAGAATGAAGCAGAACTTGAAGATATAGCAATTAACGCTTTCAATCTCTCACCTGTTCATCAGGTGCTGATTGAAAAGTCCGTAAAGGGATATAAGGAAATTGAATTTGAGGTAATGCGCGACGGAAGTGACCGAGCCATTACCATATGCGGTATGGAGAATGTAGACCCGGTCGGCGTACACACCGGTGACTCCATAGTTGTGGCACCGATACTCTCACTGAATGAAGATCAGGAGCGTATGCTCAACAGCTCTGCGCTTAAGATTATCAGGGAGCTTAAGATAGAAGGCGGTTGCAATGTGCAGTACGCCCTGCATCCTACATCTGATGAATACTATCTTATAGAGGTGAATCCGAGAGTTTCGAGATCTTCCGCGCTTGCGTCCAAGGCATCTGGATATCCTATAGCCAGGGTAACTGCGAAGATTGCTGTCGGCATGACTCTTGATGAGATAGAAGTAGCGGGAGGCCTGGCATCTACAGAGCCTAGCCTGGATTATATAGTATCCAAATTCCCGAGATTCCCGTTCGATAAATTTACGGATGCCAGCAACCTTCTCGGAACTCAGATGAAGGCTACGGGTGAGGTAATGGGTATAGGATCCAATCTCAGCGAGAGCTTCCTCAAGTCGATAAGGTCTCTTGAGACGGGTGCCGATCATTTGCATATAGATAAGTTCGATACCATGGGCTCTGAAGAAATAAAGAAGTATATATCCGAGTTCAGAGATGACAACATTTACGCAATTGCAGAGCTTATGAGGCGCGGAACAGGGGTTGAAGAACTTCACTCTCTGACGGGAATCACAAAGATTTTCCTCGAAGCCTTCAAACTCATAACGGACTGCGAAGCTTTGCTTAAGAGCAACAGAGGAGATGTGAAACTTCTGAGCTTGGTCAAGAGCATGGGCTTTTCAGACAGCTATATAGCAAAAATCTGGAACGTGAGCGAGAGCGACTTGTATGAATACCGAAAGAGCAAGGGTATAAAGCCTGTGTTCAGAATGGTGGATACCCTGCATACGGGTCAGTACATACCGTATCTTTATTCATCATACAGCGGAGAAAATGAGTCGAGACTCACGGATAAGAAGAAGATAATCGTCCTCGGAGCCGGTCCGATAAGGATCGGACAGGGCGTCGAGTTTGACTACTCGACGGTGCACGCCGCGGATACAATAAGGCGTGCCGGCTACGAGGCAATAATAATTAACAACAATCCGGAAACCGTATCCACCGACTACACATCAGCGGATAAGCTGTATTTCGAGCCGCTGACGGTCGAGGATGTAATGGCGATCGTCGACTTTGAAAAGCCGGAAGGCGTTGTGGCCTCGCTCGGAGGTCAGACTGCAATTAACTTGGCAGAACCTCTGAGAGACCGCGGAGTAAAACTCATCGGAACCGACTTCGATGCCATTGAAAAAGCGGAGAACAGGGACAGCTTTGAGAAGGTATTGGAGGAGCTGAGCATTCCTCAGCCAAAGGGGCACGCCGTTACCAATATTGAAGACGGCGTAAAGGCTGCTGAGGAGATCGGCTATCCTGTTCTGGTAAGGCCGTCCTTCGTTCTCGGAGGCCGCGCCATGCAGATAGTGGGTGATGAAGCTCAGCTTAGGCATTATCTTAAGACCGCAGTTGAGGTCGATGTGGATAAGCCTGTCTTGGTAGATAAGTACATACAGGGAAAGGAAGTTGAAGTCGATGCGATATGCGACGGCAGGGACGTTTTCATTCCGGGTATAATGGAGCTGGTTGAAAGGACGGGAGTCCATTCGGGTGATTCCATGTCAGTGTATCCGACCTTCTCCGTAAGCGACGCCGTGAAGGGAAAAATTCTTTCATATGCAAAAAAGCTCGGACTCGGCATCGGTATCATCGGTCTGTACAACATACAGTTCATAGTCGATGATAAAGAAGATGTATATGTAATCGAGGTTAATCCGAGATCCTCACGTACCGTGCCGTTCCTTTCCAAAGCCACGGGATACAGCCTGGCGGATATAGCTACGGATGTAATTCTCGGAAAGAGCCTGAAGGAGCAGGGCTTATTCGACCTTTATCCTGAGGAGAAGAAGCGCTACTACGTAAAGGCTCCGGTATTCAGCTTCAATAAGATAAAAGGATTGGATACTTATCTTTCACCTGAGATGAAGTCTACGGGAGAGGCTATAGGCTATGATAAGAAACTCAATCGCGCACTGTTCAAAGCGCTGACGGCATCGGGCACCAAGCTCAGAAATTACGGAACGGTGCTTGCCACCTTGGCAGGCGACGATAAGGCAGAGGCTCTGCCTCTTGTCAGAAGATTCTATAATCTGGGATTTAATATAGTGGCTACTCCGGGCACCGCGCGCTTCCTTAAGGCCAACGATGTAAGAACGAGGGAACTTAAGAAGATAAGCGAGGGTTCGAGCGAGATACTCGATGCCATAAGAAACGGTCAAATAGCGTATATTATAAATACGCGGAGGGTAGGAGATCACGTTCAGGCTACGGACGGAGC
Organism: uncultured Eubacteriales bacterium; assembly: GCA_902773835.1. Classification (GTDB taxonomy): domain Bacteria; phylum Bacillota; class Clostridia; order Peptostreptococcales; family Anaerovoracaceae; genus Crickella. Next base: position 3,972 of record CACYFZ010000034.1, on the reverse strand, counting down.
CATGATAAGGCAGTGCGCCAGTGAGAACAATGCGACCTTATTCACATCGCTGGATACGGTCGGAGCCCTTCTGGATGTACTTGAAGAAACAACGCAAAGCATTTCAACAATAGACGCATAAGATAAGATGAAACAAGGTATATACAAAGTAATAGAGAATAAAGCTCTGACTGCCACGACCTACAGGATGAGGCTGTCGGGGGATATATCCGGAATAAGTGCGCCGGGTCAGTTTATAAATATTCAGCTGGACGGACACTTCCTGAGAAGACCGATAAGCATCTGCGATGCTCATCTGGAGTCTTCGGATGCAGGTACTGCGCAGGGCGTTATTACCATTATCTACAAGGTTCTCGGACAGGGAACCGAAGAGATGACTCGGTATCCGATCGGCAGAGAACTTGATGTTTTGGTCGGACTCGGCAACGGATACGATCTGTCCGAGGCGGGCGAGGCACCGCTTCTTATAGGAGGGGGCGTGGGAATTCCGCCGCTTTATCTGACGGCCAAGGCTCTTTTGAAGGCAGGAATAAAACCGACTGTCATACTTGGATTTAACTCCGAAGATGAAGTGTATTACACGGATGAATTTACTTCGCTCGGCTGTGAAGTGATAACGGCAACAGCCGACGGCAGCGTAGGTATAAAAGGCTTCGTTACGGACGCGTTCAGGGCCTCTGAGGGAACTTATACGCATTTCTATACCTGCGGACCTCTTCCTATGCTAAAGGCGGTATATGAGGAAGTATACGAGAATTCAGGCATCCCGGGTCAGATGAGCTTTGAGGAGCGTATGGGCTGCGGCTTCGGAGCCTGCATGGGCTGCAGTATAAAAGTAAAGAACGGATACAAGAGAGTGTGCAAAGACGGTCCGGTATTCAGGACGGAGGAGATAGTATGGTAGATACGAAAGTGGAATTATGCGGAATAACGCTGGACAATCCCGTAATCCCTGCGTCCGGAACCTTCGGATACGGATATGAGTTCGCAGAACTCTATGATATAAACTGTCTCGGAAGCTTCTCGTTTAAGGGAACAACTCTCGAAGCGAGATTCGGAAATGACACCCCGAGAATAGCGGAGTGCCCGTCCGGAATGCTTAACGCCGTAGGACTTCAAAATCCGGGCGTTGACGACGTAATAAAGGAGGAACTGCCGAAATTATCTCGGGTGTTCAGCAAGCCTGTTATGGCCAATGTAAGCGGTTTTTCCGCAGACGAATATTCCGAGGTTATAAAGAGGCTTGAGAATTCCTCATGCTCGGATATGATAGGATGGTATGAGGTAAACGTAAGCTGCCCGAATGTGCACGGCGGAGGCATGAGCTTCGGCACGGATCCGGAATCAGCGGCATCTGTCGTCAGAGCGGCCAGGTGGGTGAGCGATAAACCTATAATAATCAAGCTGTCGCCTAATGTAAGCGATATAACGGAAATCGCAAAGGCCTGCGAAACCGAAGGCGCTGACGGAATCAGCCTTATAAACACAATGCTGGGTATGAGGATAGACCTTAAGAGTTCCAAACCGCTGCTGGCCAATACTACGGGAGGGCTTTCCGGACCTGCCGTCCTGCCGGTTGCTCTCAGAATGGTTTATCAGGTATATGAGACGGTAGATATTCCTGTCGTGGGTATGGGCGGAGTATCGAGCGCAGAAGACGTGATCGAAATGATGATGGCGGGGGCTACCGCAGTAGAAGTAGGTGCGGCCAATCTCGTAGACCCTTATGCATCAAAGAAGATAGTCGAGAAGCTACCGGCTGTAATGGAAAAGTACGGAATAGAAAGACTTCCTGATATAATAGGGGCTGCACACAGATAAATGATGGAGAGGGAAAAAAGATGAACAGAAGAGAAGAAATTGCAAGGCTTATAGCATCGGACTTACTGGACATTAAAGCAGTTTTTCTGAGACCTGAAGAGCCTTTTACGTGGGCCAGCGGAATAAAGAGCCCTATATACTGCGATAACAGACTGACGCTCACTGCACCTAAAGTAAGAACCGACGTGGAGGAGTCTTTGGCTGAGGTCATAAAGAGCGAGTTTAATGATGCGGAAGTCCTCATGGGAACCGCAACTGCCGGAATCGCACATGCCGCAATTACTGCGCACCTTATGGGGCTTCCTATGGGCTATGTAAGATCGGGAGCCAAGGACCACGGAAGAGGCAATCAAATCGAAGGGAGGCTCGAGCCCGGTCAGAAGGTAGTGGTTGTAGAGGACCTGATTTCCACGGGAGGAAGCTGCATTGAGACGGTAGAAGTACTCAGAGAAGCCGGCGCTGAAGTCCTCGGCGTTATATCCATCATGACTTACGGCATGAAAAAGGGTATAGACAGAATGGCTGAAGCGGACATAAAATGGACTTCGCTGACTAACTTCGACACCGTAATCGGGGTTGCGGCAGAGAAATCTTTGATAGATAATGAGCATATAGAAAGATTAAAAAAATTCAGAGACAATCCGTCGGATGAGTCCTGGATAAAGGAGGCCTGATATGGGCAAGGATGTAATAATTGCTTGCGACTTCGCGAGCGTGGATGAGACCGTAAAGTTTCTCGACAAACTTACGAAAATAAGAAGTGAAGTGGTAGCCTGCGACGATATTACGATCAGCAGCAGACCATTCGTAAAGATCGGAATGGAACTTTATTATGCCGAAGGTCCTAAGATAGTAAAGATGCTTAAGGACAGAGGCCATAAGGTGTTCCTGGATCTTAAACTTCACGATATCCCGAACACCGTAAAAAAGAGCATGCAGGTGCTCGGTGAATACGGAGTGGATATGGTAAATCTTCATGCGGCAGGCGGAATCGAGATGATGAAGGCTGCCAAGGAGGGTCTTATGCTGGGCGCGGCTCGCCTCGCTGACAAGCCTAAACTGATAGCGGTAACGCAGCTTACTTCCACAGATGAAGAGACCATGCACAGAGAGCTTCTGATCGATAAGCCTTTGAATGAGGTGGTAAGGCAGTATGCACTTAATGCCAAGGAGGCAGGTCTTGACGGAGTCGTATGCTCTGCATTTGAGGCCGAGGATATTCACAAGGCATGCGGAGATGGTTTTGTTACGGTTTGCCCGGGAATAAGACTTGTTAAGGACGGATCTGACGATCAAAAGAGAGTTATGACGCCTGATGAGGCAAAGGCTGCAAGTGCTGATTATATAGTAGTGGGAAGACCTATAACTGGAGCAGAAAAACCTGCAGAAGCATACGATGAGGTTATGAAAATGTTCAGATATTAAGTGTAACCATTACTTTGATATAATGATGCTCAGATAATCATCAAAAGAAAAGAGGTATAAAAATGGATACATTACTTACATATGCACAGGAAAACAGTTCAGGGAGTTCAAGTATGTCTACAATTTTTTGGATAGCATCCGTCGCCGGTCTTTGGAAGATGCTGGAAAAGGCAGGCGAGCCGGGATGGGCAGCGATTATTCCGTTTTACAGTTCGTATAAGCTGTGCCAGAAGGTTATGGGAAATCCTTGGTACTGGGTCAGACTTTTCGTAGCTGTAGTTCCGGTGATAGGATGGATAGCGGCCTTCTATTTCAAGTATCAGATAGGAAAGGCCACGGCTAAATCTTTCGGACAGGATGAGACATGGGCCTGGGGATATACATTCTTAGAGCCGGTGTTTAATTGCATAACGGGCTTCGGTGACTATAAATATTACGGAATACTCGGAAGCGGAGACACCAGAACAGGTGAAGCTCGCAAGGCTAAGACGGTTGACTTTGATGTCGTTAAGCAGAATCAGGTGGAAGAGGGCGTTGTTATAAACGATGTCAGACAGGATGCTCCTAAGGCTGAAGAGTCTGAAGTGGAGTTTACACTCGACAGAACAACAGACGACTAATATGATGAATAACAGACGCCGGATGTCCCCCGCCTCAACGGAGTAGGCGGCGGGTTCCATATTCGATCGTCAGTGGCGGGTCGCAATCCCCGACTGACGATCTCAT
>CACYFZ010000033.1 GCA_902773835.1 uncultured Eubacteriales bacterium | reverse complement strand
AATGTGATATACTTTTCATGGCGATTGAACGTCCTTTCGTTAGGTAGTTTTAGGGGTAAAACCATTCTAACGGACTCAATCGCTTTTTTCTATTCCGAATGTCTCACATCTATTGTAAAGCTACATCGGAGAGTTAAATAATTCGCAGAATTACTGGAAATACTACATGTTGTGGTGTATAATGACCACGTATGTGTATATATAGTTTAGGAATGATGTATATACAGAGAGGAAGTAGCGAGAACAATGATTGAATTTTCTAATGTAAGCAAGAAATACGGTAATAATGTCGCTCTCGATAATGTGTCCGTACATATTAAAAGCGGCGACTTTGTATTTCTCGTAGGACCGAGCGGTGCGGGTAAGACTACCTTCATTAAGCTCATCATGAAGGAGATTGACCCAGACAGCGGCAAGATTACTCTGGCCGGTCAGGATATTACAAAGCTCAGAAGACGCAAGATTCCGGCTGTCAGACAGAAGATCGGAATGGTATTCCAGGACTTCAGATTGCTGGAGAAGAAGACCGTCTATGAGAACGTGGCTTTCGCCATGGAGGTTCTACATAAGAGCAGAAGAGAGATTAAAGAAAGAGTACCGTATGTACTTGAACTTGTGGACATACTGGATAAAAAGGACAGATACCCGAATGAGCTGTCTGCCGGAGAGCAGCAGAGAGTAGGTATCGCCAGAGCCTTAGCCAACCAGCCGACGGTGCTTATATGCGACGAGCCTACCGGAAACTTAGACCCGGTGACAGCTATGGAAATCATGGCTTTGCTGGAGCTTATCAATATCCGCGGCACTACGGTTCTGATGGTAACTCACGCCAGAGACATCGTTGATGCCATGAACAAGAGAGTTGTGGCCATAAGCGACGGTAAGATAATCGCTGACCAGTCCGGTGGGTATGTATTCCATGATTTTGATGTTCCGGGAGAGGATGAGCCTTATGAACCGGGCAAGTACACAGGACACAGGGCTGCCAAGGCGGCTGCAGAAGAGGCTGAAACCAAGGCCGATAAGAAAGCTGCCAAGAGGGCTGCCAAGGCTGCGAAGAAGAAGGGCAAGAAATCCGCTGAAACTCCTTCCATTAGTGCATCTGAGGCCAGGAAGGAGATCAAAGATCTTTCCAGAAGAACACTTTCCGGTCTTCAGACGGGAAAGACGCTTTCAAACCTCCAGCAGCCTATAGAAGTATCGGATGAAGAGGTAGATATCATGCTTAGCGAATATCTGAGCGGAGGGGAGGATGATTATGAGTAGACTGTTTTACAATCTCAAGCAATCCTTCGTGCAGATGGGAAGAAACAAGGGAATGTACTTCACGACCATCATGGCTATTACGGCTATGATGCTCATTCTCGGACTTTTCTTCGTATCGCTCGTAAATGTTAATATGTTCGCCCGCTCCATCGAGAAGGATTACAACGTACTTCAGGTATATATGAAAGAGGGCGCTAAGAAGACTGACACCGATGATGTTGCCAAGCAGCTCGAAGCTATGGACGGCGTTGAAAAGGTGGAATTTGTAACCAAGGATGCTGCGCTTGGCACACTTAAGGAAGAGTGGGGAGAGAATGCATACCTTTTGGACAACCTTCCGGAGAACCCGCTGCCTGATTCTTTCAACGTATACGTTAAGAATAAAGATGCGGCCAATAAAGTGGCGACTGATGCGAAGGCCATCAAGCAGGTAGACGATGTTGTCTATTACCAGGAAACGATTGAAAAGCTGGCAAAGGCATCTCATTTCGTTGAGATGGGATCCTTGATAGCAATGGCGTTCCTTATCATAGTATCGGTTGTAATAGTTGCCAACACGATAAAACTTACCGTGTTCAACAGAGAAAAAGAGATAGGAATCATGAAGTACCTCGGTGCAACGGACAGCTTCGTAAGAGCGCCGTTCATCTGGTGCGGAATCATTGTAGGAATCATTTCGGCACTCCTTGCTACAGGAGCCACATATGTCATATATGACAGGGTAGTTGATATCATCGGAACCGATGTTATGAGAATTCTGTCGGTAGACATTGTATCGCCGAAGAAACTGATGAGAGAGTTGCTCACCATGTTTATGGGACTCGGTGTAGGTATTGGTGCCATAGGCAGTATGATCTCAATCAGAAGATTCCTTGATAAGTAATGAAGATTTAAGGTGACAGGATGAGCAAGAATAAGATACTTAATTTAATACCGGTATTCATATTGATGTTGACTCTGGTTTCGGCATCTTTCGCGGTACCTTTCATTCATGCGGAATCTTTCGCCGTTACCGAGGAGGAGAAGGCAGAGGCTGAAAAGGCTGCCAAAGATGCACGTGAAAAGGCAGATGCCAAGAAGAAAGAAGCCAAGGAAGCAGGCAAGAAAAGAGCAGAGGCTATAGCCAATATCGAAGAGGCCGAGAAAGAACTCGACAGCATCGAGGAACAGAAGAAGGCGACGGAAAATGAGATTGTCGCCATCCAAGCTTCCATTGAAGCCACAAAGGTGGATATAGCCGAGACAGAAAAGAAAATAGAGAAGAAGCAAGCCCAGATAGACAAGCAGAACGAGGCTCTCGGAAAGAGGCTGACTGCTATGTACAAGACGGGCTCTGCAGGGCTGGTGGACGTAGTCCTTAATTCGGACAGCGTAGAAGGGCTTCTTACCAACTGGGGTATGGTTCACAGAATCTTGGAAAGCGACCAGGATCTTCTCAGAAAACTTGAAGAAGACTATAAAGAACTTGCTGAAATAAAGGCTGAACTGGAAGAGAAGAAGGCCGATCTCGAAAGTTATGAGATAAGCCTTGAAGCACAGCAGCTCGAACTTGAAGCGCAGCAGGCAGAGACTGAAGAACTCAAGAAGAAGTATCAGGAAGAGGCTGACAGACTGCATGAACTCGAGATTCAGATGGAAGCAGAGGCCGCAGAGCTGGCTGCTGAGGCTTTGGCACTCCAGCAGGAAGCCGAGAGAATGATCATTGAATCCGGCGGAGAAATCAAACTGAAGCCGGGTCAGTATCACTGGCCGACTAAGAGTAACTGGATAGAAACTTCCGGTTACGGATGGAGAATCTGCCCGTTCCACGGAAGAGAGTTCCATAACGGCCTGGACTTATGTCTTACAAGCGGTACCAACGGATCTCCTGTATATGCCATCGCTGACGGTATGGTAACCAGAGCATCTTGGTACGGAGGCTATGGTAACTGTGTAATATATGCAAGTGGTGGAGGAATCACCGTGCTTAACGGACACCTGAGCGGTTATGCAGTAAGCAACGGACAGTTTGTAAAGAAAGGGCAGGTGATCGGATATATCGGAAGCACCGGCAACTCTACGGGACCGCACCTGCACCTGACTATATTTAAGAACGGAGACAGCATTAACCCGTATTCACTTTTCTAATGACAAGCAATCAGAAAGTACCGGATAAAGTTCTGGAGATAATAAAATCAAGGGGAATTGACGAAAGGGACTTGGAAGAGTTCCTTTCTGACAGGCCGCAGCTGGCATACGACCCTTTTCTGCTGACTAATATGAAAGAAGGAGTGGATCTCCTTCTTTCTGCGGTGGATGAGGGAAAACATATCTTCATCTACGGAGACTATGATGTGGATGGAATAACTGCGACCTCTCTTTTGGTTAAAGTTCTTCGCTGCCTTACGGATAATGTCAGCTACTATATTCCATCCAGGATTGACGAAGGCTACGGACTCCACAGAGATGCGATTGACCGTATAAAAGCCGAGGGCGGAGAACTCATAGTCACCGTTGACTGCGGATCGGTTTCGAAAGAGGAGACGGCCTATGCACACTCTCTGGGCATAGAGACTTTGGTGACGGATCACCATAATATATCTGATGTAAGGGCTGAAGGAGTAGTGATAAACCCGAAACTCTCGGAGGATGAATATCCTTTCAAGGGCCTGGCGGGTGTGGGCGTTGCATACAAACTTGCATTGGCAGTTGCCAGGGAAAGAGAAGTACCTAAGCCTGTGATGGCAGAGATAATTGAACTTGCCACAGTGGGCACTATTGCAGATATAATGCCTATGCTGGATGAGAACAGAACACTCGTTAAATGCGGACTGAGGAGTATACACCTCGGCTGCAGGAACAAAGGATTAAGAGAACTTATCGACAGATCTTCTCTTGACTACAGAAATATCAAGGCGTCAGACATTTCATACGGAATTGCGCCTAAGATAAATGCATCCGGCAGGATGGGCGATGCGACCATAGGCGTCAGGCTTCTTATCTCGGAAGACGATAAAGAGATAAGGGAGTGCTGCGAGGCGCTTCTGGATGCCAATAAGGAAAGAAGGCGCATGCAGGATGAGGCTTTCGAAAAGGGAGCTGCAATGCTGGATGATGAGATGGAAAACGGCGACTTCCTGATGCTGGAAATAAATGATTCTCATGAAGGTGTTTTGGGAATAGTTGCCGGAAAGCTCAGAGAGAAGGTGAACCGCCCTGTTGTAGTTATCTCTAAGGGGGAGGATACATACAAGGGAACCGGAAGATCAATAGGGGGCGTAGACCTCTTTAAGATGCTGGATAAGTACAGAGACTTTTTTAAAAGTTTCGGCGGACACAGTGCGGCATGCGGATTTACCGTATCGGCATCAAAGGTAGAGGCTCTGAAGAATGGTCTTAACAATGATTTGGCAAACATGCTTAAAGAAGATGAGAAGCTTCTGGATGTGCGATACGATTATGATGCCGAGATAAAGGCTTCTGATGTGAGTCTTGGGCTTGCCCGAGCACTGAATCTGCTGGAGCCTTGCGGAAAAGGTAACGAAGTGCCGACGTTTCTTATAGAATCGGCTGAGGTAAGCAATTGGAAATATCTGAAAAATGATAATAAAATGGCCAGGTTTTCCATCAATTCCGAGGACGGAAGTAAGGCTGATGCGATCATCTTCAGCGGAGCTTCTGAGGCATATGACGCAGTGTGCGCAGGACGTGTGGATATACTCGGTAGCGTGGATATAAACAATTGGCGAGATGAAGAAAAAGTTCAATTTATAGCCAGACATATCATGCCTGAGAAAAGCGTGAAATAAACACGGAAGAAAAATACAACAGAAATGCAAGATAAAAATCTTAATATAACAGAACCGAATAAAAATGAAACAGTCGACAGAACTGAGCATGTAGTGAATAATGAGAAAAACGACAAGGCTTTCACTACGAAAACCAAAAGGCGCATATTTTTCGCTCTGGGCTTTTTATGCTGCCTGGCTCTGATTGCAATCATTTACAAGTTTCAGACCTTCGGCAAATTCGTCCCTAACAGCACGTACGAATATTACAAAGAACTCGAAGACAATTACGGAAAGTACAATGAAATCCTTCGTATGATAGGAGAGGATCCGATTGCCACTACTCAGCCGGGAGAAATAGACGATGAAAAGCTGAAAGAACTTGTAGCGTCTATCGGCGACCCTTATGCGCAGTACTTTACGGCGGAAGAGTATAAGGAATTCGAGAGAACCTACGCAGGAGACTACGTGGGCATAGGAATTGCCGTAACGGATGAGGACGGAAAGATTGTAATTAAAACCATTATGGATGACGGACCTGCTGCAGAAGCCGGCATGGAACCTGAAGATGTAATTGTTTCCGTTGACGGAGTTAATCCTAAGGACAGCACTGAAGCTGTCAATATGATTACGGGTGAAAACGGAACCTCAGTTACCGTGACTGTAGACAGAGGCGGAGAAGAACTAGACTTTACGATGAACAGGGCCAAGATTGATCATGACACCGTCACCTATGAGCCTCTGGAGGAGAATCCTAAGATAGGATATATAGAAATAACATCTTTCATTAACGGCACGGCCAAGGATTTTAAACTTGCTGTCAGAGATCTTAAGAATCAGGGCTGTGAAAAGTTTATTATCGATCTCAGAAACAACGGCGGCGGTCTTACGGATGAGAGCATTGAGATTGCCGACTATCTGTTGCCTGCCTGCACTATAATGAGCGAGAAGACCAAGAATGGTGAGGAGAAGGTTTACAATTCTAAGGAGAGCTCTGCTGACCTCGAATTCGTGGTACTGACAAGTACTAATACCGCCAGTGCATCCGAGATTCTTTCAGGCGCCATTCAGGATAATAAGGGCGGACTGATTATCGGAGAGAAAACATACGGGAAGGGAGTCACACAACTTACCAGAAAGTTCGGTGACGGTTCTGCCGTAAAGATGACCATTACGGAATATTTCAGACCGAGCGGAAAGACTGTAAACGGAGAAGGCATCACACCGGATATAGAGGTGCCGGCAGAAGAGGCTTTGGACAAGGCCGTTGAGGAATTAAGCAAGTGACGATTTATTACACGCATAAATATAATGAACTGAATTGTGAAAGCCATGAACTCTTGGAAGTCGCAATCGGAGATTATCTCGGCGATATGAAGAAGGCTTCTGAGTTTGTAGCTTCTTTGAAGAGGGACAGATCAAAGGATTTTGACGGCAAACCTTACATAGAGGGCTTTGAGAAGTTCTCGATATCTCATAGCGGGGGCACATGGGCGGTTCTCATTGATGAGAGGGAGTGCGGCCTGGATATTCAGTATGAAAGAAGCTGTGACTACGTGTTAATTGCCAGGCGCTTTTTCCATGAAGAGGATGCGGCCATAGTCGGAGGCGAGTATTCGAACGGCGGCGAATCAGAAGCCAAAGCCAGGTCTGAGTTTTTCAGGATATGGGCCAAGAGAGAGGCTTTTGTAAAGGCTATCGGTTCTTCGGTAGTGTATGACGGATTTCCGCCTATGGCGCTTCACCAAAGTGCGGAATACGAGGGCAAACGGTATTACGTGGATAATATTGAAATGCCGGATGCAAACGGACTTCATGCCGCAATTTGTCTGGATGCAAGCAAAGAAATTGACGAAAAACTCATATACAAGGAGATGTATGTCAGAGCATAAGAAGACTGCAATGGAAACGGCAAGCGCATATCTTGCCTCCAGAATGAGGACTTCTCAGGAGGTAAGAAACCGTCTTAGAGATCACGAATATGATGCTGCAGAGACAGAGGACACAATCAGGGAACTTGAGGCACTGGGTTATCTAAACGATTACGAGTATGCGCTCAGGTATTACGAATATAACAGAGAAAAGAGAAGGGGGAGCCAAAGGGCTGCTCGCGAATTACTGCAGAAGGGTGTGGACGAAGAGACTGTCAGAAATTCAAGGGAAGACTTTATGCATGAACAGAAAGTCGACGAATTCGAGGATGCTCTGTATGTGGCATGCCGGGAGGCGGAAGATAAGGAATATGACGATAAGCTGGGCGCCAAGATTGCCAGAAAATTGGAGGCGCGCGGATTTGAGAACAGGGTTATAATAAGGGTGCTGGAAGCACTGAGAAAATCTGATTATGAGTGAAAAAGACTCCAGGACAATAAAACTGATAGGCGATGAGGGAATGAAAAGACTCAGAAGCGCCTCCGTCATAGTGATCGGAAACGGCGGAGTAGGCTCTTATGCTGCCGAGGCTGTGGCAAGAGCAGGAATCGGGCACATTACCTTGATGGACGGAGACACAGTTGCCGAAAGCAATCTTAACAGACAGCTGGTGGCACTTCATTCCACACTCGGAATGAACAAGGCGGAGGTAATGGCGGAGAGGATAAAAGACATCAATCCCGATGCTGAAGTCATTGCAATTCCGAGGTTTTATAAGAAAAAGGAAAATTTGAATCTTCTTGACTATAACTGGGTTATTGACGCTATAGATGATGTTGATGGAAAGACTGAATTAATTAAGAACGCTATCGAAGACGGTGTAAATATCATAGCTTCGATGGGTGCCGCCGGGAAGTTCCGGACGCATTTTCAAACTGCGGATATATCTGAGACTTCGGTTTGCCCCTTGGCTAAGGTCATGAGAAAGAGGCTCAGAGCTTTAGGTATTGAACATCTACCTGTTGTATACTCAGATGAAAAGCCCGTACCGAGAGACGGCGTTCTGGGGACTCTGAGTTACGTTCCGGGAAGTGCGGGACTTGAACTTGCGGGATATGTTATCAGAAAGATTGCCTTGGACGAGTAATGGACGAGTAATAGATGAAGATATTCGCAATTGGAGATTTACATCTCGGATTTAATGAAAACATTAATAAGCCGATGGATAAGTTCGGACCCGGATGGGAAGGGCACCCAAAGAGTGTGGAAGACGCATGGAGGGAGCTGGTTTCGGATGAGGATATTGTTCTGATTCCGGGCGATATTTCCTGGGCTTTGAAGCTCGACGAGGCAGTGGAAGACTTTGAATGGATTCATAGCCTTCCGGGGTTTAAAATCATCTCCAAGGGAAATCACGATTTATGGTGGTCCAGAATCAAGTATATAAACACTCTCTATGAGGACATCATATTCCTTCAGAATGAGTGCTACCCGATTGATGAATGCGGGATTGTTGTAGCTGCATCCAGAGGCTGGCCATATCCGGGCTCTGATGAGTATACGGATCATGATGAAAAAATATATGCCAGAGAATTGATGAGGATGAAAATGGGGCTGGATGCTGCGCGTGCCGCAAGGCCGGATGCGAAGATTATTGCATGTCTTCACTATCCTCCGAGCGCCGCGGACGGAAGAGAGACAGAATTCACAAAGATACTGGAAGAATACGGAGTGTGGAAGTGTATCTATGGGCACCTCCACGGAATGCCGGCATTTGAGCGTGGCATAAAGGGTATTGTAAGGGGCGTGGAGTACATGCTTGTTTCTTTAGATTATCTGGGGTCAAGGCCTAAGATGATTTATGACAGTGAGAAGTAATGATGAGATACGCTTTCATAATTAACCCTATCGCAGGACAGGGCGGACATGATAACGGAATTGCACGTGAGATACGTGAACTTATTCTTGATCACAGCGACAAGGATATAGGACTTTACATGTCTTTAGGCCCTAAGGATGCGACCGGGATGGCAGATGCACTTGCCGAAGAGGCCCTGAAAGCAGGGGACGACATCGTCATTTTCGCCTGCGGTGGAGACGGAACGGCCAACGAAGTTGCAAACGGAATTTACGGATATGACAATGCCGTGCTGGGAATTGTTCCTGTCGGGAGCGGAAACGATTTGCTGAGGGAACTTACCAGAGAAAGAGGAAAGTACAAAGACTATTTAGACGTAAAAAGACTGCTCCGAGGCTCGGAAAAAGAAATTGATGTTATGAAGCTGAGCTGGGAGGCAGACGGTGAGATCCAAAGCCGCATCAGCGTTAACAATATAAATATCGGTTTTGACGGTAATACTGCAGTCAGGGCAAGCGAATTGAAAGAGAAGCCGTTCTTGTCAGGATCATTTGCATATATAATGGCGGTGTTCAGCACACTGGTAAAGAAAGAAGGACAAAGCCTGAGAATAACTGCTGACGGAGAGCCTTTCTATGAAGGAGAGCTTCTCCTTTCAACCATGGGAAACGGCGGTTACTGCGGCGGTGGAATCAGAAGCTGCCCTCATGCGCTTCTTGATGACGGATACATTGAACTCTTGGCCATTAAAGATATTTCCAGAAGCAAATTCGTAAGGCTCTTCCCAAGATTCAGAGCCGGAAGAATTTTTGAAACAGAGAATGTTGAGGAGTTTATTACATACAAACGTGCAAAGCGGATAACTATTGAACCGCTGCTGGATAAAACTATGAGATTCGTAACAGACGGAGAGGTGCTTGAGACAGGGATTTTAAATGTGGAAGTCCAGCCTAAAGCAATAAAAGTATGGGAAATAGAATAAACAAAAGACGAATGAAGAGAGATATTTTGAGAAGGGCGCTCCTCGGGGCGCTGCTTCTTATTGTGCCCCTGCTTTTCCTGACCGGACGCACGACATCCTCCTTTGATAAAAGTGTTATAAAACCATACGGTGACCCTGAGGCCGAGGCACCTGAACTCAAGGCGGAGGGAGCTTGCCTTTACTCGTTAGACCTTGACCGTTCGGTGTATGAGAAGAACGGAGATAAAAGAATCGATCCGTACAGTATAACTAAAATTCTGACCTGCTATCTTATTCTGGAAAATGGGGATTTAAATAAGAAAGTAAAAATAACCAAAGACAAGTATCTGGACTATACAGACGGCTCTCATATGATGGCAATAAAGGGTGAGCAGTTCACAGTAGAAGAGCTGCTCAAGGCCACCTTGCTTTCATCAGCAAATGATGCTGCATATTTCCTTGCAGTGAATGCCGCAGGCAGCGAGAAGAAGTTCGCGGAGTTGATGAACGAGCAGGTAAAAGAGTGGGGATGCGAGAATACTCATTTTGTAAACTCCAACGGGTGGAAGAATAAAAATCATTACACCACTGCTCATGACATGGCTATCATCACTGCCAGGTGCTTTGAAAACGAGGCTATGAGAGAACTCTCTGACATAAGGGAGTACAAGCTTGCGGAGACAAAGTATAGTGAAAGAAGAGACTATGTGAATTTCTTCTGGTGGGCTGTCGAAGACAATCGCAATATTCTTTGGGGTAAGACGGGCAGCTGGGACGACGATGATTGCTCAATAGTACTCGGCTTCAGCGAGGATAATCTCAACGAGGTAATCGTACTGCTTCGAGATACTATGAAAAAAAGAAGCTCAGATATTGAAAAACTGCAGGACTTCAGCCACAAAGTAACCCCTGGTTTTGCAGTAGCCGAAAAAGGTGACGCAGTCTGCAGCGCTGATGTTAAGGGCGGCGCCGAAACCGAAACAAAACTTGTCTTCGATAAAACCGTTTACGCATATCCAAAGAGCGAGAAGAAATCCGACATCAAGGTGGCACTCGATGTTGACGAGCTCGAGGCACCTCTGAAGAAAGGGCAGAAGGCAGGTACATATACTGTAATAGTAAATGAAAAAGAATTAGAAAAAGGGACCCTTCTGGCAGCAGAAGACATAAAGAAGGGATGGTTCTTATCAAGATTTTACATATCCGACAAAGAAACCATCATCCTCGCTGTCTGGGCACTATTCATAATCGTACTGGAACTCCTTCTTACCAGAGCCGCCAGCAGAAGATAGCAGCCCATGTTTTAATTCGATTGCATTAAGAACCACTTATTATGTGGTTCTTTTTCTTTACGCATTACACTATCTCTCGCGCACTCATATGCGCAGAGTCTTTAAGTAGCGCATGATAGAATAGCAGATGAAAAGAGACCTCGCTCAGACGAGGTCTCTTTTAGTTTAGAAGTCTATTTGTTTGGTTAGCTCCGGCATGGCTGAGATGTCTCCTACAAGGATGGCACCCACCAGATTTGATCCGTCATAATAACGTGCTGAATATGTACCGGCTTTCTCATCAGCTTCAGACTCGCAGCGGTATTTCGGATCAGGATTTCCGTCAGGGCCTTTTCCGTTGGTGCCGAGTGAGAAGACAGCGGTTCCGAAAGCATGCATTACGAGCGCGCTGCCGATCGGCTCGTAGACTACATCGTCGCCGGCGGCATTGGCGCCTGCGATGCGTCCTGTCTCTTCGGCCTGTGCCCAGAATGCCTGAGGTTGCCCGTTTACGACGGCGCAGTCGCCTGCAGCGTAAACGCTGCCCGCGCTCGTCTCCATCCTTTCATTTGCTACGACCCACCTGTCCACAGCGATTCCGGCTTCTTCTGCCAGCTGAGTATAAGGTCTCATACCGGTAGACATAAGTACGAGCTCGGCAGGGCATGATGTACCGTCTTCCAAAACTACTGCATCTCCTGTTATCTCGCTTATCTTTGCATTGGTAATTATTTTTACGCCTTTTGATTCTGCGATATCCTTCAGCATCGAAGAAGCTTTATCATCAAGCTGGCGATGCAGAAGCCCCGAAGATGTTTCCAGCACGGTCACATTGAATCCTTCATCATTCATTGTGGATGCGCCTTCAAGTCCCATAACTCCGCCGCCGATACATACGACATTCTTAACATCTCTGTCTTTTACAATATCTCTGATGCGTACTGTATCTGCAATATTTCTTACTGTCACTACATGTTCAAGCTCAGAACCTTTAATAGGTGCTACGAAGCAGAAAGCTCCGAGTGTGTAGATGAGCTTGTCATACTGCGTTGCACCGTGACTGCCGTCAGAAAGTTCAAGAGCTACTTGCTTGCCTGCCGTATCGATGGAAAGGGCGCGAGTACCTTTCATCATGTATATGCGATTTTTCTCATACCAATCGGCTGCTTCTATAGCAAGGGCATCACCGGAATGATCTTTGAGCAAAGCTTTTGTAAGCATAGGCCTGTTATACGGTATTTCATCTTCCATAGTGATAATAGTGATAACAGCCTCTGTATTTCTCTCACGTACAGCCTGAGCCGCTGCTCGTCCTGCAGGACCACCGCCCAGTATTACAAATTTTTCATCAGTATCTTTAGAAAAAGTGCTATCCGATGCCTCTACCGGCTCAAAGTTTTCAGGGCCGACGCCGCAAACAGGGCAGACATCTGCACCTTCTTCAAACACCGCCCCGCAGACGAGGCATTTTACCATTCTTTTTTCCATGTATATCCCTCCCAACAGTTAAGCATTTATCTCATTTTGGTATATAAATTATATCACGGGTAAACAAGTAGCAATGTGAGAATATCACCAATAAAGAAAGCTCTTTTTCTTGAATATGGAGAGGTACCCAAGAGGCTGAAGGGACTGGCTTCGAATACCAGCAGGCGGGTAGTACCCGTGCGGGGGTTCAAATCCCCCTCTCTCCGCCACCAACCCGTTGGAATTCCAACGGGTTTTCACTTTGGAGAAAAGTTGATTTTGACTACAGTTGACTACACTTTTTGCAACACTCTCTATTTAGGAGAGCGCTCGTGTCATTTGCTCGTATTTCTCTTTACTATCACTTCTGTCATAGCAGTAGTTATTGAGCGTTGTTTTCTCATCCATGTGACCTATTATTTGCCTTACGGTATTGAGATTTATACCGCTGTCGAGCATGGATGATACTACTGTCTTACGTGCTTTATGGGCACTGCGCTCAAGTATACCGAGTTCACGGCAGTATTTAGTAAAAGTCTTCTGTATAGATGTGTAAGTGTTTAAAGGAATATCTTGCGGGCAGAAAACATATCCGTCAATAGGCATGTCTTTTTCATTACGCCTGGATATAGTTGCATTGATTATTTCCTTGGCGGCGGGGATAAGAGGTATATCTCTGTCTCCGAATGTGCCTTTGGTATGATCAATGACTTCTCCACTCGGATAAGTGACCATTCTTCTGATATGCAGAAGATCTCCGTCAACGTCTTCATATCTAATCGCAGCTGCTTCACCGACTCTCAGGCCGGTATAAAACATAAATACCAGTGCGAGAGGAACAAATTCCTGAACAAAGTTCTCTTTATTCTCATAGGCAGTCCATGCATGTTTGATTAGTCGGGTCTCTTCTTCTTTGGTAAAGACCTGAGTGTTGTCCGGTTTTTTTCTCTCAGGAACCAAGACCCTTTTTTTATCGACCTTTACTTTGAGGAATGGATTGCTTTCGATGATTTCACTATCTACAGCGAAGTCAAGAATCTGCCTTATGATAAGTGAGAAATTCCCATACTTATGCTTAGTCATACTGTGTTCTCGAATCATCTTATGAACCCAGGCATCAATTTCAAGTTTTGTAAGAGATGCAATTGGTCTGCGAGCTATTTCAGAGTTCTCATAATATTTCTTCCAGTCTTTTTTTACTCGGTGTATCGTGCTGCTTGCAACATGAAGCGCCTTGAATTCTATCCAGGCAGGGTAGAGCCCTCTCATGGATATCAATCTTCTGTCAGTACTGTTAAAGTCTGTGACACCTGAATAATAGTCACATATAGCATCTTTCAGCTTTTCCTCAGAAGATTTTACAATCAGACGCCTGTGATTACGACAGGATTCGTCCGGCACATAAGTTTGCCAACGGCCGTCACTTCTCTGAGTAATTTTATATATATGTTGGTTAAGTAGTTGCTCCTTTCTGGATCTTGCCATATCTTCTACCACGCCGTTCAAGTCGATGGTACCATTATCGGAAAGATACGACAAGATATCTTTGTCAGAGAACGATGCCGAAGCGGCATTGTTCAGCTCAGTGGTAATAGCGGTTGCCATACTCCGGCACCTCCTTTCTTCGTAATAAGAAAACAGGGCCGTGATTTACGGCCCCGTCATACGGATAAATTATTAAGTTCATTAATCCGAACCTTCTCGGTCAGCTCAAGATATTCCTGAAAAGCTGCCTCTCGCTCTGCCTCTGTAGATGCAGTTTTGCTCATTGTGTATAGCCTGCTTCTCTGAAGCGCCTGCATCTTTTCAACCAGTGCTTCTCTGATCTCATCATGATTTATCTCATTTTCATAAACGAAATAATCATAGAGCATGAAAAAGAGCGAGCGCTTGATCATATAACCTGTCATCTTGCACCTCGCTCTCTTTGTTTGCTATCCCTTAGAAGATTATTTTTCACATCTTCAGGAACCTTGTCCCAAAGCTTTTGAAACTTCCTTAGAATATGCTCAAGCTCATTAACCTTGCATTGCTCTTCAAATAGAGAAGCAGAT
>CACYFZ010000032.1 GCA_902773835.1 uncultured Eubacteriales bacterium | reverse complement strand
ATTTTCAAAAGTGTCCCGCAAAACTGCTTTTGTTGGCCGGAGCGATAAAGTCTTCATCAATATGTATCCTTTCACATTGTTAATTATTATAACATTCATTACTGATGTTGTCTTTATTAGCATACGCTAACGCTTTATAATTCCAACACTAAGAAAGACTTTAGTTTCAGATATAAGTGAACTAGTGAACTAGTGAACTAGTGAACTAAACTATATCAAATAATGAGTAACGTTTATCGGACACTATCATCGTTTGTCACACCTCGTTATTGACACTACTATGCCGCTCCTACTAACGCTCTTACTAGGCATCTTTTGCAAAACCCAACTAGTTTGTGGACTATCTTGCAGTCTTCCTTTTCTCTTTCTTGTTTTCAGTATTGATCTCAGTATGCCTTGAACTACTTTGCGGCAGAGGATACGCCGGCACGCCGTATGAATGTATCTCCGGATGACCTACCCTATACGCTAGTCTCCTGCAAGCATCTCCGGAATTGCCCTCTATGGTGTAGACCATCTTTCCATCGCAGCGTTCAACAAATCCAACGTGATCTCGTGTGCCATCTGCCTCCCAGTCAAAGAAGATTATGTCTCCCGGATGCGGGATGTATTTATTGTTTCTTAGCCTTCCTCTTGCTTTGAACCAATCAACACCATCTCCCACCAAAGCAAACTTAGGGATGATTCCCTTATCTATATAACCACACTGATTAGCGCACCAGCTGACAAAGCATGCACACCATTCAACTCTTCCGTTAAAGCCGTACCACTTGCAGAACTTGAGTCCTCCCACATTACCTAGCTGAGCACTTGCCACTCTAATTATAAGAGTATCTCCTACACCAAGAGCTTCTGCAGAGTATTCATCAGTTGTGTCCTGGCCAAAGAGATATACCGATGCAGATAAGAATATACATATCACTATTACAAGAATTACAGATGATCCTGCCGCGGCAAGCGTTGTAAATAGCGATTTTCCTGCTGCTACAACTCCTTTTACAGCAGTCTTGGTTCCTTCGGATCCAATTCGCCTAAAAGCGCCATTTTTCGTGACAGCTTTCTTTGTGGTGTAAGCCGCCTTCTCCTTCTGGTACTTCTTAACTACGTAATTGCGCTGCATCTTCAAATAAGACGCATTCTGAGCAGTGGCAGTTTTTGGCACATTTTGCGATGCGCCGTAATTCGCCGCTTTTCGAACTCTGTTACTCCTATGAACCTCTATGTTAGCCTCTCGTATGCGGCTACCTACACGCCTCTGCGTCTCATTCTCACGTATTTCCTGCTCAGCATATTTGGCGTTTTGTTCGCCACGCCTGATCTTCTTCTCTCCGTACTTCCTGTATGCTGTCTGCACAGCTTCTTTTCCTATCAGGACTCCTTCTTCTACAACATATTCAGTCTTATCAATCGCTGCATTAGAAAAACGAGAGGAGGAACGATCATCGCTCCTCCTCTCATTTATCACATTTTCTTTTGTTTTAATGGCCACATCCTTCATTCGATGCATAGCCATATGAGATATTCTATCAGACATTCTGGTTCTCACCTCCAAGGTATTTGCTTACCAAAGATTCAAAGTCCTCTCTTCCTGCAGCTACTGCCTTTATCTTCTTCATTACTTCCTCTTCCTCAAAACTCTCATTTGGTTTGGTGGACATGAGTTTATACAGTTTTGTCTCCTTAGGAAACTTATTCTCAAACGGCACCAGACTCGACCCAACCTTTATTAGACCGCATCCTGCCTCTACATCAGTTATAAAAGATAGCTGCTCTTCAGATATGTTCAGTAGCTTAGCCAGTTCTATTCTGTCAGTCGCTGCTTGATTCAGCATTATGATGAATTCCGAATTGGCCAGCATCGTCCTTGCAGTATGAGACTGAAGCAAGTCTGTTACATTCTGAGTAATACCTGTACAGAATGCTCCATACTTACGCACCCTCTTCCACAGTTTAAATAAGAACTGTGCAGAGTATTCGTGCATAAAGAGCAGGTAGACCTCATCGATAAAGACAAAAGTCTGCTTTCCTTTCTGTCTGTTGGCAGTAATACGGTTGAGTATGGAGTCTAGGATTACCAACATTCCGATAGATCTCAGTTGCTCTCCAAGTTCCAATATGTCATAGCATATCAGTCGGTTTGACGTATCCACATTGGTCTGCTTGGCAAATGTATTAAGAGAGCCTCTTGTAAATAGCTCAAGTTCAAGCGCCAATGAATGTGCCTCAGGTTCTGGTTGCTTTAATAACTCATCTCTGAAGTCCTGCAGAGTCGGCGGAGTTCCCATATAGTTGCCTTGCTTATAGTATCTGTAGACATTTTCTGTACAGCGATCGATTATGGACTGTTGCCCCTTTGAGAATTTGTGTCCTGCAATTATCTGCTCGCAAAGTGACTGCAGGAATTGAGACTTCTCAATGATAGGGTCTGTCTCACCATAATCTCGTGACATATCCATTGCGTTAATATGATTAGGTGATGTTGCAGATATCTCTATAACAGAGCCACCAAGAGCCTTTATAAGCGGTGCATACTCGCGCTCCGGATCCACGACAATTATATCCGCATCAGTCGCAAGCCTGAGATTTACTATCTCGTTCTTCGCTGTAAATGATTTACCGGAACCGGACACTCCGAGAATGAATGAGTTTCCGTTTAAGAGCTTACGCCTATCGGCTATCATCATGTTCTTTGAGATTACATTCTGACCATAATAGATGCCATGACTGTCATAGACCTCCTGAACTCTAAACGGCATAAATACAGCAAGTGACTCCGTAGTCATAGTGCGAAATGCATCTATCTTTCTCACACCGAACGGAAGAGCGGTCTTGAGTCCCTCAATCTGCTGATAGCGTAGCACTGACATTTGGCATAGCCTTTTTCTGACTATTGTCAGTATCTCCTCTGTGTCACTATCCAGTTGCTCTTTAGTATCAGCTGTATGCACCATAGTCATTACGGCAAACAGTAGTCTCTGGTCTTTTGAAACTACATCATCAAGTACTTCTCTCGTCTCTTTTCTCTGCTGCTCCATATCGTATGGAATTATTGCCGAGAAGTTATTGTTCATATTCTGCTTGCGCTGCCAATTCGTAATGTTGGTTTCTACTCCAAGGAGTCTCTGCTCAACCTCTTTGACAGCCTCATCCGTAGGAATAGGAACCACATCTATCGAGAGCATAAGGTTACGATTAAGATCCGTCATCTCAGCCAACATCTCATCCTGGATATATGCCGCGAAGTCTCTGAGAAACAAAACTCTGCCGTAGCGGTTACCAATTTTGAAATAGTCAGAATGGTATTCAAAACTATCCGGGCAAATATAGTCTTTAAAGTCTGCGCCACGCCTCATATGGTCCTTTATATCGAAGTAGTACGATGTCTCTTCTCCTACTCTGAAGAAGTTATGAATAATGCGCAGCCTGTCATTTGCGCTAAGCTCGGTGCAGTTTGAGCTGATCCTCGCAAAGTGCGCTGTAAGGTCTGACCCAACTCTTGCAAAGTAAAGCCTTGAATCTTCGACATTCTTCCTGTTGACTGAAATCGTCACGTACATCTCTTTTTTTATTTTATTGCTGTCTCTTGCTACATCGCTTAGGATTTCGTTGTACTCATTTCTGAAACCGTCGAAGTCATCATTATCCATGCTCATAAGTGTCTGCGACTGAAAGTCCAGCATATTGATTGCACACTTATTGATGGTGAATTTTGCAGTACATCCGGGATCGAGTGAATTTATAATATCTCCGAATCCGTAGAACATAGTCTCCTTATCCGAATAAGCCGCTACAGCATAATTTATATCCGTATACATATACGATTTGCTGAACTTGTTCTTAGTATTTAAAAAGACCCCGTCCGGCCATATAGTCCGAATCGGGATCAAATCCTGCACTTTGCGCGGCACAGCGAACTTTTCCTTGTCCTGTTTAAGGACATTCGATAACGTCTTAATCATTTACTCTTGTCTCCCTTCTTTTTCTGTTCCATCATCGACTTGTAGTAATAATTCGTATTCCCAAACGTCAGCACTTTCGGCGTTAAAAAGACTGATTTAAACCACACCAGTAAAAAACGCTCCGCGGTCAGTCCGTTGTATTTGACAAAGCCTATAAGGGCAAACGGAAATGCAGCTACGATGCAAAGCCAGCTGGTAGTCTCTGTTCCAAGAATCGGCTTGAGTCCAACATAGATGCCTGCTGCTACTCCGCATGCGAGCACTGAAAATATGAATTGCCTAAGTGACAGCCCGAAAAACATTGACTCCGTATAATCTCTTATTTCCCGATTGATCCTCACCTCGATTTGATTTTTCTTCATATCTTTATTCCTCCCTACAAGCTCATCATCTCACGAACTATGCGATCACTCATCCTAACCGCACCTACGAGCACTAGCATGTTAAAACATAGTTCTCCGAAATACTTCCATACCATTACTGCCGCAGAAACATCCTTATCTGCTACAGGTGGGCTTGCCGCATACTTACTGAATATGATGCAGGCTATTAGAATGATTACTCCTTCCAGACAAACTGCAGCATACCCTTTAAGGAAACTGATTCCTATACTCTGAGTAGGAGCTCCTCCAAAGGTAGACAGTGGCAAAGGTGCTATTGCTGTGTACATATACAGTTTAAAAAATCTGCCGTACACGGTCAGGATGATAATGAACGATAATACTGTTATGAACAAGCTGCCTATAAGGCTGACAGCCCATAAGGGTATGCTCTCAAAGAAGCCGCAGTCCTCTACTGCATCAACTATCGAAGTTGGCAGCGTAGTCTTAGTTGCGCTCCCTACTCCAGATGCTCGCATCATAGTAGAGAGGGTTCCCTGAACTATATTGAATATAGCCAGCATCAAGTCGAGACCGTATGTTACTACCCCCTTAGCAACAGCAAATCTGATAAACAACTTCAAAGCATGTTCCGGTCTTTTGACTTCCGACAGCGATCCACTCGTCTTAACTACACCCATGAGGAAAAATAAAACGAGCAGTGCCAGGCCTATACCTTTAACTGCTCCGTTGATATTTACTATTACCGACCATATCCCTCCGCCTCTGAAACTTTGCGGGCTCATTGTCAGCAAGCTCCACACCTCAGCCATCTTGCTGTTCCACGTATCCAGTGCATTCTGCAGATTCTGCACCACCCAATTATCTGACATAATCTTTCCCTCCTTCCCAGATAGCTAAGAAATTAGCCTACTATCATGTTCAGGATCTCTTTTGTAAATGTGATGATAATTCCGCCGGCGAGAGTAAGGAATCCATTGGCGCGTTGACTCGGATCGTGGGATTTTAGAGATAAGCCTACTTGCATAATTCCAAGTCCAAGCAGAATGAGTCCTATGGCTCTTATTAGGCTGAATATGAAATTGCTCAGATTGTTTACCGTCGCTATCGGGTCTCCTGCTGCCAGTACGTGACAGGCTCCTACTACAAATGCGATAACTATCGCAGAATATATCAGCATAGCAGTTTTAGCTGTTACTATCGCTCTGCTCTTATATATAGATTTCGAATTCTTCTTCATGTGTTTCTTCTTCATTGTCGTTGTCCTCCGTTTCTGTTGAGTCATGTAAAATATCTTGAATTAGTTCTGCATCAGCATCGGGAGATAGTATCCTTGTGCCTGTCCCGATTCCACTAAGCTCGTATGCAATATCCTCTTCTGAAAGCAGTATGTAATTTGTCTCTATGGCCTCATCTGTTTCAATTTCGTTCGGCAAATCTACTCCGCTTATAAGCTCTATGGTCTGCATAGCGTCATATGGTTCTCCGTGAATGTACGGTGGTGCATCTCCATCCGTTGTCAGATTCACAGCGGGATGCTGCAGAATATCGAACTTAAGATCCTTTATTGGACGTTCTGCTCGAATAAAAAGAAGTGCGTACTTGTTATCAAGCATTCGCACTTCATCAGGTGTCATGAGCTCTCGAGCAGTTTGTTGTTCATTTTTGGAATAGTTTCCGTTGCGTCCGAAACTCCTACCGAAAGTGTTTGTATCTATAGTCGCTTTACCGAGCAGTTCGCTGACATATTTGTGTGTCGATTGCTCGTTACCGCCAAGGTATACGAACTCATCGGTATTACCTACTATGCTTTCCCACTGTTTCTCAAATAGAGCCTTTAGCTGTGCCAGGTTCTGCAGGATAATGCTGACAGAAACACCTCTGGATCTCATTACCGAAAGAATCTTATCAAAGTCATCCGGTAATGAGACGTTTGCAAATTCATCCATGAGAAACTGCACATGTACAGGAAGTGGTCGTTTATACTTCTTATCTGCCACTTCAAACAGCTGCTGAAATAATTGGGTATAAAGAATCGAAACCAGGAAGTTGAAGCTCGTGTCATTATCCGGGATTATGGCAAATAACGCTGTCTTCTCTTCCCCAAGCTTCCACAGGTCAAGTTCATCTGTTATGGTGAGTCCTGCCACGCTATCGAGATTGAACTTATCGAGTCTGGCTGCAAGTGTAATCTGAATTGACTTAAGCGTTCTGGCTGATCCTGAGTGATATGCGTCATAGTACTTGAGTGCTATGTGATCAGGATTATCTTCCCTTAAATTCTCAAATAGAATATCCAGTGCACTTACAGCTTTACTGTCTTCCTCGTCCACATCGCCTGCTCTTAGCATCTCCATTACCATTGCGAAGTTTTGCTCTTCTTCCGGTGCTTCATATTTCAGATAAAAGATAAGCGCCAGGAGCAGCATCTGTGCTGCATTATCCCAGAAGGGCTCTGATGACTGTGTTCCCTTTGGAGTCGTAGATTTGAATAGATTAGTAACAAGTCTTTGTATGTCGTTATCGTTTCTGAGATATACGAACGGATTGTAGCAATGACTCCTCTCCATATTTATAAGATCTAAAACTTTTACGCTATATCCTTTCCTAGTAAGTAGCCAGCCGGTATCCCGGAGGATCTCTCCTTTCGGATCCAGTATTACCATTGAGCAGTTTGCCTGCATCACGTTTGGTTTTACATAAAACCTGGTTTTACCCGCGCCACTTCCTCCAATTACGAGTACATTCAGATTCCTCCTGTGCTTATGAGCATTAAAGCCTATCCTAACATTCTGAGTCAGTATCTTATTCTGGCTTGCAGGATGCTGTCTGTACTTTCTGTTTATAAAAGATGGATTACCCCATCTGGCGGAGCCATGCTCTTCACCTCGTCTGTAATTCTTACGCGATGTAAACAGTATTCCAACACCTACAGCATATGCTGTAATGCAGAATAGCCCTACGCCCAGACTTCTATCTGTCCACACCAGCTTGTAAAGTGGCGGTGCGAATATTTCGTCGATCTTTTCGATGAGATAGAACAGATTTCCGGTCCAGTGCGGTGCTATTCTAAGTGCAATCCAGATAACCGGAAAGACTCCTGCGATAGACGCATATACTTCATCTCTTTTAATCTCTTTCATATGCTACCTCGACTTATCTTTTATAATTGGGCCTAACACTCTGGATGTAATTCTTTCAGTATTCTCTACCACTGCCTTTTCCTTGCATTCAATAAGCTTTTGCTTTACAGAAGGTTTATCGGATTTATCAAGACCATTTAACAGGCCTGTTGGCTTTGAGCTTGGCTCGGACAGACGGTCTTTTTCTGCCCTCGCCGACCCGGGGTTTCCGAATAGCCTATCCTTTTCCGGCATAGTCCCAAGAGATATATCTGCCATGTCTATAGTAGCCAGTCTGAATCTTTCGGTTATCCTCTGAATCTTGCTTGCATCCTCTGCTCTGGCAATTACATCCACTGCAGCGTTCGGATCATGGTTGCTCCTATCTTTCAGCACGCAGTAGAGGACTCCATATCTTTTGGCCTCTTGAGAAAACTTGGGTATATCCTTATTCGTGATTGTGTATACCTTTAGTTCCTTGCCTGTTTTTAGCATATTAGTCAGACGAGCCTTGCCTTTGGTCTTTTGCTCCTCTTTCAAAGCCGCATATAAAAGAAGAGCGATATTCTTCGCTCCGTTTCCGCTGATGCGAGCTGCGACCTCAGCTCCTTCAAGTGACAGTCTTACGACTTGTTCTGCTGCATCTCCACCTGGATTCATTTACCTCACCTTCCTCTCCTTCTTATACTTCCTGTAATACGGACAATACTTAACGCTGACGCGAAAGCTCTGCTTGCAGTCAGCATCACAGTCAAGACACATGTTGTCATACGACAGTTCTCCGTCATCATCTAAGAAAAACTCCATTTCCTTCTTTTCTCTTTCCGTCATCGCTCCATATTCCTTTCTCTTTGCCTATCACTATCTATTATTTCAAGATTCGCTCTTACAGTTCCTGAGCGCTCCTCAATCTGCCTGCAAAGCTTCAGTTCATGTCTGAGTCCTCTTATTTCAGCAGTCAGCGCCTTCTTTTCAGCATTGACACTCTCTTTTTCATCTGCAGGGATAACTCTGCGCTCTTTGCGTATGAGCTCAGTTCTTGCATCTTCCAGCATTCTCGTTTTTTCACTTATTTCGCTCATACAAGTAAGAAGTTCCGTCTCAGCCCCTATGTGATATTTCGAAAGTAGTTTGGCCTGCTCAGAGTACTGATCACACTTCAGAAGATCCTCTTTCAGTAGTATGTGCAACCTTGTAGGATTCTGTTTGTACTTCGGAAGGTATCCGAGTTCATAACAGTATCTGAGATAAAGCTTTTCAAGACCGGATCGTCCCATTATATGATCGATTCTGCGCCGCAGATTATATTGATTCGGTCTATAATATCTTTGCTTTAATCTCTCCTGCCTGACTGAAGGATCATTCTCATATATCCGACGTTCAATGCTCTCCCTCGTATAATCTTCTCCAAGCTGATGGATTCTTATAGGCTTCTTCCATCCCGGTGGCGTTATCGTCCAGTATTTTCGCTGCGGGTCAAAGCCATAGTTATATCCTCTTTTTCTCAGCTCCGACTTAAACTCATCGAGAGTCAGACTAAGTGCTATGGACTCATCTATTGCCTGCCGCGCTACGTTATATCTCGTAGGCATACCGGCACGTTCAAGCTTATACAGATACTTATCTACCTGCCTCCCTTTAGGCTTATCTATAATTGATAGTCCATGTTCCATGCATATCCTATCTGAAGCGTGTCTAAGCTCTGCATAAGTCTCTCTGCAGCCGTGATATCTCCTACCGTCAACAAAAGAAACTGAATTTACTATAAAATGATTATGGACACATTTTGTGTTAACGTGCGTAGCTACAACCACTTGAAACCTTCTACCCCAGATTTCTTTTGCAAGCTCAACTCCTATACTATGAGCCTCCGTAGGATTAACCTCTCCTTCTTTGAAACTCTGGTATGCATGGAACGCTACAATGCCGCCTTCTTTTTCAAACTGCTTCTTAACTCTCAGAAACTCATCTCTTGCGAATCTCTTATTGCAGCCAAGTGTTGTAACGTAATATTTCTGTTCCGTTTTGTCCTCATTAGCTGCGTATTCTATTACATCCTCAAGTGCCTGATATGATTCTTCAGATAAGATGTTCTGTGAGAATAGCGGATTCTCTGTTTTATCCGTATTCATCACATAATTGATAGGCTTTGAAAGACTTGTCCTTATTGGCCAAATCTTAGTAACAGCCATCACTCATCACTCCTTTCCGGCATCAGGTATCTCTGCTCAATAGCATTCTGAAATAGATGCCACTTCTCCGCTTCATGCTCTACGTAGGATGCAAAGCCTGGGTCTCTCATATATGCTGAGATGTTGTCGAGCTTATCTCCCATTTCACGGATAAGATCCATGAATTCGTAGAACCTCTCATCTGGTGCGGGTCTTGGAGTGTAGCCTGCAA
The DNA here is from genome assembly GCA_902773835.1 of uncultured Eubacteriales bacterium. Classification (GTDB taxonomy): domain Bacteria; phylum Bacillota; class Clostridia; order Peptostreptococcales; family Anaerovoracaceae; genus Crickella. The sequence continues at coordinate 4,692 of CACYFZ010000032.1, read as the reverse complement.
TAAGCATGCGGATAAACCTCGTCTGCTCCATGCATGCCGCTTCTGCTTTTCTCTGCAGGTCTTCCTTCTCCCATTTATTCAGATATACAGGCACTCTGTATTCTCTTTTTCTCACATTTCTTATCCTCCGTTTCATTAAATAAGTGAGCGCTCATAGTGGTGCTCAAGTGAGTGCTCACGGGATAACTAACGTTTTCGGGGGTTTGGGGGCTTGCCACCAAGTGTGCCGTAGCGCAGTGAGCGCTGAAAGGCAATGCTTGCTAAACTTACGCAGACTACCTCTCAAAACGTGTATCCATTTTGCCACTCGCTCTCACCATCGTTACAGGATTATTCCTTCCACCCGGTTCATACTTGATAGATTTAATATCCCCGCAGTCCATCATGAACATCTCAGGCAAATCGAAGAGTTCTTTATACTTCTTTTCAAGATCCGGTGGCATCGACAGGAAGCGCTCACTTTCTATAGGTGCGTAGCATATAAAAAAATCGCCTGCTACTATGTCCTGCAAACGACCTTTTTCATTACATATTCCTCTGTTGAGTGGAAGTCCCGTCATCTTTCCTTCCTCATTTACTATGAGTGCCACCTCATCCTCGAAAGGCATGTATTCTTGTATTAACCCTCCTACTACTTCCTGCATTGCTTTGAGGCTGTCTTCGATTTCTATTACCTCAGCCCTCTCATCGACTCTGCATACAATTATGCGGAGCTTATCTCTTTCATTATCTGTCACAGTTATTCCTCGCTTTCTCCTTCATCAGGTAATCGTTATAGTCCTTGCCATATGGTGATGGCTCATATGTGACGCTATACTTTTCTTTTAGTTGCCACTCAATAGACCATGCAGCACTCTTACCGGCTCTATCGTTATCCAGGTGAAGTGCTATGTTTGTCACCTCCGGATGATTCTCAAGCATATCCTGCAGTGCTACAGGTAGTTTTACATTTTCTTTGTTCCCACTTGGCTCATAAACTCCGCCAAGCGAGAGCATCGGTTCATTCAGCCAGCGATTTGTTTTAGCTTTCATTAGCGTCAAATACGACAGCATATCTATCGGGCTTTCAAATACATGTAGCGTCTTTCCTTGAGCGTTCAGTCTGAATGAATACCTCTTGTCAGATCCGCTGCAATCGCCCATGAGCTTCATATGATTCGTAGATCTGTAGCATGCGTATCTCGGTACACTGTCCTTATCCAATCCGACAAACACACAGTTGTGATATGGTAGTGACTCAAAGAGCACTCCGCTCCTTATACAGGCCTTTATGAGGTCTTTATCGATACCTCTTCCGGTCAGATATGCAATTACCTCATCGCTTGTCTCCGATTTCTCGGGTAGCAGCAGTCTCCTACTCTCCGGCTTTTTTTCAGGAACTGCTTTTCCTTCAGAATCATAGTTTCCTTTAAGCAATGCCTTCATTGCATCAGTAAAGCACATGCTTTTAACCTTTATCAGATAATCCAGTGCAGATGTACCTCCGAATCCTCTGCTCCACCAGTACCATTTGCCGTTGGATATCTTTAAGCTGTCGTGTTCTCTTGTGCAATATACATTGCCTCGTACATGTATGAGCTCCGTAGGCTCATTGGTCTTAAGATATGTAAGCAAATCTATGGACCTTGCCCTATCAATCTGTTCTTTTGTGTAGTAAGACATAATATCCTCCGTTTTCATAAATAAGTGCGGCACACATTATTTGCATGCCGCACATCCGATGGGCTATCTTGCCATGTCGTCTCTCATAGGTGGTGCTTTATACAGATCTCCTCTACTGCGATATCTGTCAGATAACGCTTTCGTCAGATTCTCTGCCTGCTCCTCTGTGAGAGTGATACCACGGGACATTCTTTCATGGTCAGCCGACCAGTCCCTAATATCGATTTTTGCAGGACCACCGTTCCATGAAACTATATTCACTTCCTTGGTCCATGCCTGCTCACGGTTATCGTAAGTGTCCAGTACTCCGATGTGTTCCATGATTTCAAAAGTTACCTCTGTGTTGTTGTTAGTTGCCATAAGTACCTCCTTTGGCTATTAAGTAATACGTTGTTTATCTTTCCCAGACCTCGCGCGACGGCCTGAGGTGATCAAGTTCACCTTCGCTCTTGAAGCTGTACATCCTTCCGCTTTCTCCGGCGATTATTATGTGGTCGAGCATCTTGACTCCGAGCAATTCAGAACAGCCGAGCAGTCTCCTGGTCACATCCCTGTCTTCCTGACTCGGTGTCAGATTGCCGCTTGGATGATTGTGTACCGCTATGAACGCTGCCGAGTTTGAAAGAATGCAGCTCTTAAAAACTTCTCGCGGACTTACCATTGAAGTATCAAGCGTCCCTATGCTGCAAATGTTCAAATTAATAGGCTGCCCGTTCGACTTAAGATTCAAAACAGCGAACACTTCTCTGTCGTAAGTCTTGAGCTCATCTGCAATTACCCTGAGCACATCCTCAGGCGATTTGATTTTTTCTGTGCTGTATAGAGATGGCTCTTTAACCATGCGAATGTTGACCACCTCAATCTTTTCATCATTCGGTCTTCTGCCCATTTTTCAACACCATCCCTTCCAGCGGAATCTGAAATACAGTTCCATCTTCGATTTCTTCAAGAGCTTCTTTAAGTGGTCTTGGCTCCGAATGACCGGGTACACATACCAAGATCTCTTCATGCTCATCCACCATCATCTGCATACGCACGTCCTCCTTTCCTCTTCCGAGAATGTCTCGCATACAAAAACCGCAGAAGTTACTCCTGCGGTCCCTGTAGCGACAATCCGTCGGGCATATTCGTATAAATCTTGCTGACATCGCTCTATTTCAAGCTGTCGAAGAGTTCTCTATCCTCTCTTCTCTGCTTTATTCTTTTCTTGGTCTCTTTTGCCGCCAGAGCGATGATGCCTAAAAGAGCAGCAATCATCAGGCCAGCGAAGAGTTTGATCATATTATTGTCACCGGTCTTAGGTGAATCTACTTTGGTAGGTGTTTCAGGCTCAGTGATCTTAACTGTCTGACCCTCATCGTTGATGTCTTTATGCTCAGCAATTTTAATCTTCTTGACCTTCGTAATGTCATCGCCTTTCTTATAGCCTTCAAGCTTATATGCAGTCTCAAATGCTACAAGTTCCTTTCCGATGAGATCTCTTGTGTCAATTGTGAAGGTAACATCCACAGTTCCGATTGCCTCTTTTGGCTTAAATGGCTCACTGACAACTGTCACCGGGCTGCCGTTCTCTACAAGCGGATCAGCAGTTTCCTTGACCATAAGAGTTCCTTCTACAACATACCACTGAGTAGTATCGAGTCCTTTGTAAGAAACGGTATCTACAAGAACTGTCTTCTCAGATGCAACTACAGTCTTGTTTCCTTCACCATCAGTAAGAGTTGTTCCAATAGATGGCTTCTCCCATGTGACAGTCTGATCTTCATCAGTGATGTCTTCGTGCTTAGCAACAAGGTGTCCGTTTACATCATAGACCTTCTCAAATACTACAGTATCCTTGCCATAGAGATTCGTTGCATCGAATTCAAATGTCACATTAACCCATCCTGTTCCGATGAGTGATGTGAATTCTTTCTCTGCAGTTACCTCTTTGCCTGCAGGATCGAGCACAGGTTTTCCTGTAGCCTTGTCCATAAGGATTCCCTTTGCTACATACTTCTGGCCTTTACCGAGTCCCTTGTATTTGATTCTGTCAGTAAGTTTGATGGTCTTAGAAGGGGAAATGTTCTCCTTCTTTCCGTTAACGGATGCTGTAGTTCCAATCTCTGGGATATCGTTGGTGATGGTCTCAAGATCTACAAAACCATTCTGAGACTTCTCATCTACAGTGAAGAAGAACTTCTGCATTGTGTATCCTTCGTTCTGCTCACAAGGCATTTCCTCGATGACATATGAGTCATACGGAAGTGCTCCGAAGTCAGGATTAATCTCTGCTTTAGTTCCGAACTCTCCGGTACCGAACCAAACACCCATCAGAATCTCTGTAGCTCTCTTCTCAATATCCGCTTTCTTGATTTCTTTTGCAGCAAGAAGATCGTCGAATGGATTTACCTTTCTGGTATTGTCTGCATCCTCATCCTCATCAAGACCGTCCTTGGTTCTTCTGTCTTTTGTTGAGAAGAATCCGTTCTTGTCTGCTACAACTACGTGTGTCTCATCATTTGTGACGCTGGTAATCTTGAATGGCACATATGAGAATCTCTTAGAGTCTCCGTCTCCAATCTTTGTACCCTGCATGTCTGAGCGATATACGTAGTCATCGAAAGTCAAGATATCTTCAAGGCCATTGTCATAGGCATAGAGAGAGTTCCGTACGGAAGATCATCAGCAAGAGTTTCAGCTGTGTATGCTTTCTTCTCTTCATTCCAGTGAGTGATAATCTTACCAACGTCTTCACCGGATTTGACTCGCTTGATTGCTCCGCTTTCAAAGAACTCCTTCTTTGATGCGAGCTTCTTCCAATCAACCTTATCCGTTGTGTTTCCAATATCTTTTCTGACTACAACGTCATGAGCAGATACATTCTTAATCGTAAAAACGATGTCTTTTAGATTTGCTCCACCCAGAGCTTCGGACTTCTGTATTTCCTTATCTCTCTTAACAATCTGTACACCGCTTCTCTGAACTGCTTCTCTTACCTTGTCTCCCTTAAGGTCAATAATCTTTCCGTCCTCTCTGATGGAGAATGTC
>CACYFZ010000031.1 GCA_902773835.1 uncultured Eubacteriales bacterium | reverse complement strand
CAAGGGGATGACGCCGGGATTGTAGATATCTACCCTTCATTCTTAGGCGGATATATTATTCTGCTGGTTGTAATAACAATCATTATTGTCGTAGGAGTTGTACGATCAAGCATTAAAGAATTGAAAGATGAATAAATGAAGGTATAGGTAGAGAACATAGAGCTTTTCTCGGAACACCATTTTGACGAGAGGGGGAACTAATGAACAAACATCTTAATAAAGTTGCAATATTACTATGCTTAATGGCGGTATTCTTTGCAGGGTGCGCGGATCAGCATGAGCAATCAGAAGATGTAGCTGTAAACCCTGTGGAAATAGATATGTCACAGCCCGGAATCCGACATTTGGATGATTTAAAGCAAATGGAATACTTCACAGATGATTACGCTTACTGCCTGTACTCCTACGTTGCACCGGAAAAAGCGAAGAAAATGAAGATTGTGTCCAGACAGTACGTTGATGGCGCTGAGAGTGACAATTCCTTTGGAATAATGACTGTTGAGGATCTTGAATTAAAGAATAAAGCAGGCTATATAGGAATACTGAAGAACCACGATGATAATTACACCGTAAAAGTAACGAATAGCGCGAATACCGGTGCCCGATTATGGAATGGTGATGTTGGTGTCGATAGCAAACATATCGACGGAGAAGAATCGACATATTTAAATAATGACTACGAATGTGTAGTTGGCGAGGAATACGTTCTTTACGGCCAAGCTGTTTACGATGAAGATAAGCATTACGGAGGAGATGTCACAGAAGAAATAATTAGCAAATCAAAAGCTGCAAACTTCATTATTGCTACTTTTGAATAGGGTAGGGCCTTCATAGACTTGGCATTATAAAAGGAGAAATGAGTTATGTTTTACAATTACTTACCAACTATCCTAATGGGTTTTACGGTACTTGCTGGATTGTTAATACTTATTTTAATAGTATCAACATGGTATTATTCTCGCGCTCTGTATAAGAAATATATCGATAGAGAGGCTGGAAAAAGATTGAAGTTTTGACCTATCCTACGAAAAAAGTAGAGTCAGCAATGCATATGATAGAGCTAATAAATGTATCAAAAGAATATAAGAAGACAGGAGCTCAGGTTTTATCCAATACAACATTCAATGTAGAGGCGGGTCGCTTTTATGCTGTTATGGGATCTTCTGGGAGCGGAAAGACCACGTTGCTGAATGTAATAGGTGGTATAGATACATTCGATTCCGGTGAGATTTCGATTGATAACGTGAGGCTCTCTGCTTTATCAAGAAATGAAATGGCAGATTTCAGGCTGAATAATGTTGGAATTGTATATCAAAATTACAATCTTATTGAGTGCTTGACATTGAGAGAAAACATCCTATTGCCTTTACATAATAAAGATATTGATTCATCAGAGCTTGATGCTATTTCAGGTGAACTGGCATCAAAACTTGGCATATTAGGTATTTTGGATCGTTATCCGCATGAAGTGTCCGGAGGAGAGCAGCAGAGAACTGCAATTTGCAGAGCTATAATAAATGAACCTAAAGTGATCCTTGCTGATGAACCGACCGGAAATCTGGATTCGGCTTCTACAACTACTGTAATGGAGTGCTTTAGGAAGCTGAATGAGGAGGACGGAATCACGATACTGATGGTCACACATGAGGTGTATACTGCAAGTTATTGCGATAAGGTTATGCTTTTTAAGGACGGCAAGATTACAGGCAGCATTGATCGCAATGGAATGAATCGAAAAGAGTTCTATAGGCATATTCTGGCCGAACTTGAACTTGGCGAAATATATGAATAACGAATTATTTCTCAAAATAATGAAATCAAATATCAGACAGTACAGACTGTTTGTTATATGCAATACAGCCCTTGTTATGGTCTGCTTTTTTTTCGGAGGGATATATTTCAATGAGATGTTTACGTCCGACAGGTATGTAAACTCTATGATCTCGTCAAATATAATAACTCCTACCGTAGTGGTGTTTGCTTTCGCGATGTTTTTTATTCCTTATACTCATTTTTCGTTCAATCTCCAAAATGAACGAAGGTATGGCATCATGGAAGCTACCGGAGTAGGCTGGTGTGATTTAAGGATTTTTGTGTTGATGGAAAACATTTTGCTGGCGGGATGTTCACTGATACTTGGATTTGCCGGTGGCACAGTTCTGCTTGCACTGTTTTTCAAGGTGTTTGTAAAACTAATAGGAATAGAAATTGATTTTCCTTCAATTAGTGTTAATGGTGTTCTTCGACCTTCATTTGCACTCCTGATTATATATGCGATAACTGTTGTGGCTATTATGATTAGGCTTTCGAGAACCACAGTGAAAGAAATGATTGAAGATAGCAAGAAGGTCAGAATAGGACGGTCCTCTAGTATAGTTCTTCTTTTGGTTGGCTTTGCAGCTCTCTGCTATTCCATTATAGGTGTTATATTTATCTTTGACCAAACCAATACTAACAAATTGATTCTTTATTATGTAGTCATGCTGACAGGCATATATCTGATGATTTCAAATTCTTATGTATTGCTGAACTGGATGAAGAGACATCATTCTAACAAGTTCTACAAGAATTTGCTGGTTATTGGCAGTATTAGACAGAACTTTAGTATGAATAAAAGAATCGTATTCTTTTCCATCTGCCTTATCAGTTTTGTGGTCTTCTTCCAGACTTTTTCAGTTTACTGTTCAAAATTGATGCTGAGAAATGCAGCATATGACAGTCCTTATCATATTGCATATATAGAATATGAAGACAGCGAATACCCCTCTGAAAAAGAATTAATTGCCTATGCTGAGAAAGCCAATGCAAGTATCGAAATAAATGCTGCAATTTCAACTATACTGGACGGGAATATAATTATCTCTATTAATGATGCAAACAGTAGTCTTGGAACAGACTGCAATATTGGGGAGCGAGAATGCGCTGTATACACTCAATATAATCTTCATGACGGATATCCGCATGATGAGTTCTCAAAGGATTTTATTACTGTCAATGGAACTGATAATCTCAGAGTCAAAGAAGTAAATTATTCCAGTTTGATTAATAACGGTTTCACTCCACAGAACATAATAATAGTCAGTGAAGATAAGTTTGATGGGATCATTAACAACAACGCTTCTGTGGACAGTGCTGTAATCCGCGTAATAAACTGCGAGACGCTCAGCCAGTCTGAAGCCCTGTATCACGAAGTGGCTAAAGACTATGACATGGGTTTAGATGGACTGTTTGTATCGGCTCAATTCATAGAGATAAAAACAGCTGATCAGTCGGGCAAATTTCTCATGCTGGTGTCTACTGTAATGAATATGCTGCTTTTATTCCTTAATGCTGTAATGATATTCTTCAAAGTTCAGTCGAACCGAGAAAGCAGTGAAAAGAAATATACTTTATTATGGGACCTGGGGCTTAATGAGGCAGAAATAGAAAAAACACGAAAAACAGAGACAGCAATTATATTCATAATACCTTCGTTAGTTGCGGTGTGTGTAGGTGCCTTAATGACAATAGGGTTAATAAAGATTTCACTTTAAGTGGTGGCAAGACTGCAAATTGTGAAATAACCCCAATAGAATCAAATGTATATGCAGAGGAAGACTATAAGGCAGGGGAATGTAGTAGGAAGCGATTAAAACAAATATACAAGGAGAAATACTAACTATGTCATACACAAACAGACTTAAGGTATGTGTGATAGCAGATGTATTATTTCTGCTTACCTTGTTGATTACGGGTATCCTTTATGTGAGCAAAATGATTAACTATGATGTGCTATGGGTTTGTGCTACCGGTGCCGTTGCCATCCTGTTTTTAGCATGTGGCAAATATAAAAACTGGCGAAGAATATGGAAAGACCCAATTTGGCTGAAAGCAAGCTCTATTGTTATAGCTGTTGCGATACTGCTTATCTATTTTAAAAATCTTGAAACGGAAAAGATGAGCGTAGCAATGATGATTCTGGTATCAATAGCACAGACGATAAGTGATATAAAGTACTACAACAGAGCAGTAAAATATGACATGAACAACATAGAAGACGTAAATGAACTGGCAAGGAAATTCCCTGAGGCTAGACCATATATCAATAGAAAAGAGAAAAGAGTAAATAAAGAAGGAGACAAAGTGAGTTAATGGCATATACGAGTAGACTCAAATTGTGCATAGCTATGGACGTACTAATCTTCATAGTGGCGATTATAATTACTAACCCATGGAATAATAATGATTCAGCAGTAGGCCTTGGCTCTTTATTGTTTCTTTTGCTTGGATTCATTGCAACACAATTATATAAAGACAGTGGAAAGTGCAAAAAGTGGCGTGACCTATGGAAGGAGACATCATGGATGTTAGCGTTGTACGCTGTAATGGGATTCTCCGTGCTTTTGTCACTAATTGAACCGGAGAATGCATACTATAAAATGGCATGGATTTTAAGCTTTATCGCTAATCCACTAATAAGAGATATTCGCAATTACATGTATGCTGTCAAATTTGATATAGACAGTTGTGAGGATGTAAATGAACTGGTAAACAGCTACCCGGAGGCTAAACAACATATTAGTAAGGAGATATGAACGGAGATTACAAGGCGTTTTACGGATATATAGTTCTTTCTATCATCGCATGGATTTATTCATTCGTGAAATACCGTAAAAAGCAATCAGTTTTGCGAAAGAAAGAAAAGGTATGCATTATTGCTTCGCTTCTACTGTTGCCATTATTTCTATTGTGCTAAAGTGGGATCAGGGGTGGTCATTTTTTGCAGGAGGATGCATTTTGGTTTTAGCCAACTGGTTCAACACAAGTATCCGGAACAAGAAATAGAGATATATAGAAGTGAAAATTATGACACATAGCGAAGAAAGGTAAGTGATTAATGGATATCGGTGAAATTTTTGGATATGTTTTTGAAGGATTGTTTATCCTGTTAGGGATTATTGCAGCTGTAAGGGTGGCGATAAAAACTTGGCGTGGGGAGCGAGTGGATATTCCTGCGGTAGGCTACTTAAATGATTTGCCAAGTAGTGTGACGGGAATTAATAAGCATCTAGACTCGGAAGCAATAAATTTGAATCAGCAGAAGAAAAAGGATGGGGAATAGTTGGGGGTTGTGAAGTATCGGAGAAGCGTAGTTGAACAAGAAGATTATTACTAGAATCATATTGATAGTCGCTTATTGCATCCCGTTTGTCTTTCTAGCATTGCATGGTGATGCAACATCTGGCACGATGTCATTTTACGCTATTATGGTTTTAGGATTTGCGATCCTATGTTGGTTTGCGTTGAAGACGGATAATGTGTCTATCATAGTAGTTGGTAACATACTAAGCACTATTTCATCATACCTATTTTGGACGAATTCCAGGCTGGGCCCAATGGAATGGTACTTCAAACCTTTGACTGCTCACTCAATGCTTGTAGCTATATCTGTAATTGCGTTTGCCTGTCAGATGATTGCGGTTATTATTCATAAAAAACAGTCAGCAGGCAATCAGATAGAGGAAATATAAAACTGCTTATGAAAACAGTAGTTGAGACATTACAAAACATTAGTGATAAGGTTCTAATTAGTCTTTATCCCTCGGTCGAAATCGATGCATTAACAGATTTCGAGAGAAAGTTTACATTGGTTCCCCAGCAATATAAGGAGTTCATAGAAATAAGTAATGGACTCGGCGTTTCGGAGTGTTATGACTGCAGGATTCATAACTTAGAGACGGTCGCAGATGTTTATGCAAACGGAAACAGGAGATATGACTCTCAATGTGAAAAACCTTTGCTGGATATCGGTACCTTTTGGGAGGATTACCTGCTGATAGATCAGGACAATAAAGTATATTTATCATTTCAAGGAATAGAAGATCCTGTGTGCGTTAATATGACTTTTAAGGAGTTTCTCCAAAAGTGTATAGAGAACGATTTCGAATTATTTTGGGATGAAAAAATCCAACTTATAGATATATAGAATAGAGGAAAAGCATAAATGAAGCAGCTAATAATAACACCAGGCCTTTTTTTATTACTCGTTATTGCAGTAATTGTCATAGTCAACATACATGCTAGAAGAGCAAAAGGAGAGAATGGTTTCAAACAGACAATTAGAAAGTCGTTGTTTTGGCTTTATTTATGTGTGATCCTTTCATTTACTTTGTTCCCAATCTGCATTCCACAAGACTATCCTGTTGATTTCGAATACAACTTAAATGTTCTAGAATTGTTAGAAGGCCTGTTTTACAGATCAACCTTAATCTTGAATGCAGAGAATGCATTGCTTTTTGTTCCGCTAACAGCACTTGCATATAACAGCGGGTACACCGCTTTTAAGAAAATGAAGAACAGTGTGCTGCTAGCGTTTGGATTATCTTTGGGGATTGAGTTACTCCAAGCTGTGGGAATGCTGACAAACGTGATGACTGATGCATGCGCATGCGATATAAATGACGTAATAACAAATACAATTGGCGGCTTAATAGGGTGTATTCTCGTAAACACTTATATAAAAAAGATTGAAGCAGCCAAGAATAGCTGCAGCAAACCATATAGCTTGCACGATAGCAGGATAATCGAAATCAGAATCGACAACAACACTTTAGTTTTGAAAATGGATCGTATATTTGAATATGTTGATGATGAGGAGAAGAGTTATCCGGGAGAGATTATATTTACGAAGGTAGATTTTGACGAATGTGCTATCAAGGTGTTCAATAGCCCATACGGTAATGAAGGAGTAAAAGAGTTTTCCGGTAAAACTCTGTCGATACAGGAATTCAAAGATGATTATCCAAATGCCGAATTCGAGATTGTTACGGAAACATATCACGGATATGACACAGTGTATCAAGGCTGGGTATGGCGCGGAGAAGATGATCCGCAGTTCGCTATAATGTCAATCTGGAATATGGGAGATATGAACTACAAATTGCATTGAACTAATAAATTCTATGATACATTAGGATGGTATTGTACGTTCTTATGAGAGTTACAATAATGTACACTGCGTAGATTATACGGATAATCGTAAGGCAAAGATTCTTTGCTTTAATAATGAGCATTGTCAAAGTATGATTGCTAGTGTCTCCGCACGCAGCATGGTATCAAGTAATCAGAAAGGAGGAAGACTATGAAGCTTGGACAAACTATCCAAGATATCAGGGATAGAGAAAACCTGACCCAGGAGAAGTTTGGCGAACTATTTCATGTTACTCGTCAGACGGTTTCCAATTGGGAAAATGAGAAAAGCTATCCCGATCTGATTACTTTGATTGAGATAAGCGACAGGTTTGATGTGTCGCTGGATACCATGTTGAAGGGAGACAAAAAGATGACAGAAAAACTAAACAAGAATATCAGGGGTGCAAAGAAACTCAGAATAGCGTTGGCTGCCGTGGCATTAGTAGCCGTATTGCTCGGAGTAGGCTACTATCTAAGCTTTGTACCGGAGAAATATATTCCACTCGAGGATACAGGATTGCGCTTCTCTGATAAAGGAGAACTGTATGTTGACAATCCTTATGGAGCGTTTCATGGAGTCTATGAAGGTGAAGATAAAGATGGGAATCAAATCGAAATTTTCTTTCTGTCAAGCACTCTTGCATCGCGCACATGGGAGAAACCGATAAAAGGATATATTTGGGACTTTGGTGTTTCAGACGGTGAAATGATGGATGATGATGGCGTTATGAAACCGATTCCCCCTGCAAGCAAAGTTTACTATCTTCCTGAAAAATATGTGATTGAGTCAGATCTTTTGGCCGATAGACATAAACATCCTACGCTTTTCCCTATAGAAATGAGTGAGCAGGAATGTAATGAACGTCTAGAACAAATCGTCAAAGACAGTGAATTGGTGTGGGAGAAAAAATAGGAAGTGACATTACATTAGCTGAAGTAATCGAAATAATCTTGTTAGAAAAGTATATTTATCATTTCAAGGAATAGAAGATCCTGTGTGCGTTAATATGACGTTTAAGGAGTTTCTTCGTAAATGTACCGAGATGGATTTCGAATTATTCTGGGATGAAGAAATCAACCTGGTAGGAGTAGAATGATCTAGAGCCTACTTTGACTACACTTTTGACTACAACCCGAACGGCGTGGCTGACCTCCTTTCATTACAAGGGTTTCGTCATCATCATCTAATTCAAATCCCCCTCTCTCCGCCATTTAAGAGTCGTTCGAAAGAGCGGCTCTTTTTCATTAAGCATAAAAAAGTGAGGGCAGTGTACCGCACATATCCAATGCAGACCTGTCCTCTTTGTGAATTAATATTATAATCTACTTGTTGTAGTCAAGGATTGTATGATCTTTGCATGACATATTTACCACAGGCGCCACTCTCGATGAGGCGGCGGACACGCTTAAAGCTACCCGTGCGAGCAAAGTTAATTTTGTGGTCTTTGCCGCCGGCGCAGACTATCTAATCGTATAGATTATAGGCGTCAGCATATGCCCGAACACTTGCGCCGGGCAGCCGAACTTTGTATGGAACATTCAGCTCATAGCATTTGCTACTAATACTTCCGTACAGATTGACATGATTGGGGCATCGGTACGGAAAACACAGGGCTTTTCGCGTTGCCGGACGCGCAAATGGAAGCAGATCAGTATGGACGAGACTATAAGAGTAAACTGTACTGCAAATATTCAAAAAACTCAGTACGGCTGCTAGAAAACTAGTACATTGTACGGAAATGGAGGATGAAAAGAGTATTCACAGGGATGAAATAGGAAGAATTTTGTACGAGGAGACACAACTGCTGGATCTGTACGGAAATGAGCTCCATGATGCAATAGCCGGGCAACTTCTTCGCACACTGCAATCATCACGGCAAAAAGATAGTCTTCAAGAAAGTCAAAAGTATCAAGGGCAATAAGACCTTTAAGTGGACCAAGCTTGGGCTTAAAAAGGGCACATCATATAAGGCTTTACGTCAATGCGTATGTCATGAAGAACGGCAAGAAGACATATGTCAGGAAAAGCCTGATGATTCACGCATACACAGGCAACGGCTCAAAGAAATATACTAAGGGCTCCGGGAACTGTTCGTTTTTCATATCCCCCTCTCTCCGCCACTGACGACTGTTGAGATACACAGTCGTTTTCTATTGTTTCGAAAAAGATTGCGTTATTTGTGTAAGGAATCTTTCAGCGATAGGTGTGAATGCATGATATTTATTCCATATAAGATAAAAAGATGAACCCAGGTGTGGGCTGAGCGGTCTGAAAACCAGCCCGCCACTTTCGGAATTGTCAGTCAGATGCTCGAAGGTAAGCAGCAGCCCGAGTCCCTCAAGGGCAAACATCGATCCGTTGTAAGACAGGCGAAAAGATCCTTCTAAGCGGAGATCGTCAAAGCGTGTCCCGGCCCATTCTCGAATCTCAGTATTCCAGCTTTGCTCGGAACAGAACAGAGGCTCGCCGATAAGGTCATCCACATGGATGGCATTTTTTTCTGTTAGCGGATGCGCAGCCGGCATCACGACGCCCCAGGTATCCGAGCCCGGGAACTCGATGTAGTCATATTTGCTGATATCCGGCAGTTCGCTGCAGATGACTGCGAAATCGAGCAGACCCTTATCGAGTTTTTCGGTAACCTGCTCGGTGTCGCCACTGGTGATATGGTAACGCAGATTCGGATATGCGGTTTTAAACCTGCTGATTTCCCTTGCAAGATATCTGATTTGATATGACTCTGCCAGTCCGAAGTACAGATCACCTCCGGTAATGTCATCGAGTGACATGAATTCCTGTTCTATTTTATCGGCCATTGCCACGAGGCTTTCGGCCCTGTCACGCAAAAGAATTCCTTCATCAGTAAGTCTGATGCTGAAACTTTTACGAATAAACAGTTTTTTACCAAGTTCTTCTTCCAAGGCTTTGAGTGTCTTGGAAAGGGTGGGCTGACTTACATGCAGCAGCTCCGCCGCCCTTGTCATATTCTCTTCTCTTGCGACTGCGAGAAAGTATCTGAGCTTGCGAATGTCCATAAAAAGCTCCTTGTCATGATATGCAAATAACGAATATCTTGATATTCATTATAACCATTAGCGAATAACGATGCAATTGCCTAAGATATAGCCATGAAGAACACGGATATAGAAAGAATGCTGATTAATATGTCAGATGCGGGCTGCTCGAATGAGGATATCGAGAGGGTGCGGCGTATGCATGAGGCCGGCCACGACGGTGAGATCCTCAGGTGCCTGCGCAGATGCAGATGCGACCTGATGGAGGAATTGCGCAGAAGTCAGCGCAAAGTGGACTGCATGGATTACCTGATCAGAGCAGCGGAAAACGATTTTTGATTAATAATGAGTCACTGAAAGGAGTAATGTAATGATAAAGAAAGAAGAACTTGTACTTGTACAGGATTGGGACAAGACTTTTGCAAAAAGTGAAAAAGTGGATCACAGCAAGGTAACATTCGTGAACCGCTACGGCATCACTCTTGCTGCAGATATGTATGTGCCTAAGGATGCAGAGGGAAAGCTTCCGGCAATCGCAGTCAGCGGACCCTTCGGAGCGGTCAAGGAGCAGTGCTCCGGACTCTACGCGCAGACGATGGCGGAGAGGGGTTTCCTCACTATAGCGTTCGATCCTTCATTTACGGGTGAAAGCGGCGGGCAGCCGAGATATATGGCTTCCCCTGACATCAATACAGAGGATTTCATGGCAGCTGTTGATTTTCTGTCACTGAATGATATGGTTGACCCTGAGCGAATTGGCATCATTGGTATCTGCGGATGGGGAGGCATGGCAATAAACGCAGCGGCTTTGGATACAAGGGTAAAGGCAACTGTCGCTTCCACAATGTATGACATGACAAGAGTCAATGCCAATGGTTACTTTGATTCTGAGGACAGCGAAGAGCAGCGCTATGAGAAAAGATCCGCGATGTGTGCGCAGAGACTTGCTGATCTGAAAGCAGGTGAATACGCGCTCGGCGGCGGAGTCGTAGATCCTCTGCCGGAGGACGCACCTTTCTTCGTAGCAGACTATTATGATTATTACAAGACTGACCGCGGATATCATGCAAGATCCCTCAACTCAAATGGCGGTTGGAACGTGATCGGATGCGAGTCATTTATGAATCAGCCTATCCTGAAGTATTCGAACGAAATCAGAAGCGCGGTGATGGTGATGCACGGAGACAAGGCGCACTCATTCTACTTCGGCAAGGATGCCTATGCTAACATGGTCGATGGCAACAAGTATACAGACAATAAGGAACTGCTCGTTATCGAAGGAGCCTCACACACAGATCTGTATGATGGAGGAAGCAATAACGCGATTCCGTTCGACAAGATCCGGGACTTCTTCGGGAAGTATCTGTAGTGTGCTGAATCAAAAGGAGATATAAAAATGGGAAAGAAAGTACTTATCATAAGCACCAGCCTGAGGAAAAACGGAAATTCGGATATGCTTGCCCGGTCGTTTGCCAATGGGGCTGAAGCTGCCGGCAATGATGTTGAGATAGTGAGTCTGGCTGATAAACAGATTGCGTTCTGCAGAGGGTGCTTTGCATGTCAAAAGACCGGGAAGTGCATAATAAATGATGATGCAGTTCAGATTACCGAAAAAATAGCAGAAGCAGAAGTCGTAGTATGGGCAACTCCAATTTATTATTATGAAATGACAGGTCAGATGAAGACCATGATTGACAGGGCCAATGCCTTGTTTGTGAAGGACTATAAGTTCCGCGATATTTACATGCTTTCCGCAGCTGCAGAAGAAGATTCAAGTGCATGCGAAAGAGCAATCACCGGACTCAAGGGTTGGATCGCTTGCTTCCCTGAGAGCCGCTTTGCAGGATCGGTTTTCGCCGGTGGTGTTACAGATAAGGGCGATATCTCAGGCCATAAAGCATTGGATGAAGCATACGATCTTGGCAGAAATGCATAGTCTTTTCGTTGTCCGGGAAAGGGACTCATTATGAAATCCTTCAGAAAACTATTGATATTCAACATAATACTTCTGCTTTGCATCACTGTTCTGTCTGCATGCACACAGGATCAGAACATACCCGATACTGTGGACCAGGGCAATACGGAGACAGCAGGCACACAAGAAGCTGAATCATCCGATGATACAGAAACTGATGCTGATGAGGAGACGTTTGCTATGAAAATGAGAATCAACGATACAGATGTAAAAGTATCATGGGAAAATAATGATTCGGTCAAAGCTCTGTCGGAACTGGTTTCACTGGGTGATGTGACAATAGAGATGAACGCTTACGGAGGTTTTGAGCAGGTAGGCCCGATAGGGATTGCACTTCCAAGCAATGATGCCAGTATCAAGACTAAGCCCGGAGACATCATGCTGTACACATCAAATCAGATGGTCATATTCTACGGATCCAATTCATGGTCATATACAAGACTCGGAAGGATCACAGACAAGACAGAGTCTGAACTACAGAACCTTCTGGGCGGCAGAGATGTAACAATTACGCTAAGCCCGGAGTAAAGTGGATGCTTCGGATATCCGGTTCTGTTATTGCGGCGTACGGAATATATGCACTAACCTAAAGGCAGATATATGAGTATATGAATAGGAGTAGGTTTATGAAGAAGGTTTTAACAGTACTTGTTTTGATTATTGCCATAATCATAAACACTTCGTGTGCAGGAAACAGACAAGAAACTGATAATATAGAAACGAAAAAGAAGGCAGAAGCGAAAGAAATGACAGAAGTAGGATCCATTCGTATTATCAGGAGCAGGATGTGGTTCCGTTTATTCAGGAAAAGGGAATTGTTATGCAGTGCTGGTATCCGCTTGGAGGAAGAGGTCATACTGCAGAATTGCTGGGTGATGATACGATAGAGGCGATTGCCAAGACTCACGGGGTCTCATCCGCACAGGTGATTCTCCGCTGGGATCTTCAAAGAGGTATCGTTGTGATTCCAGGATCGAGCAATCCTGAACATATAAAAGAGAATCTGGATTTGTTTAATTTCGAGCTTACAGCGGACGAGATGGAGCAAATCAATTCGCTGGATCGCAATGAAAAGCACGACTGGTATTGAATCATGCAATGACTTGCTGATTTATATAAGCCGTTAATATGTGTGATACAATTAATCAGACAGCGGATATGAACAAATTCTGATGAGCTGTATTTCACAGTATTCAGGAATAAATGACCTGGTGCCGGTAAGGAGGGATCTCAAATTCCGCTCGATGAGGTCGAAGCTGATATACTTCGAGTAATACCAGGATAAACAGGATATCTGCTCTGTCATAGGACCTGAAGATATTTTTGAGATCCTCAGCGCGTACTGATTAACGAGGATAGGTGATTACGTAGGATAAACGGCGAATGAAGAAAAGAAAAGATTTGATTAAAATAGCGTGTTCACTGGCAGTGTTGATTGCGGTCGCGCTGCTTATCAATGCTTGTTCCACCCATGTATCCGACACTGATGATCGTGCTGCTGTGACGCGGCTTGACGATGACGGTTATTTGTATTACATGGACTACACAAAGGACTACTATGGTTCGGAAGTGATGGACGCCATGAGAAAAATCGGTTATATCGATCCCGGTTGTTCGGTCTTTTTTACACATAATGTTGAAGGAGAGCCCATAACATGCAGGAATTATGATTATGCGCATCGGGTATCAGAAGAAGACCAAACAGTGACGGGCTTGAACATCGTCATTCACTGCAAACCGGAAGGCAAGTATGAATCGATCGCTGTGGCCGATGCGGTCTGGTGTGGTGAAAATGATCCGCTGCTGCAGCAGGGTGGACCGGACAAGAAGGGCTTTGACCCTGATATGCTGGATATTCTGCCTTATCAGTGTATGGATGGGATCAACGAAAAAGGGCTTTATGCATCCGTTCAGCGTGTAGATATCAAGAAAGGAGATCAGCCTTGCAGATTTCCGGCCGGAGCCAGCATGCTGCTGCGTTACATACTGGATGACTGCGCAAATGTTGATGAGGCTGTCAGTAAAACGAAAACCGGTATCCTTGTACCGGAAGACTGGCAGAACTGTCATTTTATGGTGTCTGATGCAAGCGGCCGCAGTGTCGTGATTGAGAGCCGAAACAGTGTGATCCGGGTCATTCCTTCTGATATTTGCACAAACTTTTATCTGGGCAACGATGATATGGAGGATTCCTACAGGGATGGCAAGCTCAGAGAAGAGGCCGTAAAAATGACTGATGAAGATTCAAAGTCGAATTACGACTACGGTTACGGTCATGGTTATCATCGCTTTGCTACGATCCTGGGTCAGCTGGAATGCTACAGGGATACAGAAAAGGATGATTACTATACCAGAATGCCGGAATCCGCTGCTCTGGTGATCCTCCGGAGTGTGGCTCAGAACTCTTATACAAGTGCCGCCGGCACTTCCATGACGCAATACAGCGTTATTTACAACAACGAGAAAAAAACAGTTGAAGTCTGGCCGTTCCAGAATTATTCAAAGTCGTTCATCTTTGATGTTGAAGGAAATCAGATTTAACCCGTCGAAAAAGGCGGGTTTTTAACTGCGATAACATTTTGAATTATTATATACAGTTGTCAGCGAGAATTCCGTCAATGTGTTATAATTAGCGATGTATAACAGACGCCGGATGTCCCCCGCCTCAACGGAGTAGGCGGCGGGTTCCATATTCGATCGTCAGTGGCCGACTGACGATCTCATGAGCTGAAGCTCCCGTCGTCTGTTGACGGCGTCGCTCGCTCCAACCAAGCGAGCTTGATGGAGCTTCGCTCCTGGTTGAAGAACTTGAGAAAGAAGTATTAATCATACAGAAAGGCTATTTTGAGACTGGATAATCGTAACGGAAGTATAATATTGCAGGTGGGCATAATGTTCGCCCTCTGTGTTTTGGTGACCGGTTTGGTCACTTATTTTACGCAACTTTCGACTACGAAAAAGTATGTAGTTCAGCAGACTGAGGCCAGAGCACAGAGAGCTGCAAAGGAAGTGACTTGTGCTATTGAAGAGTTTCCGTCCAACAGATGGCTTATTAATTATTGGTATGAACATGATGACGAACTGGATATTGAATATGACGTCAGATTCACCAACAGCACTATAACCGAGAAGAAAACACAGCTCCTGAAACAGCATCAGCCTGATCTGGATCCGCACTATGTGTCTGTAGAGTCAGTAAGAAGGTTGCCGGAGGAAGATCAGAAACTCTTTGCAGAGATTGTTTATTCTTGGCTCTTAACTCGAATGAATGAGATTAAGACAATACATAAAATAGATTATCTGTTTATTGTTCTGTCGAAAGATCCGTATACTGATCAGTATTTCCTGATGAGTGCGGCAGATCCCGGTTCTGTCAGAGGTACCGAATATGAACAGGTTTATCCGTTAGGAGTTCAGACAGAGGTCGGAGAAAGCCAGAGCCATGGCATGAAAAGTGCTGTCCAACATTCCTCGCATATAGCCGATGCAGGTAAATATGTAGACTATTATTCATATTACAGTGACGTTTACGGTCACGATGTCCTAATAGGTATGACATACAACCTGTCTGAGATCTTATTGACGGTAGGCTCGGAGACCAAGAAGAGTTCCATGATGGCCATGGGCTACCAGATAGTATATTCTGCTTTGTTCTCCCTCGGCATTCTCTTCCTTGTTCTTAAACCTCTTAAAACAGTACAGGAGAGCATACGTCGTTATAAGGAGAATAAGGATAGTGCGGCTGTTGCAACAGATTTATCCAAGATAAATCTCAATAATGAAATAGGGCAACTTGCGGTTGATGTTACGGATCTTACCAAAGAAATTGACGATTATCTTAATGAAATCCAAAGCATCACTTCCGAAAAGGAGAGAATGAAGACAGAATTGTCGCTGGCTGCGCAAATCCAAAATTCCATGCTGCCAAGCATATTCCCGCCATTTCCTGAGAGAGCGGAATTTGATCTTTTCGCAACGATGAATCCGGCACGTGAGGTCGGCGGAGACTTCTATGACTTCTTCCTGATTGATGATGATCACCTCGGCTTGGTAATCGCCGATGTATCAGGAAAGGGAATCCCTGCAGCACTGTTTATGATGGTATCTAAGATTATTCTTAAGACACATGCTCTCATGGGTATAACGCCGTCAGAAGTGCTGATGAAGGCAAATGAGGCCATTTGCGGTAATAACCAAGCAGAGATGTTCGTAACCGTATGGATAGGCGTGCTGGAAATCTCTTCCGGCAAACTGACTGCAGCCAATGCAGGACATGAGTACCCTGCAATAAAACATGCAGACGGATACTTTGAGCTCCTTAAAGACAAGCACGGTCTTGTCATCGGAGCCATAGAGGATGCCGTCTATAAAGACTATGAAGTGATGTTGGAAAAGGGATCCAAACTCTTCGTATATACGGACGGTGTACCTGAGGCAACTGACAAGGAAAACAATATGTTCGGTACGGAACGTATGCTGGATGCGCTTAATAAAGAAATCGATGCCGATCCTGAAAAGACTTTGGCAAATGTCAGGGACGATGTGAATGAATTCGTTCAGGATGCCGAGCAATTCGACGATATGACAATGTTGTGTTTGGAGTTGATATAAGAAAATAGTATGAATATTACGATTGACGGATTAAATATTAAATATAAGACAAGTGGGCCGGGCGGAAGAGCTAAAGTTGCTGTTGTTCTGCAGGGCTGGGGCACGGATATGAATATGTACGATTCCGTGGCTGCAGCCATTAACGACAGATATCGTGTAATTCAACTTGATCTTCCGGGTTTCGGCGACAGTGAAGAGCCGCCGGAATCATGGAGTGTAGATGAATACTGCGACTTTTTCTGCAAGTTTATGCAGGAAAAGAAGGTAAAAAAAGCGGTTATCATCGGTCATTCCTACGGAGGCAGGATGGCCATAAAAATGGGAGCAAGAAGTGCTGAAGGCAATCTTCCTTTTGAAATAAGCAAGATTGTTCTGGTGGACAGTGCAGGCGTTATGCCTACGCGTTCTGCGGCTCAGAACTTCAAAGTAAAGCGCTACAAAGCTTTTAAGAAATTCCTGACAAGTGAGCGTATTCATGCCTTGTTCCCGGAGGTCATTGACTATTGGCTCAGTAAACAAGGATCGGAAGATTATAAAAAAGCAAGTCCCGTTATGAAGGCCTGCCTGGTAAAGGCTGTAAATGAAGATCTCAAGGATATCATGCCTTCGGTAAAACAGGAGACTCTGCTTGTCTGGGGAAGCAATGACCCGGACACACCGCTTTCGGATGCAAATGTAATGGAAGACCTGATACCGAATGCAGCCCTTGTGACTTTAGAAGGCGCGGGACATTATTCCTTCCTGGAGCAGCCGGTTCTGTTCAGAAGCATCATCAGATCTTTCCTCGAGGCGGATAAACCTACAAGGAAAAGAAAGAGTAGTGGGGCTAAAAAGCCTTCCGAGAAGTCTTCGAAGAAAAAAGATGAGAAAGGTGGTGAAGCATCATGATTATTATGACACTCATCACCATTGTACTTGCGGTACCCGCATTTTGGCTGACTCTTCGCTATAACATGCACATGTTCCAATTGAACGCATATAAAAAAGGGGAGCAGACTGATTGGCTCAGAGATAATATTCACATGCAGTGGATACTCGTTTTTTCCATGGCCTTCGGAATCCTTTCCATTTTATTAACTTCAATGGGATCGGATGTGCTGAACATAATATGCACGCTTGTAACCTGGCTGACACTTGCAATCATCATAGCTGTTTACAGGCTGTTAAAGGAGATGAATTCCAAGAAGCCACTGGTATTTACAGCTCGAGTTAAGAGGATGATTGCCACCATAATCATCATTTCCCTTCTGATGCTCCTGGCACCCGTAATCTTCGGAAGGTTACCGGGAGATGTTGAAACAATCCTCAGGCTGGCACCTCTTAACGGTTTCTTACTCTGGCTTGTAGGCGCCCAGATGTTTATGAATGTGATTGCCTGCGACATCAACAGCCCTATAGAAAAAGCCATTAATAATCATTATCTTAAAGATGCCGAAAGGATATTGGCTGAAAACCCTGATTTAACGGTTATAGGAGTGACGGGCAGTTACGGAAAGACAAGTGTGAAGTTCTACTTGGAGACACTCTTGAGAGCCAAATACAACGTCTTGGTGACACCGGAAAGCTACAATACACCTATGGGTATAGTAAAGACTATAAGGGGAAGCCTGAAACGCTCTCATGAGATTTTTGTCTGTGAGATGGGCGCCAGATACATTGGGGAGATTAAAGAAGATTGCGACATAGTAAATCCGAAACACGGACTTATTACATCCATCGGACCTCAGCACTTGGATACATTCGAAAGCATTGATAACATCAAAGCGACCAAGTTCGAACTTGCAGATGCCCTCCCTGAGGGAGGTATGCTTTTCCTTAACGGGGATAATGAGTATATAGGGGAATATCTAAACTCTTTATATGAGAGCGGAAAAGAACTTCCGCCTGCATATACTGCTCCTGTTTTCTATCATGCGGATCAGAAAGAGGCGGGGTACTATGCGTCGAATATAAAGCTGACATCAAGAGGCACTGAGTTCACGGGCAATGCACCGGATGGCGAGTCGTTCACATATGATATGAAGCTTGTCGGTGCACACAATATAATCAACGTCATGGGTGCGATTGCCGTGGCGCACGAACTCGGAATTTCCCTTAAGGAAATGAAGATCCCGGTAAGGAGACTGCAGCCGGCTGAACACAGAATGGAGATGAAGGAACAAGGCGGCGTCACAATCATTGACGATGCATACAACTCCAATCCTATAGGATCAAAGGCCGCAGTAGAGACTCTGGCGATGTTTGACGGTCTCAGAATTCTCATTACACCGGGCATGGTAGAACTCGGCGAAGAGGAATCGGAGTATAACAGAAAACTCGGTACCTATGCAGCATCATGCTGCGACTATGCACTTCTTGTCGGAAAGAGAAACAGTGATGCCATTCAAGAAGGGCTTCTTGCCGAAGGATTCCCTAAAAACAAGTGCCGAATTTTCGATAAAGTCGAGGACGCTATAGAATACGCATACGGCATTAAGAGCGATAAACATAAATACATGCTCTTGGAAAACGATTTGCCGGATAATTATTAGGAGAAATAATGAAAAAAAGAGTTGCAATGATCTGGGGCGGTAAAAGCGTGGAGCACGAGGTTTCCGTAATATCGGGAATTCAGGCGCTTAAAGCCATGAACACAGAGAAATATGAAGTAATCCCCGTATACATGACTAAGGAAAATGATATGTACATCGGGGGAGGAGTCGGGGAGATCGAGTCGTACAAAGATATATCGGCAATGATTAAGGCTGCTCAAAGAGTTATTATGATAAATGAGGGTGGTCGCTATATGCTTCAGCCATATCCTGTCAAATTGTTCGGTAATAAACCCGTAGAATTTGACCTGGCATTTCCGGTGGTCCACGGAACCAATGTGGAAGACGGTGCGCTTCAGGGCTATCTGAAAACAATCGGAGTTCCTTTCGTAGGGCCTGATGTAACATCATCTGCTGTATCTATGGATAAATTCATTACCAAGGCAGTTTTGAAAGAAGCAGGAGTACCGGTCCTGGATGCTAAGGTGTATACAATGGCAGATTACGAGAATCTGGACGCCATGATAAAGGATATAGAAAAGGTTGTCGGGTATCCGGTTATTGTTAAACCGGTTAATCTCGGGTCCAGCGTCGGCATCGGTGTTGCCAAATCCCGAGATGAGCTTGTTTTAATTGTTGACGACGCTTTCATGTATGCGACTCGAATCATGGCAGAGCACGCCATTTCCAAACTCAGAGAAATTAATTGCTCGGTTTTGGGTGATGAGAATGAAGCCGAGGCATCTGAATGTGAAGAACCGCTCAACGCAGGCATTATTCTCAGTTACGAGGATAAATACGTAAACGGCGGCGGTAAAAAAAGCGGATTCAAGAGCTCAAGTGCAGAATCCGATGCTGCTGCCAAGGGCTCAGGCGGTGCCGGTATGGCAAACCTGGCCAGAAAGATTCCTGCTGACATACCGAAGAAGAAGAGAAAAGAAATCAGAGATTTGGCGGTTACGGCATTTAAGGCACTCGGCTGCAACGGTGTATCCAGAATAGATTTCATGATAGACGAAGAAGACGGATCTCTTTACTTTAATGAGATTAATCCTATTCCGGGATCTTTGGCATTCTATCTCTGGGAACCGCTCGGAGTTTCATATACGGAACTTCTTGACAGAATGATAGAATGTGCAATCAGAAGGACGCGTACAGAAGAAGCTGTTACATACAAATTTGAAACAAATATACTGAGTAATGCGAAGCTGTAAAGTCTGAATATGAGCAAAATCAAGGTTTAGCACTCTCAATATGAGAGTGCTAAATTTTTCTTTACAAGCGTTGAAAAATGCGGTATTATTTTATTGGAAAAATGATATTTCAGCCCCGCAAATCGCAGGAGACGGCGTGGGCTAAACATAGAAATTGCTAAAAAATCTTCGTACAGGAGGTATAAATATATGAATATAGAAAAATATACACAGAATGCGCAGCAGATAGTTATCGACTGCCAAAACATTGCTGTGGCAGAGGGAAACCAGATGGTAGACGGTGAACATATTCATCTGGCACTTCTTAAACAGCAGGATGGTCTTATTCCCAAGCTTTTGACGGCTATGGGAGTGGACGTCACTTCAGTTACGGCTGATGTTCAAAAAGAAATCGATAAGATTCCGAAAGTAAGCGGCGGTAACGATAATATGTACGGAACCAGGAGATTCAACAAGGTCTTCATGGATGCCGAGGCTTTGGCTGAGCAGTTTAAGGACGAGTATGTAAGCGTAGAGCACATCTATCTGGCACTTCTCGGAGAAAAAGGCACGGCCAGCGAAAAGATTTTCAATAAGTACGGCATTACAAAGGATAAATTCCTGGCCGAACTTACCAAGGTAAGGGGTAACCAGAGAATCACCAGTCAGACACCGGAAGACAATTACGAGGCTCTTGCCAAATACGGACGTGACCTTGTAGACATGGCTCGCGAAGGAAAGCTGGATCCGGTTATAGGAAGAGATTCTGAGATAAGACACGTAATACAGATCCTTTCCAGAAGAACAAAGAATAACCCGGTGCTCATAGGCGAACCCGGTGTCGGTAAGACGGCTGTTGTAGAAGGCCTTGCTCAGAGAATCGTTGCAGGTGATGTACCCGAGGGATTGAAGGACAAGACCGTATATGCACTGGATATGGGCTCTCTTATTGCGGGCGCCAAGTTCAGAGGCGAATTCGAAGAAAGACTTAAGGCTGTTCTCAATGAAATTGAGAAGTCTGAAGGCAGAATCATACTCTTTATAGACGAGATCCATAACATAGTCGGTGCGGGCAAAGGCGAAGGCTCCATGGATGCAGGAAACCTTTTAAAACCTAAGCTGGCCAGGGGAGAGCTTCACTGCATCGGTGCCACCACCCTCGATGAATACAGACAGTATCTGGAAAAGGATGCAGCTCTTGAGAGACGTTTCCAGAAGGTGCTCGTAGACCAGCCGACAGTTGAGGATACTATCTCCATACTACGCGGACTCAAGGAAAAGTTTGAGATTCACCACGGAGTCAGAATTACGGACAGCGCGTTGATCGCCTGCGCGACTTTATCCGACAGGTACATTACGGACAGATTCCTGCCGGATAAGGCCATCGACCTTATGGACGAGGCCGCAGCGCGCATAAGAACGGAGATTGACTCCATGCCTTCAGAGCTGGATGAGATTTCCCGTAAGATTACGCAACTTGAGATAGAAAAGCAGGCACTTGCCAAGGAAGAAGACAAGGGTTCCAAGGCAAGACTCGAAGCGCTTGAAAAGGAATTGGCTGATCTTAAAGAAAAGAGCGCAGGAATGACTGCTCAGTGGGAGAACGAAAAGAAAGTTATTCTTGAAGTAAAGGATCTCAAGAAACAGATAGAGGATATAAACCTCGAGATAGAAGATGCAGAACGCCACGCTGACTACGAGAAAGGAGCTAAGCTGAAATACGGAGTTCTGCCTGATCTCGAAAAACAGCTGGAAGAAAAAAAGGCGGCTGAGGAAAAGCAGAATGAGGAGAAAATGCTTCAGGAAGAAGTTACCGAGGATGAGATTGCGGAAGTTATCTCAGCTTGGACGGGCATTCCGGTAAGTAAACTTGTAGAGACGGAAAGAGATAAACTTCTCCGACTGCCGGATATTCTGCATAAGAGGGTTATCGGTCAGGATGAAGGTGTTAAGGCTGTGTCTGAGGCAATACTTCGCGCCAGAGCAGGTCTTAAAGATGAGGACAGACCTATCGGTTCCTTCATCTTCCTCGGACCTACGGGAGTCGGCAAGACTGAACTTGCCAAGGCTCTGTCTGAGGCACTCTTTGACTCAGAGCGAAATATGATAAGAATCGATATGTCCGAGTACATGGAGAAGCATTCAGTGTCCAGGCTGGTCGGAGCTCCTCCGGGATATGTGGGATATGACGAGGGCGGCCAGCTCACAGAGGCTGTAAGACGTAAGCCGTACAGTGTCATCCTATTCGATGAGATCGAGAAGGCTCACCCGGATGTATTCAACATCCTTTTGCAACTTCTTGACGACGGACGCCTGACGGATAACCAGGGAAGGACTGTAGATTTTAAAAATACTATAGTCATTATGACCTCGAATATAGGAAGTGCGGACCTCATAGACGGCATGGATGAAGAGGGCAATGTCTCTAAGGAAGTCGAGGATGAAGTGCTTGAGGAACTCAAGGCCAACTTCAGACCGGAGTTTATCAACCGTATCGATGACATCATAGTCTTCACTCCGCTGACCAAGGATCAGATTAAGGGCATCATAGAACTCTCGCTTGCCGACCTCAGAGAGAGGCTGGAAGACAAAGAGATTACTCTCGAAGTTACCGATAAAGCTCTCGACTTTATCGCTGACGAAGCATACGATCCTCACTACGGTGCGAGACCTATTAAGAGGTATCTCCAGCAGCAAGTGGAGACCGAACTTGCTGAGGGCATTATCCGGGGAGAGATCATCGAAGGTCAGAATCTGACCATCGATTCCGACGGAGAGAAACTGATATATAATGAATCATGACAAGTGAAAAGGGCTGCCTAGAAAGCAGGCAGCCCTTTGAAGTGCATTTAATTATGCTTTTTTAGCTTTCTTTTGATTCTCTGCTTTAGCTGAATCTTCCAGAGCTTTCCTTACGACGCCTCTTGGATCTGTGATAAGAAGTCTTACCAGCCAAATGATAAGGGCGAAAGCCACTACGGAAAGGCCGAGGAATGCGTCGTTCATCATATCCGCAGGAGCCGGAACGAAGAAATCGGCACCTTCTTCAATATATCCGAAGATGGCATCTCCGAGCCACATAAGCGAAGCTCCCCAAAACATGAAGACGAGTATGCCGAGCTGCATGGAATCATCTTTGCGCATGTACCACTTAACAGTAACTATGATAGCGGCAAATACTGAAATCAGAAGTGTCATAGATTCCTCCTATGATTCCTGAACTGCTGTCTCGGAATCCTTGGCCATAATTGCGTCGGAAACCTTGCACATCACGAACCATACAGCGGTGATAATAACAGCCATAGTTACGCCCACAGTTGCCATTTCACGGAACATCGCTGCCGCATCGGCAGGGTTGGACATTGCCGTGAGGAACGGGAAGAACGGAACGATCTCTCCGTGCCATACATGCTCGAATGCGAGGAGGATGGAACCGCCCCAGAGCATCCATGTGAGCCATTTAAGCTTTATGCTCAGAGGAACCTTGGATACTTCGACGTTATCAAGGCTGCCTGATTCAATCTGAGCTTTCTCGATTTTTTCCTGATGTTTTTCAATACCCTTAACTACCAGAGCTTCAGCTGCACTTACTGCAAAACAAGCCATAAAAATTCTCCTTTTCAATTCTTATAGTAATCTGACGATCATATTTAGTCCCCAATATTATATATAAAACAGCTTATGAAAACAAACCTTCGTGCAAGTCTGAACAAAGACTTCTTTGTACCCTGTGAAACACAAGTGAATTATTGAAAAATAAGGTAATTTCGAGTAACATAGACGAGTAGGTTTAAAGAGTTTTTATGGTATATTTAAGCTTCAAATCATATGATGCTTACAGGTGCCGGAGGAAACAAAATGGAAGGTAAACACGCTGCGGATATGCAGGATATGGAAAAGGTAATAAGAAAGGCCGAAAAGAGGGGCAGTCGCAAGGGATTCTTCAAGAGGATCATGGCGTTCTTCCTCGGAATACTTGTCGGTGTTCTTATATTGACCGGGGTTTCCGCGTACAGACACGGAAAGAGTGTGGCATACACATTCAAGTCATTCTTCCGTACGGAGGAGAGTGTGGAAGGTCATGACATGACTCTCCGAAACTTCAAGTTTTTCGGATATAAGGTTGCAGACTTTGAGGATGCCATCCTCGGAGACGAAGAAGAACTGAAGAAGCTGGAGGTTTATTCCCGCGCGGTTTCCGACGTAGTTACGTTGACACAGGCGGGGCTCGGTAAGATAGAGGCTTTCACGAAGTACCAGTACATTACGTTCCACGGAAATGCAATATATACCGTCGACTTGTCCAAGCTTAAGAAGGGTGACATAAGCATGGACGAGGACAGTAAGACGGTAACTATAAAGGTTCCTAAACCTGTACTGGAGCCAATCAATATCCCGAGTGAAGACATTGAATTCGGAGAAGTTGAGAAAAAATCCATCTTCGCTTTCGGTGATATAAAGGTGACTCCGGAAGAGCAGGCCAAGGTGGAGACTGAAGCTAAGAATAAGATGATGGAAAGACTCGAGGAGGACAATGTTCAGGAAGAAGCTGAGATGGCAGCAGAACACGCTGTATGGGAAATCTTCCAGCCGATGGTATCGGGTGTTTCCGGCAAATATTCATTAAAAGTCGAATTCAAATAAACAGGAAAAAACGGGTTACAGTAAATGGCAAGAACAGACAAATATAAAAGCGACAATCAAACAACAGATGACAATCAAGTAACAAAAGTAAGTCATCTTACAAAGGTAAAAGAAAAGTTCTCACAGAGGAGCCTGAAAGGAAAGATTTTCGTAATCTTCAGAAAACTGGTTGCTCTCGGTTTTATTGCAGTCGTAGCAACTTTGATATACACCGCAATTACTGTCGGTAAGATTAATCAAGAGACACTTTATTCTCACATCGAGAGACCTTCTGTTTTATATGACATTACGGGTGAGGAAATTGACACTCTGCATTACGCCGAGGAGAGAAAAATCGTATCCATAGGCGAGATGCCGGACAATTTAAAAAATGCATTCATCGCCATAGAAGATAAGACTTTCTATAAACATCACGGTTTCAACTTTAGAAGAATGTTCGGGGCGGTTTTAGCTAAACTCACCGGAAGGTCATCTTCCATAAGCGGTACATCCACAATTACACAGCAGCTGGCCAGAAACGCATATCTTTCGGAGATAAAGAGCAGGAGAAGCCTGCGCCGTAAGATTTCCGAAATGTATATCGCATGGCAGCTGGAAAGAAAATTCACCAAGGATGAAATCCTTGAGGCGTACTTAAACACTATTTACTTGGGCTACGGCAATTACGGAGTCGGTGCGGCCGCAAGGACTTATTTTTCAAAGACTGTGGATGAGCTCACTCTGG
Organism: uncultured Eubacteriales bacterium; assembly: GCA_902773835.1. Classification (GTDB taxonomy): domain Bacteria; phylum Bacillota; class Clostridia; order Peptostreptococcales; family Anaerovoracaceae; genus Crickella. The sequence continues at coordinate 31,791 of CACYFZ010000031.1, read as the reverse complement.
CAGAGTCCGCAGCTTTGGCTGCGCTTCCGCAGGCGCCTGATGCATATGCTCTGATTTCTCAGGAAGGCGAGCCGGATCAAGAGATTAAAGAAATAAACTATTATTCTCTCGACAGCCTTGATGAAGAGGAAGCTCCTGAAGAGGAGGAATATACAGATCCTTACGCTTCAGCATACGGAGAGGAAGCTGCCGAGGAAGAAGAGGGCACGGGCTTCTATGCAAATGACGTTTCTAAAGAAAGAAGAGACCTGGTTCTTGAGCTGATGAAAGATCAGGGCTATATCTCCGAGGGAGACGTAAGTGAAGCCACTGTGGATATTATAGATATTCTCCATCCGAGCTTTGAAAAGAGCGGATCGGCATACACATATTTTACGGATTATCTGTCAGGTGTAGTTGTAAAAGACTTGATGGAAAAATATAAAATGGATGAGGAAGAGGCTCAGCGTATGGTATACACAGGCGGCCTTAAGATTCATACCACGGTGAACAGCGAAATACAGAACGCTATATACGATGAGTTCCAGGATGACAGCAACTTCCCTGAGACCGAAGACGGGAGTAAACCTCAGGCTGCCATGGTAGTAACCGAGGTAGGAACAGGATACGTAAGCGCTATGGTAGGCGGACGTGATGCTGACGGAGCTAAGCTCTTCAACAGAGCGGTAAGTCCGAGACAGCCGGGATCGTCCATCAAGCCACTGGCGGTTTACGGCGCAGCTCTTCAGAGAAGTTTTGACTATGCGGCCAAGGGCGAAAAATTCCATTTTACCGACTACGGCTTTGACTCACAGGGAACAAATTACTGGGGAGATTATATTACTGCCAGCTCAGGCGTAATCGACGAACCTCTTAAAATAAACGGAGAGGAATGGCCGCAGAACTTTACGAGAACATATTCGGGCAGCAACTCGCTCAGGACGGCTCTTCAGCAGTCCATCAATACTTGCGCGGTTAAGATTCTTTGGCAGGTAGGACTTGAATACTCCGCTGAGATGCTCGAAAAATACGGACTTACAACATTGGTCACCGATACCAATGAGTCTGCCAACGATATCAACCCGGCGGCCTTGGCTCTCGGTGCCATGACTTACGGCGTTACACCTCTTGAGATGGCCATGGCCTATGCGGTTTATCCGAATGAGGGAGTTCTGAATACTCCGGTTTGCTATACGAAGGTAACAGACGAAAAAGACAATATTCTTCTCACGCCTAAGTCAGAAGAAACTAAAGTATTGGACGAAGGCGTTGCCTGGATTATGGTAGACCTTCTGAAATCTGTAGTAAGCAGAGGAATAGCCGGCAATGCAGCCATTTCAGGTGTTGAGGTCGGAGGAAAGACCGGTACTACGAACGATACATATGATGTGTGGTTTGACGGATTTACTCCGAACTACGCCGGAGTTCTTTGGATCGGTACAGACCTTAATGTAGAGATGTACGGCAATTCCGGCCAGGCAGCTGCACTTTGGAGCAAGATAATGCGCCAAGCACCTGATATTAAGAGCGGTGCCTATGCTGAAATGCCGAAAAATATTGTCAAGCAAAACGGAGAGTACTACACAAAGGGTACCGAGAAGAATGCCGGCAAATTCGGCGGAAGAAGTAAGAAGAAGAGCAGCGGTGGCAGCTCTGATGACGATAAGAAGAAAAAGCTTGAGGAAGAGGCTAAGAAAAAAGCCGAGGAAGCCAAGAAGAAAGAACAGGCTAAAGGTTCCGGCGAGCCACCGAGTGATGATAAATCCGGTGGTGGCTCCGGCGGCGGCTCCGGCGGCTCAGGTGGCGGTTCAAGCGGCGGCCAATCCGGTGGCGGTTCAAGCGGCGGCCAATCCGGCGACGACTCCGGCGGCTCCGGCGACGACTCCGGCGGCTCCGGTGGCGGTTCAAGCGGCGGCCAATCCGGCGACGACTCCGGTGGAGATTCTGGTTCCGGCTCCGGCGGCGGTGAAGGAGCAGACGGAGGAGAACCTCCTTCTCCTTAACTAAAAAAGAAAGCGGACAGGCATGGAACCTGTCCGCTGTTTTGTTAATCTATCTGTTTCATTAGTTTTGGACGCGGATGGAAATCTCTCCCGTTTTAAGGTCTTGTACCGTCCCGTCTTCAAATTGAACTTTTAGACTGCAATCATCGTTGATTGCAAGTGCCCGAGCCTTTTTGGTGGACTTCGGCGCGATGACATCTATGTCCTTGCCGATGACGAAGGAGCGATCTCTGTACTCCTTTACGTACTCAAGAGGATTCTCATGCATATAGAGATTTGCAAAGTTGGACAATATTTCCGCTACGAATTCATTTCTGCTTATCTGTCCCGGTGCATCTAAGACGCTACCTGCAGTATCGGCGAGGGCCTCAGGGAATCCGTTCCTCGGCGGATAAAGATTGATACCTATACCTACGACGACACAGTCTAATTTGCCGTCTTCGAGATCATAGGAAGCTTCGCTCAGAATTCCGCAGACTTTGTGTCCGTCAACGAATACGTCATTTACCCATTTAATCTTCGGAGTCTTATCCGTAAGCTTTTCGATTGCTTTGCAAACCGCAACGGCACTTATAGTGGTTACCTTGGCGATTTCCGCACCGTGAATGTTTTCCGGAGTTAGAAGGAAGCTTACATAGACTCCCGTGTCTGCAGGGGAGTAGAATGTGCGTCCGCGACGGCCTCTTCCCGACGATTGGGAACTGGCGATTGCAATATATCCGCTTCCTACACCTTCGTTAGCTCTTACTCGACAAATATTGTTGGTAGAATCTACAGTTCTGAATACTTCAATATTGGCTTTATCCTTGTATGCATCGGGGAGATGCTCTTTGATGCCTTCGGCGGACAGGATGTCCGTATCCTTTGAAAGACAGTAGCCGCGATTGGTTACTGCCGTGATATCGTAACCTTCTTTTTGGAGTTTTTTCACAGCTTTCCATACAGCCGTACGAGATACTCCCAGATTCTGCGCGATGTACTCACCTGATATGTAAAAGCCTTTGTTTTTCTCAAAAAGGGCGAGCAAAGTTTCTCTTGTTGTCATGACTTCACCTTATAAGTTATCTCAAATAATAACGATTAAAGCCCCTTATCCTTATTTAATTCTAATGGTTGACAACTATATAATCAACCACGTTAACAATGTGCATTTGTATAAATACATTAAATTTGTGCTAAAATGAATTCAAAGATAACAGACGCCGGATGTCCCCCGCCTCAACGGCGACTGACGATCTCATGAGCTGAAGCTCCCGTCGTCTGTTGACGGCGTCGCTCGCTCCAACCAAGCGAGCTTGATGGAGCTTCGCTCCTGGTTGAAGAATGATTAGGGAGGTGGCTGATATGAAACCTGAATTACTCGCACCCGTCGGAGGCAAACCGCATCTTATAGCCGCAGTAAACGGAGGGGCTGACGCCGTATATATGGGCGGAATGTCATTCAATGCGAGAATATTCGCAGATAATTTCAGCGATGAAGAACTACCCGATGCAATAAAATACGCCCATGCTCACGGGGTAAAGGTTTACATGACTATGAATACCCTGGTGGCTGATGATGAGCTGGCCAGGGCTTTTGAATACTGCAATTATATTTACGGGCTTGGAGCGGACGGCCTTATAGTCCAGGATTTAGGGCTTATAAGGCTTTTAAATAAGTATCTTCCGGATCTTCCGCTGCACTACTCGACTCAGGGGACCTTATACAACAAGGAAGCTTTGGGAGCAGTGAAAAAAATGGGAATAAGCAGAGTAGTCCCTGCCAGGGAGCTGACTATAGAAGAAATCAGAGAACTGTCCGAGGCAGCAGAGAGCATGGAGCCGCCGATTGATGTGGAAGTGTTCGTCCATGGAGCACTCTGTATGTGTTACTCGGGCCAATGCCAGATGAGCAGAGTGCTCGGCGCAGGCTCGGGGCGCACCGGTAACAGAGGCACCTGCGCCCAGCCTTGCAGGCAAGCTTACACGGACGATACGGGTCGCACATATTATGCGCTTAGTCCTAAAGACCTATGTCTTATAAACTGCATACCGGAACTTGTAAATGCCGGCGCCTCATCTTTCAAAATAGAGGGCAGAATAAAGAGTCCTGAGTATGTGGCTACCGTCACTCGCATATACAGAAAATACATAGACCTGTATGACAGGCTGGAAAGAGAACACGGTCCGGATGCTGCTGCTGAATACTATGAGGTGGATGAACAGGACATGACGGATTTGCGTCAAATTTTCAACAGAGGAGATTTCACAGAGGGTTATCTCCACGGTAACCCGGGAGAGGATCTTCTTTCAGGGGCAAGCCCTAAAAACCAAGGAATATATCTCGGAAAAGTGGTTGCCGTAATAGACAGCGAGAACAAGGTGAGTGAGCGAGATGAGAAGTCTGCAGTCCGGGGAGCCCTGAGACGAGGAAAAGTATTGGTATGCCTGGAACTTTCCAAGTCGGCTAAAGAACTGGGAGTAAGCATACACTCCGGTGACGGTCTTGAATTCAGGTCCGATGAGAAAGAGTATCTGATAGAAAATCCTGCAGGCGGTGTTACCACATACGTAAAGGATATAGGCGAAGACTGCTTTATTGTCGGAGACTACGACAAGGGTATGATGCTCGGAGACTTGGTGTTCAGGGTAACGGACAGCACACTTGTTGAGACCGCGCTTGATGCACCTGAGATAAAGTTGCCGCTTACCATGCAGTTTACCGCAAGAGAAGGACAGTTTCCGGTTCTCGTAATGAACGACGTCGGAATAAATCACAGCGTCGAGATAGTTTCTGATTACAGAACAGAACGCGCACAAAAGGTGGCTACCGAGGCAGAAAGGATAGAAGACAGTCTGAGAAGACTAGGAGACACCACTTATACTGCGGGGCTTACCGGTATAGATGTTCAGGTAGATGATGATGTTATGGTTCCTCTCTCGGTGGTAAACAAAATGAGGAGGGACGCTGCGGATGAACTTCTTAAGTTCAGAATAAAGTACGTGCAAAACTCCAGAGCGCCTAAGTTGGAAAAGGATGAGATAAAAAGAATCAAGGATGAAGAGGAACTCGGAAGAAGCCGCCTGAACGCAGAGGCCTATCCGTCGGAAATAAACGGACGCAGTGTAAATCCTGTCCCTTTAAAAGAATTTATGCGGAAATCTGAGGAGGGAAGCAATAAAGACAAAGATGTTCCTTATATTCTGAATGTTTCCAAAGGAGAACTCGACAAGTACATCAAAGACAATTTTGATTCCATAGTAAGCAGCGTGAAAGATTCGGGCATCATTATCGGAAACCTCGGATGGATAGAGCAGTTTGCCGAGGCGGGTGTTAAGGTATATGCCGACTACGGCCTCAATGTATACAACAGACAGGCAAGACTGGCAATCCGTGAACTCGGCGGGGAACTCTATCTGCCGTCGCATGAGACCGGCGCACGTGACAGCCGCGGTATTCCGCTTATGATTACAGAGTACCCGATTAACTCCGAAACCCTGACTGACAGAAAGGGAGAGGTTCACAGAATTGAGCTGTCTGACGATAAAACTCTGATTTACTAAAACACCCTGCCCGTAACGGGCAGGGCTATTTCTTAAGCTAAGAGCATAAGATTTGATTAAGCTGCAAGTCTGGCCTTGTCTTGGTATAGGGCCTCGTCTGCTTTGCCGATAACGTCGGAAAGAGATCTGGTCTTATCCGTACATACCTCCCGGCCGATGCTAAGGCTCAAATCAAACGGAAGCGAGAAGCGTTCCCTGAGCTTGGAAATCTCTGCTCTCAGATTTGGTATAAAATCCTCAATGTCGTTTTCGATTCCATTAGGAAATGCGGCTACAAACTCGTCTCCGCCCCAGCGAGCAATAAAGCCGTGATATGAAGCCACAGTATCCTTGAGTGCTTCGGATACCGCGATCAGCGCCTTGTCACCATTGTTGTGACCGTACTGATCGTTGATGCGCTTAAAGTTATCGATATCCATCATGAAGATGGAAAGCGGTTTACTTTCATCGCATTCCTTAATGGAAACGCTGAGAAATCTGTCCGCGCGTCTTCTGTTGTTGAGGTCCGTAAGAGCGTCATTGAAGATCTTGGTTTCCTGCAGGTTGATGAAAAGAACGTTGAACGAAAGCATTATGGCCAAAGGCATGATCGGTGTATCGGATACGACAGCATCCGTGATGCCTCCGATCGTGCATATGACTATAAAGAGGATGTGTGCGACATACTCTCTTCTGTTAAATCCTTCCTTATCTCTTATCATAAGGATGATGGCATGGACTACTACGGCAACTCCGTATATATTGTCGATGATACCCGTAAGTGCAATTGCCGGACCCGGTATGATGCTGCCGTCCGCTCCTATCGTTGCGACCACTCCCGTCCAGATGGACGATATATAGACAAAGATCATAAAGATGACCGGGATAGCTGTCAGGAGCTTGAACTTCAAAGTATGCGCTCTCGGGTTCCCGAATCTGGTCTCTGCATATTGGAGCCAGAAATAGACCTTGATAGGAATGAACATAGTTCCGAGCACCTTAATAAAGCCGATGAAGCGCGGATTCATCTGAACGAATCCACCGACTCCGAGGACCCATATGATCTCACATGCAATGAATGCCATATAAAAGGTGAGCATCATACGGAAGATATTGTTTTCGGCTTCGCTTCCGATACTGCTGTTGAGCCTGGTCAGAATGACGATGGCTGACAGAAAGCAGACCACGTTTACGATTAAATAAACAAATGCATACTGAAAATCCATAATCCGATTCCTTAATATTAATCTTATCTCTTACAGAGCGATAATAAATATCTGAGAAACATTAATTTACCATACCGAACGTATTGTGTCTACTTTTCTGAACAGGCATTAATACCAAGCGTTCAAGCAGGAGCGAAGCTCCAACAAGCTCGCTTCTTTTCGCATTATTTAGCGAGGTAGATGCTTCTGAGCGGCTTGGCCAGAAGCAATACCACCAACACACAGAGAATGGTGTTAGGCAGCATGTATGTTCCGTTGTAGAACAAAGAGTACAGGGAAGGGCTTGCGAACTCTTCCGGCATATACTGCGCGTAAACCGTAACTCCGCTTATGAAGTGAATGATGAATCTGGCTACGCAGCCGATAAGTGCGCCAACAGCAGACCTCTTGGTGCCGGGAGCAGAATCCTTAACTGCCATGAGTCCGGCGAGTCCCACTGCCGCATAGGCTATTGAATAATCGAATATTATAGACACCCAGCTGACGGCAAATCCGCTTGCCAAGAAGTACTTGAGAGTACCGAAGATGAAGCCTGCCAGACAGCCCCACTTGGCACCCCATTTAAGTGCAAAGACTACGAGAGGTACCATTACAAGGTCAATAGAACCTCCGAAGCCTCCGAAGCTGAGCCCTATCGGAATTTTTATATAGCTGAGGGCTATAGCCATGGCTATACATATTCCGCCTTCGGTCAGCATTCTTGTCCTGCTTGATTTGATTTCGTTAGAATTACTCATAAAAAACCTCCTTAATTTGGTAATTAAGGAGAGCCGCTGAAAGTGCAAGACAAAACTCTTGCGCTTATTTTACCTCCCTGCGCCGGTATTACCCGGATCAGGTGATAAGGGTCATCCGTATGGATTTCTCAGCCGTAGCTCCCCCGGTTACTAAGTTGGATTGTAGCAACGAAAAGTCGGCAAGTCAATACTAAGGCAGTTGTGGTATACTCTTATCGTTCGAAGTACATATTACGACAGGAGGACAAGAAATGGCAGATCAAAAAACAGTAAATAAAGTTAAAGAATTACTTGAAGGTCACTGCTACGCACCTCTTAAGGAAGCGGCAGAAAAATGGCTGGAGGCCGCAGATCTGAAATTGGATGATGCCGCTGAGAAACTCGCGGAAACAGAACTCGTAAAACAGCTTAAGGAAGGCGTTTCAAGTGTATCTGAAGTAATCGATACATTCGGTTCGGAAATCGGTGAGAAGATTGTCGGCAGCAAGGAAGTTGCGGAAAAGATTAAGCAGCATGCTGAGGCTCTTAAAGCTGAAGGCAAGTCGTTCTGCGACTGCGAAGCCTGCACTAAGGCCAGAGAAATATTGAAAGATCTAGGAGAAGACATCGGAGAATAATGAAAATAGTATTCGCGAACGATACATTCAAAGGAAGTCTTACCAGCAAAGAAACGGCGCTGCTTTTGGATAAAGCAGCGCGATTTGTGTTTAAAGATATAGAGACCGTAAAAGTCCCACTGTCTGACGGCGGGGTCGGTTTGCTTGATGCCGTTATAACAGCATCGGGAGGAAGGAAGGAAACAGTATGCGTTCACGATCCTCTTATGGGACCTGTCGAGGCTTCATATGCAATTATCAAAGGCAAGCTTGCCGTAATAGATATGACACTTGTCTGCGGCATCGAACTCATTGACGGCAACTTAAGGGACAGCAGATATACGACGTCATACGGTATGGGAGAACTCATTCGACATGCTCTCGACAGCGGCTGTGAATATATCGTAATCGGAACAGGAGAAACATCATGTGAAGACGGCGGTATGGGAGCACTAAGGGCGCTCGGAGCCGGATTCTATGACGAGAAAGGAAAGGAACTCGAGGGCAGAGGTTCGGATATGGACAGACTGGCTGCCATTGATCTTTCCAAGCTGGATGAGAGAATTGCCGACGTAAGTTTTACTCTTATGTGCGACGTTAATAATCCTCTGGATGGGATGGATAAGTATAAAGAGATTTTGTATAAAATAACCGGACATAACTGCGATAACGTAATCGGAACAGGGGCAGCAGGAGGCTTCGGAGCAGCGGCATATGCCGTCCTTGGAGCGGAACTCAGATCCGGTACAGATACCATGATGGGCATGATTAAGTTCGACTCGCGCATAGAAGATGCGGATCTTGTTATTACGGGTACGGATGTTGCCGATACATTTTCTGCCAAAAATGGTATAATGCAGGCTGTTGCGAAAAGAGCCAAAGCTAAAGAGATACCCGTTATTGCTTTGGTGGGGTCTCTGGGAGACGGCTGGGAAGAAGTCCTCGGCAGCGGAGTCTCCAGACTGGTATGCATCAGCGGAGAGGAAGATGTCATGAGTGATGAAAAAGTCGATGCGGCCAAGATCTACTATGACGCAGCAGTAAGGATGTTTCAAAATTATAAGGACGGAAACCTTTAATAATTGTCCTGAATATGATATATTAGCGCCGCTCAGCCGGCGGAAGCAGTTCGGGTCCGATATCCTGCTTCTAAAATACTAAAACCAAAGGAGAAAAGAATAATGTTTAAATCAATGACAACCCAGAAACTTACAGTGGGTGCGCTTATTGCCGCGCTCTATGTAGTCCTGACTCTGATATTCGCGCCGATATCTTTCGGTCCTATGCAGGTCAGAATCGCGGAAGCACTGACCATACTTCCGCTCTTTACCTCGGCAGCCGTGCCGGGACTCTTTGTAGGATGCATAATTGCCAACTTCATGGGCGGAGCCATCGCTCTCGATGTCGTATTCGGAAGCCTGGCTACACTCATAGGAGCCGTAGGCGGATACATGCTGAGATCCAATCGCTGGCTGGTACCTGTTCCTGCCATCATCTCCAATACGCTGATAGTACCGTTCGTTCTTAAATACGGATACGGAGTAGCAGATCCGGCGCTTCCGTTTATGGCGGTATATATTCTCATAGGTGAGATTGTAGGATGCTATATTCTCGGAGAACTTCTTGCTTCAGCTCTTATCAGGAGCAATGTCAGGATATTTGACAAAGCGGCAACGGGTACGAGCGAAAAGTAAAAATCCCGTTAATGAAAAAGAGTAAAAAATATGTTTTCAAAAGTTTAATAACTGTTTTACTGATGACCCTGATTACCGCAGGGTCTTTTGGCGCGTTCTTAACTTTGACTATTGACGAGCCTGATATCTCAGTAGGCTTTGCGGCGGGCAAAGAAAAAAGAATTCCTCTGTATGCTTCTGATGATGACGGAAGTATGCATCAGCTCGCAAGTGTCGTAAGAGGATCAAGAATCAAGAGATACGCCTCTGTCGAAAAATACGGAGGAAAAACATATTGCTTGCTTAAGGACCCTGAGAAAATACAGGGATTTAAATTGACAGACGAAGGCACAGAAGAGGACCGGGAGTATTATATCGCGGAGGAAAACAGCGTGCTTTTTGAAAAAGATGCAGTCAAGGAGACAGAGGTTTACATCAGGACGCCTTCGACTGTTTACAAGGATGCGGAAGGCCCGGCCATAGCATCGTTTGCCGAAAAGGGAAGCTGTCTTAAAGTTATCGGCTATGACAAACTTTTGGAAGACGGAAGTGTATGCAGGTATAAGGTGACTTACGGAGAAGAAAACACCAAAGACGGCAAAGAAGAATCGAAGGATAAAGCTGCACAGGGCTACGTTTACAGCAAATATACGGTCAGCTCGCAAGAAGAAGCGGATGCGGTATACAATGAAAACGGAGTTTACGATAAAATTAAAACGGACAAGTACGGAATGAACCTTTATGCCGGGGAGGCTGCAGACCTCGATTACTATCCCGTTAAGAGACCGGCCTTTAAAGACAATGCTTTCTGCGTTGATGCAAAGGCTATGTACATCAACGGACAGGCGGCAGTAAAGACGGATAAATACACCAAACTTATTAAGCAGACGGCTTGCAATGCAGTAGTAATTGACATTAAAGACGGATACCTCGCCTACAAGTCCGACGTAGCCAAGAAGTATTCTCCGCGTTCATACAAAAGTGCGTATTCGAGTGCAGACGAATATAAAAAAGGTATAGATGCATACAAGAATACAGGCGTATATCTTATCGGAAGGATAGTGGTATTCAACGATGCATTGTATGCAAAGGACCATCCGGAAGACTGCATTAAGTATAAAGGTGAATCCGGCTGGCCGAGCGCATATTCAAGGAATGTTTGGGAATATAATGTGAGACTGGCACTCGAAGCTGTAGATAAATTCGGTTTCAACGAGATCCAGTTTGACTATGTAAGATTCCCGGAGAACGCATATGAGATGTCAAGGTCCGGTAAGGCCAAGTTCAGAAACAATTATGATGAGGAAAAAGGACAGGCCGTGCAGAATTTCTGTATTTATGCTGCGGATATGCTCCATGAAAAGGGCGCGTACATGTCCGTGGATGTGTTCGGCGAGTCCGCTTACGGATATATGACGGCATACGGTCAGTACTGGCCGGGAATATCCAATGTTGTTGATGCAATAAGTGCTATGCCGTATACGGATCATATGGGCGCCGATAATACATGGGAAGATCCGTACAGCACCATGCTGGCATGGTCTAAGAAGGCAAAGAAACAACAGGATAAAATTGAGAATCCCGCTGCTGCAAGGACTTGGATTACGGGGTATGATACACCTCACTGGAACCCTACTGTAGTATACGGCTCGGGAAAGCTTAAGGCCCAAGTCAAAGCGATTAACAAGGCAGGACTCAGCGGCGGATTCATTCCCTGGAATTCGTCATCGGATATATCTAAATATAAACAGTACAAAGATGTCTGGAACTAATCATAAGACGGCTCCGATTGCTGCAAATCATATTCGGAACCGTTTTTTTATTGTTGTGGTACAATTAGAGAAATCGTTTTGTTAAAAAAATGGGAGTAATAGTATGGCACACGATTTCGTTATAAAGACTTTTTCGGATGAAAGAGCATACCACAATACGGCAATCTTAATTTATCTGAAGGCGGTACATTCCGTGTTCAAAGATGCGGATGTAACTATAGGCAATTCACTTAATCAAGGTTATTACAGCTATATAAATCTGAACGGAGCCAAGCTCACAACTTCGGATATTCACAAGATACGCGACAAGATGGAGAAGTATATCGCAAAAGATTACGAAGTTGCCATCGAGCATGAAAATCCGGAAGGGGCTATTGAGATTTGGAAGAGATATCGCTGCAATGAAAAAATCAGGCTCCTGGAAGGAAGACGGGCAGATGAGGATATAGAGATAGCCAATATCCACAATTATCGCGGATATATGTACTGCAAGCTCCTCCCGAGCACAGGATATATAAATCTCTTTGATATACGCCCGTACAGAAACGGTCTGCTGCTCAGGCTGCCTAATGCCCTGCATAATCATACGATTCCTAAATACAGAGATGATGACAAACTCTATGAAGCCTATGCGGAATCAAAACGCATGAGAAAGTATACGGGCATAGAGTACCTGGCAGATATGAATAAAGTCATAGAAGACGGTGATGCCGACAAGGTCATCAAATCCAGCGAGTGGCTCATATCAAGACAGCTCGAAGAATTCGCCGAGACCGTACTGGAAGAAAAGAAGAAGGTGGTTCTTATAGCCGGGCCTTCATCCAGCGGAAAGACCACGACAGCCAAGAGGATATGCGGTGAAATTGAAAGACTGTCCGGTCAGGCACCGCTGTACCTCGGAACGGATGACTATTTCGTGGAGAGAGATCAGACACCGCTTGGAGAAGACGGCAAACCTGACTTCGAAGGACTCGGCGCCGTTGATTTGGAACTCTTCAATCAGCAGATGGAAGATCTTCTTACAGGAAAAGAAGTGGATATTCCGGAATTCGACTTCATCAAAGGAAGCAAGATCTTCGGAAAGAGAAAGACAAAGCTTCAGAAGAATCAGATTCTGGTTATAGAGGGAATACACAGCTTAAATGACGTTCTTACGGAGAATATCCCGAGACGTGATAAGTTTAAGATTTACATCAGCCCTCTGACGCAGATAGGAATAGACAGGCACAACAGAGTGTCCACGGCAGATGCCAGACTTCTCAGACGCATGGTACGTGACAATCAGTTCAGAGGTAACAGCGCTGAAGATACCCTGGAGTCTTGGCCTAAGGTAAGAGCGGGAGAGAGCGTTAACATATTCCCTTACAGCTCATCGGCAGATGTAGTATTTAATTCAAGCATGGTTTATGAGACCTGTCTTCTCAAGTCATATGCGGAACCATTACTCATGGATATTCCGGAAACAAGTGAGCAGTATGAAGAGGCGCAGAGAATTCTTACATTCATGAGGTTCTTCGATAAAATAGAGGACGCAGAACCTGTACCTGACAACTCAATTCTCAGGGAGTTTATAGGCCCGAGAAAGAAGTAGGGGCATTCTGCTTGATAAATAGAACATATTTCGGTCTTGCATTATTTTACATTTTTGTGTATATTTACAAATGAATTTGGCAAGGCCGTTTTGTTTTGTCGAAAAAATGTGAGTTTTTCAAAGACTTGAAAGAAAGAAGAAAGAAGAAGGACAAAGAAATGAAGAATATTTTTACAGAAGAACGTCCGATTAAGGAAACAAAGCTGCATCACGCTTTGATAACATTCCTGATTCTGGTTGGCGTTATGGCAACCGGCATCAAGGTGTTCGAAGTGGATCCGCATATTCCGATGTTTATCGGTGTAATCGCAGCAGCCGTAATGGCTATGTTCCTCGGATACAAATGGGAAGACATTGAGAAGATGATGGTTGACGGTATATCCAAGGCTATGCAGTCCATCCTCATTCTGGCTATAGTCGGAATGATGATAGGAACATGGGTTATGTCCGGAACCATCCCTACTATGATTTACTACGGACTGAAACTCCTTTCACCGAGTTTCTTCCTGGTGGCAGCTGTTCTGATTTGCTCCATCACATCCCTGGCCACAGGTACATCCTGGGGAACCATGGGTACTATGGGACTTGCTCTTATCGGAATCGGACAGGGCCTCGGAATGCCTGTAGGGCCTACAGCCGGAGCCGTAATCTGCGGAGCATATTTCGGAGACAAGCTCTCACCGCTTTCGGATACAACCAACCTGGCACCTGCCATGGCCGGAACTGACGTATTCACACATGTTAAGTACATGCTTAAGTCAACTATAATAGCATATGCTATTTCAATCGTATTCTTCGCTGTGTACGGCTTCATGCATGCCACAAGCGGAAACGTAGATACATCACAGGCAACAGTGCTGATGGAAGGAATAAAGGATACATTTAGCATCAACCCGTTGCTTCTGCTTCCGCCACTGGTAGTAATACTGTCAATTGCTTTTAAGGTTCCGGCTATCCCGGGAATCACACTCGGTATGCTGGTAGCAGCAATTATGGCACCGCTCTTCCAAGGCAACCTCGCTGTTTTCGATGACAGCCTGGAACTCCTCCATAACGGAGTAAATCTCGGAGATCTGCTCTCTGCAGCACTGGGCGGTTTTTACTGTAACACTGAGATTGAGTCACTTAACGACCTTCTGACAACAGGCGGACTTATGAACATGTCCAGCTCCATACTCATGACAATCATCGCCATGATGTTCGGAGGAATTATGGAAGGAAGCGGACAGCTCGCAGTTATTATCAATGCTATCTCAAGCAGGATAAAGAGCGCTGCAGGTATGATCGGTGCTACAGAGGCTACATGTATCCTTTCCAACATCGTAATGCCGGAGCAGTACATCTCCATACTTATTCCGGGAAGAATGTTCGCACCGGCTTACAGAGAAAGAGGAATCCATCCGAAGAGCTTATCCAATGCACTTGAGTCTGCAGGTACGGTAACATCCGCTCTCGTTCCTTGGAACACATGCGGACTGTTCATCGCTAACACACTCGGAGTAACGGCTGCAGTATATGCACCATGGGCAATCTTCAACTACACAATGCCTTTAATCTGTTTCGTACTGGCATTCTTCGGTATCACGGCTACTATGATGACACCGGAAGAGCAGGCCAAAGCAGACGCCGGCGAGCTTGTATAAATTTAGCGCATAGCATCGTTAACGCCTTTCCTTACGTGCTCACGTACTTCTTCGTACGCTCCGCGCGCTCGGAAAGGCGTTTTCTCGTTCTGCATCTAAAATGCGTCGTTTGTTATGGTATAATTTTGAATGCCATGTTAAGAGTGGCTATTTATAATAAGAACAGGGAGTTTCCAAAATGAAAAAGATAAGCAGAATAAATAACAAAAGAGGCGGCATCGGCGTTACCGCTGTTTTGATTGCGGTGTTGCTCGCAGTGCTGTTCTTCGGCGGAATGTACGTTAAGATGAACTGGAGAAGATTCAAAGCCGAAGCCAGCTTCGGTGTGACTATAGCTATCATAGTGCTTGTAATCCTGTTAGTTCTCTTCCTGCTGATTAGGCACAGCATCAATAAGGCGAGAAGGGCCAGAATGGAAAAGGCTATAGAAAAGGAAAAAGCAAAACACGAAAAGGAAATGAATAAGCTTGCCGAAAAGAATGCGCAGCTTGAGCAGGAAGTTGATGCTCTTGAGGATAAGTTAGAAGAACAGGGTAAGTAATGAACAATGTTTTAATCATAGGCGGATCACGCGGCATAGGGGCCGCGGCCGTAAGATGCTTTAAAGAAAACGGAGATAATGTTATCTTTACCTATCATAAATCCGAGATTGAAGCGGATGCTTTGAGACAAGAGACCGGGGCTTTACCTGTACGCTGCGACGTAAAGTTCAGTGACTCGATTAAAGTGGCCGTAGATAAAGCCGTGTCAGAGATGGGCAAGATTGATGTTCTCATATGTAATGCCGGAATAGCCGACTTCAATCTTATTACGGACATTAGCGAGAGCAGGTGGGAGGAAGTAATTAACACTAACCTGAACGGCGTATTCTATGCGGTAAGACACGTTCTTCCTTCTATGATAAGCAGAAAGAGCGGATGCATTATCATTGTTTCTTCCATGTGGGGAGAAGTAGGTGCTTCCTGTGAGGTAGCATACTCCGCATCAAAGGCGGGCGTAATAGGACTCACAAAGGCTCTCGCGAAAGAAGTCGGCCCATCGGGCATCAGAGTTAATTGCATCTCACCCGGCATGATCGATACGGATATGAATGCCGAGGTCAGCGATGAAGCAAAGGCTGAGATAAAAGATGAAACGCCTCTCGGACGGACAGGATCTGCTGAGGAGGTGGCCGCTGTTATGAAGTTCCTGGCATCAGAGGATGCGGCTTTTGTTACCGGTCAGGTAATAGGAGTAGATGTCCCCCGCCTCAACGGAGTAGGCGGCGGGTTCCATATTCGATCGTCAGTGGCGGGTCGCAATCCCCGACTGACGATCTCATGAGCTGAAGCTCCCTTCGTCTGTTGACGGCGTCGCTCGCTCCAACCAAGCGAGCTTGATGGAGCTTCGCTCCCGGTTGAATGCCTTAATTCAGTATTAACTTTAGTGTGCACATATAGTGTAAAGTAAACTTTACAGACACAATATATTGTGTCTGTATTATTTTTTTGCCTTTGTAAAGGTAACTTTACATCAAAAAAGTGGAGAGAAGGAGAAAAAAATACCCTTTTTTTATTAAAAAGTGGTGAAAAGTGGGGTAAAATGTATTCACTGTAACCAACCGTTTTAACTAATACTGTTTTGAGAAAGCTGACCCTCACAATGTTTCATGGAGTTTATGAAAACTCAATAGACAGCAAAAACCGAATGATCATTCCTGCAAAGTTCAGGGATGATCTCGGTGGTCAGTGCATGCTTACGAAAGGTTACGACCAATGTCTCTACATCTACACGATGAAGGAATACGAGGAGATGGCGGAGAAGATCTCGGCACTTCCTCAGTCCGACAGAGAATTCAGAGCGTTCATAAGAGACTTCTTCGGTAATTCCGAGATTTGTTATCCGGATGCGCAGGGCAGAATCATCATCCCCGCCAAACTGAGGGAGTACGCAAATATAAAGAAAGACCTGGTGACTCTGGGTGCGATGAACAAAATCGAAATCTGGAGCGCAGAGATAGCCGAAGAAACCGCAGGCGAGAATCTGATGGATAATCAGAGCCTCACGGATAAGCTGAAGGATTTCGGCCTGTAGGGGAGATGAGATGGAATTCGAACACACTCCGGTGCTCTACGAAGAAGTAATGGAGTCACTTGCAATAAAGCCGGACGGAATATACGCAGACGGCACCGCAGGGGGCGGAGGACATTCATCAGGCATAGCATCGAGGCTTTCGGAGAAAGGACTGCTGATAGCAGTCGACAGAGACAGGGAAGCCCTGGAAGCCGCCGAGAACAGATTGGCGGAGTACAAGTGCAAAAAGAAACTGCTGCACAGCAACTACAGCGACACAGAGGCAATAGCCAATGCAGCAGGAGGAAAGATAGACGGAATACTCCTGGACCTCGGAGTTTCATCATACCAGCTGGACAATCCTGAGAGAGGGTTTTCCTACATGCAGGACGCTCCGCTGGATATGAGGATGGATGACGGCGATTCGATGACAGCCTATGACGTAGTCAATACATACGGAAGGGCTGATCTGGCAAGAATCATCAGAGAATACGGAGAAGAAAACTGGGCGGCAAGAATCGCCGAGTTTATAGAAAAGGCCAGGAAGGAAAAACCGATAGAAACAACGGCGGAGCTGACTGAAATCATAAAGGCAGCCATTCCCGCCAAAGCAAGGAGGACGGGACCTCATCCTGCCAAAAGAACATTTCAGGCCATAAGGATAGAGGTAAATGATGAACTCGGACACCTCAGAGAGGCAGTAGCCAAACTGCCTGATCTTCTCGGAAGCGGAGGGAGACTTGCGATAATCACATTCCACTCCCTGGAAGACAGGATAGTAAAGACCGAGTTCGAGAAAAGACTTAATCCTTGCACTTGCCCAAAGGAACTACCGGTATGTGTCTGCGGAAAGGTAGCAGATGTAAAAAGGGTCACAAGAAAGCCTATAGTTCCGAGCAAGGAAGAAACAGAGTCAAATCCGAGAGCCAGAAGCGCCAAGCTCAGAGTTCTCGAAAAATTATAAACACACTATCTAGACGTTACAGCATAGAGATACAACTATAGGGGATGTAAGATGAGTAGCAAGGCCGGAGCAGTAAGAGCAGGCGTATTGAACGGATTTACATACGCAGCGCCTAAAGAGGTGAGACTGGATGATGTACGCAGAGCCAGAGTAGCCAAAGACAGGAGGCGCGTGATAAGAATCACAACTCTGATTTTGCTTGCAATTTTTGTACTCGTCGGCATGAGAGCATACTGTGCCAGTCTCCAGCACGCAAACAATGAGCTTATCAAAGAGAACGGTTATCTTGAGGCTGAGATCGACTCATTGAACAGCCAGCTCATAGAGCAGATCAACGTAACCACTATTGAGCAGATTGCGACAGATGATTACGGAATGGTTTTTCCTACTGCTGAAAACGTAATCTATCTTGATGAAAACAAGGAGCAGGAAGACAGCCTGGCTGCCGTAATCAGAAGCGAAGCATATAACTAGATATAATCTATACGGAGTTTCAGAACCACTGATCCGGAAACGGGTTGGTGGTTCTTTTATAACAGACGCCGGATGTCCCCCCCGACTGACGATCTCATGAGCTGAAGCTCCCGTCGTCTGTTGACGGCGTCGCTCGCTCCAACCAAGCGAGCTTGATGGAGCTTCGCTCCTGGTTGAAAAGAGCACAAAATAGGGTGCGGGGCTATACATTTCGACACTATATATTGTATAATATTTTGTCTGAATATAGACTTTTTCGAATAATTGAAGGTTAATGGCAAACAAAAAAGAGAAGAAAAAGAATAGCACGAAGTCTTCGCGTAAATCCGGAGCTAAACTGGATAAGAAAAGAGAAAAAATCAGCGATAAGGCTGATACGAAAAAGCGAAAGACCAAGAAAAAAACTCTGGAAAGAAACAGGGAGAATTTGGCGTCTCCTAATGCAGTGCTTCCCGTTAACAGGAGGAGGATTGCTTTAGGCTTCGGCGTTATTTTATTGCTTATGTTTGCCTTGATGCTTCGCATGGGCTATTGGCAGATAGTAAGAGCCGATGAACTCAGAATAATGGCCACGGAAATGCAGAAAGTTGACTCGGAAATCGATCCGGCCAGAGGCTCCATTTATGATTCCAGAATGAATGTCCTGGCAGAGTCAGTAACCGAATATGAATTATATGCATATTCACAGCAGCTGTATAAATCTACGGATATTGATCCTGCCATAAAGAAGAGCACCCTGAAGATCCTGTATGAGATTACGGGGAAGAGCGAAGCGGAAATCGAGAAGATTCTGACCGGAGAAGAAAATCTGGTCTTAATAGACGACGGTCTTTCAAAAGAGCAAGTAGATATGGCCAGAGATGCTTTCGACAGCAATATCGTTGTAAAGACAAAGGTCGGAAGATATTATCCTAACGGAGCTTTCGCCGCCCAGGTGCTTGGAGGAGTAGACGCAAGCAATACGGGACGTTCCGGTCTTGAGTATCAATATAATTCCGAGTTGGCAGGCGTAAAGGGTCGTACGGTAATGACTACAGACCGTAACGGAGATACAGTATCCAACAGCTCAAAGTATTATAAAGCCAAAGACGGTGTGAATATCGTTACAACGATAGATTCCGTTATTCAGCATTTTGTGGAAGACGCCATTGAAAAGGGAATGAGAGTTACGGGTGCCGAGGCGGTTACCTGCATAGTAATGGATCCTAAAACCGGAGACATACTCGCATTGGCAACGACTCCTGAGTATGATCCTAACAAATCAAATGAGCCTTCCGATGAAAAGGAAAAGAAACGCTTTGAAGCTATGAGCGATGATGAGAAGTCGGAGTATCTTTCCAGAATGTGGAGCATAAGAGCCGTTACGGATGTTTATGAACCGGGTTCCACATTTAAGCTTATTGCAGCTGCATCTGCGCTTGACTCGGCTCATGCCGATGACAGTTCGAGGTATTCCTGCGAGGGCGGACTTCCTGTCGGAGGATATACACTTCACTGTCTCTATCATCACGGCACTCAGGACCTTAAAGAAGCAGTCGGTAATTCCTGCAACCCTGCCTTGGCTCAAGTTGCCATGGATATGGGCGCCAAAACCTTCTACGATTATATAGATATGTTCGGTTTTAACGATAAAACAGGGGTCGACCTTCCCGGAGAAACCGATTCCATCGTAAAGGATCCCGAAACAATGGCAGACGTAGACCTGGCGACCACGGGATTCGGTCAGGGAATCGCGATTACCGCCGTACAGATGCTTTGCGCTATCAACAGCTTCGGTAATGACGGCTACCTGATGAAACCTAAAATAGTCAAGAAGATAGTCGATAAAAACGGAAATACTGTTAAAGAATTCAAGGACGAAAGAGTAAGGCAGGTGGTTTCCGAGCCGACGGTTGAGAAGATGAAGGATATCATGGAGTACTATGTATCAGACGCAGGCGGTCAGACCGCGTATATTCCGGGCTATAGAGTGGGAGGAAAGACCGGTACGGCCAACCTTGCCGTAAACGGAGGATATTCTGAGGCAACCAACACATCTTTTGCGGTCATGGCTCCGATGGACGATCCTAAGATTTCGATGATATGTATTGTATATCAGCCGACCAAGAAACAGTACGGTGCTAATACTGCCGGCCCTATCGTAAGGGAAATAACCGAGAAATCTCTTCAGTACATGGGAGTTGAAAAAGAACTCTCCAAAGAAGAGGAGAAGGAAAACAAGAAGAACTATGTGAAAGTACCGGATGTTACGGGTGAAGACAGTGCCACGGCAAAGAACCTTCTGAAGTATTCCGAACTAAACTATCTGGTAATGCCTGAAGAAGACAAGGATAATTCATTCGTAGTAGTGGACCAGTATCCTAAAGCCGGAACAAAAGTAGAAAAAGATTCAATAGTTTATATCTACAGCGAATAAAAAACAGTTATACATTATATAAGGAAAAAACATGCAACTAAGCACAGTTATGATAACTAAATACTCGGTAGTGGCCGCGATAGCCTTCCTCGTATCCATGCTGGCTACGGGACGCCTTATTCCGTATCTCAGACATAAACAGTTCGGCCAGTTCATACGGGAGGAAGGCCCTCAGGCTCATCTGGCCAAATCCGGCACGCCCACCATGGGCGGCATCGCTATGGCAGCCGGAATAAGCATAGCAGGTATCGTGGCTGTTTTGATGGGGCTTTCCGATGCCGGAGATATGCTGGCGATTCTGCTCAGCATGTACGCTTTCGGAGCAATCGGATTTATAGATGATTACAATAAAATAGCCAAGAAGCAAAATGAAGGTCTTACTCCGAAACAGAAACTCTTGCTTCAATGCATCTTCGGAGCTGCTCTTGCGGTATTTATGATGATGAGAGAAGGAAGTACGGTAATCATACCGTTTACCGGCAAGATAGTGGATATGGGCTGGATGTTTATACCATTTGTCGTATTCATAGAAGTGGCCATGGCCAATTCCGTAAACCTTACTGATGGTCTGGATGGTCTTGCTGCCAGCGTTTCGGCCATAGTAGCATGTACCTTCGCCGTAATAGGCATGTGCCTAAGCAGCAGAGGAAGCGATGCCATGGCGGCTGCAGGGCAGGCTGTATTCGGAGCGGCAATAGGATATCTTCTCTACAATAAATATCCTGCGCAGATCTTTATGGGAGATACAGGTTCTATGGCCCTGGGCGGAGTCCTTTCCGCTATGGCCATTGTCGGACAGGTAGAATGGCTGCTTCCTATAGCGGGTGCAATATTCGTTATAGAGGCCCTGTCGGTAATATTACAGGTAACATATTTTAAGAAGACGGGCGGCAAGAGAATCTTCAGAATGGCGCCTATACATCATCACTTCGAACTCGGAGGATGGCATGAGACCAAAGTGGTAAAGATGTTCTGTCTTTTCACCCTCATATGCTGCATCATAGCGGCGGCCTCCGTAATATAAAAGGAAAGAAAGATATGATAAGAGGAAAGAAATACAGAGAAACATTGGCAGGGAAAAAGGTCCTTGTTGTAGGACTGGGCAAATCAGGCAAGGCTGCAGCCAGGGTGCTCAACGAAGAGGGCGCCAAAGTTTACGTGCAGGATAATTCAACATCCGATAAGCTGGACACACAGTTCCTTAAATACATGGATAATGAGGGCATAGAAGCCATTTTAGGCCAAGAACCTGACGACATGGGAAAATATGACATGCTTGTTCTGAGCCCGGGCGTACCGAGCGATTTAGGCTTTATAGAGGAGGCCGGAAAATCGGGAGCTGAGGTTATAGGCGAGGTGGAACTCGCATACAGAATAAGTGAAGGTAACTTCGTGGCCATAACGGGCACCAACGGAAAAACAACAACTACAAGTCTGGTCGGAAAAATCTTTGAAGACGCAGGTATGAAAACATCCGTAGTCGGTAATATCGGAGATCCGGTGGTTGCTCATGCGGAGGAAAGCACATCCGACGACTGGCTGATTACCGAGATGTCATCATTTCAACTGGAATCAATTCAGGACTTCAGACCGAGACTGGCAGCGATACTGAATATTACGCCGGACCATCTCAACAGGCATAAAACGATGGAGGCCTACGCTGAGGCAAAGGCCAATGTAATGAAGAATCAGACTGAAGATGATTACTTTATATATAACAAAGACGATGATATGGTGAGAGAGATCGCCGAAAATGCTGAGGCTAAGACTATTGCCTTCAGTAGGAAAGGCGGAAATGATGCAGGGGCATACCTTTGCGATAACAAAATTATCGTAATTGATGGCAGCGGTACCGAACACTTTGTATGCAACAGAGAAGACATCCGTATTATCGGTGATCACAACGTTGAGAATGTTTTGGCTGCCACAGCTTTGGCATATTTCGCAGGTATCAAGCCTGAAGTAATCGGAGATTCCATCAGAGACTTTGCAGGAGTTGAACACAGAATCGAATTCTGCGGCAGAGTGGATGATGTTGAGTATTATAACGATTCCAAAGGTACCAATACCGATGCCGCAATTATCGCCCTTAAGGCTTTAGATAAGGACATTATTCTTATTGCCGGCGGAGATGCAAAGAGCCAGGATTTTGATGAGTTTGCATCTATGCTTAAGGGAAGAGTTCATGCACTGATTCTTCTCGGCAGGGATGCCGGAATTATTGAAGAGGCAGCGCTTAAACACGGATTTAACGATATCTACAGATGCAAGGACATGCCTGAATGCGTACGAAAAGCATCGGAACTGGCCAGACCGGGAGACAAGGTATTACTTTCTCCTGCATGTGCCAGCTGGGATATGTATGATAATTTCGAGCAAAGAGGAAAGCATTTTAAGAATTGCATAAAGGAATTACTCAGATAGACAATGAAGCAGCAGGCGCTAAGTAAAAAAGAGCAGAGAGATTTAAAGAAGCTCGCCAAGTTCAACGTAAAGAAACGTAAAGCGGCGGAGAAGGCTCAGGCCAAAGCCGATGCTAAGGCGGAAAAGAGAGCCGCCAGAAGAGAATCTTGGAGAGAAATCGGCGACGCACTCGGAGGATATGACTTCGTAGTCGTGGCTCTTGTTGTGATTCTTTCCTTGTTCGGAGTTGCCATGGTATTCAGTGCGGGCTACTACGAGACGATCAACTTCTCGGAACCCGATCCGCTCTACTATCTCAGAAGGCAGATGTTCTTCGTCGTCACGGGGCTTGCCATAATGTTCTTATTTGCCAATCTGAACTATCGCTTATATAAGAATACTTATGTTTTCGCGGCGATTTTAAGCTTGGCAATGCTGGGCATCGTTATGCTGGTAGGTACATCCGTAAACCAGTCTCAGAGATGGATTGACCTCGGATTTATACGTATTACACCTTCTGAGTTTTCTAAAGTGCTGATGATAATGTTTACATCCGGCTTTTTGGCTTCCAACCCTAAAGCCGTCAAGTCGATAAAAGGATTGGCAGTATTGGCGCTGGTTATGGGACTTCACTTCTGGCTCATTATCAGCCAGCCGAACCTCTCAACGGCTATTGTAATATTGGCCATCATGATAGCTGTTATGCTGGTGGCAGGACTTAATATTTTGTTTATGATCATTCCGGCTATAGGTGTTGTAGGTCTTTACTTCTATATCATTACAAGTAAGACTCCGCTTCACTGGTACAAGCGTATTGAATCATTTATGAATCCTTTTGCCGACAGGCAGGGAGACGGTTATCAGGTTACTCAAGGCCTTATAGCTCTCGGAAACGGAGGACTGAAAGGGCTGGGCTTCGGCAGGAGCGTATCCAAGAATCTGTATCTTCCGGAGCCGCAGAACGACTTTATTCTCGCTATTATAGGTGAGGAGCTCGGATTTATAGGTTTCCTTGTATTGATGCTGCTATATATCATATTGCTCTTCAGACTGTTTATGATCGCTCTTAAAGCGAGAGACAGACTAGGTCTTTATTTGGCTACGGGAGTCGCTGTTATGCTGGGGCTGCAGGTAATTATCAATGTTGCGGTTGTAACTTCTTCCATGCCTGCAACAGGTATCACATTGCCGTTTATCAGTTACGGAGGTACTTCCATCTGGGCATTTATGATAGCCATGGGAGTGGCGCTTAATGTTTCGAGGAGGACCAATCTCGTCGAGCGGCAAGTAAGGCAAAAGAAGAAGGAGACAGCTCTCACAACTGAAGAAAGCGAGGCGGCCGTCTGATGCGAATAGTTCTTACGGGAGGCGTAACGGGCGGACACATTTATCCTGCTATTGCCATAGGGGATAAGTTCAAAGCAGAAGATCCGTCATGCGAAATAATATACATAGCCAGCGGAAAACCGCTGGAGAAATCCATCGTAGCCGACGCCGGTTATGAACTGTTTGAGGTGGAGTCATCACCGTTTTACAGAAATAACCCTCTGCGAATGGCAAGCACCCTTGTGAAGACACTGAAGGGAAGAAATCAGGCCAAGCGCATAATGAAGGATTTTAAACCGGATATAGTCGTCAGCACAGGAAGCTATGTGAGCGTTCCTGTCGTTTTGGCAGGAGCATCGATGGGTGCGAGAATTTTCCTGCATGAACAGAACGGTTTTCCGGGGGTATCAAATAAATTTCTTTCCCAATATGCAGAGAAGGTATTTCTCGGATTCGAATCCGCAAGGCAGTACTTTAAGGAAGCCGACAAAGTAGTCTACAGCGGTAATCCCGTAAGAATTGAGTTTTCGGACAGAGATAAATCAAAAGACAGAGAATCATTGGGTCTGCCTGATGATGACTTTGTGGTTTTGGTATTCGGAGGAAGTCAAGGTTCCGCTACCACCAACGCTATAGGAGAAGCACTTGCGAAGAAGTTCGCGGATAAAGAAGGTATTACCCTTATTTGGGGTACCGGAAATGACTATTATGAAGAAATAAAGGGAAAGCTCGAAGAAGAGGACTTCGCAGCTGAAAACGTAAGGATAATGCCTTACATAAGCGATATGCCGGAGATGCTCTCTGCATCTGATCTTTCCATAAGCAGGAGCGGTGCGCTGTCAGTAGCCGAGACTACGATGGCAGGACGTGCTGCAATTTTTATTCCTTCTCCTAATGTTACCGAAGACCATCAATACTATAACGCTAAAGCGGTGGCCGATGCCGGAGGTGCATATATTGTCAGAGAAGATAACGGTGTCGAAGGCTGCGTGGAAGCTGTCGGAGAGATAGTAGAAAAACTTGACGAAGACAGAGAACTGCTCCGAAAGATGCAGGCGGCAAGCGCTGCGGTCGCGCCGACCGAAGCCATCGATATCATATACAACGCGATAGTTTCAGTCGGTAACGAGGATAAAGAGAATGAAGATCCGGATTCGGAGGAAAATGCAGTAACAACAGAAGACGATACAGCAGGATCAGAGTCGGAAACATCGGAAACAGAACCGGAAACGACGGAAGAAGTGAAGGGTCCCGAAGAGGAATCAGAAGAACCTGCAAGCGAAGAAAACGATGAGCCTATTGATGACATTCTCGCCGCTAAAACCATTGTTGTTTCAAAAGATGCAGTGAATACTGAAGCGGAATCGCCGGAGGCTTCGAATGAAGAAGAAGAAAGCGAAACAGAAGAATTCAGTGATGATAACGATGAAGCAAGAGATGAATCAAGCGAGGAAGAAAGTGAGGACTCAGTCGAATCCACACAGGAACTCAGCGAAGAAGATCGAGAGATTGCCGAGAGGATTCGCCTCAGAAAGATAGCGACCGAGAAAAAAAGACGCAGACAAAAGAGGAGAATGATTACTTCCGTAGTGCTCGTCATTACGGCCATAACCTGCTTTGCTCTGTCGTTTACATCCATCTTTACCGTGGACTCTATAGAGGTTAAAGGGAACCAGCATTACAGCGCTGAAGAAATCATCAGTATGGGACATGCGGTTCCCGGAAAAAATCTCATCTACCAGACGGGAAAGAAAGAGATACAGGAATACCTGGAAATGAATCCGTACATAAAAAGCGCCGATGTGAAAAGAAAGCTTCCGTCCACTTTGGTGATAAGTGTAAAGGAAAGAACGCAGCTCATGGCTCTTAAATATGATGACGATTATCTGATCCTGGACAGGGAAGGAATCCTTCTTCAGAAGAGCCGCACCAAACCTAAGCTGACCATAGTAGACGGAAATGTCATCACAAAAATCAAACTCGGTGAAACTCTTGGTACGGAAAATGAAGAGCTCATGGAGAAGACCACAAAGTTTATCCGGGCGATGGCTGACAATGATTTGTATTATGTTAAGGTCGATTTGTCTGATTCAAGTACGGCAAGGGCATATGTATATGACACATTACTGGTAAGAGGTAACTACGATGTTCTGATGGAGAACATGAAGAACGGCAGACTGCATAGCGTGCTGGACAAACTGTTCTCCGACAGTATAAGGAGAGGCACCATTACTTTTATGGAGGATGGAACGGCGTCATTCATGCCGATTATCTAGTTTACTAGTAATTGTGTTTCGTAAAGCAAATACCCCCTAAATGTTGTGTTTTTTTGCTAAAAACTAATGCATTCGGGGTTTTTATATGTTAAAATAGCTCTATATATTGACGAGTAATTAATATCAAGATGTGATTTTTGAGGAGGATAAAAACATGGAATTTGTTTCCGACTTTGTATCAGTGCAGGACAATGCAGCTATTATCAAAGTCATCGGAGTCGGCGGGGGCGGATGCAACGCTATCAATCGAATGGTTGATGTAGGCCTCCAAGGCGTGACATTCATCGGAGTTAACACCGACAAACAGGCTCTTGCCAAGTGCAAAGCTGAAATCAAGATTCAGCTCGGAGAGAAAGTTTCCGGAGGACGCGGAGCAGGTGCTAATCCGGAGATCGGACAGAAGGCTGCAGAAGAGTCTATCGATGAAATTATTTCGCATATTCAGGATGCCGACATGGTATTCATCACAGCCGGTATGGGCGGCGGTACCGGAACAGGTGCTGCTCCTATTATTGCCAAGGCTTCAATGGACTGCGGCGCACTTACGGTTGCAGTAGTAACTAAGCCTTTCACATTCGAAGGAAAGAAGCGTTGGAACAGAGCTGCCAAGGGAATCCAGTATCTGAGCAATTTTGTTGACTCACTGGTAGTAATCCCTAATGACAGACTCATCGAAACCAGCGAGAAGAATACTTCAATGCTCGAAGCGTTCGCTATGGCAGATGACATTCTCAGACAGGGCGTACAGGGCATTTCCGATCTCATCAGTGAGTACGGTCTTGTTAACGTTGACTTCGCAGATGTACGTACTGTCATGGAAGGACGCGGCGTAGCACACATGGGCGTTGGTGTAGGAACAGGCGATGACAGGATCGAAGAAGCCATCCAGAATGCCATCAACAGTCCGCTGCTTGAGACTTCCATTTCCGGCGCCAAGTCGATACTGCTTTATGTATCCGGCGGCTACGATATGGGAATGCTCGATATCAATACTATCGCCGACAGAGTTCAGAGTCAGGCAGACTCCGATGCTAATATCATCTTCGGAGCTTCCATTAATGAAGAGATGGAAAACAAGATTTCCGTCACTATCATCGCAACTGACTTCAATAACAGCAGAAGCGGTGTAGCAGGCGAAGTTGTTGAGATCGATAAAAAGGGTACGTTCGGAAACGGTATCCCTGTAACAACAGAGGACGGAATCGACGGAGTTGAGGTTGATATGGCTGATCTTCTTGCAGATATGGATGAAGTTGCCAATACACTCGACGACGGAAAAGACGATTTCGACATCCCTGAATTTCTTAAATAATTAAGCGAGAAAATGCTTACTGGAATCAGCTCTGCGAGCAATTCAAGAATTAAGCTGGTAAGAAAACTGCAAACTCGTAAAGGAAGAAACGAGGAGTCTCGTTTCGTTGCAGAGGGCATTAATCTGGTGAGTGAGCTTATAGAGGGAGGTCATGAGATTGACTTCCTGGTCACATCAGAAGAATTCCGATCTGCAACCGGGGAACGAGTAGAGGCCATAAGGGCATACATTGAAGATCCTGATACACAGGCGTTGGAAATTGATAAGACGCTTTTTGACGGACTGACTGATGCCGAAAACGGGATTGAAGTCCTGGCGGTCGTAAAAGCCTCTCATCTTAGCGTTGATTACATCGATTCTCTGCCGAATGACAGTTGTATTCTTGTCTGCGACAGGATTCAGGACCCCGGGAATATGGGAACGATGATAAGAACCGCGGTGGCTGCAGGCTACGGAGCTGTAGTGGCACTTCCGGGTACGGTGGATATTTATTCACCGAAAGTACTAAGGGCGACCGCAGGTATGGTATTCGAAATACCTATAATCTACGCCGGCAGCGAAGATGAAATAAAAAATGTCTCGGAAAGGACGGGGAGACGAATAGTCGTGACCGTACCGAGCGGAGGTAAAGAATATTTCAGAGAAGATCTCAGCAGAGGCATAATGCTCGTTATAGGAAATGAAGGCAGGGGGATCTCAAAGACCTTGGAAGAAATGGCAGATGTAAGGGTTACTCTGCCGATGAAAGGTAATATAGAGTCGCTGAATGCAGCAGTTGCGGCAGCGATACTGATGTACGAAACAAACAGGAGATAAGAAACTAGGAGTAAATCATGGAAAAGAACAGAGCGGATGTTGTTATTTGCGGTTCCAATTACACTCTTTCAAGCGATAAGAGTGAAGAAAGGATTAAGGAGATTGCGAAATACGTCGATGAAGAGCTCAGAGCCACCAGCAAAGCTCTCAATGTCAATCCGAATTTCAAGTCTGCTGTCCTTACGGCGCTTAACATCGCTGAAAAGATGATGGATAATACCGACATGACTCTCAAACTCCAAACAGAAAATTATCAGTTGGATAATGATGTAAAGCATTACATCGGTCTTTGGGAGCAGACTAAAAAGCAGGTAACGGATTTGAAAGATAAGATGTCCACCGAAGCTTCAAAGCAGACGCAGAGCACGGCGGATTATAAAAAACTGCAGGAAAAACTGGTAGAGATGGAAAATGCATACTTTGACTTGCAGATGGAGAACGTCAATCTCAAGAATGAACTCAAATCACTCAAGAGACTAAGCAGCGACGATGAATTCTAAAGTATATGAAATCCTCGAATTCAATAAAATAAAGAATCTGTTGCGTGAGCAAGCCGGCTCGGAGCTGACTCGTCAGAGGATAGACGCTCTGGAGCCGATGGCAGGCAGACGCCAGACAGAAGAAGCATTAACGGAAACTACTGAGGCGGTTTCCGTTATTCTATATAAAGGGAATATCCCCGTCGGAGAGATTGGAGATGTATCAGGGATATTATCCATGGCTTCACGCGGCAGAATTCTCAGCATGAGAGACCTTCTGCAGGTAAGAAACAGCATTCAGGTCTCCAGGACGGTAAAGACATTTCTTACATCCGATGAAATGCCGGAAGGCTTGAAGATTATTCCTGAAATAGCGGGTCTTTTGGAGCCTGAAATTAAGCTGGAAAGAGATATCAGCGAGGCGATTATCACAGAAGATGAGATGGCGGATAATGCATCTCCCGAGCTAAGGCGCATAAGGCGTGATAAGCACAGTAAAAATGAACTTATAAAAGCACGCCTTCGCAAGATGATATCTTCATCCAGCGCGAAGTCGCAACTACAAGACGCAATAGTAACTATGCGAAACGGACGATACGTTATTCCGGTAAAGAAAGAGTATATAAATTCTTATCCCGGCATGGTTCATGATCAATCATCCACGGGTGCCACATTGTTCGTAGAGCCACAGGCAGTTGTAACACTGAATAATGAACTGAAACAGCTGGATATGGACGAGCAGGCCGAAATAGCACGCATATTGGAGGCCTTCAGCGGAAGAGTGGCAGAACATGCCGCATCGATTAAGAACGATCAAAAACTCCTTATCGAGCTTGATTTTTTCTCGGCTAAAGGCAGGCTTTCTCAGTTAATGGACGGAATCTGCCCTGTGATAAACGAAGAAGGCTTTATAGATATAAAGAGCGGAAGACATCCGCTTATAGATTCGGAAAAAGTGGTTCCTATCAATGCGGAACTCGGAAAGAATTGGACTACGCTTCTTATTACCGGACCTAATACCGGCGGCAAGACGGTAACTCTGAAAACCATAGGACTGCTGTGCCTGATGTCTCAGAGCGGCCTTCATATTCCGGCAGACGAAAAGACATCGATGCCTGTTCTCCGAGAGATTTATGCGGATATAGGAGATGAGCAGAGCATAGAACAGAGCCTGTCTACTTTTTCATCCCATATGAAAAATATTATCAGCATATTCGAAGGCGCTGGAAAAGGAAGCTTGGTCCTATTGGATGAATTGGGGGCAGGAACAGATCCTTTGGAAGGTGCAGCTCTCGGTATTGCTGAGTTGGAACGCCTGAAAGAGGCCGGTGCACTGGTGGCTGCCACCACGCATTATACAGAACTAAAGAAATATGCCCTTGAGGCAGAAGGTGTAGAGAATGCATCCATGGAATTCGATGTTGAGACGCTCTCACCGACATATAAGCTCAGAGTAGGACTCCCGGGCAAATCAAATGCTTTTGAGATATCCAGGAAGCTGGGGCTTTCGGAGGATATTATAGAGCGCGCGTCGGAGCTGCTCGGAGCAGAGCAGATGGAGTTCGAGCAGGCCGTCTCGAGAGTCGAGGAAGACCAAGCTCAGGCGGAAGCAGCTCTCGAGGCAGCAGGAGAACGAAGGGCTGCTGCTGACGACGCGCTCAACGCAGCAATGAAGGAACTTGAGAAAGCTAAAGCAGAGGCAGACAAGATTATAGAGGATGCCAAGGCCGAAGCCAGAAACATGCTGAGGGATGCTCAGGGCACCATAGATGAGATAACCGAGGAACTCAGAGATATCCGGAACAAAAAAGCAGATGCCGGCTTTGATGTCGGGCATATCTCAGGCGGTGCCGCCAAAGGAAGACGTGAATTAAGAGAAGCAGAGGCCGCTCTGGCAGCCGAAAGCAAAACAAAGAAATCTGAAAGCATTCAGACCGGAAAAACTCCTCAGCCCGAGCAGATAAAAGTAGGCATGAGAATAAAGCATGTCGGTCTCGATCAAAACGGAGAGGTTGAAAGTCTGCCCGATCAGAGAGGCAATCTGAAGATCAGGCTGGGCGCAATTAAAATGAATGCCAATGTAAAGGATTTGATTATTATCGAGTCCGCACCTGCCGGTAATAAGGATAAAGTCAAATCCAAATATGCTAATCTCTCTTTTTCCAAGTCCAAAACTATTAAGACGGAGATCAACCTTATCGGAAAGAATTTGGATGACGCCATCTATGAGATGAATAAATACATAGATGATGCTTTCCTGGCCGGTCTTCAAACCGTCCACGTAATACACGGCAGAGGAGAAGGTATACTGAAGAAAGGACTCAGAGAAGAACTTTCAAAGAATAAGCATGTGAAGTCATATAAAGCTGCTCCGTATAATGACGGAGGAGAGGGTTGCACGGTAGTAGAATTGAAAACCGGAAAAGGAAAATATGTACGTTAGTCAATGATGTGAGACCAAATTCGTAAAAAAGAAAAAGGTCATATGATAACATCAGAATGGTTTATACAAGGCTGGCGATTTTCGCAGC
>CACYFZ010000030.1 GCA_902773835.1 uncultured Eubacteriales bacterium | reverse complement strand
TCACGACTTGAACCTTGGGAGTCGCTATTGGATTCGTCGATGACTACGCTCCTACGGACTTTCACCGTAGACCTATGACATGCCCGTCATACAGTAAAACAGCTCCTTTCGGAGCCGTTTTTGTTTAGCATAACTGCAGTCTATTTAACAGTTATCTTGCAAGTCTTCCAAATACCGTTAATGGTCTGGACATAAATGATACATGTACCCTTTCCTTTCGCAGTGACTTTACCGCTTGCGTTGACCGTTGCAACAAAGACACCTCCCTTGCGGAGGTGCCTTGGGGTATGCTCTTTATTCTGTAATTGAGGCGGAAGGCATCGCTGTCTGTTGTGAGGCGCCGGTGTCAGCGTTTGTCTTTTTGTTCCACTTGGCGGCCCAGATTTCCATGATGTCGTCATAGTACTTCGGATTTATGAGGCGAAGTCCCCAGTATGCTGCAAAGATTCCTGCTGCTATGGTGATCCAGTCTCCGACGCCCATGCCAAGCATGACGCCGCCGCTACCCGAGAGGTCTGCTCGAATAAGCTCAAACAGGTCCACGGTCATATGGCCGAGTATCGTTGGCCACAGATTGCCTGTTCGCAGATAGACTGCACAAAATACCATTCCGACGCCGATGGCGTATACGGATTGAATCACCACTGACATCGGGTCTCCACCTGCAAGGATATTGAAGATGTGTATCAGGCCGAATACTATGGACGAAAGCCAGAATATGACTTTGATCTGGTCTTTTCTTTCTATCTTTCGCATATAGTTGGCAACGCCGAGCCCTCTGAACATTATCTCTTCGCCGAAGCCCGGTGCAGTTGATCTGAGAAATGCGATGAAAACGCTGCCTGTGCCGAGTGAAATCCAGCTGACTACGCTACCTGTATAGTGGAAGATGAGAAACGGCAGAAGCATAAGCAGTCCTGTTTTGAGCCCCTCCTTTTGTAGGCATCCGTTGAAGTCGGGTTTGAACCACAGCTTGAAGATCAGGGCCGCAAGCAGCGCCGCAATTGCAACGCCTACGCCCATGGCTGTCGTGGTTGTTTCGCCGTTGAATGTGGTCTCAGACGCATAGCCCGGGATGACTTTTGCAATCGGACGGTCTATCAAGCCTCCCAGAAGTTCTTCGAATACAGAAACAAAAACTGCCAGCAGAAAGTAGCTTAAAATAGTGTGATCAAGTATTTTGTGTTCTCTTCTTTTAACTTCCATAGTCTTCCTCCACTAATCTCGTGATCCGCGGTCGGCTGCGTCCATTCACCCTTCGCTCCGCTCGGCTTCATGGGCATCCTTCGCATAAGACCTGCCGCTGAAGGAGATTGAAAGCGTTTGTGGGTAGCAGTCTTTCTCTAATCTCTGTTTTCGTTACGCGCTTCGATCATCTTTTCCAGCTGAATGACGATAGCTACCACTATCTGCTCTTTGTCAGACTGATAAATCCCCATAGAGTATTTGTCATGAACTGAGATTGCGCTCTTTTCGACTCTTGCTACAGGCTGACCTTTTTCATCAAGAAGATTGAAAGTCAGACCGATAATATTGCCCTGGAGCTGCCATCCCAGGCCCTCGATATTGGTAACATCTTTTATGATATGAACCAGCTCATTGGACAGAGTGAAGCTGGTTCCGTCTGCCATTGTAACAAAATGCTTCTCGTGGAGACTGATCGGCTTTTTCTCCAGATGAGCAATTACATTTCCGTCAGCATCCATGATCTCAGTCTTGCCCTTTAATGCAAATATACTAGACTGTGTATAGTACTTAAGACTATCCTTTTCATCTGTAACATCAATTCTTCTGTGCATTTCTCCCAGCTGAAGAGCTGTATACAGAGAGTATTCAGGTTCACCGTAATCCTCAAGAGTAGTCTTGCTTACTTCTGCAGCCATCTGATTTAGGCTTCCAACTGTTTCCCCTATTTTTTTCAGATCGTCAAAAATCCCCATTTCGTCCTCCTTTCAGCTGACTTAACCGGTTTAGCCGTAACCATGATCTTCATGGTTCCATGGCTCCGCCGTAGTGTTTCTTGTCAGGATCCACTTATAATCCTCATATGTGTAATTTGGTTCGAGGCCGTTCTGGTGGTCTTCCCCGTCCGTAATAAAGGTGGATGTCAGTACCATAACCTGCTCAGGCGCCAGTCCACGGATTTCCGCTTCTGCCTTGACAGCGTCATCTCCGGCATATCCGATTTCTGTCATAGTGCAGCCTTCCCAGTCGCTGAAATAAGTAAAGACTTCCTGTACAGCGTTATCATAATCATCCCCGTTAAAGTACCGGGATGAGAACGAGCCCACCTTTACAGACGAGCCCCCGCAAGCCGCAAGACATAACACTGCAATGGTAAGCATCACACCGATAATTGATTTCTTCATTAATGTGCCCCCTTTCTCAAAGCAATTATCATTATCCATCATATTAAGCTCTGAAAGCTACTCTAATATGTAGTTCAGGTATTATTTGCCGGATGCCACTATAGATCCTCCACATATCCTGATTTATATGCTTTTATAAGTATAATCTTTTAAGATGATAAATACCATTAGTGCGTCAAAAGCGCATTTCATCCCTCAATGTGTCCCTCAATAGGGTCTTTTGAAAGGCTTTTAGAGCTGTTTGAAGACGGTTGAAAGAGTAATCGAAAAGAGCGTTTTTCCTTGAAATTTCAACGAACCCTTTGCAATAAAAGAGGCCCGGAGGTTTACTCTCTGAGCCTTAAAAGTGGAGCTCCCGACGAGATTCGTGTTTTTGAATCCCTTGCAATTACTGAGCTTCAACATGTGAAATTCCTGTCCACCCACAAACATGTGCAAAAATCTCATTCATTTGCGACCTTCGCGAAATTCAGATGTATTCTCTCCTCAAGTTTCTCAAGCACATTAGGAGAGTCGAAGTTCTGTGTTCATGTTATTGCAATGGGCGTCGGTTGTCGCGCCTCATATTTCCATCCCTGTTCTGACAAAACGAAACATCCGGAGAGCTCCCTCATAGTAGAGCTCTTCTGCCCGTTCCAGTGCCTCACTGAGAGGCATCGGCGCATTCACCGTCGTCATGAGAGAGGATATGCCGCAGCTGCAGATATCCATTGCATTTTTTCCCAGCGAACCGGAGAGTCCCAGAACAGGTATGCCTTTCGCCTTAGCCCGCATGCCAACGCCCTGCATCACTTTGCCAAAACAGCTTTGCCAGTCGGTACGTCCTTCTCCTGTTACGACGAGATCAACATCCTCGAGGCGCTCGTCAAACCGTATCAGATCCAATACAGTCTCGATTCCGGACTTCATCTCTCCTCCGAGAAATACCATAAGAGCCGCTCCGAGCCCGCCTGCAGCACCTGTACCCGGGATCCCGTCACAGTCTATGCCGAAAGTTTCCCTGATAACATCGCGGTAGCTGCACATACCCTTTTCAAGCTCTTCCTGAATCTCCGGAGTTGCGCCTTTCTGCTTTCCGAAGGTCCATGTGGCTCCGTCCTTTCCGCAGAGAGGATTTGTTACATCGCACATTACAGTGATCTTCGAGTCTTTTACGCGCTCATCCAGGCCGGAAATATCGATTGCTGCCACTTTGGCAAGATCGCGCCCGAAACCTTCGAGTTCATTTCCGTCCTGATCCAGGAATTTTACGCCGAGCGCTCTGGCACAACCCATCCCGCCATCATTGGTAGCGGAGCCGCCGATAGCGATCGAGATATCACGGTAGCCGCGTTTCAGTGCATCCAGTATCAGCTCACCCGTACCGTAAGTCGTGGTATTCATCGGGTTGCGAAGTTCCTCCGGCACCATCGGGAGTCCCGACGCGGCCGCCATCTCGATGACAGCCTTGTCGGCTCCGAATATTCCGTAGAAGCTATCAGTTTCTTCCATGAGTGGTCCATGAACTTTCAATTTGACATATTCGCCATGCTCTGCGGCTACGACAGCCTCTACTGTCCCCTCACCGCCGTCAGCCACTGGAACGCCTGAGCATTCGCATTCTCCGAAGACCTCGCGCGCAGCTTTGCCGAGAAGCTCTACGGTTTTTTCGCTAGTCAGACTTCCTTTAAATGAATCCGATGCAAATAGAAGTTTCATTTGACTTTCTCCTTACGACTTCAAACTTAATTAGTGAAGAAACAGGCTGAGAAGTGCGATCTCTATTATGGCCGCAACTCCCATTACCAGCGTGTTCATTGTCTGTGTCTTATATCCGCGATCCGGTGACATAGCTCCGAAGTTTGTAACAACCCAGAAATATGAGTCGTTGGCGTGCGATACTGTCATCGCACCGGCTCCGATTGCCATGCAGACCAGTGTAATCTGAACAGGTGTAGTGAATCCGAGTACAGGGCCCTGTCCTTGGCAGATGTCACGGGATCTATCTCTAATAGTTCTTTTAGCTGACCGTATCTGTATGCAAGAGTATTTTTGTGAATATACAGAAGCTCTGACGCCTTTGGGAAATTGAAGTTTGTCTTCATGAGTGAGCTTGCTACTTCGAGCAGCATTTCCCGTTTTTCCGCAGACAGTTTCTTTTCGTACATATGATAAATTCTATGTAAATCTTTCATAGGAACGAGATCCTGCAGGTACTCGCCTATGTAGTCCTGAAAAAATGAAGGACACTCTTTTGGTTTCATCTGTTCCAGCCATTTACTGTGCCTGTATGCAGAATAATAATCCGGAAAACGGTTTTGGAAACTTCCCACAGAAATGCGCAGATCATCTGCGTCATCTTTAGTCATTTTGAAGAATGGCTCCAAGTAGTCCATGACATGGTCCCTGTATTCACTTAGTAGCCTGTCCGGTGCCATCTGAAGAGTCTTGAATACTATAAAATGATGGGAACTTATCTTGAAACTCATGTCCTCTTTCGTATGTATAGTGCCCGCGCGAATTCCCTCGAGGGCTTTCTCTATATCTGTTTTCTTAGTGCGTATAAGTATCGGGATTCGAACTATGTCCTCGTGATATCCGAGTTCCTCAGCCATATGGTGTAGCTCTGCCGGGTCACTGTTCTCTTCCTGCGTCAGCAGATAGGCAAATCTCTCCTTACGTCCTCTGCGAAGGCGAAGCTCCTGTTCGCTCCTCTCATATCTGAGCATGGTCTCTATCGCCATTTTAATGATAAGGGCTACAGAGCGGATTTCCTCGGGATCACCGGTAACTCCGACTACACCTTCTCTCCTACCATTGTCTTCAATAACCATATTTATACCGGGCAGTACAGTAGAATAGTCACGGGTATCTGTGGTAACAACAATGTTTTCATGCCCCTGAAGGATTCTGTATGCTACTTCATGGAACTGACCGACACGACCAGGATCACGACTGGCGATAATGGTACCATCGGCATCCATGATATTTACGTTAAACTCCGTATATTGAGTGACCTGTTCTATAAATTTCCGGGCGAGATCTTTGCTTATCATGAAAAGCTTCCTTTCTTTTACCTGAGATGCCGCACAGATACTGTTTTGATTATAGCATATGAATCGGCCCCGCGATGCGGGCTGAGCTCCTTGACCTTCCATCGCAGTCGCTGACTTCCGTCCCGGAGGCCTGTTTTCAGCATTTAGGACGGAAGTCAATCCTTGAGTATAAATAACGACTTATGTAAGAGGTTTTAGACTGCGACCTGAGTCAGAAAAGAAATAAGAAGTACAGACTGCGAGCGAATCGACTCTCGTCATAATCGCATTTCATCCCTCAATTTGTCCCTCAATAGGGTCTTTTGAAAGGCTTTTAGAGCTGTTTGAAGACGGTTGAAAGAGTAATCGAAAAGAGCGTTTTTCTTTGATATTTCAATGCATCCCTTACAATGAAAGAGGCTCAGAGATTTGCTCTCTGAGCCTAAAAAGTGGAGCTCCCGTTAGGAGTCGATGCTCCCGGTTCTATTGTAATTACTGCGGTTCAGCTTTTATCACAGATGTATCCCTCAATTGTTTTGAGGGTTCGTTCTTCTCCGAAAGTCGCTGAAGGAGATTGACATCGTTTGCAGGCAGCCGCTCTCTCGCAGTTCTTACATAATGGTCTCGGAATCTATAACTCTATCTTTTCAGAGAAAGCCTCATTTTTCATAATACCCCACATCTTATCTATGTAGGCAAGCGTATAGTATTGCTCATAGTAATGATAATAGAAGGCTCCCTTATGCGTCATTTTGTAACTGCCGTCTTTTTCCTTTTGCAGGTAACCAAGCTTCTCAGCAAGCCTAAACTCAAAGCCGTACATCTTATCGAACGAGGCATCGAAGAATGTCTCAAACTCTTTCGGATTAAGTCTCGTGCTGTACAGCTTCCAGAACAGGTAATAAACCATTCTCTGCCTCTTTGCAAATCTTATTGTCAGTGAAGTAGGAAACTGTTTATCCGATATTCTTTTGCAGTAGGCTTCTACAGAAAAAGTATTGATCTTAAACTGGTCTTTGAGCAATGTAGTAGCCGAGCAGCCAAAGCCAAGAAAATTATCCCTTGTCATTGATGAATATGATGCCTCATGGGTATTTGCAAAAGTCCATATTGAGTTTCTTTCATAGCCTTTGCTCTCGCAGTAATCCGTTACCTTGTCTAGCAGAGCCCGCTTCTCTTTCTTTGACATTGCCGGGATCTTGCTGCTCGTAAAATCGAAATCTATAAAAGGATATATAGCGATATGGTTAGCCCCTATCTCAAATGCTGTGTCTATATCCCTTTTTATATCCTCAAACGTCTGCCCAGGAAGAGCAAAGATAAAATCCATCGAAACAGTCTCAAAGCTAACCTGAGACAGGGTATCTTTTATCAGCTGCGAATCAACGCTTTTTCTTCCGAGTATGTCCTGATACTTATCTTGAAAAGACTGAATTCCTATGCTGATCTTAGAGACACCGACATTCTTAATCAGATTTAGATTTGCAACTTTCATATCATCGGGATGGAGTTCAAGCCCGATTCCATCTTTGATATCGAAATGCTTATTCAGAGCATCAATTATTTCTTTCAGCCTGCCGCCTGCAAGAGCCGGGGTCCCGCCGCCAAAATAGAGGCTTGTTACCTCTTTGGGTCTGTCTCTCATGTTCGCAGTCACGAGATCGATCTCTTTCAGCAGAGAGTCTATGTATTTATTGCAGAGTTCTCTGTCATATGGCTGTTTGCAATATGGACAAAATGAACAGATCTTTCTGCAAAACGGTATATGAACATAAAGGCCTAGCTGATCGCACTCGTCAAAAGGCAGTTCGTTGTCGTATTCATTATTAAAGATAAATGGCTTTACGCTTCTCGTAAGCCGCATTCTCGTAAGACTTGTAATTAAACTCATTTAAACAAACTTCGTATATGTCCTAAGCATTTCAAATATTACTATAAGATTTCCTTTAAATATCTGTGTGTACTCCGCCACAAAAAAGTATCCGCAGCGTTCGCAAAGCCCCGGTATATCTATACATCTTCCGCACGTGCTTATCTTTCCGTCTTCAATTACCACGCACTGTACGCACGGGACAGGAAATGTATTATTTATGAGGTATGGAAAAACACTCTTCAAGTTGAATATCGGTGCGCCTTGGTCCATCATTTCTGTTATTACATCACAGCACTCTTTTTTCTCTGCAGTGCTCAGTGCCAGCTCCTCTGTGTCCGGATATGGTGTGTGAAAATTAAACGACACCGCACGAACATTTGCAGTAGTTTTCGCAGTCATGCATACTTCTCTCACCGCATCTTTATTGATCTTATTGATTGCCATATAAAAGCAGATATTGTCAGATGTAGCCTCGCTGATATTCTGCATAATTAAATCGTATGTATCTCCTCTTACTTCATTGTGGCGTTCTCTGTCGCCATCCAAACTAAGCAGGATTAGATCGGCTTCTGGTAAATCAAGTTTAAATGTGCCATTTGTCACAACATTTACTATCATAAAACCCATTGCCTTAGCCTCAATGACGAGGTCCCTAATGTCTCTATCACCATCGTGCCACATGAATGTCTCGCCGCCGCAAAAGAAAAGGATTCTGATTCCCATGTCATATAGAGTCTGCATTTCATCTCTTACTTTGCTATATGGATGTATTACCCCGGTGATGTTGTTGACCGAGCAGTGCTTGCAGGAGAGGTTGCATTTATCAGTCAAAATAACAGTGCCGAGAATCGGATCTTTCTTCCGAAACAGCACTGACTTAATTCCAAAACTCATCATATATGCAAATGTCTTCTTATTCATGTTGCTATAGTCTTATTATCGTCGTTCCCTTCTATAGTTTCTTTGAATTCTCAACGCCAGACCAAAGAATTCTACGTACATCCATCCAATTATCTTCAATTACGTAGAAGATTATGTAGTTTCCGAAATAGATTCTTCTGTATTTCGGTGATCCAGGATATGGATGATATGCTTCATAGCTGTCAGCACCAAACGATCGATCATCTATAGTTGACAAAACTTCGTTGTAGAACCTTCTTGAAACATCTGAACTACCAGACTTCTCGAGGATATAAAACATTATATCAAGCATATCTCCGAGAAAAGTTTCCGTAAGGCGCACTTTAAATTGTTTCATTAAGTACGGCCTCCAGTTTAGAGCGGATTTCATCCGCAGTATAGTACTTCATTGTTCCATCGGCAACCTTCATATCGGCTTCCTTAAGGCTAGCAGCTACGTATTCATCGTAGTTAGCATAATTGCTTGTTGCGCCTTTAAACGCCGGGATGTTTTTATAATCATAATTTGCTGTTATTGGAAATGGAATCCCTTGATTCCTTACCGATTGTCTTAGAAAGATATTTATAGCAGTAGTCATATTGATGCCAAGACTATCAAATAAGGTTTCTGCTTCCTTCTTCAGATTCTTATCTACTCTGAGATTCATGCTTGTAGTATCACCCATTGATCTCACCTCCTACTATATTATATGCAAATATCTTTACAATGTAAATACAGTTGCTTGTCATAAATATGCAAATGCGGACTTTTCCAACGCACTAATAGCAATTTTAGGGACGTTTCCGACATTATTAGATTTGATTCTTGGATTTATCCAAACATCATTGCGCACTTTCAACGAACCCCTTGAAATAAAAGAGGCTCAGAGATTTGCTCTCTGAGCCTTAAAAGTGGAGCTCCCGGCCGGTGCGGTCGGCTGATCCCATTCAGCCTTCGCTTCTCTCGTCTTCATGGGCATCCTTCGCATAAGACCTGCCTCTGCTCTGCCTTCGCTTTTAGCTCGGCATCGCAGGGCTAGGGCTTCATCGAACCGTCGGTTCTCGTCCGGCTTTTGTAAATAAATAAACAGCCTCCTTGCGGAGGCTATTTGGAGCTCCCGTTAGGAGTCGGAACTTCCGCTTCTATTGCAATTACTGCATTTCAGCTTCCATCATTGCTTCATCCCTCAATTGTTTTGTGAGATGATATTTCTTTGAAAGCGACTGAAGGCGGCTGAAAGGGGTTGAAAGCATCTTCTCCCTTAGCAGATAACCTGACGATTACATAATAGCTTCAATTAGTGAATCGAACTTTTCGAGAGCTCCGAAGTCCATCTTGTCAAACACATCAGAATATATATCTAGCGTCATGTGGATATTAGTATGTCCGAGCCATGTCTTAAGGACTACCGGCTGCACACCTGCCTCAATGCACCTTGTCGCAAAAGTGTGGCGCAGTGCGTGCTGTCCAAAACACTCTATCCCTGCTTTTTCGCAAATACGTCTATAGAAACAGTTGACTTGGCTAGTCTGCACTATCCCTTTCTTGCGATAATCATAGAATACTAATCCAAGCGGGTTATCTTTCATCTCTTCTAATGCGCTCTCAAGGATCGGGCGGAGAGCCTTACTTATAGGAACATCACGTTCGCCTGCGTAAGTCTTTGTGCCCTCCTTAATATACGGTCTACAGTCGAGTCCACGCGAAACCGTCTGTCCCACGTGAATATATCCCTTGTCGAGCTTTATGTCTGAGGGCCTAAGCGCATTTATCTCGCCCATTCTAAGACCGGACAAGAGCTCAATCATAAGCTGCAGAGAGTACTCATTGCTCCCGTATTTTTTCTTATGCTCCTTCAGCGCATCTACAAGAGCAGCCTGCTCTTCCTCTGTGAGTGCCCTTACCTTTCTGTCTCTTTTTACAGATTTAGGACACCTGAATTCAGGAAGTAGCATGAAGTTGAACTGGATTATTCCAACATCGGCTGCCTGCTTGTATGCTCCCTTTATGAGCGAATAAACCTTCTTAATAACCGTATTAGAATACGATGTAATCGATTTCAGATATTCCTCCATTTCTTTATGAGTAATTAACTGTATAGGCTTAAGGCCTATGCCATCCTTTTCGAGGATGGCAAGCGTCTGAAGATTTCTGTCATATCCGGACTCTCCTGTGAAGTTCCGTGCATAATCTGCATCTATTTTCTGTCTTATCAATTCTGCAAGCGTTGTTTTCTTATCAATAATGCCCTTCTTATAGCGCAGATCTTGCTTAAATTCTTTCGCCCTTGCAAGGCATTCCTCCACCGTGTCGCAGGAAAATGACTTTTGTTTTAATCTATCAAACTCGTCCTGATAACGAACACGGTATTCATATTTACCTGACTTTATTCTTCTTATGCTTCCCTGCCCGTACTTATTTCTCTTATTTGCTGACTCTTTTCTTGAGCTCATAACACAAATCTCCTTCCATAGACTTTTCCGGTTTCCCATTTGATCTTCTAACAGAGCAGAACTCAATCAAGGCGTGATTCTCAACGACCTTGTGTTTGCCGTATCCAAGAGATGGAAAATCCGGATCATTGAACATGTTCAGCACCGCTTTCTCTCCCCATCCTGTTTTCGCCATTATGTCTTCAACAGTAAAGAAGATTGCTTCATTAGCGGCTACTCCTCTTTCCATATTTCTTTGAGCGATCATAATTCTTGCTCCTTTACTAACTTACATATCTTTACTGCGATTGTTTAGACTGCGCCGTCTTCTTCTTAACCTTGCAAAATGGCTTGGTAGGATACTGACCTTTCTCGGCAATTCTGATTGCTCTGTCCACCTGCTTCATAACAGCATCCGGCAGAGTGCAGCGATATTCCTTCAGACTTCTCTTGTCGAGAGTGTAGCGTTGCTCCGTCATTACCATCGACTGCTTTGGCAGTCCTGCTATCTTAGGTAGCAGCACATGAGTCTTAAGGTCGAGCCTTTTTATAACGCTCGTGACCGTAGCTACCAGCACAGTCGGTGCTCTGTCGTTCATCCAATTGCTCTGCGTTATAAGCACTGGCCTCTTGCCTGCTTGC
Source organism: uncultured Eubacteriales bacterium (assembly GCA_902773835.1). GTDB lineage: Bacteria > Bacillota > Clostridia > Peptostreptococcales > Anaerovoracaceae > Crickella. Next base: position 14,962 of record CACYFZ010000030.1, on the reverse strand, counting down.
ACGCTGCCGATAGTTTCTTCCGGTAGCTCAGCCATATAGACATCGCCCCTTCTGATCTTTCTTTTCTCTTGCATTTTGTCCTCCGTTTCCGATCGGACACACATGCCTCCCTGCCGGATGTAAATCAAAGCTATATATTATATGTAGAAAAGCCGCCTCGGCAGAGACGAACTTCATCTCTGCCATATGCGGCTTCTTATAATTTCACTTTGATCTCCATTTGCTCTCAGCACCCCGGATCTTGGGAGACAATCAGGCGGAAGTTAGCTATGCTTCCTCATAGGCAGTTAGCCTCCGCAGGGGTTTCCTGCAGCCGCCCCCATTACGATGTGTTGTGGCTGGACGGAAGTATCATTGTCCTTTGAGACTGTCATCGCACATTGCGGTTGCTGTCCGCCTTTCGACTATCGTGTTCTCGCTCGCCATTTGGGTCATCGCGCACATAATCTGCATGCTCACGGCTGTTAACCGATATCTCAAAGAAGGTACCTGAATGAATGTGTATTCGATCTGTTAAGTTCCGAGAGGAAAAAGCCCTCTCACCTGTAGCTCAGGAAAGAGGGGTAAATATAACGGTCTTTAGAAAAGTTTTTTGAGTTTCTGTCTAATTCGATTTAGCTGACGTGCAATCGCAACCTGAGTCACACCATTTTTTTCAGCGTATTCTTCTTGTGATAAACCTTGTACAAATAGAGCATTGATTAGCCTTCTCTGATTTTCATTTAGAATTTCAAACGCCTTATTCAGATTAGCTCGGCAGCTTATCATTTCAAGAATACTCTCTTCTGGGTCCTTGTCCTCAATCATCCATTCCCCATCATCGCCATGACTATGAGAGACATGCCTTCTTGTCTCGGTCTGGTTATTGTTATGTTCCTGACGGTCGAGTTCTGCCAGCACAGCCGCCCACTTCTCATCAACTTCAATTTCTACGGTTTCATTAACGTACTCATATTTGATCTTCATTTCGATCTCCTTTCTTCTCTCGAAGCGGAGACCGTTAGAAATCAAAATGGGTATGCCAAGCCATCAGAATTCGAGATAATCTCTCGCTTCGTGTAATGGCCGGCCATACCCAATTGGTCGGCTTGTTATTAACTTGCTCCTTAGCTGCGTTGGGTACGCTCCGGTAGCCACAGCATCAGGAGGGGCATTTTAACGTCATGCCCGGGACGAGATATAAAATAAAAAGCCGGAGTACCTAAATCGCATAGCGTGTAGCTATTGCTTTTTAAGTAGCTCCGGCTGGTATCTCAGTATGTCGGATCCTGCTCAGTAGTCTGCTTCTCGTATTAACGGATCTTTATAATTCCTATCTCATTTCCACAGTTCTTGCATTTGGTGAAAAAATCAGCTTCACCCAGCTCTGTTGTGGGAGACACGTAAGTCTCTATTCCCTCCCGGCAATCCTGCAAACGTTTACTGCATATAGGACATTTTATCTGATAACGTCCCACATACTTCTTTACTTTCTTGTTCAACTAGCATCCCACCTCCTTGCTCTATATGCCATAATAGTCCATAACATCCATTAGCAATCCTTCTCTATAGTCGGGCCTATATCTGATATGTGGGTTGGAAATGAGATATAGCTCGAACTTTTCTTTTAATCTATCATTCAGCAACAAAACTGTTTGATTTTCAGGTTTTGGATCCCTGTAGTACTCATCTCCTTGTAAAATAATGCGAAACATTTTCTTATCATTTTTCTCCTGAACTATATGGAGGGTATTGAATGAATGCAAAAAATCATATTCTTCTGGTACATGTCCAATGTTATCGTCCCATTCATAACACGCCTCCGTGAATCCTCTCCTAGGAGTATCAGACAGTTCTGGAATCATCCACTCATTACCACTTTTCCAAGCAGTTCTGATTTTTCCTCTTCTTATCCACTGTCTTACAGTTGAAGGATCCACATCGTATTTTTTAGAATACTCTTCAACAGATAAGTTCTTACACTCTACTTCAAGTAACGTGAATTCTTGATCAACTTCATAATCCACTGGATCGTCATCAAGGTCATCATAAAGCATACAAACATGTATTAGTTTTAGTGATATCGAGTTAAAACCAATTACCACGTCATATTTCCAGTAGTCTTCAAGGTTCTGAAACAGAATCATTTCATCGACCCTTTCCTTAAACTCATCGAGAAGTCTTCGCACTGTATAATAGTAAGATGCCGAATGATGGATATCTTTAGTGGAACTCTTTTCAACGATATCCTTCAACTTTTTGATCTTCTCAATAATATCTTCCTTTGTTGTGTAAAGAACCAAACTCCAATCAGCGCCGTCATTTGATTTTACTGATATATATTTCATAGATAGCCTCCCATCTTTGCAAGCGTATTGTATCAGGCGTTTTGTATTGTGTCAATACATTCTGCTTCTTTCTGTACAAATTCGTAGCAAATAGATCTCCATACGCTTTATATAATTGACATTGTATGTATAAGAAAAACAATGTCAATACCTTGAAATTTGAACGTTTTAGGAGACGCGAGTCCTAGTGTGAACAAATCATTTTGATAATTTTCCGCGTCAACCTGAAGAATACAACATATTGTGTTTTTCTATTGCAGAAAAGTTTACATGTGTTTCATTATCGCAATCTTTCAAAAACTTTAATCCTGTTTTTTTGAAAAAAGACAGGCTCTTTGAAGTTAAGGGAAATCTCATATACTCTAACTCGGGCGTTTCCTACAACGTGTATGAGATTTTATACATATTAGACCAAGCTATAGCATATACAATTCTCGGAATGCAGACACCATATCTACTACGCCATAAATCCTTTTTATAGCAAATTTCCTTTTTTAATCTAATTAGTTCGAATTTTCTAACAATCAGATATTAGCACAAATGTTCTTTTTTTCAATGTTTCTCTTATATGCATTTATAAATATTAAAAATAATAACGGCAGCGTGTAATTTAAACTTTACACCTGCCGCCTTCAATCACAACCTGTTGTGAACATCTATCAAATGATGTCTATCTGTAGTCGCAAAGGTATCTTTACGTTGACAATAACCTTCAAGCTAGTAGCGCTATCGTTTCTCTCTGCCATTTTCGTCCGTAAATTCCCCCATATCTTCCAGATGCTTAACATAGTCCATGTCTGACCACTGCCTGAAACACGATGGCAGAAATAACAATGTAATGATTACTATGGCGATGATTATTATTATCATTCATAGCCTCCTTAATGATTTTGACAGACTGACTGAATCAAGTTTCTATAAACCTATCTGTCTTGCACCTTTCAATTGCTTTGGCAACATTACCCTTAGTTATGGGAGTCTCATATCGCCAATATATGAGACCGACTTTATTCGTCTCACATTTTTCTCGCTTTCTTTTATCGCGTTCAATTTGTGCGTTAAAACTCTCCTCGCCGCCAAAAAAATCTACAGCTTTATAATGTTGCTGTCCCTGATACTCAATGCCAATTTTCAACGAAGGGATATAGATATCAAGCGACTGTCTATCTAACCATTCTGAACGATATTGGAACACTGCATCACTGTACTGTTTGCTTACGGTTTCAAACAGCTTATACTCATTAAACCACTTTCGTTGTGTAATTCCCGCTTTAACTGCTTTATCATAATACTCTTCGTATAACTTTTTAAACTCAGAAGGTGTATATTCTTCTTTTCCCTCTAGCAAATAGTTTAAAGTTCTTAAAACATCGATTTGATTGATGGAGTTTTTTAGTGACTCCGGAAATTCCTCAATGTTGAACGGCTCACCACATATCTTGTACAGTGACTGGATTGTATCCCTATCTGTATCTGTTGTGGTCACTGCTTTTGCATACGGATCCTGCCTGCTAAAATAATTGGTTAGAGTGCTTGCGTTTCTTCCGAAATATCCGTTTCCCAATAATCCATGACTTATATTGCCTAAATACCTAATAAAGGCCAACTCCTTGTAACGTTCCTTCTGAAACCAACAGGTGTAATTTGTTGTATCATCCTCAGGAATCAGCGAATCTGTCTCTTCAAAAACATCGGCATGTTCTTTGCAGTATTGGTAGCATGCTGCAGTTGCTTTGCTGCCATCAAAGAAAAAAGGAATCTTAATATAATCTTTTTCTACCAACTCAAGCTTGTGTATTTGATTTTGCCTTCGACGCATCTCTTCAAGCTCATCAACTTTACACGCACCTGGCGCAGAGTAGCTTTGCACTACATTTCTGTCATAAATAGTATATCCGCAAGCAAGTTTTAGTCCATTTATTGATTCCGCCCAATATTGTCCAATATCGTAAACACCGAGATTGGTAACATTTTTAAAAGAATCTATCTTCTCACCTTGATAGTAAACATTTGCTTGATATAACGCCCACCTGTCTTCATATTTCTTTTTAGAAAAGATTACGATTAAGAATGAATCTAAGTCTTCATAATTAACAAGAAAACGTTCTTCTAAAGACGCAAATGCAGGGAACGTGCCCTCAATAACGAAATGATTATCTCTATTCCTATAAAGAACTACTCGATTTACATTCTTTTCGCAGATAACTTTCCCATTCGGAAGGGTAAGCGAATAATCATCTGATGATGAACCTTCAAATGAAACTGTTAAGTCTGCATGGATGCACGGAATAACTGGCTCAAGTCTCTTTGTTTCTGGATTCATCCACTTACATATTAATTCCGAAGACAAGCGCTCAGTTTCTTCAGAATTAAAATGTTGACAGACCTCATTATTCCGGTGTCCTTTTTGTGTAGTTTTTATATCAGGATAAGTCTCAACAACTTGATTGTATTCTAATATACTGCTTTCAACAGCTTGCCAATGTTGTTTTCTGCCGTTCCCTGTAACTTTATTATACGTTTCTTCAGCTTTCGTTATGTCTTCTTTGCTAATTTGAATTGGGATTCTATGTCTCCCTGCATATAGTTTTAATAAATTAACAACACGATTTCTTTCACTTATTTCATAATATGTTTGCGCTGCATTAGCTTCAAATTCTAGCGAGCCCATTAATCGATCTAATGCCTCATCTGCTTCTTCCCGTCCTACAGGAAGCATGATTCCATGCATCCATGAGCCTATTACCTTTTGTAAAAGCAGTTCTGATGTAGTGATGTCTTGTAGCAACACATATGCATAGCCTGAAATATCTACATCAAAAACCGCTATTTCATAGGCAATAGGGTCTTTAGCGAAATCTGAATTAGGCCAAAAGAGAATTATCTGACCGCCTTCATAATAGTTCGTTTTATAGCTGTTGCAATATACCCCCTCTATAGATTCAACATTAATAGATTTGCAAATGTTTTTATTATTTTCATATTGATCAGCGGAATCTACCGGTACAGCAAATAAGACAGGTTCTTTGAGAATTCGATCCCTGATAGTTTTGAGCAACTCATTACATTCAGCTTTAAGGTTGTTTTCTACATATTGTTGTCGTTCAGCCTTTCGCTTGAAGCTGTCAAACAAACCCATACTTCATTTTACTCCCTATCTTTTGCACTCAAGGCTTAAGCCCTCAGAATTAATCCACCTGATACACATTTATAATGTCTCCATCAAATCTATACTTATCCATATCCCTTTGTGGCATTACTGTAAAGCTATGCGTTATCTTCAAAAATCTGGTGCGCTCTGTCTTTTGTGAAAACCCATTCTTGTGGAATGATATCTTCACTACCTTCAGCAATGCCGCCTTTCCAGATGTGATGCTCCCTTAAAACTGTATCTCCTTCACCTGCTCTTGAATCCTTCATGTATTTTGCCATTTCTTTCGGTGTTGCCAAGTACATGTGTGGTAATTCCGCATCATCAACGCCCTTATACTGAACAAGACAGAAAACCGTTTTCTTTCCGTGTGCTTTTAACCACTCTTCAATCGCCTCATGATATGTACGCCCTTTCTTATAGCCTTGAATCAAACCCCATCCGCCATCTTGGCTTCCTTTGACGGATACTTTGAGTATCTTATCTCCCTTATGAACTAACAGGTCATACTCAGGCTGATTAGCGCCATACTGGACTGACACATCGAAACCATATCTAGCAAACTGTGCAGCTACAAATGCCTCAGCAGATACACCTATATGATATGAGCTAACAGGCCACTTCATCTTTTTCTCCCTTTAAAAACTCATTATCCGCTTCTTCTACTTTTTATTCTCTGCTGCCATCAGCCAGCCTTCACTTGAATCTATCTCATACTCCGACTTGTTTTCTGCAAATACATTGATTCCAAGACCGAAGTATCTATCAAAGAAGGCTTTCAGTTTTTCTATTACTGCATCCTTCTTTTCTGCGCGACTGCCGCCTCCAAATCTCGAAACTGGTGGCATCAGTTTATCTATATCTGTTCCTGTTGTCTTAAGCACTCCATCGCGGAAAGAATTGCGCATAAAGCGTCTCGTCTCATCTTCTTTAAGACGTTCTTCGGATATGAGATTCTGTAAATCGGTTTCCTGCTGATTTCTAACGAACTTAGCCCAATCTGTCTGTATGTCCGAATTTGCATTTATTGTATCTATGAAGCGCTCTATAAGTTCTTTTTTACTACGCAGCTCAAACGAAGACTTAATAGCTTTATCAATAGCGACAAGAACATCCTTATCCTTGCAATTTGTCTCGTGGTACTTGGCGACTAGCATCAATATGTAGTCAATGTTTACCTCAACCTGCTTGACGAGTTCCATTTCAAAGACAATATCGTCATTGATATTCTCACCCTTTTCGTTCGGCTCCGGCCTAAGGTCTATATACATTCCGGTATAATCCTGGAAATCTATAGCGCTTAAAATTTCATTACCCTCAAACTCATCAAAGGTTGAAAGTATATTTCTAAGCCTCAAGATGCTTCCGAACAGGACCAAGAAATCTCTCTTCGCCTTCTCCCCTATTATCTGCTCACCAAGCGGATACTTTTGAAGCAGCTCAGCGATTCTTTCCTCGTAACCTTTTTGACGATTTCCTTTATCATCTGTGTAGCCGTAATAGTAATCCTCATATGTCTTCAAAAGAACTATGCCGTTTGCTTCTTTATCTCCAAATAAGGCTATCGCAGACTCTGTCTCCTTTTGCAGATCTCTGAAGCATATGATATTACCAAAAGTCTTTACTGAATTCAGAATACGGTTCGTTCTTGAATATGCCTGTATAAGACCATGCTGCCTGAGGTTCTTGTCTACCCAGAGAGTATTTAGTGTAGTTGCATCGAATCCCGTCAGGAACATATTGACAACTATCAGCAGATCCACTTCCTTGTTCTTCATACGAAGTGACAAATCTTTATAGTAGTTCGGAAACTTATCTGCGGAAGTGTCATAAGATGTGCCGAACATCTTATTGTAGTCCTGAATAGCATCCTCTAGGAATTCTCTTGATGTTACATCCAGTCCGCTTGTGTCATCGGAATTCTCATCATCAAGGAAGCCATCCGGGTCTTCCTCATTCTGTCCGTAACTATAGATGGTAGCAATCTTAATCTCATATTCAGGATGTGCTGCCATTTGCTTATTGAACTCGGTATAGTAGAGCTTAGCAGCGTCAATTGACGAGACCGCAAAGATTGAGTTAAATCCATTAAGGCGAAGTTTCGCTTTTTCTTCTAGGATATGGCCGTCTTTCGCAACTGCTTCGATATTCATCAGTTTTCTGAATGAATAAGTATCGCCGCGCTTTGTCTTTTGATCAAAGTGCTCCAAGATATATGTAACAACTTCAGAGATACGCTGAGGTGCCATCAATGCAGATTCTGTGTCAATTGCCTCAACCTGCTTATCTCTTACGCCATCCTTATGTTTGATAGTATTGACATAATCTATACGGAAAGGCAGCACGTTGTTATCATTAATGGCATCCACTATGGTATATGTATGCAGCTTGTCTCCAAAGGCTTGCTCTGTAGTCTTGAGGTCAGGCCTTTTACCTGAACCTGCATTAACAGCAAAGATAGGTGTTCCGGTAAAGCCGAAGATATGGTAATTCTTGAACTTCTTTACAATCTGGATATGCATTTCTCCAAACTGTGATCTATGGCACTCATCGAAGATAAGGACACAATGCTTGTCATATATCTCATGACTTGGGTTATTCTTTATAAATCTATCCAGCTTCTGAATAGTTGTTACAAGTATCTTGTATTCTTTAGGGTTTCCGTTCTTATCCTTGTTCTCAAGTTGCCTTTGAAGTACATTGGTGCTTCGGGAGCCATTGGCTGCACCTTTTTCAAAGCGGTCGTACTCCTTCATTGTTTGATAGTCCAAATCTTTTCTATCTACTACAAAGAGGACCTTATCTATGTAAGGCAGCTTTGATGCAAGCTGTGCTGTCTTAAAAGATGTAAGGGTTTTTCCGCTTCCGGTTGTATGCCAAATATATCCGCCGGCATCAACGCTACCCATCTTCTTATAATTGGTGGATATTTCAATGCGATTCATAATGCGCTCAGTAGCAACAATCTGATACGGACGCATTACCATAAGCATCTTCTCCGATGTGAACACACAGTATTTCGTAAGGATATTTAGAATAGTGTGCTTAGCAAAGAACGTCTTTGTAAAGTCTACTAAATCTGCGATGACTCTATTATTGCCATCCGCCCAGTATGATGTGAACTCGAAGCTATTACTTGTCTTATGCACCTTTCTCTTTCCATCTTTTTCTTTTATTGCACTAATTCTTGTTGTATTTGAATAGTACTTAGTATTTGTGCCGTTAGAAATAACGAAGATTTGAACATAATTATATAAACCTTCGCCGGCCCAAAAGCTATCTCTTTGGTATCTGTCAATCTGGTTAAACGCTTCTTTTAGTGCAACTCCTCTTCGCTTAAGTTCTACGTGAACAAGCGGGAGTCCGTTTACAAGAATCGTCACATCGTATCTGTTTTTATAGTTTCCACCATCTTCCTCATACTGATTAATTACCTGCAGGAAGTTGTTGTGAATATTCTTTTTATCTAACAGTCTAATGTTTTTATGAGTGCCATCATCTAGAGCGAGGCTAATTGCGGTATCACTTTCTTGTAGCTTTGCAGTCTTATCCTCTATACCCTCATTAGGGTTCGCTATTTCGTTCTTAAAAAAACGCTCCCACTCGGCATCTGAGAACTTGTAATCATTTAACCTTTCAAGCTGCACTCGAAGATTAGCGACCATTGAGTCGCTATCATGGATAGTCAGTCGTTCGTAGCCCTGGCTTTCAAGCAGCTTGATGAACGCTTCCTCAAGAGCGGCTTCGCTCTGGTAAGCATCCGATCTCGATCCCTGCGGCTCATATTCTGCTACAACTGTGCTTTCACTTGTCTGAAGAACAATGTTGTACTCGCTCATCCCTATTACCTTTTCTTTTCTTCTCGTTCGCGGATATCTATAAGTTTTTCACCTTTATATGAGAACCAAAGTGTTCCTTGAACTGGGTGATCAAAGCCTTTTAATTTCTGTGCGAGTGCGGAAAGAGAAGTGGTTTCTCCATCATATTCTATATGCCTGTCATCAACAACAATAGGCTTAACAGATGAATCATCGATATATTCAAGTTCACTTCCAAACGGTATTTTACATTCACTGAATTTGAAAGGCCCTCTCTTCGCATTTTCCTTTACCTCATCAGCAATCTGCTCATCTATGATTTCATGACCTTCCGGCTTCATCCTCTTTAGTCTATTTATCGTTCCGCTTATCTTAGCAATGCATTCAAGCAGAAGATATGCATCCTCTGCAGACATAGCATAAAACTCTTTTACCCTTTCTTTTCCGTCAAAGGTCTCTATAGTTCTCAAATCTGGATTTATGGTGTCTATGAGCTTGTGCAGTTCCTTGTCAGTAAGAGCCTTATCTACTTCGTATACTGCATATACACGAAAGGCGAACGGAATAGTTTCGCTTCTGTTTAGTTGCTTAAGTCTTTTTTCGATATCCTTTGCATATCCTATTTTCACATAATCCGGAAACGATGGATTAGTCAGAATGTATACAACTCCACTTGACATATGTCTTTACTCCTTTTCCTTAAACGTGAGCAATTTGTCTCTGTAGTATTCATATTGCTTTTGTCTTGCTTCTATTTCTGCAGGAAGCCCTCTTGAAATATCATTGCAGAGAATCTCAAATCTATCGAGAATATCCACAATCCTCTTTGTATCGGCTTTTGATGGCATCGGGATGCGAATACTATTAAGATTCTTTTGATTTAGTTTTGGCTGCGCTGCGCCACTAATATACTTGCTCAGATCCATACCATTAAGATATATTTCCGTATATCGTTGTTGATACCTATCATCAAACTTCAGTACATGAGCATGATTGTTGACCCAGTTCTTACCTGAGATAGAAAACGCTATCGGTGTTACTCTTGCAAGAAGATTTGCTCCATCCTCTGATATAAGCAGATAATCGCCATCGAAAATGTAATTATCAACATAGTCTACAATACCCGACGCTCCATAATATGGATACTCACCTTTTTTTCTCCTTCCTTTTGCAACTGGTTTGCGCGATGTATCACAGTTCTCAGAGATTTCTTCAAGTCCTACATAAGCATAACCAAAGACATACTGTAGCAAATGTCTGTCTGTCTGTCTGTCTGTCTGTCTGTCTGTCTGTCTGTCTGTCTGTCTGTCTGTCTGTCTGTCTGTCTGTCTGTCTGTCTGTCTGTCTGTCTGTGAGATTGTGTCGCCAGTTTCAGCAAACGTCAATAGCAAATCTCTGTAGTATTCGTACTGCTTTTGACGTGCTTCGATCTCGGCGGGAAGACCAATATTCAAATCTGAGCAAATTGAATCAAAGTTATCTAAAAGCTCTACCAACTTCTCTTGCACCTCTACTGATGGTACGGGAATAGTATAGTTGTCTAGCATAGGCTTCCTTATTGATGATACAGAGGAATGCACGCCTGCTTTACTGATATAACCATAGAAATTAGCTTTGAAATAATGAAAGAGATACTTTGGAATAATATCATCACTAATTGGATGAATTCTATATGCCCTCTGATGTAGTGCATACTTGCCATCTATGTAGTGAAATACTTGTCCCACTCCAACACCATCTCCTGCAGTTATTATTGCCTTCTCATCATATTCATAATCATTCTTTAACAGTGGTGATTGCGATCTGACAAAGAAAGGGTATTTTCCATTTTCCTCAGCCTCATTGGTGTTACTGCTCCCTGTTCCAATTTCGGCGAGCTCTGAGAGTTTAATTCTTCTTACTGTACTCGCATCTTCAAAAGATAATAGTTTTCCTCTGTAGTAGTTGTATTGCAATTGACGGTCTTTCAGCTCCGCTGAAAGCTCCGCTGAAAGTAACGTGAAATGGTCCAGCGCGCGGACTATTTCACGTTGTACCTCCAGAGGAGGTACAGGTACGCTTATTGCCCTAATAGCAGGAACACTTGAGTGAACAACTTTGCTCTTTACCTTGCCCTTGCTTTTCTGTGAACGTGCATCTGATGTTGAAAGAGCATAGGCTAAATACTTAGGGTCTTCGTTGTGTTTCATGACAACAATATCCCCACCAGCCATACATCTATCTCTTCCAACATAGGCAACTGATTTGGCGATATCTTCAACACTCTCACCGGTTATAGCAAAGAGGATATCTCCATACTCAAAATACTTACCATTAGATATCTTTGATTCATCAGTATGCGATATGCACTCGTCAAACCAAATATCATATGTAGTATATATTTCTCCATAACGAACACATGGAATGCCTGTTTCCGTTACTTCAGTCCTTTTGATTCCCGTCCCTCTGTATATATCTGTGGCTATATCACCAAGTGTTTTATATTCCACCCCATCCGGACAGTATTTTTTTATTAATTCATCTATCTTCGACATAAGTCACCATTCTAATTTAAATCCGTGCAATTACACTAATTTATGTCCCTCGAGCTCAGCAATGATCTTATCGATTTCTTCGCGTAATACTTGCTCTCTTGCAACGATTTCTTTTATCTCAGCGTTTAGCTTTACGATATCTATCTTCTCTCGCGTGTCCTCAGGCTCAACGTAAGTGCTGATTGACAGGTTATATCCCTGTTCCTGCACTTCTTCATATGTAGCCAATTTTGAGAAGTGCTCTATCTCCTCACGATTTGTAAACACATCAACAATCTTCGAGATGTTCTCTTCAGTGAGCTTGTTGTTATTCGTTACTTTTACAAACTCATTGGAAGCATCTATAAACAGAATGTCGCTGTCTTTCTTATTCTTCTTTAGCACCATTATGCAGGTAGCTATTGATGTTCCAAAGAACAGGTTGCTTGGCAGCTGTATAACACAATCAATGTAGTTGTTATCTACGAGGTACTTTCTAATCTTTTGCTCTGCACCTCCTCTGTACATAATACCTGGGAAGCAGACTATAGATGCTGTTCCGTTTGCCGCAAGCCATGAAAGCGAATGCATTATAAAGGCAAGATCAGCCTTGCTCTTTGGCGCCAGCACACCTGCAGGTGAGAATCTCGGATCATTAATAAGAATAGGGTTGTCATCACCTACCCACTTTATAGAATAAGGTGGATTTGAAACTATTACTTCAAATGGCTCGTCATCCCAATGTTGCGGACTAATAAGTGTATCTTCACAAGCTATATCGAACTTGTCGTAATCAATGTCATGAAGGAACATGTTGATACGACAGAGGTTGTATGTTGTTATATTTATTTCCTGACCGAAGAATCCCTGTCTGATATTATCTTTTCCAAGGATCTTAGCAGCTTGAAGCAGCAGCGAACCGGATCCACAAGCTGGGTCGTATACTTTATTGACTTCACTCTTTCCTACTATTGCAAGCCTTGTTAGAAGATTTGAAACCTCTTGTGGTGTAAAGAACTCTCCTCCACTCTTGCCAGCACCGGATGCATACATAGTCATCAGATACTCATAGGCATCGCCAAAAGCGTCAATAGAATTCTCTTTGTAATCGCCAAGCTTCATCTCACCGATGCCGTTAAGAAGTTTTACTAGTTTCTCATTCCTTTTTGCGACTGTAGCTCCGAGCTTATTACTGTTTACATCAAAATCATCAAAAAGACCTGCGAAGTCATCCTCGCTGATCGTGCCCTTTGCACTGTTTTCAATATTTGAAAAAATTGTCTCAAGAGTCTCATTTAAGTTCTCATCTTGAGGAGCTCTATTTCTGACATTTTCAAATAACTCTGACGGCAGAATGAAGAAGCCCTTCTCTTCTACAAGCCCTTCTCTTGCTTCTTCAGCTTCTTTATCTGATAGCTTAGAATAATCGAAGTCTTTGTTTCCGGCAGCATGCTCCCCCGCATTTATATATGCCGTAAGGTTTTCTGATATAAAGCGATAGAACATCGTTGACAGAACATAGGACTTAAAGTCCCAGCCATCAACACTGCCTCGAAGATCATCTGCAATGCTCCATATCGCCTTATGTAGTTCGTCTCTCTCTTGATCTTTTCTTATATCTGCCATGTTTTCCTCCGGCATTTTATAGATTTATAACATTACAATTTTACCAAAAATTAGCCTTCTCAAAAAGGCTATTGATTATGGATTAAGAATCTCAACTTAATGTATGACGGGGTTGTTACCCCGTTTATTATCGGACATTAGGCCGATTATTAAGTTTGTTATCCGTGTTTTGTTTAGGTTTGGAACTCTGCGGTGGAGGATATGCCGGTACTCCGTAGCCAAGTATCTCTGGGTGCCCTACTCTGTACGCGAGCCGTCTGCAGGTGTCTCCGGAATTGCCTTCGATTGTATAGACCATCTTGCCGTCGCAGCGCTCGACGAAGCCCACATGATCTCGGGTGCCATCGGCCTCCCAGTCGAAGAAGATTATGTCGCCGGGATGCGGGATATATTTGTTGTTCTGAAATCTCCCTCTGGCCTTGAACCAATCAACACCATCTCCCACCAAAGCGAACTTAGGAATGATTCCTTTGTCTATATACCCACACTGATTGGCACACCAGCTGACAAAACAAGCACACCATTCAACTCTTCCACTAAATCCATACCACTTGCAGAACTTAAGGCCGCCTACATTCCCAAGCTGAGCACTGGCAACTCTCATTATGAGAGTATCTCCTACTCCGAGTGCCTCCGCTGAGAATTCATCTTTTGTATCATTTCCGAATAGATAAACGGATGCTGAAAAGAGAACGCATATCAGGATAATTACAACTGCTGTTGATCCTGCAGCTATCGTAGCTGTAACGAGAGTCTCTATTGCTGCAGCTGCTGCTTTGATAGTTTTTACTACAAGTCTTGCAGCTACTCTTGCCCCTCTGGCAGATTCTTTGACAGCTTTTCTCGTAGCCATCTGTGCTTTTCTGGCATTCTCTATTCTCTTGACTTCTTGAACTTTCTTTATAGCTGCTACTCTGCCTCTGTGAGTCTTATTTCTTGCTCTGGCACCTTGAACAGTCATTGAATTATTGCGAGTCTTTATAGCTTGAGTCTTAACTGCTTCTTCTGATGCAGTCTTGCGAGATCTGTGTATCATCTTCCGTTTAGTCTTTACGTCGATTGCGTCTCGTCTTGCATCTATACCCCTTCTGATCTGTCTTGGTGCATCAGATAAGGACTTGCTTCCTGCTCTTACAGATTCCCTCCCGATATTCATAGAGGAATCTGTGGCATATGAAGTCTCATTTCTCTCCTCGCGGGATCCAATCTGATATACCTCATCCTTGGTCCTGACACCGGCATGCATTAGGCGATCAGACAGATTTTTTGCTCTATCGATCCCTTTTACACTTCCCTTATTAACTTCCCTTGTCTTTATATTTGCCATAATTCCTCCGTTCTTTTTTTCACTAAGTCACGAAATCCTACAAAAAATGCACTAAATCCTACAAAAAAAGCCCTCTCCATTTTTTCATCACAAAAGTCAATATCAGAAGTAATAAACTAGCCGTACCAGCCGGCTGGAAATCTATTTCACTTCACAGAAAGGAGATTTCCGTATGACACTAACTTTTATAAATGGAACCT
>CACYFZ010000029.1 GCA_902773835.1 uncultured Eubacteriales bacterium | reverse complement strand
GCTGCGAAAATCGCCAGCCTTGTATAAACCATTCTGATGTTATCATATGACCTTTTTCTTTTTTACGAATTTGGTCTCACATCATTGACTAACGTACATGACTTATATATCTTTTGTCGCTCTTATCTCAGAAATTCGCTGTTAAAAGTCATTGCGAAAATCTCCAGTATGCAGTAAAGAACCAGATAATCATCATCATACGAAAGCACCAAATCGTTTTGGCATCTGTCGCCTTCCTCGAATATCAGATACGGAGACCCCCCTATCACGGCCTTCAGGTCACCGTTGCGCTCTACCGTGTAATTGCACGCAATATTCGCTCTTCTGCAAGCCGGGAAGAGATTGAGCGTAAACTCTCCCTCCTCAGTCGTTGCTTTATATCCCTGCTTTCTCCCTTCCTTGAAAGGATAGATTTCTCCGTAATGATCTCCGTTAGCATAGATGTCGAAGCCTGCCTTGTTAAGAACTCTTCCTTTGGCATCAAACTTCCTGGCCTTGACCGACACCATCTCTTCCCCTTCTTCATTGAAGAGCTTGGCCGTGAAAGGATTGTATTCGCTTTCGACTCTGAGCACCTCTTCTTCTTCGGCATTTCTGAACCATCCCTCCGAAGAATTGTGATAATAGAAATTAAAAAGATCCATGCCCTTGGGAGCCTTGACGCTTTCGTCGGCTGTCATATTCTCTACGAATTCCCTGAGGTGTCTGACCATCATCACCGATACCAGTTTGAACTCGGCGAATATCGAATAATTCTTCGGGGTGACCGCCGCTTCCGATGTATCGATCAAATCCTCGAATCTTTTCTCATCATCAGCATCCCTTATGATATTGTCCAAAAGCGTGATGTGCTTTATGTTAATCTTTCCGGATTTCTTCGAAATTACTACGCAGTCTTTAAAGCGACTCGGCCCGAAGACTATGCTCTTTCCGGGGAAACCCTTATGTTCTGCAAGCCATGCTTTTCCGAGCGGAGTATCCGTATCTTTCAGACGCTCGAATAAGTCTTCTGTCTCAAGTTCAGACTTTAGCTCGTTTTCATAAATGCTGCGCTCATTTATGCTTCCGCCGCCCCTGTTCCAAAAAATACCGAAAGAAAGCAGAAGGATAATCGCTCCGATTATCCATTTGCCCGTAGACATGGCGAGCAGCCCGGTAAGGGCTGCCAATATACCAAGTAATGTTGTAAGTCTGTCTGCTTTCATGAACTATATAATCTTATGCTTTCAGAATTTTATCGACAGCAGATCGAATCGCTGCTTTGTTAGCCTCAGCTTCTGTTCTGGTTGAGCCCTGTGCCATGACATAGCTCTTAACCTTCGGTTCTGTTCCCGACGGCCTTATAGCTACGGCGCAGCCATCCGACAGATTGTAAAAAAGCACGTTGCTCTTGGTAAATCCGGGAACACCTGCCAAGTAGTCTTTAATGCTTTCGACTTCAAGGCCGAGTTCTTTAGGCGGATTGCTTCTGATGGAGCTCATTACGGCTTCTCTTCTCTCTGCTGAGTCAAAGCCCTCAAATACAGCTGACTCCGTATTTTCGATAAAGTATCCGTAAGTCTCATACAGATTTATAAGAGCATCGTACATGCTCATGCCTTTAGACTTGTAATAGCAAGCTACCTCAGCGAGCAGCATAGCTGCGAATACCGCATCCTTGTCTCTGGCATACGTTCCTGCCAGGAAACCTATACTCTCTTCAAAGCCGAAAATGAAGTGCATATCGCCGCCCTCATCGAGCTCCTTTATCTTCTCACCGATGAACTTAAAGCCGGTCAGAACTTCTACCATTTCTATATCGTTGGCTTCACATATCTTATTTGCCATTACGGTGGATACAATGGACTTGCACGCAAACGGCTTTGTCGGCATAGTGCCGGTTTCTTTTCTCATCTTGATGATATAGTCGAGCAGCAGGCAAGCAATCTGATTGCCCGAGAGAACCTTGTAACCCTCTGCAGTAAGTACCACCGCACCGCATCTGTCACTGTCCGGGTCTGTTCCTATAATCAGATCTGCGTCGTTCTTCTTCGCGTACTCAATGGCAAGTTCGAAGCCCTCCGTGTTCTCCGGATTCGGTGACTTAAGCGTCGGGAAATTACCGTCTACTACCATCTGTTCGTCAACCGTGATGATGGCCCCGTATCCCTGCCTCTTCAGAATTTCGGGAACGAGTTTGTATCCGGCTCCGTGGAAAGGCGTATAGACTATCTTAAGATCTTTGCCCACCTCTTTGATGTATTTGTCTGTAATCGACTGCTTCATTACATTCTTAAGATAAACCTCGTCCGTTTCGGCTCCGATGATCTCAATAAGTCCCTCGGCCAAAGCTTTGTCAAAGTCCATGGTTTTAACGTCCTTGAAAATGTCCACCTTGTCTATCTCAGCGGACACAACATCGGCATGCTCAGGTCCGAGCTGAGCGCCGTCAGCCCAGTATGCCTTATATCCGTTGTATTCTTTCGGATTATGGCTGGCAGTTATATTGATACCTGCAATAGCACCGCATTCTCTTACGGCGAAAGAAAGCTCAGGTGTAGGTCGTAGTGAGTCAAAGAGGTATACTTTTATACCGTTTGCAGCCAGGACGGAAGCTGCTTCTTCGGCAAACAGTCTGGAGTTGTTTCTGCAGTCGTGTGCAATCGCAACACCGTGACCTTCTTTTGAGTCTCCGCCGATCTGTCCGCCTTCTTTAATAATAAGATTTGCAAGACCCTGGGTCGCATATCTGACTGTATAAATGTTCATAAGCGCAATTCCCGGTCCCATGATTCCTCTCAGTCCACCGGTACCGAAAGTCAGCATGGCTTTAAACCTGCCTTCTATCTCAGCTTCGTTTCCTTCCAACGCACGAAGCTCTTCTTTGGTTTCTTCGTCCACTACATCGGACTCCAGCCAATACTTATACTCTTCCATGTAATTACGCATAATCATATTCCTTTCAATTATTTAACTAACTTGTTCAAACTGCGAATTGTAAAGCTCTGCATACGCACCGCCTTTGGCCATGAGTTCATCATGGTTGCCTTGCTCGACTATGTCTCCGTCCTGCATAACGAGTATGTAGTTGGCATTTCGTATAGTCGAAAGCCTGTGCGCGATAATAAAGCTCGTTCTGTTTTCCGTCAGGGCATCCATGGCCTTTTGGATTTCTTCCTCAGTCCTCGTGTCGACCGAAGAAGTGGCCTCATCGAGTATGAGGAGTTTCTTATCCGCAAGTACTGCCCTTGCTATAGTCAGAAGCTGTCTCTGACCCTCGGATATATTCGTAGCATCTTCGCTGAGTACCATATCATATCCGCCCGGCAGAGTTGTGATGAAATGATGAGCCTTTGCCGCTTTTGCAGCTTCAATCACTTCATCATCCGTTGCATCTTCTCTTCCGTATCTTATGTTATCCCGAATCGTCCCGCTAAACAACCATGTATCTTGTAAAACCATGGCAAAATCATCTCTGTGTTCCTGTCTGGTCTTTTCTCTGATATCGTGTCCATCGACTCGTATCGCTCCGCCGTCCACATCATAAAAACGCATCAGGAGTTTGACCATCGTAGTTTTCCCGGCTCCCGTCGGTCCTACTATGGCTATCTTCTGGCCCGGCCATACCTTGGCACTGAAGTCTTTTATAATCGGGTGCTCTTTATCGTAGCCGAAGCTTACGTGATCAAATTCAACCTCGACTTCATCATCACCTGTTTCATACTCAATGTTTGAGGTGTCGATTTCTTCATCCTCATCGAGGAATTCGAAGACTCTCTCTGCAGCCGCCGCCATGGACTGTACCTGATTCATGACCGTGGCAATCTCCTGTATAGGATGTCCTATATTCTTAACATACTGAACAAAGGCCTGAATGTCTCCGACCCCGATTGCGCCCTTAACGCAAAGCGTGCCTCCTACAACTACTACAGCTGCATATCCCAGGTTGCTGACTATCCTCATAAGCGGTCTCATAAGTCCCGAGAGGAACTGAGACTTCCAAGCGGACTCATAGAGCTTTTCATTCGCGGAGTTGAATTCATCCGTTACCTTGTTCTCTCTGTTAAATGCCTTGATTACGAGATGGCCCGAGAAATCCTCCTCTATCTGCCCGTCTATTATGCCGAGGTATTTCTGCTGATTGGCAAAATGCTTTTGGGATATTTTGATCAGGACTCCCATAACTATGGCCGAAAGCGGAACTACCAGAAGAGCCACTAAAGTCATGGTTACATTGATGGTAAGCATAACTGCTATGATGCCCACAATGCTTATAATCGCCCATATGAAATTGGATATGCTCTGTGACAGGGCCTGCCCGAGAGTATCAACGTCATTGGTAATCCTGGAGAGAATCTCTCCGGTCGGAACTTTTTCGAAATATCCGATAGGCATGCGGTCTATCTTCTCGGAAATGTCACGCCTCATATTATAGACCGTCTTCTGAGTTATATTGGTCATGATGAGCGCCTGTACGTACTGGGCGAAGGCTCCGATTATATAAAGGAAAGCCGTCATCATAAGCACGCGCCCGACTGCCGCAAAGTCTATGCCGCCCGTGCCGTGAATCTTATTCATCACGCCTTCTGCGAGAAGTGTGGTGGCACGCCCCATTACCTTAGGTCCGAGTGTCTCAAAGATGGTGGCAAGCGCAGCGATTATTACAACCAAAAGCACGGCAAATCTGTACGCCCCCATGTACTTAAGCGTATCCTTTACTGCCTTTCGGAAGTTCTTAGGTTTTTCTCCGGGAGCAAGTGCACCGGAAGGTCCGCCTCCGACGTGGTCTTTCGGCCTCCTTCTTCCGCTCTCGGATTCCTGCAATTCTTCCTTCGCTTCGGCTCCGATATTCTCTTTTTGTTTCTTAATATCTTCTGCCATGAATAGTTTAAACCGCTGCTTCTCCCATCTGAGAAATAGCTATCTCCCTGTATATCTCGCAACTTTTCATCAGCTCATCGTGAGTTCCTTTTCCGACTATTCTGCCCTCATCCAGCACGATGATCTGCTCGGCATGCATAATCGTTCCCACTCTTTGAGCTACTATAATTCTCGTCTTTTCCTTGGTCTTATCCGACAGAGCCTGTCTCAGTTTCAGATCCGTCTTCATATCCAGAGCAGAGAAGGAGTCATCAAAGATAAAAATCTCCGGCTTCTTGGCAACTGCCCTTGCTATGGCAAGTCTTTGTTTCTGGCCGCCGGAGACATTGGCTCCTCCCTGAGATACCTCTCTTTTAAAGCCGTCTTCTCTTTGGTCAATGAACTCCGTTGCCTGAGCTATATCCGCCGCTTCTCTTACTTCATCATCCGTAGCATTTTCGTCACCCCAGCGTATATTGTCCTCTACGGTTCCCGAAAAGAGTATTCCCTTTTGCGGAACATATCCTATGGCGTCTCTGAGTGACTTCATGCTGACCTCTCTGACGTCACATCCGCCTACGGTGACTCTTCCTTCACTTACGTCGAAGAATCGCGGAACGAGATTAATAACAGTCGATTTTCCGGAACCGGTCGCACCTACAATGGCAGTAGTCTCTCCCGGCTTCGCTTCAAAGTCTATGTCCGTCAGAACGTTTTCTTCCGCATCGGGATACTTAAAAGAAACGTGCTCGAATCTTACGGTCGCATCTTTTGCAGCATTCAGCTCAGTCGCATCATCCGGATCTTTAATCGAAGACTCAGTCTCAAGCACTTCATATATACGATCTGCTGCTATGCCCGCCCTCGGCAGGAAGATGGCCATGCCCGCTATCATGAGGAAGGAGAATACAATCTCCATCGCGTACGCAATAAAGGCCGTCATGGTACCTACCTGCAGGACGCCCATATCTATTCTTTTGGCTGAAACCCATGTAATCCAAATGGTTACACCGTACATGATAATCATCAGAAGTGGCGTCATGGATATCATTGCTCTGTTTACGAATAACTGGTTTCGATAAAGATTGGTGTTGGCTTCGTCAAATCTCTGTTCCTCGAGTTTTTCCTGCCCGAAAGCTCTTATAACCTGAAGTCCGGTGAGGATTTCTCTCGATACGGCGTTGAGAGCATCCACCAAAGACTGCATTACTTTGAACTTCGGCATGGAAATGGCAAAGAGCGATCCGACGAGAAGAAGAATTGCTATTACGCCTGTCACGACTATGAAATTCATATGTGCATGCGTCTGATAAACCTTGATGATAGACCAGGTGCAAATGCAAGGTGCATAAAGCATCATCCTGAGCATCATGGTTGATGTCATCTGGACCTGCTGAATGTCATTGGTCGCGCGTGTGATAAGAGAAGATGTCTTAAACTCGTTCATCTCAGCATTTGAAAATGACATTACATTTGCGAATAATCTCTTCCTGAGGTCCCGTCCTATATCCGCGCCGACCTTAGCTGCCAGGAAAGATATCCCCGTCGTAAGAATCACGACGGCCAGTGACATGAGAAGCATCATGCCCCCGCATCTGAGCATAAATCTGTTTTGTATGGCCATGATGTCGAGCCCAGCTTTTTCATCGCAGTCTGCAGCATAAGCGATTCCCATAGCCTTGATGTTTCTGTCGTCTTTATCTATGACGGTAGGAAGCGTCTCTCCTATCTGATTCGCATAACGTTCGGCTACAGGCTCCAGAAGAATATCATCGAGTTCATCGAGCTCATCTTCACTTATGTCTTTCTTCAGACGATGTATTCCGCCCTCTGTATCCTCATATGCATTTTCCAGGTAAGATTTCTCACCGTCACTCATGCCTTCCGCCAAAGCATCGTATTCGGATTCCGTAATGGCCTCCGGAAGGATGTGTTCAATTCCCTTATTCTGTATTCCGGTGTCAATGAGAGCCTGCGTATACTGCGGTAAATTCATCTCACAAAAAGCCTGTCCTGCCATAAGAAGCAGGACAAACAATGCGATTCCTTTATATTTCATTACCGTCTTAAAAAGGTTCTTCATTAACTGATCCGTCTGATTCCATTAACTTATTCAACGTCGAATTGTGTATTTCTGTTGTGGTCGATGCCTCCGGCATTTTCCATCACTTTTTCTATATCTTCTATGCTCTTTACCTCGATGATATTGGCTCTGTCTTCCGGACGGAAGAATTCGTTTTCGAGTATCACATCAAAAAATTCGAGAAGCTTATCGTAGAAACCGTCAATGTTGTATATCATAATCGGCTTATCTATCTCACCCAGCTTTCCGATTCTTTTAAGAGCAGCTGTTTCGGAAACCTCATCAAGAGTTCCCGTTCCGCCCGGCAAAGTGATAAAAGCATCGGCCATTTCCATCATCTTCTCTCTTCTGTCTGACATGCCTTCGGATACGATTACTTCCGTAAGATCCGTTCTTGTTACCTCAGCGGCTATGAAGAAGTTAGGCGTGATGCCTATGGCTTTTCCGCCCTTTTCAATAACACCGTCTGAAACGGCACCCATCATGCCGGCATCGCCCGCACCGTAAACGAGAGTATGACCTTTTTCGGCCATCCACTCGCCGAGTTCTTTAGCTCTTTTCGCATATTCAGGATTGGCGCCCGTCAAGGCGCCACAATAAACCGTAATATTCATAAACTCCTGTCTCAGCCGATTACATTACTGAGTTTTCCTGCATCTCACGAAGAACAGTCTCTCCCATGTCTTCTTCCTTATTCCACTCAGGATCGTAGAAGAGATTAAGTCTCAGCTCGTTTGAGATTTCTCTTAAGAGCTTGCATCCCGCAATCGAGTTGCCCTGTGCATCAAGCGCAGGCCCGAAGACTCCGATTCCCGCTCTCTTGTCCGAAACGCTGAGAAGTCCACCGCCTACTCCGGACTTTGTAGGGATACCTACTTTTATGGCAAATGAGCCGGAGCCGTCGTACATTCCGCATGTAAGCATCAGAGTCTTTACGATACGTGCTGTCCTGGATGACATATATCTCTTTCCGTCAGAAGCGGATACTCCGTCGTTTGCGAGCTTACGGCCGAGATTGGCTAAAGATTCTGCCGTTACGTTCATCGAGCACATCTTGGTGTAGAATCTCAATGTGTCTTCAACATCGGTTGTGATAATTCCTTTGCTCTCAAGAAGATATGCAATGGATCTGTTACGCGAGCATGTCTTCATCTCTGAATCGAATACATCCTCGTTAAGTTCAATATCCTGATCCGAGCAGATATTTCTGGTAAATCTCAGCATATCCTGGAAGGATACTTCAGGAAGGAGTAGTCCGCATACAGCGAGAGCTCCCGAGTTAATCAGAGGATTATATGGTTTGGAATCATTTACATCCAGTTCTACCAGGGAGTCAAAAGCTTCTCCCGAAGGCTCCATGCCTACCTTTCTGAACACCGGCTTTAGTCCGCAAACCTCAAGTGCGACAATAAGCATAATGACCTTGGATACCGACTGCATAGTGAATCTTACATCACAGTCACCTAGCGTAATCTTGTCTCCTTTCAGAGGATAAAGACAGATGCCGAGCTGATGCGGATCCATCTTGCCCAGCTCCGGAATATATGTGGCAACAGCGCCCTTTGGAATTTCTTCCCTCGCCAGGTCCATAGCTCTCTGAATTATTTCTTTGGACTTTCCGGCCCCTATTAACTGATAATGTCTGTCAATTACGGGATCCATGTGAATGGTGTTTCTTCCCGCTAATTTTTTTTGGATTTCACTTTTGTTACCCTTGAGTTTCTGGTGAACCTCCTTGTTGTTAGAATCGGCCATAAAGTCCTCCTTTAGTCATCTCTTCCAACGTATGTGAGCTTGTTCCTTGCTCGCTATAGTTATTACATTGTACATTAAAAACGAGCACATGAGAAGACAATTTAAAAGCTGCCGCAGGGCTATGCTCTGCAGCAGCTTAATAATTACAATTCGTTTCTGAGTAAATCTTCGAAAGATTCGCGCTTAATAACGAGTCTGGAAGATCCGTCTTTTATCATGACCATGGCAGGTCTAGGAATCCTGTTGTAGTTGGATGCCATGGAGTAATTGTACGCACCCGTTGTGAGAACGGCTACTATGTCCCCTCTTTCAGGCTTTGCAATCTTTATATCCTCGGCCACCCTGTCCCCGCTTTCGCAGCACCTTCCTGCAATGGTGCATTCGAAGTCCGCATTTTCGGATGCCCTGCTTGCGTTCAGCACTGTGTACTCAGACTTATAGAGTGCGTATCTCGGATTATCCGTCATGCCGCCATCCACGGTCACATAGTTTCTGTATCCTTTTACTTCCTTAATGCCGCCGGTTGTATAGAGCGTTACTCCGGCATCGGCCACTATGCTCCTTCCCGGCTCCATGTATACGGTAGGCATTTCGAGATTGTATTTCTCGCAAGCCACCTCAAGATGTCCCTTTATCTCATTTATTCTCTCGGGGATATTGAGCTTTGGGTCTTCCTCTGTGTATCTGACACCGAAGCCGCCTCCGATGTTCAGAACATTTACGGTGAGACCGTACTCATCTCTGCATTTTGCGGCATACTCTGCCAGTATCTCCACCTGTCTGTTGAAGGAATCGCTTTCAAAGATCTGCGATCCGACATGGCTGTGAAAGCCTTCAATGGATATATTGCCGCAAGACATTGCTTCCTTCACGAAGTTGTCTGCCTGACCCGTGTCTATCGGAACGCCGAACTGAGAATCGACCTTGCCCGTGTTGATGGCTTCAAGCGTATGAGGGTCGAGACCGCAGGTGAGCCTCAGAAGAACCTTCTGCTTCACTCCTTGCTTTTCACATACATTGTCCAGAATGGCAAGCTCGTTTAAGTTGTCCACCACGAAATGTCCCACTCCGCTCATTACACCGTACTCTATATCCGAATCGGTTTTGTTGGTTCCGTGAAAGAACATCTTCCCGGCAGGAAAGCCTGCGGCAAGTGCAGTATAAATCTCTCCCGGAGATACCACATCCACGCACATGCCCTCGGACTCTACAATAGGATATATGCCTTTGAAGCAGAGCGCCTTGCTGGCAAAAAGCGGCGCAGCATCCGGCCCAAAAGCATCGTGCATGGCCTCAACATAGGTCCTGCAATTCTGCCTGATTACCTCTTCATCAAGCACATAAAGCGGAGTGCCGTACTCAGCGGCAAGCTCCACCCCATCCATCCCGCCTATAGCAAGATGACCTTTTTCATTTACTGATAGATTTTTATATAACATCAATTTCCTTTTTTTCAGCTTCTCTCAGGACGACAAACTATAACATATGTGCCAAGAGTTCTTCGCTCGACTGCGTTGAAAGATATGCCGGCGGCACATCGAAGAGCGTTTTGGCTCCGCTCTGTCCTTCCTTATTCATTCTGTATGCCGCACGGGCAGCCGCAGCAAGTATGCTGGCTGTGAAGAACGGATTTGAATCAAGATTCAGAGTGTACTCAATGGTGTTATTGAACTCCATGTCAAATCCGGTTCTTCCGGATCTGAGCACAGATCCGCCGTGCGGCAGACCGCTGTGATTCTTATCCAGTTCTTCCTGCGACACAAACGTCACTGTTGTATCATATGGCTCGAAGTAATTAGGCATGGTTTTAATAGCCTCTTCGATAGCAGCCTTATCAGCACCTTCCTCCGCCACTACGTAGCAATCTCTTAAATGCATCTCTCGTGCGGTGAATTCAGGATGCTCTCCTGCTCTTACCCTATCCAAAGCTGCTTCAACAGGAACCGTATACTGCCTTGCATCGGCCACTCCCTCTATGCGTCTTATGGCATCGGAGTGTCCCTGGCTTACGCCGCGTCCCCAGAATGTATAGCTGTCTCCGTTAGGAAGAGCTGCCTCCGCATAAATCCTGGCCAGCGAAAAGTATCCCGGGTCCCATCCGCAGGAAATGATTCCTACTTTCCCTGCAGCCTTGGCAGCCTTATCCACATTGGCATAATGCTCAGGAATCTTGGCGTGATTATCGAAGCTGTCAATCACGTTGAATGACGCAGCCAGTTCAGGTGTCATCCACGGAAGATCTGTTGCGGAACCTGCGCAGATGATAACCACATCAATGTCGTCTTTCATGTCCGCCAACTGATCATATCCATATACGGTTGCTCCCGTCACAGTCTTAAGCGATGCAGGGTCTCTTCTTGTGAACACTCCCGCAATTTCCATATCCGGAGCCTGAGTTACCGCAGCCTCCACGCCTTTTCCTATATTACCGTATCCGGCAATTGCAATTTTCATTATCTTATTTCTCCTAAACCTTTTTCTCTATTCCCTGTAATATCAATTAGTCATTCAGCAAGTCTTCCATATTGTACAGCCCTGCCGGTTTTCCCATAAGAAATCTCGCAGCGTCAACTGCGCCGTCGGCAAAGAGTGCTCTGTCGTGTGCCTCATGAGTGATCGTGATTGTCTGATTGGCAGTGCCGAACATCACCTCATGAGTTCCGACCACGTTGCCTCGTCTTACTGCATTGATTCCGATTTCATCAGGCTCTCTCTTGCAGTTGCCGGAGCGTCCGAGATTGTAGTGCAGTTCAGGCCTTGCTTCTTTGGCAGCATCTGCCAGCATAAGAGCCGTACCGCTCGGAGCATCCACCTTGCGAGTATGATGCGTCTCCACTATCTCTATATCCGCACCCGGGAACTTTGCAGCTACTTCCTTCACAAGTCTGGCCGTCAGAGCAACACCGACAGACATATTGGCTGACTTGAAGATCGGAATCTTCTTTGAGGCCTTAGTAATCTGCTCCATCTCTTCCTCGGTCTGACCCGTGGTACAGAGAACCACCGGAAGATTTCTCTCCACGCAGTAATCCACCAGGGCCTTAGTGCCCTCATGATGGCTGAAGTCTATAACCATATCTGCCGGACCCTGATAGTCCGCCATCGTAAGGTACGCCCCGTCAAAGCCCGTAGGTGTGACTCCGGCCACAAGCTCCATGTCCTCTGTCTTTTCTATTATGCCCGCCAGGATAGTTCCCATGGCGCCGTCGATTCCGTTTATTATTACTTTCATAAATCCGTCCTATCGGCTGATAAGCTCAGCCTGCTTCTTTCTTTTAAATAATACCGAGCTCCTGCATTGTAGCTTTCATCTTTGCAAGGTTCTGATCTTCCATTCTGTACAGCGGCGAACGAATGATAGGATCGCAGTATCCGAGAAGCACCATAGCCTCCTTAACCGGAATAGGATTTACCTCGCAGAAGAGATCCTTTACAAATTCAGTATATTTGCACTGAAGTGCGGCTGATCCGGCAACATCACCTGCGAAGAACTTATCGCATAGTTCAACAGTCTCTTTAGGTACTACGTTTGAAAGAACCGATATAACACCCTTGGCTCCCATAGCCAGAAGCGGTGTGATCTGATCATCGTTACCTGAGTAAAGGTCCAGCTTGTCTCCCACCAGAGCAAATGTCTCAACAATCTTTGAAATATTTGAGTTGGCCTCCTTGATGGCAACCACTGTATCGATTTCAGCGAGCTTGGCATATGTAGAAGGCTCGATGTTCACGCCCGTTCTTCCCGGTACGTTGTATGCGATGATAGGAATATCGCATGCACTTGCATACTCCTCGAAAAGCTTAACGAGTCCGTTCTGCGTAGCCTTGTTGTAGTACGGTGTTACGATGAGTGCTGCATCAGCTCCTGCATCTGCCGCATACTTCGTCAGCTGCACGCCGTAATCTGTGTGGTTGGACCCCGTGCCCGCGATTACAGGTACGCGTCCCGCTACTCTTTCCACCGCGTAGCTGATGCAGGCTTTATGCTCTTCATCAGTCAGAGTAGAACCCTCTCCCGTGGTTCCTGCGATAACAAGAGCGTTAATGCCCTGTTCAATCTGCCAATCGATGAGTCTTCCGTACTGATCGAAGTTAACACCGTCTTCTGTCATCGGTGTAATGAGTGCCGTTGCAACTCCTTGGAAAATAGTTTCTTTCCTTGCCATTTCAGATACCCTCCTTAGGTATAAAAATGAGCAGCCTACGCGGTAAGACTGCTCATGAAAAATCAAATACAAATTATGATTATTATCATGGATAGCGCTCCGCGTTTTGCGACAGTCGCACGCATCTTATTACGTACTCCCAGATCGGCGTCTTGCAGCCCGCCTTTCTTCGGCGTCGGCCCCTTTCGTTTCTTCCCCGCACTGCACTACGAATCGGAATGGCTACTGATGACCAAACGCATCCTCTATCTCAATTGTCTGAATTCTATAATTATTCGGGACCCATGTCAACTTTATACTTGTATATTCTTGTAAAAAAATGTATATTTTTCTATACTATTTTGTAAAATCGTACAAAAACGAAAGGATTTGGTGGAAAGAATTGGGAGTTAAAGTAGTAAAATTCGGTGGTTCGTCCGTGGCAGACGGCCTGCAGTTAGTGAAAGTAAAAGAGATAATCGAGAGCGATCCGGAGCGCCGCTACGTTGTAGTTTCCGCACCGGGCAAGCGCTTTAACGAAGACAGCAAGATTACGGATCTGCTCTTTATGTGTAAGGCTCAGGCCGAAAACAACATTCCGTACGAGCAGCTCTTCCAGGTTGTCAGCGACAGATACAATGCAATCAGATACAACCTCGACATAAACGTTGATCTTGATGAGCACTTCGCAGAGATTATGGAGCAGATGGAGGCCGGTTGCTCCGAAGACTATATCGCAAGCCGCGGAGAATACCTGTCCGCAATTCTTATCGCTGCATACCTCGGCTATGACTTCGTAGACACCAAAGGCCTTATTCTCTTTGATAAAAAAGGCAGGCTGCTTGCGGAAGAAACAAACGAGGCTCTGTCCGCAGAACTTGCCAAGCATGATCGCGCAGTCATCCCGGGCTTCTACGGAAGCTACAAGGACAGCGGAGAGATTAAGGTCCTCTCAAGAGGCGGTTCAGACGTAACAGGTTCTCTCGTTGCACGCGCGGTAAACGCTGACATCTACGAAAACTGGACCGACGTATCCGGACTTCTTATGGCAGATCCCAGAGTCGTAGATAATCCGAAACCTATCGAAAGTATTTCATATATGGAGCTTCGCGAACTCTCATACATGGGAGCCAGCGTTCTGCATGAAGAAGCCGTCTTCCCCGTAAGACTTTCCGACATTCCTATTAACATAAGAAATACAAATGCACCGGAAGACCCGGGCACTATCATCACTACCGAGAGCAACTACGATAAAAACAAGGTGCTCTCCGGAATAGCCGGCAAGCATCCTTTCACCGTAATTACGATTTACAAGAATATGATGAACAAGGAGATCGGTTTCGTAAGAAGAGCTCTGGCTGTACTCGAAGACCTCGATATCAGCTTCGATCACATTCCGACAGGTATCGATTCACTCTCCGTTGTAATCGAAAGCTCTGAGATAGAAGACTCGCTGGACGAAGTTATAGAGGCGTTCAACCAGAGGCTTCACCCGGATGAAATCACAGTGGTACCTGATATCGCACTTATCGCAGTTGTAGGTAAGGGCCTCTCAAACAGCATCGGTGTTTCTGCCAAGATAACCGCGGCACTCGCAGATGCCGGAATCAACATCCGCATGCTGAACCAAGGTGCTACGGAGATTAACGTAATAGTCGGTGTTGAGGCCAAGGACTTCAAAGCCGCCACCCGTGCCATCTACAATGCATTCGTAAGCTAATCATATTAAAAAGCCGTTGGTCTCAACGGCTTTTATGGTGCTTTATTTCTTACCGAGTTTATCCGCAGTCTTTTCAAAGACAGGTGCGTAATACGACATCCCCGTCCTGGCCCTCTTCTTTACAAAGTGGGGATGCCTGCTCCATACAAGAGACGGCAGTCCCACCAGTATAAGATACGTAGGACCGAGTATCATAGACTGCACGGTGTGTCCGTATTCGTGCATGGCTAACTCCTTTGAAACGACGATCTTATCCTCCTCGCTCGGGTCCTCTGTCTTTATCACTTCCTGCTTCGGAACAAATATGAATTTTCCGAGCGAAAGGCCGGCATCCTTATCCCAGACAGTGGCACAGGCACCGTTAAGATTGAAGTGCTTGTTCTTTCTGTGAGCAAGGTAAAGCACAGACCCTACCAGAGTCTGCGGAAGTCCCCATGTCCATTGAATTGCAGTGTACAAATTTCTTCTCATAGTCTGTAATTAAAGCGCAGTAGAATCCCCACTGCGCCTTCTTTTATTGCTTTATTTGTACGTTGCCGCAAGCTCCTTGGCAAGTGCATCTATCTGTGCGCGGCTCTCATCGTTAAGCGCGGATACGATTTTTACTTCATTCTCCGCATAAGTGAGTTCCTTGCAGCCCTCCAGCATGCCCTTCATAACCTTTCCGGCTACAGGTGCCCAGGACCCGTTCTCGATGAAAGCAACTCTCTTCTTCTGGAAGTTTCTTTCAACGAGTGAGTGAATAAACTCTCTCATGAACGGGAATACGTCGTTATTGAATGTTGTAGTTGCGAACACTACAGTGTCGTGTCTGAATGCATCCTCAACTGCCTCAGCCATATCATCTCTTGCGAGGTCCGTAGCCTCAACTCTCGGAACTCCGAGCTCCTTGAGTTTCTCGGCCAGCATCTCAACAGCTTTCTTTGTATGTCCGTATACGGATGTGTATGCGATTACTACACCCTGTGACTCAGAATCATACTTTGACCATGTGTCATAGATTCCGAGATAGTATCCGAGGTCTTCGTTGATGATAGGTCCGTGGAGTGAGCAGATCTGTTCAATATCCAGATTTGCAGTCTTCTTCAGAACCGCCTGTGCCTGCATACCGTATTTTCCGACGATACCGAAGTAGTAACGTCTGGCCTCGCAAGCCCAGTCATCATCTTCCTTAACAGTCTCTCCGATTTCATCGAGTGCTCCGAATCTTCCGAATGCGTCTGCCGAGAAGAGCACCTTGTCCTTGGCATCATAAGTCATGATAACCTCAGGCCAATGTACCATAGGAGCTGCGATGAAGCTGAGAGTGTGTGAGCCGAGCTCCAGAGTGTCACCTTCTTTAACAACCTCTCTTCTGTCTGCAAACTCTTCTCCTTCGAGGAAATTTCCCATCATAGTGAAGGCCTTCTGTGAAGAAACAATTGTCGCAGTCTTAAACTCATCCATGAATGCCTTGAGGCTTCCTGAATGGTCAGGTTCCATGTGCTGAACTACGAGGTAGTCCGGATCTTTTCCGCCGAGAACTTCTTTAACGTTTTCGATCCACTCATCCGTGAAGTTAGCGTCAACGGAATCCATAACGCATGTCTTCTCATCGCAGATTACGTAAGAGTTGTACGCCATGCCTTCCGGCACGATGTAGTGGCCCTCAAAGAGGTCTATATCGTGGTCGTTAACGCCTACGTATTTGATATCATTTGTAATTACCATATTTTCTTGCCTTCCTGTATAATAAGTGTGTTATTTGATTTTTATGCGCAGATATTCTACCACAGCGATATGCTTTGGGCAATGAAAACGGAGGGCAATTATGGAACTAATGAGACTACCTTTTTCGCAGGAATTGATGAACGGTCAGGGTGTACCTACCAAAATAGATTTCAGGGAGGCCGTGCCCGAAGACATAGATAAGGTAATGGCTCTTCAGCAGGAAATAATGGATGCCCTTCCGGATAAGGATCTTTATTCTCCTTTCACGAGAGAGGAATCCGTTGCACAACTTGAACATGATATCTGCATGATGGCAGAGTGCAACGGGGAGGTCGCGGGCTATTCCGTACTGATTCCGAACGATCCGGACAATCCGGAAAACTACGGCAAACTCTTCGACTATGACAGAGATCGGCTGGCAGTTACCTGCTCTTTGGATCTGACCATGGTGCCCCCGAAGTACAGAGGTCTCGGAATACAGAGAATGTTCAACAAGCTCCGCCTGGGACGTGCCATTGAGATGGGAGCTAAGGAAGCTTTTACGACCATCTCACCGGACAATCCGTACAGCTACAGGAACTTCCTGGTTCTGAACTTCGATATACTCGAAACAAGAAAGATGTACGGCGGAAAGGATCGCTACATACTGCACAAATACTTATAAACAAATTATTTGAGCTTATAAGCCAAAAATAGGTCTCAAAAGCTCAATCATGGGATAAAAGAAAAATAATTGAGCCTTTCTACTGCTGATTGCAGTCGATAGGCTCATTTTTTATGAGTTGTTTATACAATCAGTTTACGATAACTGATTGCATTGCTTTTATCGTATATTTCAACAACATCTTTTACATCGAAAGTGAGCATATACATAAAAAATATGTGGCAAAAGCTCAATTTTTCGACATTTAGTTTTAAGCTACTCAATAGCTGACATGAATACGACTTTTCCCTCTTCATTTAAGGCACCGACTTCCAGTCCTACATCGGTCTTTCGGCATTTGAAGGTCAAAGTCTCTCCTTCGTATGTCTGTGAGATGAAGTTCAGTTCAAGCTCTGTAATATTCATCTCTTCAAGTTCATCACAAGTGAAGCAGCCGAGCATGGCTCTGACATAGTTCACATTATTAAAATGTCCGCCGAGGTCTATATCCGAAGAGCAAACCGTATGGCTGCCTATAACCTCAGCATCATCGAAGTTCTTGTTTATCTTGGCGAAAGGCTTATCATCCGGCGGAGCCACATCGAAGTCTATCTTCGGATATATTTCAGCAAGAGGAACCAGTCTCATTGTATCTCTGCTTATTATGGCCCAAATGCTTCTGCCGTATATCAGCTGCTCTCCGTTTTGCGTAAATGAAAAGTCTCTTTCACAGCGGGCTCTATCAGCCTCCTGAATCCATGTATTGGATTCTACTTTAGACATCATATCAGGCATCCTGTTCACATGTATTCTTATTTTTGTAATTACCCAAAAGTAATTCCTCTTATCCATTCCGACAGGGCCGATTTCAAAGTTCTCAGCATGAAGAGTAGCGCTGTTTTCAAAGATGTCCAAAGCGTCTGCAATTCTCAGTTTTTCTCTTCTGTCGCACATGCTGGGAAGAATTCTGATATCTCTTGATAATTTACAACCTATATCTGTCATCTCTAATTTTCAATCTCCAATTCTTTTAATAATGTTTCGTAGAATTCCGGTTTTTCTTTAGGCAGAATCACCGGCTTTCCCTCGGGATTTATAAATCCGTGTTCGGATCTTCCTTTGGCGCGAATCTCTCCTGTTGAAAGGTCCGTCACCTCGTAACTGAAAGCGCACTTAACTTTAGACACAGAGATGGGTCTGACGGCTATTCGTATGCTGTCTCCGAACCTTACAGAATGAAGGAATTTGCATGATATTTCCAGCACCGGACTTATGATCCCGTCTGATTCCATGCGCTCGTAAGGATAGCCCACTTGCTCCAAATATGCCACGCGTGCTTCTTCAAAAAACCTCGCGTAGTTGGAGTGGTGGACTATTCCCATTTGATCCGTTTCATAATAGTTGATTTTTCTGTCGTAATATTTCACGTCCCGTTTCCTTGTCTTTTATTTCAACCAGGAGCGAAGCTCAGATCGTCAGTCGGGGATTGCGACCCGCCACTGACGATCGAATATGGAACCCGCCGCCTACTCCGTTGAGGCGGGGGACATCCGGCGTCTGTTATATATCTCCTCTTAGGATGTTCTGTGTCTCCACGGTCTCTATGAGCTGCTCGTCCATGAGATGTTTTACCGCGCCTACCATGCCCGCATCATTTCCGAGACTGGCTCTTTTTATAACAAGATTTTCTCTGAAGTCTTCCATTATGAACTCGTACACCTTTTTCCTGATAGGCAGTATAACGAGTTCTTCCTGAGCGGAAACACCTCCGCCTATAAGAATAACCTCAGGATTAAATATGTGTATGAGGCCTGCTATTCCGAATGCCACTTCGCAGGTCCAGTCGTCAATCAGTCTTACAGCTTCTTCATTTCCTGAGTTGGCTGCTTCAAAGAGTTTCCTGCCGCTATTCCACTCATTATTTATAGATTTTGCAAGTTCTACCAATGCGGAAGTCGCGGCATATTTTTCAAAGCAGCCTCTTCCCCCGCAAGCACATCTTCTACCGGCCGCGTGAGTGACTATATGACCTATCTCTCCGGCATAGCCCTTGTTGCCTTCTATAAGCTTTCCTCTGGATATAATTCCGCCGCCTATACCGGTTCCGAGAGTAACACAGAGAACATCGTCACAGCCCTTGGCGGCACCTATCCATGCCTCTGCTAAAGCCACACAATTTCCGTCATTTGCCAAGGACGTAGGAACGGCAAACTCGGTTTCCAATATTTTGCACACTTCGGTACCTGCCCAATTCGGAACATTCCCTCCGGCCAAAGCAACTTTGCCGTTAACCGTGTCAATCGATCCCGGGGCGGATACTCCTATTCCGAAAAGGCTGCTTATATCTATGTCGTTTGTTATTGCAAGCTCTCTTATGCTCCTTATTACAGTCTGCATAACATTTTCATTTAAGCCGCTCTGATCGATGTCGGTTTCGCTCTTTACCACCACATTACCGTGTTCATCCACTATGCCGGTCTTAACTGCAGTGCCTCCGATATCAACGCCCAAATATCTTTTTAGTGTCATAATTTTCACCGTTTCTCTTAGGATTCATTCAGGCTTCTTTGGCCTGTTTTTTCTTAGCTACATATCTGTCAAACTGAAGTTTCAGCAGTGCCGCAACAGGAACAGCCACCAGCATGCCGACAACTCCGCCGACCTTTCCGCCGGCAAGAAGAGCTACTATAACCAATACCGGGTGAACCTCAACATTGCTGCTCAGCATCCTCGGTCCGATGATATTCCCGTCAATGAACATAACGACAGCAAGTATTATGCCGCCTATCAGCAGATGTATCCATGAGCCCTCAGCCAAGCATACGATTATCAATGAACTGAAGCCTACAATAGGGCCCACATAAGGAACGAGGTTTCCTATGCCGGTCAGAATTCCTATGACTACTGCATAAGGAACGCCTGCAATAAGAAGCGAGACGGAAGACAGCAATCCGACAATAAGCGCGTCGATAGACTGTCCTCTGATATATCCGGAGAAGACCCTGTCGCTGTCCTTGGCCAAGGTGTGAAAATGCGCCCTGGTTTTTTCCGTTGTGAAAGTATTAATCACATTTCTCCAGTAGACAACGATTTTTTCATCAATGAGGAAATAAATTGAGAATATCACGGCAAACAACAGTGTCGTGGCGCCGGTTTTGACGCCATTGAATATCTTACCCAGCATATCTCCGAGACTGCCGAGATTTATATTCATGTTGGCCAGTTGAGTCTCAATTGTATCCCAGAACTTAGAGAACTGATCTGCCAGAGAAAGTGCATAGTTTCTGAATTCCGAAGGATGAAATGCCGAAAGGCTCTTGGTCAAAGTAACTGCTA
The DNA here is from genome assembly GCA_902773835.1 of uncultured Eubacteriales bacterium. GTDB lineage: Bacteria > Bacillota > Clostridia > Peptostreptococcales > Anaerovoracaceae > Crickella. The sequence continues at coordinate 15,375 of CACYFZ010000029.1, read as the reverse complement.
TTATTCCGAGAATCAGTCCTATGACCGCGAGCACTAAGAGATAGGTAAGAATTACCGACAGCACTCTTGCGGTTTTAGGCTTTTTAATCGAAGCAAAAATCTTTGTCTCAAGTTTTTTCACAACGGGACTGAGCAGATATGTCAGCACCATTCCCAGCACCAAGGGTTTACACACTGCAGCGACAAAAGATATTGCACCTCCGGTTTTACCGGACAGATAATAAATAAATAAACCGAACACCAAAATAAGCAGCGTCGTAACAAGTACATAAAGCGCAATTGTAAAGTAGCGTTCATTATAGTATTTCTTTAAATTGTTCATTGATTACTCTCCTTACCTTTTATAAATTATCTGCATTTTCCTTGCAGATTTCAAGTTTTGAGAGTCTTATTTTTAAAGCGCAAGGCAGTTTTTCAACCAGGAGCGAAGCTCCATCAAGCTCGCTTGGTTGGAGCGAGCGACGCCGTCAAACAGACGACGGGAGCTTCAGCTCATGAGATCGTCAGTCGGGGATTGCGACCCGCCACTGACGATCGAATATGGAACCCGCCGCCTACTCCGTTGAGGCTGGGGACATCCGGCGTCTGTTATAAAACATGACAAAAGGCGGACGAATCCGCCTTTTATACTATTCTGCTTTAAATCTTTTAACCGAGCTCTTTGTTTACCCAGTTCTGAAGAGCCTTGAATGTCTCAGGGCCTGCAACACCGTCTGCAGTAACGCCGAGGAACTCCTGAAGCTTTGTGCTTGTCTCTGTTCCCCAGATGCCGTCAGCCTTGGCGCCAACCTTTTTCTGAATAGCAGTAATTGTGTCTGTTCCGAGTATTCCGTCTTCAGTAACGCCGAGAACGTGCTGGAGTGATGTGATGCTCTTAGGACCGAATTCGCCGTCAACATCAAGTTTAAACTTAGCGGCAGCAGCCTTAACCTCAGCCTTTACTTCTTCAGCCTTCTTCTCTGCCTCTGCCTTAGCCTCTTCGGCTTTCTTTTCAGCCTCAGCGGCTTTCTCAGCTGCAGCTGTCTTAATGGACTCAGCTTCCTTTTTGGCTCTTTCTGCCATAGCCTTTCCTCTGGCTTCAAGGTCTGCTTTCTTCTCTTCTGCAGCCTTGGTAACCTCGGCCTTCTTAGCTTCTGCCTTCTGAGCAGTATCTTCTGCATTCTTTTTGAATCTGTCAAAAATACCCATTCTTTACCTCATTTCTTCATTTCAGTGATAATTTTTACATCAGTGTGTAGATTATATTCCTCTTTCGATTAAAACACAAAGTAATTTTGCATCTATAAAGCCTTAGTCTCTTCGTATAGGAATGTCGCTGTCTCTTCATCAAGAAGCGGACTCAATGTCTCTCTGACCCAGCTGTGATAGTCATCTACCCATTTTATCTCGGTTTCGGATAAAAGGTCCTTATTAATAGCGTCTCTCTCATAAGGTACACATGTCAGCGGTTCATTGATAATCCAATCGTTTCCGCCTTCTATAAAGAGCACCAAATTTTCCGTCCTGATTCCGTACTCTCCCTCGATATATACCCCGGGTTCATCAGACATAATCATACCTGGCTTAATACCCGCATCAAGTTCATTGCTACTTCTGATTGCGGCTGCGTCCTCATGAACTGACAGAACGTGTCCGACTCCGTGAGAAATGCCGTGATTAAAATTAAGTCCGACATCTGTCAAAGGTTTTCTGAGCATTTCATCAAGTTCTTTGCCCGTCATACCCTCTCTGTATCTCATATCGGCAAACGCAATATGTGACTTCAAAACGTAAGTGTAATTATCCTTCATTTCCTGCGTAAGCGGGCCTACGGCAATAGTCCTCGTAACATCTGTCGTTCCGTTCGTATACTGTCCGCCTGAATCGATAAGCAGAAAGCCCTCAGGCCTGATGATTGCACAACTATTCTCTTCCGGTTCATAGTGAACTACTGCGCCGTTTCCTCCGTAAGCGGATATTGTCGGGAACGAAAGCTCTATGAAGCCTTCTTGTTCCGCGCGTTTTTCCTTAAGATAGTCTCCGGCATCGATCTCCGTATGTTCCGCACCTCTTCTCATCTCTTCTTTTATCCATTTAATGAACTTAGTTACGGCCACACCGTCCTTGATATGCGCGTTCTTTGAACAACTTATCTCTGTTTCATTTTTTATCATCTTGATATTGCCTACGATATCCGCCACATGAATACACATCACATCATCCGGGATTGAATTAAAGAGCGCATAAGAGATACTGTTTTCAGACATGAAAGTTCCGTATTCCGATATCCTCAATGCAGAAACATCGTCATAAATGTCTTCATATCTTCGTATGTGAAGATTAACTCCCTCAGCTATGCTCCTCCGAATTGTTTCCTCTGCATCATTTCTGATTGCATCTTTTGTCAGATACAGATTTACGAATTCGGGTCCGATCAACAAGAATGAATAAAACACCGGTGTATACGCGATATCTGAGCCTCTCAGATTGAGAAGCCAAGCAATCCCCGTAAGGTCTGAAAGCAGCAGATACTCCGCTTCTTCTTCATCCATTTTCCGCCTTATTTGCTCTAACTTATCCTCTGCGCATGCTCCGGTTGATTCAATCGGGAGTTGCCATATGCCGTTGGTATCAAACTCGGGTCTGTCCTCCCAAACATCTCCTGCGAGATCCTTCTCCCAGATGATATCTATATCCGAATAGTCCAGACCGACATCTCCGAGTGCATCCTGTACGATGTAACTGAAGTTATTTTTTACAACTCTTCCGTCGAATCCGAGAACAGCTTTAGACTTGTCAGTATTTATATGCTCTTTTGCAATTTCGGCGATAAATTCCGGAATAGTCGGGACACCATCTTCTCTCATCCTCATGAGTTCTATACCGGAGCCCGCAAGCTGCTTTTCTGCCTGGATAAAGTACCGCCCGTCCGTCCAAAGATATGCGGCATCTCCCGTTACTATCAAGTCCCCGGCAGATCCGGTAAATCCGCTGATAAATTCGCGACACTTAAAATGCGGATGCATGTATTCCGATGAATGAAAATCAGAAGAAGGGATGTAGTAAATATCCATCCCTTCTTCACGCATTAACTTTTGTAATTCAAGTATTTCTTTTTTCATGTAGGTCCTGAAACCCTTAGACTAGTCCATCGCTATAAGATCCGGAATCGTAGCCTCGAAATCCACTCCGTACCACGGCTTTTTAGGATTGTTCATCGTTACTTCGATGGTATGCGCAGTATAGTCCGCCGCTATTCTCATAGCATCCTTCCAGGATTTTCCCTTCATAATCTCACCGATAACGGTGCTGGAGAAGAGGTCTCCCGTTCCATGGAACATCGCTCCGACCTTATCATTCTGATAGCAATAGATCTCATCGTTTTTCTTGTCGTAACCCATTACGCCGGTCTTGCCCTCGCTGAGCGAAACACCGGTAAGCACACTTATCTGTGCACCCAGTTTGGTAAGGCGCTCCAGCATTTCCCTGATATAACTTTCGTCATACTCTTCCTTATATTCCATGCCTGTCATGATACTGGCTTCCGTGATATTAGGAACGATAATGTCTGCCTCGGCACAGAGTTCGGCATTCTTCTTCGCATAATCCATATCAAATGCAGGATAAAGCTTACCGTTGTCTGCCATAACAGGATCAACGAACACAATTGTATCGTCTCCTCTTTTAAATGTTTTAAACAGTTTTTTCATCATATCAATCTGCTCTATGGTGCCGAGATAGCCCGTGTAGATAGCATCGAACTCGACGTTCTCATCCACCCATTTTTCGCAGATTGGCTCGATTTGATCTGCCAGATCTTTTACAGTAAAACTTTTAAACAGTGTGTGATTGGACAAAACCGCCGTCGGAAGTATTACAGTCTCCGTTCCAAGAGCTGAAATTACCGGAAGCGCGATTGTAATGGAGCACTTTCCGAGGCAGGAGATGTCCTGAATAGTAAGAATTCTTTTCATTTTTTTAATCCCCCTTCTGGTTTAACCTCACATATTTTATACAATTTTCACCATCAATGCCATTAAAAGTTGTATAATATTTTTCAAAGCATCGAAGAGCGATTGTAAACGCTCGGAATTGAGGGTATTTTTTATGAAGAAATCTATTTACAGAAAGTTTTCGGTAATTGCACTTATTTTTATCTTATCGATGGCAGCTGTTCTTTCCGGCTGTAAGGCCGAAGAACCTGTTGAGGAGCCACCACCTCCACCATCAGATCCTTTAACCGGCGCACTCGTCGAGGACGGCTTTGATGAAAGCGCTCTGAACAGAAGAATAGTAGCATTCGTAGTTGAAAACACACCGGATGCAAGACCGCAGTGGGGTCTTGACGATGAAAACTATTCTCCTGACATTGTTCTGCAGGGTGAGGTTGAAGGAGGAATCACCAGAACACTTTGGTTCTACACCGACTACAATAAGCTGCCGGAAGTAATAGGACCTACCAGAAGTGCTCGTCCTCCGTTCATCAAATTCTCAACTTCGTTTGATGCAATTTTCATTCACTGGGGAATGAGCTATTCAAAGGGAGAATATGTCGGAGCCAATAAAATATTCAAATGGTACGACGTAGATCATATCAATCAGATGACTCTGGATGATAAGGAAGGTATGTACGACAGAGACCATACCAGAAATGTATCATCCGAGCACACAGGTATAATCTACGGAGAGAAGGTTCCGGCTACTATAAAGAATGAGGGATTCAGAGCAGAACCTGATGAAATCAGCAAACTTTACTTCTTTGAAGAAACCCAGCCTGTAAGCACTGAAACTGCAGCAAAGCTAAGTGTTACCTATTCAAAAAGAGCTGATTGGGAAACCACAGATTGGGAATATAACGAAGAAGACGGCAAATATCACAGCAAGAGCTTTGACAATGACTTTGTTCGTGATAATCTTCTCATCCTCTATGATGATACCGAGTACATTACGAAGGATAATTATCATGGAGGCGGAAGTTCCGTTACCTACTGCGACTATCTCTTTAAGGGAGGAAGAGCTCAGCTCTTCACTCAAGGTTCCGTTAAAGAAATTGAGTGGCAGAAAAAAGGCGGCAAGCTCATCCTCATCGATCCCGAAAAGGACGCTAAAGAGATTTATGAACTAAACAACGACAAGGATGAAGAAAACGACGATAAGGAAGCCATTCTTGCTGAAATTCCTTTAAATGATAAAGAGCAGGAAGAAGCTGACAAGAAAAAAGCCGAGGCAGAAGAAGCCGGCGAAGAATACGTTCCGGAAATGTATGTTGCTCAGCCTATTAACAAGGGAAAAACATGGATTGGCTGGGTTTCACAAAACAACGGATGCTCGGTTAATATAACACCGGGAGAGTACACGATAACAATGCCGGGTGAAGAAACAGAAGAAGCTACAACAGAAGCAAGTAATTAAATATTTAAAACAAAACGGAAATGCCGCAGGTTTATCACAAAGATACCTGCGGCATTTTACTGTTCTGAAATCATACTCCTTTCAACCAGGAGCGAAGCTCCATCAAGCTCGCTTGGTTGGAGCGAGCGACGCCGGAGATCGTCAGTCGGGGATTGCGACCCGCCACTGACGATCGAATATGGAACCCGCCGCCTACTCCGTTGAGGCGGGGGACATCCGGCGTCTGTTATATCAGCGGTGATATCATCTTGCCCAAAGTTCCCATAATCTTGTACGATAACTTCTCACTCTTTATGCTTTCTACACTCACTTCTCTGCACTTGGAAAGGGTATCTTGGAAGTCCTTCTCGATAGCAGGTATGCAATCTGTTTTATACATGTATGTCGCACACTCGAAGTGGTGATAAAGACTCCTGTAGTCTAAATTGATGGTGCCGACTACAGCCTTGATATCATCGCTTACAAATACCTTGGCATGAACAAATCCCGGCGTATATTCATAAATCTTTACACCGGCCTCTACCAGATTCTTATAGTGCGTTTTCGCAAGAGAATAGGCAAATGCCTTATCCGGAATTCCCGGCATTATTATCTTTACGTCGACCCCTCTCTGTGCGGCAAATCTGAGCGCTGTCTCCAGTTCTCCGTCAAGTATGAGATACGGTGTCATAATATGTACGTAGTCTGTCGAGCGGTAGAGTATGTCGATGTAGACAGCCTCACCAACCTTATAGCCATCGAGAGGATTGTCGCAGTACGGCATAACATATCCCTTGGCATCAGGATATTCATTGACCGGTTCAGACAGCCATTTCTTGTAATCCTCAGTTGAATCTCCCGACCTCAGATTCCACATTTGAAGGAACATCAGTGTCAAGCTCTGTACCGCCGGCCCCTTTATCATAACCGCTGTATCCTTCCAGTGGCCGAATCTTTCGATTCGATTTATATACTCATCCGCCAGGTTTACTCCGCCGTTAAATGCTACCTTTCCGTCTATGGAAAGAATCTTTCTGTGATCGCGGTAATTATAGTGTGACGAGACTATCGGCATTATAGGGGAGAAGGCTCTGGCGTGTATGCCCTTCTTCTCCAAGCGCTTCCAGTAGTCGGTCGGAAGCGTCGACATCTCACACATGCCGTCGTACATAACACGTACCTCGACACCTGCTTCTGCCTTGCGAATCAGGATATCCAGAATGCGGCCCCACATGTATCCTTCTTCAACTATGAAGTACTCCATGAAAATAAACTTCTTCGCCTTCTCAAGTTCTTTCAGCATGGCCTCGAATTTGTCTTCACCGAGCGGAAAGTACGTAACTTCAGATTTATCGTAGAGTGGGAAGCATCCGGTTTTATTCAAATATTTACATAAATCGTCCGAGCCGGAGCCGTCGCGCTCCACCTCTTTAAAAACTTTCTCCGATTGATCCAGCATTTCCTTGCTGTCATCTATCTGCTTCTTCACCATGTTTATTTCTTTGCGATGCCCTATATTGGATTGCGTCCAGAAAAGAAGAAGGGCTCCGACAATCGGAACCAATGCTATGATGAGCATCCATGTGAGCTTGGCAGATGAATCCATCTTACTGTTGAAGAGATAGATTATCATAACGAAGGTAAAAATCCACTGTAGGTGCAGGAAGATATGAACATTGTCATAAAACCACACATAAGCGGCCACAAAAAAAGCAATCTGTAAAACGAGAAGTATCCCGATTATAAAAACTCGGCTGAACAGAATCTTCGTAATTCCCTTCCTTACGGGCTTGGCCAGCATTACAACATTATCATTTGTCTCCATCCTCTGTTACCTCTTCTGTTCTTCTTTCACTCGGAAGCAGTGGCATGATGCTTTCATTTTCTGAATTGCTTCCTTTTACGAAATCCTTAACAGCAGTATACTTATCTGCAGCTGATACTATGGCCCCTTCTATTGAATTAGGCGCCTTGCTGTCTCCTACCGGCCACATATGCCGTTCTATAATATCCTCGGTATTTTCCGGCAGTTCATCCAATATTTCTCTGGCAACTTCCACCGATTCTTTCGGATGGGCCTCCGCACATTCCTTGGCTGACGAATACTTATCATTTCTTCCCAGTATACCCAAGTCGTGGCATAGTGCAGCAATTATTACCGCCGGCATATTTACATTGACTTTCATCTTACGGAGAGCATAACAAAGCATCACACTCGACATTGTGACCCTCAAACTGTGTTCTCCGACAGTGGCTCTTTTGTGGTGTGTCTGCTCAAACGCCTGCTGCATCTCCTCGGAGTTAAGCACCTCTCTTCCGTAGTGCTTCACATCGTTTCTGATGCGCTCTTTTCGATTATCGCGTTTCTCTCGTATTTGTTTATGAATCGTGCTTTCGTAATACGGGTTTCTCATACCTCATCATTTTACCACAGTTGAGAGCGCCGGCGTCATACAACACAGGTCGCCCGTTTTTCATCAATCTGACTGTTTCAGCTATGGCTACTCACCGTATTTCTCATTAAAGATAGCCGTCTGCTGAGCTGCTACTTTATCAAATTTTTCAGTAAGTTTCATTTTCGCCCCTCCTTAATTATTTATCTGAAACTAATAATACACATATGTAGTTATACATAAGTTAATAATCAACCCACTGAGATTTCAGACCGGTTAACGGCTCATACAAGAATTCCCCGTAAGACATTTAAAGAATAGTATTCTCAATGAAAAGAGCCGTTCTTTCGAACGACTCATACACTCCGCAGCACTATGCTCGTAGTCACGCATCAGATAGTCTTGAGCTCTGCATCAAACTTGCCGTCTTCTATTGTGAGCAAGGCGTAACCGGGATAATATCCGCGTCCAATCGATCCGGGATTGATAAGAGTCACCCCTTTATTTTCGGAAAGGTACTGCTTATGTGTGTGCCCGAACAGCGCGATATCGGCGCCTGCCTCAATAGCCTGATATGCGAGAGTATCCATCCTGTATTCATAATTAACATTCGACCTGTGGCCATGCACGGCAAATATTCTAACGCCTTCGACTTCGCATCGCAGCAGTTGTTCCAATCCGCTCATGAAATCGCAATTGCCGCATACCGCATAGATTGGGAGCCACGGGAATCTCTCTTGCACCGTTTGCAGATCTTTGGCTCCGTCCCCCAGAAAGAACATGCAGTCCGCTTGTTCAAGCTCTATCGCAGCTATCATATTAGCTGCATAAGCATGCGAATCGGAAAAGACACATATCTTCAAAACTTTACGACTCCTTTACCGCGTTCTGTTTAGCAATCAGCTTACTCTACGGTAACTGATTTAGCGAGGTTTCTCGGTTTATCCACATCGAGTCCCTTTGCGATACTCGTATAGTAACCGAGAATCTGCAGAGGGATAACCGCCAAACTGCCGGCAAAGTGCCCGTCTGCTTGAGGCACATAGATTGTGAAATTCACAGCGTCCTCTACGTTGTAATTACCCTCACTTGCAACTCCCACAAGATATGCTCCTCGCGCCCTGCACTCTTCCATATTACTGATTGTCTTCTCCATCAGTTCTTCCTGAGTGAGAACACCGATTACCAGTATTCCCTTTTCAATAAGACTGATGGTTCCGTGCTTAAGCTCTCCTGCGGCATATGCCTCGCTATGAATATAGCTGATCTCTTTCATTTTGAGACTTCCTTCGAGACTTATAGCATAATCCAGCCCTCTCCCGAGGAAGAACGCATCATGAGCATTGTAATACTTTGATGCAAACCACTGTATGCGTTTTTTGTCTTCGAGCACTTTGCTGATTTTGTCAGGCAAAGCCTGAAGCTCTTCGATGTAATATTTGTAATCTTTTTCCTCAAGCTTACCCTTAGCATCAGCCATGGCCAGCGCCAGAGCGTACATTGCGATAAGCTGTGTGCTGTATGCTTTTGTCGTGGCAACCGCAATCTCCGGACCGGCAAGCGTGTAGAGTACATTGTCCGCCTCACGGGCTATCGTCGAACCGATTACATTTACCACCGCCAAAGTACGTATGCCCTGCGATTTAGCTGCTCTCAATGCAGCAAGGGTATCTGCTGTTTCTCCCGACTGCGATATGACAATCAAAAGAGCATTCTGGTCCAAAAGCAACTTTTTATATCTGAACTCGCTTCCGAGTTCTACCTTAACCGGCACTTCAGCCAAATCTTCAATTACATACTGACCTACCATTCCTGCGTGCCATGCTGAACCGCAAGCTGCGATATGTATCTCAGATACACCCTCAAGTATCTCCTTTGTCAGGCCCGCTGTCGTCAGGTCTATCCTCCCGTCTTTAACAAGACTTGCAATTGTGTCACCAACCGCCTTTGGCTGCTCATGTATCTCCTTTAACATGAAGTGCTCGTATCCGCCCTTCTCGGCAGCCTCGGCATCCCAAGTTATGTGGGTGCTCTCCATCTCAACTTCATCGCCGTTCAGATCGTAGAAATGTGCCTCTCCCGGAAGAAGCCTTACCGATTGGAGATTATCTATATAGTAAATATCTCTTGTGTACTTAAGTATTGCCGGTACGTCAGATGCCAGGAAAGTTTCGCCATTAGTCACACCTATGACCATAGGGCTGTCCTTTCTGGCGGCGTAGATTTCACCGGGATAATCTTTGAACATGAGCGCAAGCGCATACGATCCCCTGACACGTACCATCATTCTGTTAATCGCATCGATAGGTCCGAGCTGATATTTTTTGTAATAATAATCGACCAGTTTGATAGCAACCTCGGTATCTGTAGTGCTGTAAAAAGCATATCCGTTGGCTATCAGCTTGGCTTTTAGCTCTTCGTAGTTTTCTATTATGCCGTTATGCACACCAACTACCTCAGACTCGACTGCACCTGAAGCTGAGCCGGTAGCATTTCCGCTGACGTGAGGATGAGCGTTCTTTTGGCTGGGCTCACCATGTGTAGCCCATCTGGTATGTCCTATACCGCACATACCCGGAAGCGCTGCCCCGTTATCTATTTTTTTTGCCAGGTTGCGAAGTTTGCCTGTAGCCTTAACAACTTCTGCGAGTGATTCGCCATCTCTCACCGCAAGACCCGCAGAGTCATAGCCTCTGTACTCGAGTTTTGAAAGTCCGTTGAGCAAGACAGGAGCTGCTTGCTGTTTTCCCGTAAAACCAACTATTCCGCACATATATTAATCTCCTTTTTTATCTGTATAAAGATAGGCTAATTCTACCACATCGAGCATCGTTTTGCCCAAGTCAAGCACAGGCAACTAAAACTGCCGCATAAGAGAAGCGGCAGTTTCTTTAAAACATGTATTATCAATTTATCTTACAAGGGCTTTTTATGAAAGTGTCTTGAGTATCCAATCGATGTCGTCTGTAGTCTTGAGTTTCTCAAGAGCTTCAGGATCGTCCAGGCATTTAGCAATCTTGGCGAGAAGATCCATATGCTCATCGCCTATACCTGCGATACCGAATACGAGCTGTGCCTTCTCTGCGCCGAAATCAACGCCTTCCGGATACTGAACCATAGAGATAGCTGTCTTCTTTACGGCTCCCTTTGCCTGTGATGTGCCGTGAGGAATAGCTATGCCCATGCCCATATATGTGCTTACCATGCGTTCTCTTTCCTGCATTGCCTCTACATATTCAGGCTCAACAGCGCCACATGCAACGAGGAGTTCTCCCGCCTTGTTGATAGCCTCCTCCTTAGTAACGGAAGCTTGTTTCAGAAGAATGCTGTCCTTAACAATAACGTCTTTCTTTGCGCTCATCTCAGCTGCCGCAACAGCCTTCTCAACGTCATCCTTGGCTTTGTCAGCAGGAGCATCGAGAGTTGTCAGCTGCACGTAGAGATCATCAAGCGCAGGATCGTTGAGGAAGTTCTCTATAGTGACGAGCTGTGCCTGTGGAGCAGAACTCTTTGCACGTTCTTGAAGAGTGCTCTGAACTACTGCAATATCACAATCTGAAGGAATATTGTCTACTGATGTATTCTTTACTTCGATATCAGGTCTTGCCGCCTTGATTCTGTTACGGAACTTTGTAGCTCCCATTGCAGATGATCCCATTCCTGCGTCACATGCGAAGATTACCTTGCGAACAGACTCTGAATTACTTACAGTTGCAAGTCCCTTGGCCTGAGCCTTTCTGTCAGCTACCTCAGCCTGAGCCTCTTCGATGGAAGCTGTAGTGCTTGTAGCCTTGATGATAACTGATGCAATAGCAAATGATACTGCTGCAGCGAGAAGTACGCCGATGAAGATCAGGATCATTTTGTTCTTAGGGGCCATAGCCATGAAAGCGATGATTGATCCAGGGGAAGCAGGTCCCTTAAGTCCGCATCCAGTAAGGCTGAACCATGTAATTGCACAGATGTTACCTACGATAGGTGCTACGATTACAGCAGGGTTCATCAGGACATACGGGAAATAAATCTCGTGGATTCCGCCAAAGAAGTGAATGATGATAGCTCCCGGAGCAGAGTCCTTAGTTGCCTTGTCCTTTGCAAACATCCAGTAAGCGAGGAGCACTCCGAGTCCAGGGCCCGGGTTTGCCTCGAGCATGTACATGATGGACTGTCCTGCTTCTTTAACCTGCTCAGCACCGATAGGTGTGAAGATGCCGTGATTGATAGCATTGTTAAGAAACAGCACCTTGGCAGGCTCGATGAATATAGCTGCGAGCGGAAGCATGTGGTTGTTGACGAGTACGTCTACACCGGCAGTGAGTACGCTCAGTATTATTGTCATTACCGGACCGATTACATAGTATCCGAGAATTGCTATGAGCATTCCGATAATACCTACCGAGAAGTTGTTGATAAGCATCTCGAATCCGGCAGGCATTCTTGACTCCATGAAACGGTCAAACTTCTTGATAATCCAACCTGCGAAAGGACCCATTACCATGGCTCCCATCAGCATAGGCTGTCCTTCTGTACCGCCTACTCCGGCGATAGTACCCATAACCGCAATGGCTCCCATTACTCCACCGCGATCTCCTCCTACAAGTTTACCTCCTGTAAATGCTATCAGAGCAGGAAGCAGGTAAGTGAGCATATATGGCTGGATAGATGCGAGCTGCTCATTAGGCAGCCATCCATCCGGAATAAATAAAGCTGTTATGAATCCCCACGCGATGAATGCTCCGATATTAGGCATTACCATGGCGGATAAAAACTTTCCGAAACGTTGTACTCCGTTTTTCATAATTAATCTCCTCATCCTCTAGTACTTCTACAATATAACCTACTTTATTATTAAGGACTGGGATTCATCCGGCCTTTCGAGCCTTACGATCTCGATTCGGCCGATGATATTTGAGAAACGGTACCGTAAATATGTTATCTGTTATAGGACTTCCACATTGTTTTCTCTGCAGGCTGCCAGGAAGGCTTCCGGCAGATTCCCGTCGGAAATCACAACATCTACATCTTTGAGCGACCCGAAAGTAAAAGTGCCGTTCTTTCCTACCTTTGTGGAATCCATCAATACGACGGTTTTTAGTGCTCTATTGATTACAGTCTGTTTGAGCTGGGATTCTTCATATACGTTACAGGCAAACCCCGTGTCATCGTTGTAGGTTGTAACGCCCATGAAGGCCAAATCGAACTTCATCTTTTGCAATTCCCCGGCTCCCTGAGATCCGCAGATGCTCAAGCTATAGCGGTTCATTGTACCGCCGGGTATCACGACCTGCGCCTTCTCAAGGCGGGCCAGTTCCATAGCACAGCTTATACTGCTCGTTATGATCAGATTAGGCTGATCTTTGAGTTCTGCTGCGAGCATTGTGGTCGTGCTTCCCGAATCCAAGAAGATTGCCGTGCCCGGTGCGACTAGTTCCTTTGCTTTCATGATGATAGCTTTTTTGGCATCCACATTTCTTATGCTTCGCCTGCTCATAAAATCATCTGTACCTACCACCACGTCTACGGAACGTGCGCCCCCGTGAATTCGAACAATCCTTTTTATGTCATCCAGGTTTTTCAGATCTGTACGAAGGGTCATGTCCGACACGTTTGGAAACGCTTCTTTAAGCTGAGCGAACGTGACCTCCCCTTTTTCATTAATCCAATTAACAATAGAGTTTCGTCTTTTTTCAACAGAGTCCATACTTCCTCCTTCCGAGATCAGTCCATCATTCCCGGAAGAATTCTGTACCGATCTATTAAGCTGTAAAATTCGCCAGAAGGTATTCTTCTGCTTCAGGGCACCAAAGCCCCTTGTGTGCGTCTACGATATCTGCAAGAGCAATGAACCTTTCATCTTCTTTTCCTCTTTCTCTGAGGTCTGTCAATGCTATGAGCGGCATGTTGAGGTGGTTGTAAATCAGCTTCTTTCCGCCCGGAATCTTTGGCAGATTGAGAATAGTCTCTGCTGCTGCATCAAGTCCTCCTATGTGGGTAACCATAACAGCCGGATCTATTCTGCCTGCTGCTGTAAGTTCAAGACACTCCACCATGTCAGCTGTGTTGCCGCCGGTAGTTCCCATTACATGTGTGGAATTGTAATGAACATCGTAGAAGTTGATTGGAGCGCTGAACGCTGTGTCTGTCGGTCCTGCGAAGAAGTTGAGACATCCATCTCTGCCGAGGATTGCACTAGACTGTTCAACAACTGCAGCAATCGGTGTGTAGCAAAGTACATCATCATAGCCTGTGCCACCTGTGAGATCGCGAAGATAAGTAACAGAATCATCTACTTCACCCGTATTTACGAAATGAAGTTCGATGCCATCTTTCTTTGCTTCTTCAGGTGGGAAAAGCTCTGCTGCTCTTTCCAATCTTTCCTTATTTACATCAGTGATAACGATCATGCCCGGACGCCTGTCACAGTTCATTGCATAACTGAGCGCTCCGAGTCCCATCGGGCCTGCACCTGCCGTGATGGCAAGTTTTCCACCTTCTTTAATACCCATCTCGTGAGTATATACGCCCATCTGAGTATGGTATGCAGCGTGGAAAGCACCAACGCTGCAGGAGTATGGTTCTGCCAGTGATGCCTCATAATAGGCACGGCCTTTGTACTCCAGCAGGCATCCGAGTTCCATTACCTCGGCAGGGATAATGCAATATGTAGCATTTCCTCCGAAGAATTCATAGGAATAACCCGGGCTCCACATAGTCCCCTTGTAGTTGAGCGCAGGCTGAAGAGTAAACTTCATTCCGGGCTTGAACTTGTCCTGATGCGCTTTACCGACCTTGATGATATCTCCGGCCATTTCATGACCCATGATAGCAGGATGTTCGGCTACATCTTCGTGAACCCTCTTGTGGTCTTTCCCCAAAATGGCGCACTTGTAGGTGGACATGCAGACCGTGTCTGAAATCACCTTTACCAAGATCTCGTCGTCCTTGATTTCAGGAAGCTCGAACTCGTCAAGACGAAGATCGTTGGCAGCATGAAGTCTGACTGCTTTTGCTTTCATAAACACCTCCTTAATGATAATACATGAGAATTGTTGTGTCGATAATTTTCTAAACAACTTCTTGTAAAAATCTGTTGTTATAACAGCTTGACTTATTATAATAACAATTATTTGCACTTGTCAACTGTTATTTTAAAAATAATTCAGTATTTTTCATTTTTATTTCAACAATTATTCCCTTCTCAAATAAAAACAGAGCAGTTTCATGCTCCGCTTTTGCATACATAATAAGTATCTATATATCCTACACTGCAACACTTATTGATAACGGTGTTAACAAACACCCCAAACAGTTAACAAAAGTTGCAAAACAAAAAACCCTTGAACTTGTTGAAATTTCAACGACAATTCCTGAAAATCTTGAAATGAAAAAACCTCGAGACTTTCGTCTCAAGGTCAAATCTATTATGCACACCCAATTCCTCGTCACAAAGGCTATTCTCATGCAGAAAGCCTCGGCCTAACTGCCTAAGTCCATGCAGCATCCCTACAAATGGGAATTTAACGAGCGGACAGCTTCAAGAATTTTGCTTCGTTCATCTGTTCGTTTGTCAGGTATTCTCCGTTGTAAAACAACGCGTAGGTCGTGATCGGTG
>CACYFZ010000028.1 GCA_902773835.1 uncultured Eubacteriales bacterium | reverse complement strand
GTGTAAGACGATACTCTCTTCGGAGCTGTATCGCTGTGGTCGGTGAAGCAGGAATCCCCCACCTCTAAGCATTTATGCGTAGGTGGCGGGAGCGTTCAACATCAACTCCATAATGGAGGATGTGCTGACGGGAGAGATAACAGATCGCTTCGGCGGACGGGACGATTTATTCTTCGAATCCCTTCGGGAGATGGACCAACTGGATGTGTGGTTCCCTGAATTGGAAGGGCTTATAGGATTAGAGCAGAATCCTAAGTATCATCCGGAAGGAGATGTATGGATTCATTCCATAGAGGTAACAGACAGAGCGGCTGCATTCAGAGAAAAAGTTTCGGACCCATATAGCTTCATGCTATTGGCTTTGACTCACGACTTAGGTAAGATGTGTAATATACTGACTAAAACAACAGAGATGGCGATGCACATCGCTCAAGAAGAAATGAAAAAGAGAGGAAAGAGATGAACGAAGTAATTAAAGCAATTAAAGAGCGCAGGAGCATTCGTAAGTTCAAAGCGGACATGCCTAAAAAGGAGGATATCGATCAGATAATCGAAGCGGGCCTTTATGCAGCAAGTGCGATGAATAAGCAGGCTGTTATAACTTTGGCTGTTACTGACAAGGAACTAAGAGACAGGCTGTCCAAGGAAAACAGTAGGATTTTCGGGAAGGGTGATGACTTCGATCCGTTCTACGGAGCGCCTGTAATTCTCGTAGTGCTGGCAGATAAGAGCTTCGCACCGAGCATCTATGACGGAAGTCTTGTGATGGGTAATATGATGCTGGCTGCACATTCACTCGGACTCGGCAGCATATGGGTACACAGAGCCAAAGAGGAATTTGAGATGCCTGAGTACAGGCAGCTCCTCAAAGATCTCGGAATCGAAGGCGAGTGGGAAGGAGTCGGACATTGCGCAATCGGTTATGTTGACGGAGCATATCCGCCGGCACCGGGCCGCAGGGACGGTAGAGTATATTACATCGATTAGCGTATAACGCTATAATTAACAGAATTATCGGATAGAGGAGATATTTCATGAGCAGAATTGCTGCATTTTTCGATATTGACGGAACTATATACAGAGAAGGACTTATCATCGAGCTTTTTAAGAAGATGGTTAATTCTGAGTTTGTCGCACCGGAGCGCTGGCATGATGAAGTTAAGCCGGCTTTTGAAGCTTGGGACACAAGACAGGGTGACTACGACAACTACCTTGAAAAGATAGTCGATATATTCAAGGAAACCATCAGGGGCAAGTCCAGCATCCATATTGACTGGATAGCGCGCAAGGTAGTTGAGCAGAAAGGCGACAGGGTTTATCAGTTTTCAAGAAATGAGATAGAGCGCCATAAGCATGAAGGACATCTTCTCATCGCCATAAGCGGATCGCCTTATGAGCTCGTCCGTGAGATGGCAGGCAAGCATAAGTTCGATGACTTTAGAGGGACTGTTTACCGGACGGATGAAAACAGTCTTTATACCGGTGAAGTCATTCCGATGTGGGATAGCGCATCCAAGGAAAAGGCTATACTGCAACTTGCCGAAATCTATGATATAGATCTGAGTAAGTCGTACTCGTACGGAGATACAAACGGAGATATGACTATGTTCCGCCATACGGGACATCCTTGTGCGATAAACCCGTCGAGAGAGCTTCTGACGGGAATATACTCAGATAAAGAACTCTACTCAAGGATCAAAGTAGTCGTAGAGCGTAAAGACGTTATTTATCATGTAGACTTGGATACACTGGAGTTCGAATAGTGTAAAAATGAAAGGAAGATATGGAATTAGCAGTAGGAATAAAGAGTATTAAAGAAGAGACGGTAACAGAAGAGCTGACTGCTGAAACTGTAGGCAGCGGCGGCCTTGAAGTGTATGCTACGCCGTGTATGATCAGGCTGATGGAACATGCTGCCTGGGACAGCGTAGAGGCGTGCATGGAAGACGGCAACACGACCGTGGGTACACTGATGGACGTAAAGCACGTTTCTGCAAGTCCGCTCGGTGCGCACATAAGATGTGAGGCCGAACTTGCGGAAATTGACGGACGCAGGCTGGTGTTCAAAGTGGCTGCCTATGATGATAAAGGCCTCATCGGAGAAGGAACTCATGAGAGATTTATCGTGAATGCAGATAAGTTTATCGGAAAGCTTAAATAGAGGATGGACATATGAGATTTAAAATGGTACACGAGAATTTCAATGTTACAGACATTGAGAGATCTCTTGATTTTTATGAGAAGGCGCTCGGACTCAAGGAGTGCAGGAGAAAGACAGCTGATGATGGTTCGTATATCATCGTGTTCATTAAAAATGATGAGAGTGAGTTTGAACTGGAACTGACTTGGCTGGCTGAACATCCGCAGAAATATGATCTGGGTGAGGAGGAATTCCACCTGGCATTTCACGTAGATGACTTCGATGCTGCGCACAAGCTCCACGAAGAGATGGGATGCATCGCCTTCGAGAACCACGAAATGGGCATTTATTTCATCACTGATCCTGACGGATATTGGCTGGAAGTAATTCCTGCTGATGAAGAAAAATAAAAGCCCGGGAGGAGAACAATAACAAATCAGCGAAAGAGGATAGCAGATGAGAACGAAAAAGGTAGTGCTGGCATTGGCGGCAATAGCTTTGGTAATAGCTGTACTGTTCGTATGTGCCAAGAAGACAGGGCAGCAGGATAATACGAAACGCATCGGCATCATTTCCGCGATGGGTAATGAGGTGGAGATGCTGCTTTCGGAAGCGGAAATCGATCATGTGGACAAAATCGGAGATTTGGAATATCACGTGGGTACTCTCAGAGGTCACCCTGTAGTCATTTCTAAATCAGGTATCGGCAAGGTGCGAGCTTCTTCGGGAGTGACGGCAATGCTCAATAATTATAATATCGAATCGGTGATGTTTACGGGAATCGCGGGCGGAGTGGCCGACGAGACTGAGGTCTTGGATGTTGTAATCGCTACGAAACTGGTGGAACATGATTACGGCAGAATGACAAACGAGGGATTGACATGGACCTCGGGAGATCCCGGTGCCGGTGTTCAAGATGGTGAGTACTATATTGCGGATCCTAAACTTGTAGATATGGCCTATGAAGCTGCATCCGAAGTAGTCGGCAAGGAGCACGCCTATAAGGGTGTTGTTGCAACGGGAGACCAGTTCATAGCTTCCGAGACCTATGTAAAACGCCTCCAAGATATGTACAATGCTTACGCCTGTGAGATGGAAGGGGCTTCGCTTGCCGTAGTGTGCATTAAATACGATGTGCCTTTTATAGTAATTCGTACGCTTTCGGATAAGGCGGACGGAAAGGCTCATGAGAGCTATGCGAACATGGGCACAATAGCCGCTGAAAACTCAAATAAGATTATTCTGAATATGCTTGAAGACATGGAATAGGGAAGATATTCAGGTAATATGAATTACGGCCGGAGAAATCCGGCCTTTTTTGTTTTGAAAAAGATGAGCGGTTAGTGTGTACCGTTTAGTAACCGTTACAAAACTATAATGATAAAAAACATATTCTGAAAAAGGAGGATTTCTTTATGAGGAAGATCAATTGGAAAAACATTCTGCTGGCACTGATGTATTTGTTGCTGGGCGCGATGTTTTTAGTAAAGCCGGAGGGTGTGGAAGATAAGCTGTGCTACATCCTGTCAGGCTCGATGGGTACCATGGGACTGCTGTATCTTATAGGACACTTTTTCCAGAAAGTTGATGAGAGTGGACGTAAGGAAGGCTACGGCTTCGCAATCGGTGCTCTGCTGATTATCCTTGCTGTATTTGTCACGGAAAAGCAGCAACTCCTCATATCGCTTGTACCTTTTCTGTTCGGAATAATGGTTCTGATCCGCGGCCTGATAATCATCCAGAATATAGGCTTCTTTCGCAGGATGGGGCTCGGCCTGGCTATACCTCTTATCTCGGGTGTCCTGACAACCGCTTTGGGACTCACCGTTATGCTCTATCCGTTCGAGAAGATGTCGGTGCTTTTCACCTTTATAGGCATTGGCCTTGTCGTCGGCGGATGCGCAGGTATCATAGAGGAGATTCTTATAGTCAGCGCTTCACGCAGGCTGGCAGCGGACCAAGAGCAGCAGGCGGAATAGTCGTAAAGAAGATACTGGAGGAAACTATGATTGAATTAAGTAATGAAAGAATCGGGCAGATTCTGAATGAAGAGACACCTAAAAAGGAAGAACTGCCAACAATACTTCGCAGCATATATACGCGATACCAGCATCTTTATTTGGAATACTTCAAAGACATAGATGCACTGAATGACGATAAAATCGCTGAGCTGAAAAAGTATCAGGATGAAACAGAAAGCCTTGTCAAGCATTACTATTTGGATATTCCAATGGATGTGTGCGTAGGAATCGAAGAATTTGAGAGAATGTACACTGTCAATATGCTCGGACCTGACTGGCGTGTATTCATTTTCAGTAATTATGAAGAGTTCAAAGAGAAGAGCAGATACGAAGATTTGAGTGAGAAAGAGTGCAAGGCTGAATTTTCAAAAGAATGCATGTCGTACTTCTATGAAGCGATGGATTATGTTTTCAGAGACGCCTTCGGCACGGGCAGCAATTATGCAGATGAAGCAAGAAACTGGTTATCCGATCTGCTGTTCGGCAAAATCGATAAGCACGACGGCAAATAAGACTGAATGTCGCAATTAATTATCTTTAGACTAAAAAACCAATCCTACAGTTGCGCTCATCGCGATTTTAGCAGTATGTGCTGCTGCAATTGCAGGCTTGATCATCAAGCGCAGAAAGAAGGACTAAATACTTAGTGTTTGATTCTAAAAGAGACAAGATACAAGTTAAAAGCGAAGCCATCCATTTAGGATGCCTTCGCTTATATGGTGCGCTCAGAATCAAAAAACAAACTTACAAATCCCAATAGCTATTTCAAACACAACGATCAAGAAAGTAGGACCGGCAATTCCTCCCCACCTTAAGAAGACGGAGTCTCCTTGCCGAAAAAGTGGCACGATGAAAAAGAAAACAGCAATCAGAATAATCGTAATATGCTCGGCGATAATAGCTGCGATTATGGTACCGTTTGTCATTTACGTATGCGAAAATACTGAACATAAAGAGCATTCTGAACCTATAGGCGGTAACAGCTCCGAAGATGAGGGAAATCTTTTAGACGACTCAGATATTCTTACAGATACCGAGTATCAGCTTTTGTGTTATGAAGTTGAGGAGGAAAACGGAGTATATGTAAAGGCTGATGAATTTGCCCCGGGTACAGAGAGTCTGAAATTCGAATATCCCGGAATGTATACATATACTTATAGAAAATATTATATGGATGGTGATGAACTTGATACAGAGAGATATGACACAGTATCGGAATACGGAACATATCTTATGTTCGGAAACAGTTTCAAATTGATTAAATGGGAATCACAGGATAATCCGGGAGAGCCAGATGTTGAGGCCATCACGGATCCAAATTCAGAATGGATTGTTGAAGGCGATATAATAATACACACAGTAAAAAATCCGGAAAGTTCAAGCAGTATTAGAGCTGTCTATACCAAGGTAAACGCGAACGATGATGGTGAAACAGGGGTAGATGCTGAGTTTCCGACGGTAACAGAAATTGTATAGGTGTGGAAAGGAATATCAACGTTCATGCAAGGTTAATATCTTTTTTTCAAATTGTATGTTAGAATGTACATAATCAATGACGAGCAGAAAGTTCGCCGGAGATCGATGTGACACTAATCTGCCGCATTGTTTTTCGGCGTTTTTTAGTAAGTAAAACCCGAAAAAATTGCAACAAATAAGTGAAATCGTTACAGAACTAAAAGTGAAATCGTTACAGAACTAAATCGAACAGAAGCGGAGGTTATGCATGAAAAGTAAATTGAAAGGGAAAATATTCGCGATACTTGTGTCACTGGCAATGGTATTCACAATGATGCCAATGATGACTGATGCGGCATATGCTCGTGAAGATAGTAACCCGAGCGTGATGAAAGCCGGAAATGTAATTAATTTTGCCAAGGATGCACCTATTTCAACTATTACTATCGACAGGAGCAAAATACACAAAGACAATTTAGTGTTTTCCGAACCCGGAAAGCTTGATCAATTACCGAGCGCCGGAAGCGGCATAACTTTTACCTTTGCGGACGGGTACGCGTATGCGGAAGGTGTAACTGTCAACGCAGATTACAAGAGCTTAGGGAATTTTTCTTTTGTATATAAAGATGCTGCGATTATGAGTGATGGTACAAAGGAGAACTTAGAAGTAATTTTTGATGCGATCCATGTAATAAGAGAAAAGTCCCAACCTACTTATTATAATGAAAAAATACGTATCGCATATGCCGGGGATTCCGGTAATGGAAAACCTTTGGCGCTAACTCCGCTCTCTGTGAATAATCAAGATAAACATTTCGCCATCAGATCAGAGATTAAGTTTAGAGTTGGCAAGACAGACGTTGTAAGTGGCGAGGAGGAAAGCTTTTTCTTTACTGCAAGTGATATAAACATCAAAAATAATTCTGCAAATATTGTAAATGACCACGGTAATCAGAAATATTCGGAATCTATTGAGCCTATGTATGGTATCAATAGCGAATCTGATATTTATATACCTCAATCAACCAATATTACTGATAATCCCTCCGGCGGCGAATGGAACAGAACCTATGGCGGTTATGGGCATCGATTTATGGTAGACAGTAGGATTACCAATCCCTCCACTAATCCATATGATTTTGGCTTGGCAACTGTTGTAAGGGCGGGAGGCTCAGGCGGTAGAGTAAATAATGGGTTTATTACAAGAGTATGGGTAAGTTCAGGACCGGATTTTGAACAATCAGAAATACACTTTCTGAATTATGATTTGACCCATAGTTTTACTTCCTCCTCGGGAGCAGACGGAATAATTGAATTGTGGACTGACGGCCAAATTCATGACAAGGATGCAGAAGAACATAAATTTAGAAGATTAAACGGGGGCGACGTATATACACCATATACCTACGCTGTTCCACATGGAAAAGAAGTCACTTACAAAATGACGCCGGATTCCGGATTTATATTGGATACCTTAACTGTTAACGGTGCCAAGAAGGATCCGACGAACATTGTGTATAAGGAAAACTCCACTGAAGTTGATTATTATGAATATACTTTTAGCGAAGATACCGTAAACGAAAATAAGACTATCAGCGTAACGTGGAAACTGACGACGCCTACCCCGGAACCGACTCCTGATAAGCCTGATAAGAAGGTAAGTGGCACGCTGATCGCAAAAATGAAGGCGGGAAAAACAAGCTTGACCACCTCCTGGAACAAGGTCAAAGGAGTAGACGGTTATGACATCTTCCTTGCACAGTGTAATCACCACGGCAAGAAGCTTGTATGCAAGAAGGTGAAGACCATCAAGGGTAATAAGAACTTCAAGTGGACTAAGTCAGGACTCAAGAAGGGCACGGCATACAAGTCTTACGTAAAGGCATATGTTATGAAAAACGGCAAGAAGACTTATGTCAAAACAAGTCCGATGATGCACGCATACACAGGCAATGGCACCAAGAAATACACCAACGCCAAGAGCGTGACAGTAAAGAAGGCTAAAGTCTCGCTGAAAAAAGGCAAGACATACAAGATTAAGGCTTCAGTCAAGAAGATGAAGAAGAACAAAAAGCTGATGCCGAAGAGTCACGCAGCAACACTTAGATACCTTACATCCAACAAGAAGGTTGCCACAGTATCAAAGAACGGTAAGATTACTGCTAAGGGTAAAGGCAGCTGCGTCATTTATGTCTTTGCACATAACGGCGTATCAAAGCAGGTCAAGGTGACAGTTAACTAGAAACAGCACAAACAAGTCTACATAGACGGAGAGATACCGAGACGATAAAAGTCTCGGTATTTTTAAGCTCAAAACAGATTGCAAAAACCCTGCAACGCAGTTGTTCCAGGGTGTTCAGCGGTCATCGACCGTGGTGCGCCCTAAGTCGATTAAAAAACGCTGAAAGCCAATGATTTCAAGGGTTACATGAAATTGCCGGAAATTGCAAAATGTCAGAATGGTTGAGCTGAGATCTTTCAGAGCTGAGAATTGCTTATAGACTGTCGTAATAGTCTCCTCATCGCGAAAAAATGGCGGGGAGTTTCCCACGCCGATTAGGTTGAACCCAGGCCTTTCGGCCGGTTCAAATACTACATAAATTGTAGCAAACAATAGTGTAAAGCCAACGAAAAAGCGTAGAACTCTACAGTTTTTCAGATTATCTGTTTGCGCCCTTCGTGACAGTAGGGACTCGCTGCCCTCATGAAGGAAGCCGGCCTCGAGCCTTCGACGAGCGAAGCCTACCGGTGGTGCCCGCATCAACGGCACTCAGATCACCGACAAGAGATATGCGGTCACCGAGGCCGACTTCGAAAACGGCGAACTCGTCCTCCAAAAAGGCAAGAAAAAATACATGAAAATCACCATGAAATAGGCAGATGATCAATAGGAAGCGATGGCGTTCTTGATTATGAGCTCCTCGCTTCCTTTTTTTAGTTCAAAAATTCTGGAGATTCCATCTGCATACGAATCATCCATGCCCGAAGCTATCCAGTCCACTATGAGACCGAAGCATGTGCATTTGTGATATCTGATAAAGAGCTCCCTGTCCTTGTCCGAAATCGGGATGTCGGGAAATGCGGTGTCGGCATATTTGGAGATTACATAATCGCAGATTCTCCAAAGTGAAGAAATATAAGTCTCGCGGCTTGCGGAGTAGTAGATATGATGGATGGCTTTCTTATGTTCGCTGGCAAGCCGCATGGCGGCTCCGAGGCACTCTTCGACAGAGCTGAAACTCGGATACTGAGCCACGATGTTATCAAATTCGCCCTGACATAATTTCTCAAGCAAATCGGGCACATCATCATAATGATAATAAAAGGTGTTGCGGTTGATGCCGCATCTGTCCGAAATATCCTTAACACTGATCTTCGAAAGCGGCCTATCGTTCAACTCCGCGAGAAAGGCATCCTGTATGGCGCGCTCTGTAATCTTACTGTTCGACATAACTAATCCTCCTCAGGCAATTCTACCCCATTTGCATGCGAAAGTCAGACAATTTTGCGGATTTGCCCAAAAATGCGACAGGCTTTTCAAACTGTCCATTCAAGTCTGCTGCGCTTAGGCTTAACATACCTATGGTTGAAAACTGAGGAGAAAGGGATAAAAAATGGATTTCGGTTCTATAGTCGTGAAGCACAGAAAAGCGATTTTT
Organism: uncultured Eubacteriales bacterium; assembly: GCA_902773835.1. Lineage (GTDB taxonomy): Bacteria > Bacillota > Clostridia > Peptostreptococcales > Anaerovoracaceae > Crickella. Next base: position 11,190 of record CACYFZ010000028.1, on the reverse strand, counting down.
TTGGCATCGCTTATTCTGTTGATTCCGTCGATTATAGGCATGATAGCGACGAGGATCAATTACGATATGCTTTATTATCTGCCTGACGATATCGAGACCGTGCAGGGACAGAACGTCCTGCTCGATGAATTCGGCAAAGGCGGATTCTCCATGGTTATAGTGGAGAATATGAAAACGGACGAGGTGTCGGCGCTTGCAAAGGACATAGAGGCCGTAGACAACGTAGACACGGTAATAAATCTGGAACAATTGATAGACCCATCGGTACCCGAGGAGATGCTCCCGGATGTGGTGCATCAGAGCATAAGCAATCCGGATGCATCCATGCTGGTGGTGTTTTTTGATTCTTCGACTTCATCGGAGGAGACGCTCAACGCCGTGGAGACCATACGAGGCATATTGACCAAAGATGCGTACATATCCGGCATGAGCTCTCTAGTGCTGGACCTCAAAAAATTGTGCGAGAGGGAAGAGGTCAAATACGTGGGTGTGGCTGTAGTGCTCTCGCTCGTTGCGATGATGGTGCTGCTCGACTCATATGCCGCACCGGTGCTTTTCCTGCTGAGCATAGGAATGGCCATACTCTACAACATGGGAAGCAACATAATCTTCGGGGAGATTTCCTTCATCACCATGGCTATAGCCGCAGTGCTGCAGCTTGCCGTCACGATGGATTATTCGATATTCCTCTGGCACAGATATACCGAAAGGCTCGATGCCCGCGGGGAATTAAAAGACGAGGAGCAGGAGAGAGAGTTCGAAAATGAAGCCATGGCACACGCCATAAACGATACTCTGACTTCAGTCACGGGAAGCTCTATCACGACCATCGCGGGCTTTCTTGCGCTCTGTTTTATGACCTACACAATGGGTAAAGACCTAGGCATAGTAATGGCCAAGGGAGTCGTCTTCGGCGTCGTGGCAAGCGTAACGGTGCTGCCTGTCATGATACTTAGATTCACGAAGCTGCTCAGAAGGACGCGACACAGATCACTGATACCGAACATGAGCGGACTTGCGAGACATCTTACGAGCCGCTACATGATATACGTTCTGATCTTCGTCATCCTGATCGCGCCGGCAGTGCATTTCTACAACAAACAAAATGTCGTATATGACTTTGCCAAAATGTTTGCCAGCAACGCGGAGAATATGGATGAAGAGGACATAGGCTTTCTTATAGCCAACAACAAACTCCAGGAGGACTTCGACATAGGAACTTCGCACATCATAATCGCGGATGCGGACCTTAAGGCCAAGGACGGACGTGCCATGTGCGAGGAAATCGAAACGCTGGACGGAGTCAAGAGCGTGCTGGGCCTCGATGCTATCATGGGCACCTCGATTCCGAAGGAGATGCTGCCTGATGAGCTTGGAGGAGCGCTGCTCGGAGACAAACACCAGATGATACTCGTTAACTCTTCCTACAAAGTTTCCACGGATGAGTGCAACGAACAGATAGATAAGATCAACGAAATAATAAACGAATATGACGAGGGTGCGACCCTGATAGGCGAAGGCCCGGCCACCAAGGACCTCATCGAAATCACGAACAAGGACTTTCAGGTGGTCAGCGCGATATCCATAGCAATGGTCTTCGTGATCATATTATTCGTGCTCAAATCCGTCTCGCTTCCGTTCATACTTGTGGCGGCCATAGAGTTTGCCATCATAGTGAACCTCGGCATATCGGGCTTTACGGGACTTGAGCTGCCGTTCATAGTGCCGGTCTGCATCAGCACCATACAGCTCGGATCGACCGTGGACTACGCGATACTTCTTTCGACCAGGTACAAGGAAGAGAGGCTGGGAGGAAAGGACAGGAGAGAGGCTGTTGAGACGGCTACGAGCGCGTCGATACCGTCGATTATAGTCAGTGCGCTGGGATTTTTCACAGCCACGATAGGCGTATCAATATATTCCAACATAGCGATAATCAGCACTTTCTGCACGCTTATGGCCAGAGGTGCGCTGATCAGTATGTTCACTGTAATATTGCTGCTTCCGTCGCTTCTGATGGCGCTGGATAAACTTATTTGCAAGACGACTATAGGGCTTAGGGACGCAAGATAACGGAGATGAAATGATGTATTGGTACATCGAGGAGGAAAGGAAATGTTATTAAGAAAGGAAAAGAAAACAAAGAAGTCCGCAAAGATAAAAAGGACCGGCAGATACATGTCGATATGCCTTGCGGTTGCCATGCTTTCCGGTACGGCGCTGTGGGGACTGAACGTGATGGAATCGTTTGCCGAAAACGAGCCCGAGACCAGAACGGAGACTCAGGAAGCGATTGAAAAAGAATATCCGAACCTGCTGGCATCTTCCGATTCGGAAGGAGAGATGTTCAAGGAAGAGACCGCATATGTGGTCATGGACGCGGACGGAAACGTCACCAAAACATCCGTCGCAGAGTGGCTCAGAAACGGCAAATCCCAGGATAAGATAAATGATGTCTCAAGCCTCAAGGACATAGAGAATACCGCAAACGACAAATCGTTCACACAGGACGGAAACAAGCTCGTATGGGACGCAGGCGGCTCGGACATCAAGTACAAGGGAAATACGGACAAAGAGCTTCCCGTAAAGGTGAACGTCTCATACTATCTGGACGGTCAGAAGATGAGCGCATCCGAGATAGCGGGGCAGAAAGGCCATGTAGAGATAAGATTCAGCTACAAGGTCAATGACAGTGTCGAGTCTGGCGGATACACATTCAAGACGCCTTTTACCATGGCGAGCGGAGTGCTTCTGGATGATGAACATTTCACGGACATCGAAGTGGAAGGCGGTAAAGTGATAGACGACGGCAGCAAATGTGTTTGCCTCGGAATAGCTTTTCCTAACCTGAAGAGCAATCTCAACACAGATATATCCGCTCTCGACATACCGGAGAGCGTCAGCATTAAAGCATATACGGATAAATTCGAAATCGACGGAACATATACAGTTGCTCTCAGCGGAATGTTCGCAGACATGGATCTCTCGGATACGGGATCTTTGCAGGATAAAGTGAGCGAGCTCAAAGGAGCCATGAATCAGCTCAGCAGCGCATCAAATCAGCTGGTAAGCGGAGCATCGGAACTTGCGGACGGAGCTGCCACTCTAGACAGCAAGGCCGCAGAACTTAAAAACGGCGCGGGAAGCCTCAGCAGCGGAAGTGCAGAGCTGAGCAGCGGAGCCAAGGCTCTTTCAGACGGTTCTACGCAGCTTGCGCAGGGAACTCAAAAGGCTCTTGATGGAACAAAGAGCCTGAAGGACGGAACGGGAGCTCTTAAGAGCGGGAGCTCCGACCTTGCTGACGGAACTTCGCAGCTTAAGGAAGGAAGCGCGGCCCTTTCAACCGGAACTTCTCAGCTTAAAGACGGAAGCGCATCACTTTCCGAGGGAACAGGAGCTCTGAAAGAAGGCAGCGCAAATCTCGCCGAAGGAAGCGGACAGCTGAAAGCCGGAACGGATGCCCTGGCGCAGGGAGCGGAAGCACTGGAAGAAGGATATGGTCAAATAAAAGAAGGAATGACGAGTCTTGACACGGGCCTTCAGTCGCTGAGCTCCAAAGGCTCAAACGGCAGCGCAATTGTTGGTGCAAGCGACAAATACCAGGAAGGAATGGAGCAGTATGCAAAAGCACTGGAAGCGATGATAGCTGCTGAGACAGACGAAGCAACCAAAGAAAAGCTTCAGGAATTGAGATATCAGCTGCCGATGCCCGATCAATATACATCTGCCGTAAAAGGATATGTAGACGGCGTTGACAGCGCTTATGCGGGAGAGCAGCAGGTATCGGGAGGTCTTGATCAGCTCGGATCCAAACTCCCGGCACTAAAAGAAGGAATTATCGACGTGCAGACAGGAGCTGCCGACCTCGACAACGGAGCAAAGGCTCTTGCACAGGGAGCGTCAGATGCCGATGACGGAGCAAAGGCTCTTGCACAGGGAGCATCCGATGCCGATGACGGAGCAAAGGCTCTGGCCAAAGGAGCGTCCGATGCAAATGACGGAGCTGCAAAGCTCAAAGCCGGTGCAAAGGGCCTCGATGACGGGGCTGCTGCACTGAATAAGGGAGCATCGGATCTTAATTCAGGCGCTTCCAATCTTAAAGACGGAGCAGGCAAATTGCAGGCAGGCGCCGATGAACTAAGCAGCGGAGCCGGACAGCTTGCAGACGGAACAGCCAAGTTTAAAAAAGGAACCGCAAAACTCGCGGGCGGAGCAGAGACTCTCTACGACGGAATGTATGCATTCAACAGAGACGGCATACAGAAACTTGTATCAAGCCTCAGCGAGATGGATATGGATAATATGATCGCACGCCTCAATGCGCTTTCCGATGCATCCGCAAAGGCGGACTTCATCGGCGGTAAAGCAGACGACATGAAGGGAGAAAGCAAGATAATCTTCAAGTCCGGAGCAGTAAAAGCGCAGTAGAGATGCATCAAAACAAGTGACATCAACTCAGGTCCCTTCTGGAATCTGTGCTGATAAATCCTAAAGGCCGCATTCGTGCGGCCTTCTCCTCTTTTTGAGATAGTGTAAAGAAATTGTGGAGTTTTTGAAGAAGTAAGAGCTCGCGCTTTTACACCCCGCCCAGGAGCGGAAAAAAGAATAAAAAAATAAAGGGCAAAAAAATATTGTCGATAGTTGTCGCCACAATTGTCGATGGGCAAGGAAGAAGGCCTTGAAACGCAGTTGTTTCAAGGCTCTTAGCGGCTTTTGCCGTTGGTGCGCCCTGAGGGATAATCCTGCCGTCAAGGATCTGCGACCGACTGCGTCGGCGCCTTCGGCGTCCTTGACTGCGGTTTTCCGGGTGTGGGAAAGATGATACACCCGGATCCGAACCCCGCGGCGCTCCTCACCCTCGAAGACTTCAACACAAAAGAGATACCGTAATGGTATCTCTTTTGCGTTGGTGCGCCCTGAGGGATTCGAACCCCCGACCTTCTGCTCACCAAACGTTTTTTTACAAGTTGTTACATGCTGTCTCAAGGTGTTATATTGCGAGGCTGTAACGCTGTGATTGCAACGGGTGCATGGTCTTTGCGACAAGCTATAACACGAAGAAGCAACTAATGCAAAAATGTAAAAGGCAGAAACTTTTGTGGGCAAAATCGACCAATATCTTTTTAGACATTGCATAGAATTAAATAGCTGTTGCAATGTTCTGCAATGTTACTGCAATGTTTGTTAGTACAAAAATGTAGAAGACAGAAAATTTTGTGGGAAGTAAGTGCTCTTGTAATGAGGGCACTTTAATTGGTTTTTCATGACACTTTTTCAACCCAACGTTATTGTTGCTATTCAGCCGTAAATGATGTAATCTATGTATTGACGGCTGAATATCTGCAAAGGAGAAATGCAAAATGATTGGACGTAAATCAGAAATACAGCGATTAGAGGCTCTGTATAATAGTGATAAAGCAGAATTGGTGGCAGTACATGGAAGGAGACGTGTCGGTAAAACATATCTGATAAATGAAACCTTTAAAGGTAAATTTACCTTCCGCCATGCAGGATTATCGCCAATTGAAATGGAAAGTGCGAAAGGGGGAAGTCCGCTTCGAAAGCAGCTTAAACACTTTTACAATTCATTGATATTACATGGGATGAAAAAGAGCAGATGCCCTGACAACTGGCTCGATGCCTTTCTAATGCTGGAGATGTTTCTTCAGGAAAAGGATGATGGAAGCAGGATGCTGGTGTTCCTAGATGAGCTTCCGTGGATGGATACTCAGAGATCAGGCTTTATTACGGCATTTGAAGGTTTTTGGAATACGTGGGCTTGTTATCATAGTAATTTGGTTGTCATAGTCTGCGGTAGTGCAACCTCATGGATTACCGATAAGCTGATCAATAATCATGGAGGGCTTTATGACAGAGTAACGTACGAAATCAAACTTGCACCGTTTACTCTAAGGGAGTGCGAAGAATTCTTTGACAGCAAGCAAATCAGGCTGTCAAGATACGATATAGTGCAGTCATATATGATGCTCGGAGGGATTCCGTATTATTTGAATTATTTTGAGAAAGGCTTGAGTTTAGCACAAAATATTGATCAAATATTCTTCGGACCTAATGCGCATTTGCAGCATGAATATGACAGACTGTTTACTTCGGCTTTCAGTAATCCGGAAATGATGAGGACAATAGTTGAATGTCTGAATAAGAAAAATGCCGGTTATACACGAAATGAAATAACAGAAAAAACCGGATATACCATGGGCGGCACATTGTCAGACGGGCTGAAAGCATTAGAAGCAAGCGGATTCATTATAAAATACATTCCTTTCGGAAAGAGCAAACGAGATACGTGCTATAAGCTGATGGATCCATTTTGTATCTTCTATCTAAAGTTTGTTAAAGATCAGGGATCAATGACGGAGTCACTCTGGCAGCAAAGCATATTGTCTCAACCTGTTGTTACATGGAGAGGATTAGCATTTGAGAATGTATGCCTTAATCATATCGGACAAATAAAGTCCGCGCTTGGTATAAGCGGAGTCAAGACCAATCAGTCCTTCTGGTCTGTTAAACCTGATGACAAAGAAGGAACACAGATAGACCTGATTATCGAGCGGAAGGATGATGTTGTAAATATGTGCGAAATGAAGTACTACAACAAAGAATTCGCTTCAAGCAAGAAATATCATGACACGATTGTCAAAAGAAGAGAATTGCTGGAAGAATCAATTCCAAAAGGAATGGTTGTGCACAGTACGCTGATTACTACATATGGATTGAAATATAATGAATATAGTGGCGACTTTGATAGTGTAATTACGATGGAGGATCTGTTTCGTTAAAGATAATCAGCCGTGAAGATGCGGGTTGTGGAGAAATGCGGTTGCTGTAACTATTGTTGGTGTTGCATGGGGAGCGTGGACGGTTTTCAGCTCTGATACTGTTAAAGACTGGATAAACAGTTTGGATTAGAAGAGGTGAACTATGCGTAATGAGAACAGGGAATCAATTATTAATTATATTATTGCATTAGATAATACTGAAGATAATGACAATAAGAAATTCAAAGCCTCCGCAAAAAAATCAATACTTATAGTTTTGTTTTTGACTTGGTTACCTTTGATGGGGGCTATTGCACGTAAGGAAACGGCTATTGCATGTACATGCACATTTATTCTATTGCTTGTATGCTTGTTTTTTTATATTGAAGGCAGATGGTTTGTACTACAGTTAAAAAATGACAATAACGTTTCAATACTGATACATAGAATTAGTATTCTAATTGGCACCATATTAAGTTGGACGATATCTTTTCTGTACGTAATCATCTTAATTACTTGCGACAGGAACAATGCATGCTTTCCATTGCTTCTAGTTTCAATAATGACCATCTCGGCAATCCCCGCAGGTGTTTTTCGAGCAAATTATGTAATAAAGAAAAAAGGAGGAGTCGAAAACAGATGGCCGATAAAAGCTCCACCATTTTGGGTTGCTGTGATAATTGCGAGTTTCTTTTCCAGACTAACACATGATGGAGTGATTTTTTCAATAACGGTATTACTGTGCGTCATTAACTTTTATACTCTATATTCAACATTGATTCCCAATGTTGTACGCTTGTATTATGTAAAAAAGTACGGGCTTGAGGACGAAATTCATGTAATTTTTGAAATATAAGATAACTAGCCGACAGAGCTACGCAAGGCAATTGAGCAAAAGCTAGCGTACGATAATAGAAAAAATGAAACAAAGCGGAAATAATACAATAAGAGAATTCTTTGAAGGTGTAGCTTATGGCATAGATGCAGGCGGAGGCAGTGGATTATCTGTTACAGGCGGATTCAGGCGAGGATATGTTAAGGATGAAGATACTGGTCACGGTAGATGGACGTATAGGGAGCTTGACATGTCAGTAGGAGTATCGATGACTCCATACATATCTCTGCAGGGAGCGAAGACCGCAACTGATGATTATTACAACCTTAACACCGACCTATATTCACTATGGAATAAAGGAAAAAATACTAACTGCAACTGTCTGGAGTAATTGCCATTGAGAAGATAATACCGCGTTAAAGAGGCACAAATATGAGAAAGATAATAAGCATAATAATTGTTTTGATGGCACTAGTGCAGCCAGTCTGCTGCTTTGCAACAGACGCTGATGATGTGGAGACATTTCTATCTCCTTTTCAGCCAAAGGCAAGGGTGGGGCACACATTTGAAGAATTTTGTGAAATATATAAATTGGTAGAGGTCAAGAACGAGAGAGGCGGAATCATTGATTTTGATGTAGCAGAGAATGGGAACATAGCCGTTATAACCGGGGAGCGCAGATACCTGACGATATATGATCCGGATATGAACATAATAGGGCAATATGAACCAAAGTACCAGATGGAAGGTGTAAGATATCTAGGCGATAAATTGTTGGTGTTCAATATACTTGACAGATGCGTGGTCTACGATGAAAACAGAGAGTATGTAGCATCGTATGAAATAGAACCTGAGCCACATGAGACATATGAAAGAATCGCACGCGAAAACCCTAAGAAAAGAGGAGAATTCACGTATTATAAATCAGATAGAATCAAAAAAATTCCAACATTACGGCTCGGCAGAAAGCATCAGAGCATGTATCTGGTTCGTGTAGACAAGGATGGTAAACGAACAGTTTTATTGAACAGAGCTCTATACAAATTGATGTGGACACTTGTGGCTGCATTGATAATAATCGTGAATGGGACACTGGGTCTTTTATATTTAAGTGACAAGTATCCGATATTTGAGACGATGCGCAACAAATTTGAGCGTTTAAAAAAACAAAAGAGGTATTGAATCGGAAAATGCATCTCAGGTGATCTTATCAAACGAGACTTGACGATAATATCGTGAATACCGCACTTTACCATTGTCTAATGAATGGATTGACAGTTGTTTTTTTATTGTGGCTGTGTGTATTGGCAGATATATGAGCCTTAGATTAATTAATAAAGGGAGCGAGATTGATGGACATTATTCTTCTAACAATATATCTATTGGGATGAGATAGACCCAGGGCTATGGAAAAATATTGAAGAATACTGTGAGAAGAAAGCTGCAGAATAAGGCAACTAGAGAACAGACCAGGAAGTGAGAACTATAATTATGGGAATAATTGATAAGTTGAAGAGAAAGACACTCATAATAATGATTATGGCAATGAGTTTATGTATTACTTCATGCTCATACAATCCACCCGAGGGATATACAAAAGAGCATCATACTTATGAAGATATGGTGGAATATGCAAAGTCGATTGATTCAAAAGCTACGGTGGAAGAGACATCATCAGTAGTTAAAGACGAATATGACATAGAATATATAGTATGGGATGCTGTAATACGTGGAGTAAATTGTCGAGTTGCAAGCATCCCTCAAAATGTATATAACGATGGTTTTTTTGCAGGAGAGTTTGCGAGGACGTTTTATCGCATGGATACAGACTACGACTATTCTGTGATGCAAAAGATAATTGCTGATAAGTATCCGACTTGGAATCTGATTGATGAAGAGGGACATCGTTTTCATCCAAACAACTTTCTCTTAGTTAAAAAAAATATTGGTGAATATAGGATGCTGAGCGACGACGAGCTGGAACAAGTTTTGGAAGAAGCACAAAGCATAAATAAAGAATATGAAGCCGTTTCATTGAATAAACAGGCTTCGTTCGTAGTCCCTGCTCCGGCAAAATACTGGAATCATCATGGAGAACAAAAATCATTTGTTAGAAAAGATTCGCACGCATATATTGTTGGGTTCAGTGAAGATGAAAAACAAGAATTCTTTAAAGATTATAAAGAAGGCTGGGCACTCTTAGACTCAGGATTGCCAGTATATGAATAAAAACAAGTATAAATTTATATTTGTAGGATAAAGAAATGAAAAGAATTACATCTCTAACACTAGATGAGCACATAAGGAATAAAGGGGTATATGATTGTTTCTAATAGCTCAGATAGGTACGATCTTAATGATAAATAAGGATAGACAAGCAACTGGTTCAAGAAAAATCTAATGAGACTGACTATGAAAAAGAAGAAGATAATACTAATAGCAACAACCATTGTTTTAGTTGCAATAATATTTTTTCTAATAGTTCTTCCTATTGTTTTTGATATGATGCCGTCAGACTTGATTCTACCTCCCAACGATTTGACGAGTGATCCTATTGTTAATTTGAATGATTTGGCAAATGATAGTACACCTGTTGGACCTGACTATTATTATAGGATTGAACAGCGGATGTGGAATGCAGAGGGTGATATTGATGCGGTAGAGCAATATTTGGGAGCTTTTGGGGCAAAGAGACTTACTGGACAGGAGTTTGAGAATATTAAAGAGGACTTTACACTGACTAGAGTAGAAGACCCCGAGAAAAGATACATGATTGATTCTATTCATAAATTTGCGGTCTCGCGAAATGGTGTTGTGGCTGTTTTCGTAAATACAGGGATTCGCCCATTTGTAACTGAGGGTAATGTTCTTCTTATTTGTGACACGGAAAAGAATGAAAAGAAAGGTTTTGTAGTGGATGAAAGGTCGCGTTTTACCTATCTGCCGGTTGACTATGCTCTTTTCTATGGTGAGGGACTCCTAGTAATATCTGAAGAATATGACTCTGAAAAGAATATTGGTGTTTTATATGATGAAAATGGCGCCCTATTGGCAATTTATAAGTTGCCTGAAATGCCTGATAATGCGAATTGGTGGAATTACAGTTTGAGACATACAAAACAATTTGGGGATAATAGATATTACATAACAAATATCATTGGCACAGTTGGTAGAATGTATCACCACGAGTACTATAGGTACCTGATTTGCGAAAGCAAAGATGGAGAAACTAAAGTGCTGCTAGACTTTAAGAAAGGGTTTTATAGAAGTGCGCTTGTGGAGTTATTATGGATCATATGGTCTATTGGAGCGACAGCCTTGTTTTTTGGATATAAATATAAAGTTTTCGGCAAGTTGAAAAAATGGCTTAATGAATAGGCTATAGAGTATAGAGGAGCAGATAGCATGGGCAAAAAGAAGATAATATTGATTGTAATCGTTGCTATTGTTGCCGCTGTTTTGATCGGATGCAATGTGTGGAAGCAGAGCTATTTGAAATCGCTTGAAAAATATCCTAATGATGGCGAGATCGAGTTTGGAAATATTAAGCTCACTATTCCGGTAGGCTATATTCGC
>CACYFZ010000027.1 GCA_902773835.1 uncultured Eubacteriales bacterium | reverse complement strand
ATCAAAGCCCGATTTGTCGAGATGTTTGGTAATCCTATAACAAACACAAAAGAGCTCGAAACTATGAGCCTTAAAGATGTATTGGTGTTAAAAGCCGGAGACTTTACAGCTGCGTCGGATATTTCAGATGAGCCTAATGAGATCAATAAGTATCCTTGCTATGGCGGTAATGGTATTAGAGGCTATGTGGCAGAATATAATCAAAAAGGAGAATACTCGCTTATTGGAAGACAAGGCGCATTGAGTGGAAATGTTCAATACGCAAAAGGCCAATTTAAAAATACCGAACATGCATTGTTGGTTACTCCGATTATAGAGATGAACAGTGTTTGGCTTAACCACCTACTGATTAATCTTGATTTAAAAAGATATCAAACGGGGGCCGCACAGCCAGGATTGTCGGTAAAAAACTTACAGGAAATACAAATAATTACAGTGCCGATAGACGAGCAAAAATCATTTGCCGACTTTGTCCAACAAGTCGACAAATCAAAATTTATAGCAAAAGAAAAGGTTAATGTCATGTATCATTATTATTAAGGAGGATTAAAATGGGGCTTATAGATATTGCTAGCAACAATTCCTTTTGGAGAGGCCTAGACTATTATGAATCCGGATATGTTGAGACTTATATAAAGAATGCGGACAACCAGTATAAAGGACAAGTTAGGGGTAGTAGAAGCGAACCTTACGAAGTTACAATTGATATTGAACATCCAAAGAAATCGACTTGTAATTGTCCTCATGCTGAAGGCATGAGAAGAATTTGCAAACACAAGGTAGCTTTATATTTTACAATTTTTCCTGATGAGGCTAACAGAGCAAAAAAAGAAGCTGAGGAATACGAGGCTGCAGAAGAACTCCGACAGGAGGAACTATACGGTGACATTGAAAGATACGTTAATTCATTATCAGTTGATCAACTCAGAGAAGAGCTAATAATTAGACTTTTAGAAGAGGAAGATGCAGATCATTGGTGGTAGAATGAGTAATTTCGACTTTCTGAATAATGAATCTAAGTTCAGCACTTTTGCTGATGTTGCTACTGCTGCGGAGCAGATACTGCCGATAGATGCAGCGGCAGGGGTGTTGAATTGCCGTCGCGCGATGGAGTTTGCTGTCAAGTGGATGTATTCCGTTGACAGTGAGCTTCGCATGCCATATCAGGATAAGCTAATCACCCTGATAAACACAGACGAGTTCAGGCAGATTGTAGGAAGTGATCTCTGGAGAAGAATCAATCTGATTCGCAAGATGGGTAATGTTGCTGCACATACCGGAAGCAAGATTAGCAACGAGCAGGCTATGCTTTGCCTTGAGAATCTGTTTTACTTCATGGACTTCATAGCTTATTGTTACGGAGACAATTACACAGAGAATCAGTTTAATCCTGAGCTTGTCGGGAAAGATGAATGGTCTTCAGATGCTAAAAAAGATTATCCGGACATAGATCTCGAGGCACTTCTTGAAGAGAATAAAGAACTTAAGAAGGAACTCACAGAAAGGCGTGAACACCAGCAAGATAGTTATACGCCAAAGCCTCTTGAGTTATCTGAGTATAAGACCCGAAAGATATATATAGACGTATTGCTTCAAGACGCAGGCTGGATAGAAGGCAAAGATTGGATCAACGAAGTAGAACTTGCGGGCATGCCTAACAAGTCTGAAGTTGGATACGCAGATTATGTACTCTATGGAGATGATGGCAGAGCACTTGCTGTCATTGAGGCCAAACGAACCTGTGTTGATGTTTCAAAGGGTAGACAGCAAGCTAAGTTATATGCTGACCTACTTGAAAAGAAATATGGTAGAAGACCGGTACAGTTCCTGACCAACGGTTTCGATATCCGCATAGTAGATAACAAGTATCCGGAAAGACCTGTCGGAGCGTTCTATTCAAAAAGGGATCTCGAAAAACTGTTTAATCTGAATTCTACAAAGACCAGCCTCAAGAATGTGCATGTAAATAAGCAGATAGCAGGCAGGTATTATCAGGAGGCAGCTATTAAGGCGGTCTGTGATTCACTTGATCAAAAGAATCGAAGAAAGGCCCTGCTTGTAATGGCTACAGGATCAGGTAAGACAAGAACTGTGCTTGCGCTTGTTGATGTATTGTCCAAGCAGGGATGGATAAAGAATGTTCTGTTCCTCGCAGACAGGAATTCGTTGGTAACGCAAGCCAAGCGTGCTACAGTCAATCTGCTTCCGTCTATTTCTCCAACAAACCTATGCGAAGAAAAAGATAATTATAATTCCAGATTTGTGTTCTCTACATACCAGACGATGATGAACTGCATCGACTCAGTAAAGGATGAAGAGGGCAAACTTTATACTGCCGGTCATTTCGACCTCGTTATATGCGACGAGGCACACAGATCGATATACAACAAATACAAGGATATATTCACATACTTCGATGCACCGCTTATCGGACTTACAGCGACACCGAAGGATGAGATAGATAAGAATACATACGAGATATTCGAACTCGAAAGTGGCGTCCCTACATACGGCTATGAGCTTGCTCAAGCTGTCAAGGACGGATATTTGGTCGACTTCCTCTCAGTGGAGACCACATTGAAATTCATTCAAGAAGGTATTCATTACGATGATCTTTCAGAAGAGGATAAGGAAGAGTATGAGAACACTTTTGAGATGGAAGACGGAGAAATACCTGCGAGCATATCTTCATCAGCATTAAACGACTGGGTGATGAATGAAGATACTATCAAACAGGTTCTACATATTCTGATGACAGACGGCCTCAAGATAGACTATGGTGAGAAGCTTGGTAAGACTATTATCTTCGCCAAGAATCACAGGCATGCCGAGAAGATACTTGAGGTATTTGGAAAGGCATATCCTCATCTCCCGGGATTCGCAAAAGTCATAGATAATTACATGACTTACGCACAGACTGCTATTGATGAGTTCTCAGATTCTGCTAAGCTACCACAGATTGCCATATCCGTAGATATGCTGGATACAGGTATAGATGTTCCTGAAATTCTGAACTTAGTATTTTTCAAGAAGGTTATGTCCAAAGCTAAGTTCTGGCAGATGATAGGAAGAGGCACTAGACTCTGCGAAGGACTCATAGACGGAAAGGATAAAGACAAGTTCTATATCTTCGACTTCTGCGGCAACTTCGAATTCTTCCGCATGAATAAGGGTAAACCGACTGCAAATCAGATTGCGTTGCAAGGAGCCATATTCGGACTTGAATTTGAGATGGCATATAAGCTGCAGGATTTGCAGTATCAGACGGAGCCTCTGATTGAGTTCAGAAAAGAGCTTGTTGATGAAATGACCGGAAAGGTTCAGGAGATAAATAGGGATAATTTTGGAGTCAGGCAGCATATTAAGTATGTCGACACATATTCCAGCAATGCGAGTTACGATAACATTACATTTGAAGACACGCTGCAGGTAAAAGAGGAGCTGGCTCCGTATATACTTCCTGATGACGATGAACCGACAGCGGTCAGATTTGATGCTTTGCTATACGGTATAGAGCTTGCTCAGCTTTCAGGGAAAAAGCATACGAAGGCTATTAAAGATCTGAAAAATAAGGTGAGCGGTATTGCGAGCGTAGCCAATATACCTGAAATAATGATGCAGGCAGACTTAATTGAGAAGATACTTCATACTGATTACCTAGACACAGCGGATGTAAGCGACTTTGAACACATAAGGACTGAGCTTAGAGGCTTGATGAAGTATCTGCCTAAAATTGAAAAGTATATCTACAATACTAATTTCTCAGATGAGATACTGTCTTCCGAATGGAATGAATCTGAGCTCGAAAATGATGATCTCAAGAACTATAAAGCCAAGGCAGAATATTATGTAAGACAGCATCAAGATCATTTGGTAATAGCTAAACTTAAGAGCAATCAACCACTTACCAAGAAGGATGTTGGGACACTCGAAACGATCCTCTGGAGTGAAGTAGGAACGAAAGAGGAATACGAAGCGGAATTAGGGCAGAAGCCTCTGGGCGAATTCGTCCGAGAGGTAGTAGGGCTCGACATGAATGCAGCTAAAGAGGCTTTTGCTGAGTATCTTGATGAGACAAGTCTCGATAGCAGGCAGATATATTTTGTGAATCAAATAGTTGAGTACATAGTTCATAATGGCTTATTGAAAGATTATTCTGTACTGCAGGAATCTCCGTTTACAGATAGGGGAAGTGTTGTAGATTTATTTACAGACATGCAGATGTGGGCAGGTATAAGAGCCGTAATTGAACAAATAAATGCTAATGCTGTAGCTTAGATATTGGTGTATAATGTAAGCGTGACTCAGAAGGAGGTGGACCATGTCAAAATTGGATGAGGCAAGAGCCAAAATAGATGCTATTGACGCACAGATGGCAGAACTCTTTAAGCAGAGAATGGAAAATGTCAAGACATTGGCTGAATACAAGAATGAGAGAGGCCTCCCCGTAGAGGACGCAGAGAGGGAGCAGGGCATCATAGATAAGAATATGAAATCCATCGATGATGAAGAACTGAAACCTCTCTATATGGACTTTATTCAAGACACCATTGACATCAGCAAGCGCTATCAGCACCGTATGATAAAAGGGCTGAAAGTTGTTGTCGGCGGTGAGAAAAGAGAAGATCTTTTCGCTGCTGAAAAGGCCTTCCCTGAAGGTAAAATCACACATTATGAGCGCTTTGAAGATGCATATAACGCCGTAGAAGACGGTAAATTCGATGTAGCGGTTCTTCCGCTTGATAACAACTATAAAGGCGATGTAGGAAAAGTATATGACCTTATCTTCTCCGGAAGTCTCTATGTTAACAGCATCAGGTCAACCGGTCACGGTGGCGGTATTACAAGATATGCCGTTCTTTCAAGAGTAAAGAATGAGCAGAATCCTTCGTCAGATTCAGAATCGTTCCTGCTTATGTTTACTGTTAAGGACGAAGTAGGGGCATTATCAAACGCCATAAGCGTAATCAGCGGCTTCGGATACAACATGAAAGTTCTTCGTTCCAGGCCTATGAGAGATCTGCCGTGGCAGCATTACTTCTACGTAGAGCTGACCGGTAAGACCAGCGAGGGCAGCGATGAGCGCCTGATTAAGGCGATGGAAGAGACTTGCGCTTACGTAAAAATGGCAGGATTTTTCCTGGAAGAAAGTGAGATATAGTATAGGACATCTTGAAGCAACAGATTAATTGTTGTACAATGTTCGAAAGAAAAAGTAACGATGAATAGGAGGACCAACGCCAATGGTGAAATTACTTATTGGTCATAAAGGAAGCGGTAAAACTAAGAGGATGATTGATTTAGCTAACCACGCTGTTGATACGGCAAAGGGAAGCATAATCTTTATCAATAAAAATGCGAGACTCATCTATGATCTTGACTATAAGATCAGAGTTATATGCATGGAGGATTTCCCTCATGTAACAAATGAAGATGAGTACATCGGATTCCTCTTCGGAATTCTAAGTTCAGATAATGACATTGAGACGATTTTCCTCGATGGTATCATGAGCCACAGAGATTTCGCTCTTGAGATTCTGCCGAGCTTCATTGAGAAGATTAAAGTTATCTCAAAGGATTCCGGCATCGATTTCGTACTCAGCGTAAGCGCAGAACTGGAAGAGATGATAGGGGTAAACTTCGACAATATCGAAGTTCTGAACTAATTAAAGAGGAAAGCCCCGAGCATAAGCTCGGGGTTATCTTATTTTTTGGAAATGAAATGCAAAAGACAGTAATTGAGCAAATACTTGAAGGAATAAAGGCAGGACGTGCGCTCTACGTGCGTACATCGGAAAGCATTAATTCTGATATAACGGCAGACACATTCACTTCTGAACTCTGCCGCGGAGATAATCTCGGATATATGAAACATCTCTCGGAAACGGGCTATAAAGGATGTTTCAAACTTATTTACATAGACCCGCCTTTCTTTACGCGCTCATCTTTTAATGCGTCAGTGGTTCTTAGAGATACTGAAGGTAAGAAGCATCAGGTTCACCATCTTGCATACGATGATAAATTCGACCGAAATCTCGAATACTATATTGAAAACATGACGGCCCGTCTTCTTATGATGAAAGACTTACTTGCAGACGACGGTCTTATGTGGGTGCATCTTGATTGGCATTCCTCACACTACATAAAATTGGTAATGGACGAGCTGATGGGGGAAAAGAATTTCATCAACGAGATTATATGGTGCTACAAGTCAGGAGGGTCCGGTAAGAGACACTTTGCCAGAAAGCACGACAGCATTTTGGTATATTCGAAAACCAAGAATTATCAGCTGGAGGTTCCGCTGGAAAAATCATATAACAGAGACTATAAGCCTTACAGGTTCAAAGGCGTTGAAGAATACCGTGACGAAGTCGGCTGGTATACCATGGTCAACATGAAAGATGTATGGAATATAGATATGGTAGGAAGGACTTCATCTGAAAGAACCGGCTACGCAACTCAAAAGCCGATGGAACTGATGAGGAGAATAGTCGAATGCTGCACGCACGAGGGTGATCTGGTCGGTGATTTCTTCTGCGGGTCAGGAAGCCTTTTGGAGGCAGCTGAGAGCCTCGGCAGAAAATGGTCAGGCTGCGACAGTGAACAGATGGCGGTTGCCATGACCAGGAAGAGACTTGAAAAGGCGGGTTCTTCGTTTTCATATATTCAACTGGATGATGCAGAGCCACTATACGGAAGAGCCAGCGTAAGGATAGAGAGCAAAGATGCGCTGGAAGACGGACGCTTTCTTTACAAATGCAGGCTTACGGACTTAGTTCCCGATATCGATACGGGAAGCATACAACTTAGCGACAGAAAGCATGTGGACAAAGCGCTTGAAGAAAACAGACTCCAGTTCGCAGACTATATTATCGTGGATGTCGGCAGCAGTGAAATAATTCTTTCTGAATCCGATTCCGAGATGAGTTTTATCGGCGGTAATGATATAGAAATCAAGATTGTTGATGTGTTCGGAAAAGAATACGCGGCGGATATTGACTTTGCTTCATCGTAGGAATAATCTTGCACTTGTGCACAATTTCGGAATAATTGTTGAAGGTACAGAGAAATGGCAGAAGAGAAGAAGAATAAAGGGAGCAAAAAATCTAAAACCGGAGCTAAGAAAAAGGCTCCTAAAAGTGAGAAGCCTAAGCATGATAGGGCCCATATAAACGCATCAGAGAAACTCATACATGATATGGATGAGATGCTTATAAAGGAGCATGCACATGTAAAGGTTGCTAATGCAGAAGCTATGGAGACCGCAGCACCTAAAGGCTTCAATAAGGTAAAAGCTACGGCAAAGGAATACATTATTGCGACTATTGCCGTAATAATAGGTTCTCTGGGCACTGTATCCGTAATGATACCAAACGGACTGACCGTGGGCGGAGTTTCCGGAATATCCAGAATTATTCAGCACTATACAGGGTGGAATTATTCACTCACATATTACGTTCTTTGCCTCGGAATAATGTTGCTGGTATGGCTGACATTCGGCCTTAAAGAAGTGCGAAAGATAATCTTCATGTCGACGGCCTACCCGATAGTGATGTTCATACTTGAAGAAAATAATGTAGTTCTGATTAGAAGCGGAGATTTGCTGCTTATATCCATATTTTGCGGAGTTCTTTCCGGAATAACAAACGGATTATCGTTCAAGGCGGGATTCTCATCGGGCGGAGCAGATTCATTCGCCAAAGTGATAAAATACAGATTCTTACCGCATCTGGGAATAAACGATATTACCTTCGCCATTAATGCAGTTGTAGTAATAGCGGGTGCATTCGTATTCGGACTGAGAATCGGTCTCTATGCAGTAGTTATTACATATACGACCATGAAAGTGGGAGAGGCTGTAATGTACGGCCTGTCCAACAAGATAGTGGAGCTTGAGGTAATAACGAATAATCCGGATGAACTGGCAGAATTCGTAATGACGGAACTCGGAAGAGGTGTGTCCGGATTGGAAGTTATCGGTGAATACACCAAACAGAAGAGAAAGGATCTGAAGATACTCTGCACTCCGCGCGAGAGTTTCCTCATCAAACGTTATTTGGCACATCACGATCCTCATTCATTCGTAACCGTATCCAGTGTCAACTCGGTATGGGGAGTAGGAAGAGGTTTCTCGGATATACAGAAGATTGATGATTAAAAAAGAAAAAGATGTAAAGTTTCCTTTACATCTTTTTTATTATACTTTCAATAATCATTTTGGCAGCCAGATTAATACTTCTCGGATTCAGTATCAAATAGCCATTGATACAGTCGGGCTCACCCGATACATCTATACTTGCTGTATTTGTATCCAGGAAACATATTTCTTTGTCCCCGCATATATCTTCCGGAGCCAATTCTACCGGCATCTCTACCTGAAACATCTTGGTTTCACTGTTGAATTCAGCACTGATCGGATTATCTATATCGGGAAAGAAGGCGGCAGAAACAGGACACTGCAGTTGGTCTCCGTTTACCTTAAGGATATATACCTTATTCTTTCCTCGACCTTTACCGGATACAGAAGGCTTTATACTGAAGCGACCGTCCATAATCGGGAATCCGTACGAAGCTAAGGCTCCTTCTATACCCATATATTCATCGGCCTCATTCAATGCGTGGTACATCAGCCTGTGAAGGTGCAGAACATCTTCTCTGTTATGCGTCAATATTATCTTTTCAACTACGCTGTTACCGCTTATTGCATATTCATCAAAAAGAGTTACGCTTTCACGACCTGTGATTGTATCGTCTCTGTCCTCCAGGATTCCGAAGTAGTTTTCGACAGCGACTTGCCGAAGTGATCCGGTTTTACTTTTTATATCCGTAGAAGCCTTCAGAAATCGGAGGAGATCGAAGTCATAAAGTCTTATCAAATTATCAGAGAAATTGTTTTCAAGCCTGGTATTCAGAAAAGGGATGTCAAAGGCTGCGCCGTTATAAGTTATGAGATAGCCGATATTCTCTCGTTTCAGAAAATCTGTTGTTGCATCCAAAACCTTATGTTCTTCGTAATGATTCTCAGCAAGGAACTGGGTAATCTTTACGCCGCTTTCTGTTTTGGTGAGAAGGCCTACAAGTATGACTTTGCTGTTGGCGTAGGAAAGACCGGTAGTCTCTATATCCAAAATGCACGGATTAAGACCCGAGAAGTATTCTTCGAAAACCGGATGGTATCCGCCTGTTATTCTGTAGTCCCGTGTAAAAACTTTCATAGCCCTCTAATAATACCATTTTTTCTTGTGTTATAATATGAAACAGCGTTTTAAAGAAGGAGCAAATAAATATATGAAACTCGGAATAGTGGGACTTCCTAATGTAGGGAAGAGTACATTGTTTAATGCAATAACGAAGGCCGGTGCAGAGGCTGCGAATTATCCGTTCTGCACCATAGAGCCTAATGTAGGAGTGGTTACCGTACCGGATGAGAGAGTCACCAAACTCTCTGAGGTATATAACTCCAAGAAGACTATATATACAACCATAGAGTTCAGCGATATTGCAGGACTTGTAAAGGGGGCATCCAAGGGTGAAGGCCTGGGCAACAAATTCCTCGGCCATATCCGCGAAGTAGAAGCAATAGTACATGTTGTCAGATGCTTCGAAGATCCTAATGTCGTTCATGTGGACGGAAAAGTAGACCCCGTAAATGATATAGAGGTCATAAATACGGAACTTATTATCGCAGATTTGGAAGTCCTCGAAAGAAGAATCCAAAAAACTGAGAAGCAAGCTAAGGCGGATAAGTCCGCGCTAAAGGATCTGGAACTCCTGAAGCGTGTAAACGAAGTTCTGGCAGATGGCAAAGTCGCACGCAGCATGACGGATCTCGATGAGGCGGAAGCTAAGTTCGTAAAAAGCCTGGACCTTCTTACGTATAAACCTGTTATTTATGCTGCCAATGTTTCCGAAGACGATGCAGCAGACGGAGATAACGAATACGTAAATGCCGTAAAAGAATATGCTGAAGCAGAAGGATCTGAAGTTGTTGTCATATGTGCGAAGATAGAGGCAGAGCTTTCAGAACTCGATGATGAAGAGAAAGCCATGTTCCTTGAAGATATGGGAATAGATGAGCCGGGACTTGATAAACTCATTAAGTCATCATATGCGCTTCTGGATCTTATATCTTTCCTGACAACCGGAGAGGATGAGACAAGAGCGTGGACCATAAAGAGAGGCACATTGGCACCTCAGGCAGCAGGTAAGATTCATACTGACTTCGAAAAAGGTTTTATAAGAGCAGAGACCATTGCATATGACAAACTCATGGAGGTAGGCGGCAAAATATCTGCTGCCAAAGAAAAGGGCTGGCTCAGATCTGAGGGAAAAGAATATGAAGTTAAGGACGGCGACGTTGTTCATTTTCTCTTTAATGTATAGTCAGATCTTAATCTCACGCTTTGAATTGTTAACCCCTTTTGCGACAAAATCCTTGAAATTTCAAGGATTTTAAGCTTTTTTAGGCTTGATAAAAGCATATCAGGTGACTATAATTTAGAGAGGGATCAGGAATTGATCCTATCTCTAGTCCCAATACCCTTTTCGAGAGAGACTGCACCCCTTGCGGTCTCTTTCATTTTTCATGGTATAATGAACAAGGATAAAAACAGAAAGAAGAATGGTGCGGACATGACTATAGATTTTGAAAAAATATATCCGTTTTGGAATAAGATGAATGCAGAAGAAAAAGATTTGTTTTCGCGTGGTACAAGATACAGAGAATTCAGTGCAGGCGACTTAATCCACCAGCCTGACATCAAATGTGAAGGCATGATATATATGCTTAGCGGAATTCTCAGGATATACATGCTATCAGATGACGGCAGAGAGATTACACTATTCAGACAGGGCACGGGAGAACACTGCGTGCTGTCCGCGTCCTGTGTTATAGACGCTATTAGCTTTGAACTGTTTATTGAGGCTGAGTCTGATGCAACTATGTATATAACTGACGCACCCGTGCTCAGAAAGATCAGCGAATCGAATCCATACCTGAATATATTTTGTCAGGAACTCGCGCTCGAGAACTTCTCGGAGATTATGTGGACGCTGCAACAGGTGTTGTTCTTCAGCGTAGACAGGCGCCTGGCCGGCTATCTTTTAAAAGAAAGCGATATGACAGACAGCGATGTAATCAATGCGACTCACGAGCAGATAGCTACATCTATCGGTAGCGCAAGAGAAGTCGTAAGCAGGATGCTTAAGAGATTCTCAGATGACGGATATATAAAACTGTCGAGAGGATCTGTAGAGATACTCGACAGAGACAGTTTGGAAGACATTGCGTAGCCTTGATGCAATCATGGAATTAATGAACCGGGGCGTTTCAGATGAAACGCCCCGGGTTTATTATTTTTATAAACACCTAATTGCCTGTGTCAGATGAAAAGATTTACGTTTGAATCTTCGGCATCTCCAAGGTAGTATCCTACACCGCCGTATTCGATTCCGTCGATAAGCTCTTCCGGCTTCATGCCCATAACATCCATGCTCATTGTGCAGGCAACAATCTTTACTCCGTTGGCCATAGCACTCTGAATGAGTTCTTCCAGGCTGTTTACATTCTTGTCTTTCATAATCTTCTTCATCATGGCAGTGCCCATGCCGCCCATATTCATTTTAGAAATCTTCAGCTTATCTGCTCCTTTAGGCAGCATTGCGCCGAACATCTTCTCCATAGCTGTTTTATCCACTTTGGTCTTTTCGGCTTTTCTGAGAACCGAGAGACCCCAGAAGGTGAAGAACATGGTTACGGGCTTGCCCATTGCTGCTGCACCATTGGCTATGATGAAAGAAGCCATTACTTTATCCATATCACCCGAGAAAACGATAATAGTTTTACCGTCTTTATCATTTTGAGCTGCTGCAGGGACCGAAGAACCTGTCTGAACAAGAGATGATTCACTGCTCTGACCCTTAGAAATTTTGGCAACGTAGTCAGTGCCTTCTTTTTCGTTGTATAGGAGTGTGTTTCCGGTACGTTTGCACCAGGCTGCCACATCTTTGGTAAAGCCCGGATCTGATGCCCTTACTTCAAGGACCTGTCCGTCACTCAGATTTTGCATGCTTTCATAAACCTTCAGAAGAGGACCCGGACACTGCATACCGCTGCAGTCAAGCCTCATGCTTACATCTGCGGCTGCGACAGCTGCGCCGGCTGCAGTAGTATTAAGAGCTGATGTTTCTTCTTTCATTGTCTGTGCCTCCGAATTTTCCGCGTAATCTTTGTAATGTACTGAGCGATAGAATCTGGTGCCGGCAGGATATACCTTTACTTTCTTGAATCCGTTCTGCATCAGGATTCTGGCTGCTGCGTAGGATCGTACTCCTATGGCGCAGAAGGTGATGTATTCTTTTTTCTTATCGAGTTCTCCGAGCCTTTCTCTGAGTTCTCCCAGAGGAATGTTTATCGACTTCGGGAGCTCAAATGCCATGCGCTCCGCATCCTCTCTTATATCAAGAAATACCACGTCATCACTTGGCTCTGCATATATATCTGAGAATGAAACCATGCCGTCTATTACATTTCTCACTGTGAAGCCGGCCATGTTTACAGGGTCTTTGGCAGATGAGTATGGCGGAGCATAGGTAAGCTCCAGTTTGGCGAGGTCGGTGGCCTTAGCTCCCAGCCTGGATGCGACTGAAATTACGTCTATGCGCTTGTCTACACCTTCGGCACCTACAATCTGCGAGCCGAGTATTTTCTCCCCGTCAGGAGTGAATATTAGCTTGATTATGAGTGGCTGTGCACCCGGATAGTATCCTGCGTGATGATTCTGAGTGATTATTATATAGTCATAATCTTTTCCGCGCTTTTTCCCGGCTTTTTTAAGAGCCTTCTCGCTTTGACCGGTCATACCTATGGCCAGATCAAATACCTTAGCGATGGATGTACCCTGAGTACCTTCATATCTTTCTTCTGCACCCATAATATTATTGGCTACAATACGACCTTCTTTATTTGCAGGCCCTGCGAGCTGGTACTGCATTCTTTCCTTTGTGGTGAAGTCTTCAATCTCGGCTATATCTCCGAGAGCGTAGATGTTTTCATCATTTGTTTTCATGAAAGCATCCACGACTACACCGCCTCTTTCGTTCAGCGTAAGTCCCGCATCGCGTGCGAGTTCACTGTTCGGCCTCAGACCGATAGAAAGAACGACGAATTCGGTGATTATTTCTTTGCCGCTTTGAAGGACGATTTTTATCTTCTTTCCGCCGTCATTTATCTCTTCAAAAGAAGCTACACCATCGGAGAGGTAAAGGTGAACACCCTTATCTTCGATATGCTCGTGAAGAAGAACGGCCATCTCTGGATCTACCGGAGGCATCACCTGATCAGCTGCTTCTATAAGGGTTGTATCGAGTCCGACTGCATGTAAGTTTTCAGCAACCTCAAGTCCGATAAAACCTCCGCCGATTACGGCAGCTGATTTTATACCGCTGTCAATTGCAATGTGGCGTATGCGGTCCGTATCAGGTACAGTCCAAAGAGTCTGAATAAGTTCGGAATCTATTCCCGGAATCTTAGGCTTAAGAGGGGAGGATCCCGTAGAGATTACAAGAGTATCATACGACTCGTCGTATTCCTTTCCGTCCTTGGTCTTCACGTGAACGCTCTTGGCATCTCTGTCAATGGATGTTACTTCGTTTCCCGTGCGGACATCGATATTGAATCTGCTCTTCATCATTTCCGGTGTAGACACCAAAAGAGCATCTCGTGACTTAATGACGTCACCGATGTGATAGGGAAGTCCGCAGTTGGCGTACGATATGTAATCGCCTCTCTCCATAAGGATTATTTCGGCTTTTTCATCAAGCCTTCTGAGCCTGGCTGCTGCTGTAGCACCGCCGGCCACTCCGCCAATGATAACTATCTTCTTCATAGCTTCATCCTTTCTGCAATTTATAATATTTAGTTTCACTCTTAAATGACTTTTTATATGTCAGGCAAGCATAAATCCTGAACTTGTTAAAATTTTATCTTTTAGCGGCGAGGCTATTCCGTGATAACGTCACATTCAATAGACCGCTCCGTAGCAGGAGCGGTCCGCATCCACGTTCAAAATGAGGAAGGGATGAGATTAGTCCTTAATTCTTCCGTCGATGGATATTGTTACGACCTGCCAAGGAATGAATTTCCCGCTGGCCTGAAGGGCATTCTTTGCTGCCGCCTCGAGGCCTCCGCAGCAAGGAACTTCCATGCGCACGATAGTTACGTCCTTGATGTCGTTGTTGGCAATTATTGCAGTAAGTTTCTCAGAATAATCGATATCATCCAGTTTAGGGCAGCCGATTATAGTGGTGCGACCCTTCATGAAATCTTCGTGCATATTGGCATATGCATATGCTGTGCAATCAGCTGCGATGAGAAGGCGTGCTCCTTCAAAGAAAGGAGCCTGAGTCGGCACGAGTTTAATCTGGCAAGGCCACTGAGCGAGCCTTGATGCAGCTCTTGCGGGAGCTGCTGCTTCGTTGGAAGCGGTAGCTTCGGATGCTATGGATCGGCTCGCTGCGCCCGGGCATCCGGAAGTATTGGCGCTCTGCATCATACGCATCCTTGAGCCCGGGCAGCCGCCCTGATGGGCGGCGTGGCCTTGCTCTTTCTGTTTAGCCACCATTAGCTTTCTTCTCTCATTCTCATCCTCAATCAGCATTATTTCTTCCACGGTCATATCTTTTACCTGATTCTTATGCTCCTCTTGAGTTTTCTTAACTGCCGCATCATCGTAAGCAGGGGCCTCACGTTCCTCAAATGTGATGGCACCGGTAGGGCAGGAAGGGAGGCAGTCTCCCAGACCGTCGCAGTAGTTTTCTCTCACCAGCTTAGCTTTACCGTCGATAATGTCGATGGCACCTTCGTGGCATGCTGTGGCACAGAGCCCGCAGCCGTTACATTTTTCTTCGTCTATATGGATTATCTTTCTGATCATTTCATTTCTCCTGTATTCATTTAGTGAGACAGATGCGATGCTCATGCATCTTGCTTTTACACTCACAGTTTAGTATTATGCTCGTGCAGAGTATGTGGTAATTACCACATAATTTAAAATTGTTTGAAAGGAATGAAACTGACGCGAATGAAGACGATAAATGTAGTAGCAGCGATAATAGTAAAGGACGGCAAAGTCTTTGCGACCCAGCGTGGATACGGAGATTATAAAGATTGGTGGGAGTTTCCCGGCGGTAAGATAGAGCAAGGGGAGGCAGCCGAGGATGCACTCAGACGCGAGATAAGGGAAGAACTTCGTGCTGAGATCGAAATCGGAGCCCTTTTCTGTACTGTAGAGTACGACTATCCGAAGTTTCACATGATAATGTCATGTTACCTATGTGAACTTATCAGCGAAGATGTGCAGCTCGTTGAACACGAGGCAGCGAAATGGCTTGATAAAGATAGTCTCAGCAGTGTCAAATGGCTGCCTTCGGATATTGAAATAGTTGAAAAACTGAAAGAGGAGCTGTATGGATAGGGATATCTTAAAGGAAGCACTGATCTTTCACGGACTTTCCGATGCCGAAGTAGATATGGCTTTGAAAGGCCTTGGGGCGACGGAAAAGAAATATAAAAAAGGCGCTGTAATACTTCACGCGGGTGAGACAACGGATAGGATGGGACTTATTACGGAAGGCAGCGTTACCATTGAGAACAATGACATTTGGGGGAATAAAACCATACTGAGTCATGTCGGCGCGGGAGGTTTCTTTGCCGAAACTTACGGAATGCTCTCAGATGAGCCGCTATTGGTCGATGTAGTGGCAAATGAAGCTTGCTTTGTTGTATTTCTCTCGATAGGGAAGCTACGCCAACTCAGCAGTAAATCCGAAGCGTGGATTTCAAAACTTACCGCAAATCTCCTGAAAATATCAATGCAAAAGAATCTGATGCTCTCGGGAAGAAATTTTCACACATCTCCGAGGACCATACGAGGAAAGGTGATGGCCTATCTCGGAAGTGTATATATACAAGAAAAAAAGACGAGCTTTTGCATACCTTTTGACAGGCAGCAGCTCGCAGATTATCTGAATGTTGACAGGACAGCACTTTCAAAGGAACTCGGAAAGATGCGAGATGAAGGTTTGATAGATTTTCATAAGAATCACTTCAAGATTCTGTCGGATCTATCATAAGCCGTTTTAGGCCTCAAGCTTTTTTTCTGCTATATGAAAGTGCTTTGATGAGTATTTGTAGAGCGCGATTCCGAAGACTATTGCGCAAAGACTTATTACCTGGGCCTGCTTGAAAGGACCTATCATAAGGCTGTCCGTACGAAGCGCTTCCACGAGAAATCTTTCAATCGAATAAAATATGCAATACAGCGCAAAGGTCTGCCCGTGGGCTTTGCGCTTTTTCTTATCGAAATAGCTGAGCCCGATGAAAAGAAGCAGGCACCATATGGATTCATATAGGAAGGTAGGGTGGACCATTTCACCATCAACCATTATTCCCCAAGGAAGGTCTGTCGGACCGCCGTGAGCTTCTCCGTTAAAGAAATTGCCCCAGCGTCCTATGGCCTGTGCGAGAGGGACGGTTGAAATAATAAGATCCAAAAGATTCAGCGGCTGTATTTTTTTATACTTACAGACAGCAATTGCTGTAAAAATTCCGAAAATCAGTCCTCCGTGAATAGCCAACCCGCCGGCACGTATATTTACGGCCTCAGCCAGACTGTCATAGTATTTAAGGTTGAACAGAACATAATAAACCCTGGCTCCGATTACTCCTATCGGAAGTATCCAAAGGCAGGCGTCCAAAACATCCTCATCCTTCAGACCGTGATAATAAGATCTTTTACACGATAAAAGAACGGCCAGCAGCATGCCGAGCGCGATCAGAATGCCGTACCACCTTATTTCAATTCCCGCTATTTCAAATGCGATAGGATTCGGATGTGTCATAACGAATCAGAGTATACCATATTTATATTAAATTGTTGACATCATCATATGCATTTGCTAATATAATTGAGCGCGTAAAAATAGAAAAGCGCATTTATGGCGGCGTAGCTTAGCTGGCTAGAGCGTCCGGTTCATACCCGGAAGGTCACTGGTTCAAGTCCAGTCGCCGCTACCAAGATGGGGGCGCATAGCTCAGCTGGGAGAGCACCTGCCTTACAAGCAGGGGGTCATAGGTTCGAGCCCTATTGCGCCCACCATCCTAATACGGCCGGGTAGTTCAGCTGGTTAGAATGCCAGCCTGTCACGCTGGAGGTCGACGGTTCGAGCCCGTTCCCGGTCGCCATATGGTGGGTGTCGTCAAGTGGTTAAGACCCAGGGTTGTGGCTCCTGTATTCGTGGGTTCGAATCCCACCATCCACCCCAATTTCTTCTTTAATACGGCACTTGAGTGTGCTACAATAGTATCGCTGATGGGGTATAGCCAAGCGGTAAGGCAACGGATTCTGATTCCGTCATTCGCAGGTTCGAATCCTGCTACCCTAGCCAAGAAGGTCGAGGGGCTCAAAAGCCCCTCAATCTATATGGCGACATAGCCAAGTGGTAAGGCAGAGGTCTGCAAAACCTTCATCCCCGGTTCAAATCCGGGTGTCGCCTCCAACTGAAAACAGTGCAAAATCCAGTAGTTTCAGGGGATTGCGCTGTTTTTTCATTTTCCGAATAAAACTACATCGAAGCCAAAATATAGCTTTCATGCCGTAAAATTGGGGTCAAAAAGTGGGGTCAAAATCGCAGAATTGTTAAAGGATGAGTCCTCTTGTATTATCAAATCACAGGAGGTGCTCATTATGATTAGACCGAAATTCAAATTCACATATGATGAAATAAGGATTATAGTTTTGGCACTTGTAGAACTCAAAAATCAATTGATCGCTGAAGGCAGATATACTGATGCCGTAGATGATCTTCTTCTCAAATTCGTAGATTAATATGTGTCCTAACCGACAACACTCAAGCTCTGCATAATACGCTGCAGAGCATTTTTTATTTGAAACCGGCACAGACCGGAGGAAGGAAATGCGATGATTAAAAAAATAAGACTTAAAGAAGTTGTTGCAGAAGAACCGAATCTCGAAGAAATAATTGAAGAGCTATTGGAGTTATCCGAGCAGTTGATTATTAAATCCGTCTTTGCTTATGACATGGCTCAAACTATCCAGATGAAGTTAGAAGGTGATGCTTAGTGTCAAAGACAATAGCAATATGTAATCAGAAAGGCGGCGTCGGTAAGACTACAACAACGCTCAATTTGGGAATCGGGCTTGCAAGACAAGGTAAGAAGGTTCTTTTAGTCGATGCGGATCCTCAGAGCGACCTAACACATTCTCTGGGATGGAATGCTGATGAACTTGAGAATACTCTCGGAAGACTTATGTACAACGAAACCGGAAGGTACGGTGCAGATGTGAAGGGAGCTATTCTACATCATAGGGAAGGCGTGGATCTCATTCCTTCAAACCTTGATCTGTCATCAATGGAAACACAGCTTGTAAATGCAATGAGCAGAGAGAAAATCTTGTCTAATCTGCTTGATTACGTAAAGGCGGATTACGACTACATTCTCGTCGACTGCATGCCTTCACTGGGTATGCTTACTGTGAACGCTCTCACAGCTGCAGACAGTGTTGTAATACCCGTACAAGCCCAATATTTGCCCGCTAAAGGCATGACACAGCTCATTAGGAGTATTGATATGGTCAAATACCATACAAACGAAAATTTGAAGATTGACGGGGTAGTTATGACTCTTGTGGACAGCAGGACTAATCTGGCCAGAGATGTGATTGATGCTATCAGGACTAATTATGGTATGCACATACACATCTTCGATACCAAGATACCTACAGCGGTAAGAGCAGCTGAAGCAAGCAAGGCAGGAGCAAGTATTTATTCCTATGATAAAGATTCCAAAGCAGCTATAGCGTATGAAGAACTGACGAAGGAGGTGATCAGGCTTGGAGAACGAAAGAAATGCAGAGATGAGATTGCCTTCGCTAGATGATTTGTTTTCAAATCAGCAGGAAAGGGATGAGGCGAGACTCAAGAAGATTTACGAGATACCTATAGAAGAAATTGATCCATTCCCGGACCATCCATTCAAAGTAAAGGATGACGAGGATATGATGAACCTCACTGAATCTGTAAAGGCCAATGGAGTCCTTACACCTGCCACTGTCCGAAGGAAAGAAGATGGCAGATATGAGCTTCTATCAGGACACAGAAGACTGAGGGCATCTCAATTGGCCGGATTTAATACGCTGCGATGCGAAGTGGTGGAGATGGGCCGCGATGAAGCTACCGTATTTATGGTAGAGTCCAATTTCCAGAGAACGACCATATTACCTAGCGAGAAAGCGTTTGCGTATAAGATGCGGCTGGATGCGATGAATAGGCAAGGCCAAAGAAATGATTTAACTTTTTCTCCAGTGGATAAAAAGTTGCGCTCTGGAGAAGGCTTATCTAAAGAAGTGGGGGACAGTCAAGCTCAGATATATAGATACATCCGCCTAACGGAGCTCATACCTGAACTACTGGATATGGTAGACGAGGGGAGCATGGCATTGAGGCCGGCAGTGGAACTTTCATATATTCCTAAGCTTCAGCAGGGGCATCTTTGGGAGCTAATGGATATGTATAGCTGTACGCCTTCTCATGATCAAACCATACGAATGAGACGCATGTCAGAAGAGGGCAAGCTCAGTCCTGAAGTAATAGAGGCTATCATGAGTGAGGAGAAACCGAATCAGAAGGAAAAGATTGTGCTTAGAGCAGACAGATTCAGCAGTCTATTTCCATCAGATCTTCCGATGTCTAAGAGGGAGGATTATGTGGCTGCGGCGATGGAATTCTATGCAAGACATAGAGAAAGACAGAGGGAACGGGAAGAAGCGAGATAGCAGTCAAATCTGCGATTTTAAGATTCACAGTGATACACACTTTTCCGCTCTCCTCCCCTACAACCCCTCCTCTTATAACTACCAGTTACTATCCGAAGAAGAATAATAATATATCTCTAATAATAATTAATACTAAACGCAATGATGGCATATACCGCGTCGAGTCAAAAGACACGGCGCATTTTTTTATGCCTAGATTGCGGGAAAGGACTGCCAATGAAACAAGACAAAGACCATAAAAAGCAAAGCGAGGTAATCATCGTGAGTGATGAAGCAGGCATGCAGCTTTACCTGAGCGAAAAGGCAGCAAATAGGCTCTCTTGGATCTTCACAGGGCTCTTCGCTCTTATCAGCCTGCCCGTATTTATTCTGGCTTTCATGTGCATGTAGCAGAAAGGAGAAAAAAGAAATGATAAACACAAGTAACAAAGGCATCAGAGAGTTTATAGCCAGAGTCATGCTCATGGCACTTATTCTCTCGGGATGCGTCATGGCAAGCCCTAATGTGGCATTTGCAAAAGCACAGACGGTAACACTTAAGTATGGCAAGACCATCACATATGGAAGCGGATGGACAGGTCATACCTCTATGAAATGGGTAACGCATATTGACGGTGAGGCAGTAGACCTCGACGATGAGCCGGGTGTATCAAGATCGTATGCATATTGCGTGCAGCCGGCAAATATAGCACCGGATCCAGGAACCTATAGCGTAACAATTGTCGATGATGAC
>CACYFZ010000026.1 GCA_902773835.1 uncultured Eubacteriales bacterium | reverse complement strand
ACGTCCTTTCGTTAGGTAGTTTTAGGGGTAAAACCATTCTAACGGACTCAATCGCTTTTTTCTATTCCGAAAGTCTCACATCTATTGTAAAGCTACAGATTAATGTGAGGCGGTAAGCGATATGGTGGAGAAAAGCAAAGTAAAAATGTGCTATAATATACGGGTACGGTATTTAAGGAACACTGTAACGATATAAAGAAAGGGATATAATTATGAGTGATATTAACGATGTAAAAGCTAAAGTTGATGAAGCAAAGAAGAACGTTCTCGGAGAGGACGGAAAGTTCGATAAGTCTGACGTTGAAAGACTTGCCGCTGATGTAAAGGACTCTGCAGCTGCAAAGACAGTTCTCGGAGAAGACGGAAAGTTCGACAAGTCCGATGTTGAAAGACTCAAAGACGAAGTAAAAGATTCCAAGGCTGCTAAGACAGTACTCGGAGAAGACGGCAAATTCGACAAAGAAGATGTTGACAGACTTGCTGATGAGGCAAAGGCTGCAGCTAAGGGTGCCGTAGATAAAGTAAAGGATATGTTCAAGTAATATCCTCTCTTAAATCGACAAAAAGCGACTGATTCAATATGCAGTCGCTTTTTATTATCATTTAGACATAAAAGCGATTACCCTAACAGATAATTCGAGGAGAAATCTGAGCATGAGAGTGTACGTTGAGAAGGAAAATGACGGCAAGATCATAATCGTGCCTCACGGCAGAATAGATACAGAGACAAGTGAGGAATTCGCAAGTGCCGTTAATCAGGCGATAGAAACGGATACCGGAGAACTTGCAACAAACAGACTGGTTTTCGATTTGAGCAAATGTGAGTATATCTCGTCATCCGGACTGAGAGTATTCCTGGCTATCCGAAAAAGATTCACTACCAATGACAGTATTGTCATCAGTGGAATGAACGAAAGCATTTACGAAGTCTTCGATATGACGGGTTTCGTGGATATGTTCAGAGTGGAGTACGAAGAGGGCGATAAACAAGATATAAAAGTAATCTTCTTTGATGTAGACGGGACACTGCTTTCACACTCGGCAGGCGCTGTTTCAAACAGCACCAAGCGCGCAATAAAAAAGGCCCAGGAGAACGGAATCAAAGCAGTCGTAGCTACGGGAAGAGCCTGGGCGGAACTTTCCGAGCTTCCGGTTATGGATATAGACTTCGACGGCTTTCTCACGGTAAACGGTAACATCTGCCTCGGAAAGGGACGCAGGATGTTCGCAGGAAACGAGATAGATCCGGGAGAGGTCGAAATACTTGTCAGCATCTTTAAAGCAGGGAGATTGCCTTTCGTGCTGATAGGAGAAAAAACAAGATACATCAATTACGTAGACGACGTGGTAATAAAGACTCAGATGTCCACGCACGGAACAATTCCGGATATAGGTGAATATAAGGGAGAGAAGATATATCAGTGTCTGGCTTTCGTGGATGAGAATACCAGAAAGAAGCTGGACAATCTCCTTGATCACTGCACAATTACCAGCTGGAACGAGACGGGCATAGATATAATAGCCAAGTCGGGAGGAAAGGCTGCAGGCATTCAGAAGTTCCTGGATGAAGAGGGACTGCTGCGTACTCAGTCCATGGCTTTCGGAGACGGAGAAAATGACCTCGATATGATAGAGTATGCCGGCATCGGAGTGGCGATGGGAAATGCTACCGACGCCCTAAAGAAAGCCGCTGATTACGTCACTGCATCCGTAGATGATGAGGGCATAGAAAAAGCACTGATCCACTTCGGATTAATTTAAATAGTTTGAAGACAAGTATCTGAGGTAAAGATTAGCACAATTACAAATAAATGGAGTATAATGAATGAGTCTTTGCGGCGGCAAAGACTTTTTCATAGACAAGAATCAAGAGGAAGAGGGGACTAAACATGAACTTTATTTTCAGATCACCATATTTCCCGTATGTATATTGGCAGTTCTGCGACCGCCTGAAAAACAGAGGTGTGAACGTGCTATGCATAGGAGACGCTCCTTATGATGAGCTCTCAAATGAGCTAAAGGGCGCCATGACGGAATACTATAAAGTAGATACCATGGAGGATTACGACCAGGTATACAGAGCGGTCGCATTCTTCGCGTCCAAATACGGAAGGATAGATTGGATAGAATCGAATAACGAATACTGGCTGGAGCAGGATGCTCAGATCCGAGAGGATTTCAATATAAAGACCGGTGTTCATCCTGAGCATCTTCAGAGCTGGAAACACAAATCCGGAATGAAGCCTTTCTATGAGAAGGCCGGCATTCCTACAGCCAGATGCCACAAGATAGAAGACAAAGAAGGAGTGCTGAAATTCTTAAAGGAGATCGGAGGCTACCCTGTATTTGTGAAACCGGACAACGGAGTCGGTGCGGCTGACTCATGGAAGATTACAAATGATAAAGAGCTCGACGGATTCTTTGAAAGAAAGCCTGATGTGCCGTATCTCATGGAAGAGTTTATTGAAGGCAATATCTATTCATACGACGCCATCTGCGATTCGAACGGAGAGCCGCTTTTCGAATCTTCTAATTGGTTCCCGCCTTCGATTGCCGACATAGTAGGAGGAGGTCCGGATCTGTCATATTACGTTATGGCAGAGCTGCCTGAGAAACTTCGTGATGCAGGAAGGCGTGCGCTCAAGGCATTCGGAGTGAAGAACAGATTCATACATTTTGAATTCTTTAAACTTGCCACAGCAAGGCCGAAACTTGGAAAAGCAGGGGATTTCGTAGGGCTCGAAGTTAATATGAGACCGGCGGGCGGCTATACAACGGACATGATGAACTACGCTCACTCGACCGATGTGTATCAGATATATGCAGAGATGGTGACAGACGATAAGAGGCTGACCCCGCCGAGCGGAGACGATCACGTATGCGTTTATGCCAGCCGTAAGGACGGGCGCGAGTACGTTCACAGCCATGAAGATATTATGGCGCGCTATGGCGATAATATGGTAATGTGCGAAAGAATGCCCGACATACTCTCAGGTGCTATGGGAAACCAAATGTACACAGCACATGTTGAAGACGATGCGGCCGCACATGAATTCATCACATACATACACCAGAGAACATAAGCAGTCGTATCTATACAGCCTCATGGTGACAGAGTATTGAAAGGAAACGATTATAAATGAACGATTATTACTATAAGGAATACAGCGAGATACTCGGCCGCGATATGGAGCACGCGGTCTTCGGAGACAGCGGACACCTCATGTTTGCTTTTGCGCCGCAGAGCGGGCATACCTATGATTTCCGAAACTTCGGTATGATAGACACCGTCGCTCCGTGGATTGAGTCAGGAAAACTCAGAGTCATATGCGTAGACAGCATAGATGAGGAGACCTGGTCCGATGAGACGGGAGACCCTCGCTACAGGATAGAGCAGCAGGAAAGATGGTTCCACTACGTGACTGATGAGCTCGCACCTAAGTATCTTAAAAACGGTGAGCGCGCTCTCACAACGGGCTGTAGCATGGGAGCTGCCCACGCTGCCAATTTCTTTTTCAGAAGACCTGACCTCTTCTGCGGCATGATCGCACTCAGCGGAGTGTATGACAGCAATCTTTTCTTCCATGAGTACAAGGACGATCTCACTTATGCGAATTCGCCTATAGAATTCCTGAAGGGAATGCCTGCTGACCATCCGTGGATAGAGCTGTACAATAACAGTGCCATCATATTCTGCTCAGGGCAGGGCGCCTGGGAGGATGATATGAGAGAGGACCTCAATGAACTTCACGTAGTTCTGGAGGAAAAAGGTGTAAACCACTGGGCCGATTACTGGGGCTATGACGTAAACCACGACTGGCCTTGGTGGCAGAAACAATTGCCTTACTTCCTTGGCCATATCATCGGAGAACCTTAAAAATATAAGAGCCTGCGGGCTCTTTTTCTTTATAAAAAATGTAAGTAAAAACAGTTGACATATTGCATAAAAGCGAGTATATTGATAAAGGAAATTAGCACTCTAACCATGTGAGTGCTAACAGACAAAAATACAAACAGGGAGGATAAATCATGGATCTTAGCGAAAGACAATTACAGATACTGCAGGCGATTATCAATGATTATGTTGAGAACGCAGAGCCTGTCGGTTCGAGATCAATCGCAAAGAAATATGACCTCGGAGTCAGCCCTGCGACTATAAGAAATGAGATGTCGGACCTGGAGGAAATGGGTTACTTAACACATCCTCACACATCGGCAGGAAGAGTACCGTCAGATAAGGCATACAGACTGTATGTAAACACTCTGATGAAGAAAAAGAATCTCTCCGCCAAAGAGAAGAAGATGATAAATGAGAGACTCGACGCCAGCCGCGATGAGTTTGACAGAACCATTAGACATGCCGCAGAGCTCTTATCTGAAATCACGAATCTGGCATCGTTTGCCATGACACCGGCTACCAACGATGAGACCATCAGTTTCATCAGGCTGATGCCGGTAGATGAGAGAACACTCATCCTCATGATAGTCGGAGAGAGTGGCAACGTAACAAATACTACGCTGAGGATAAATTGCCCTTGCACGCAGGAGCAGCTGGAACTTCTCAGTAAGAACATGACTGTGCAGTACAAGGGACGCACATTGGACGATGCGCTTAAGAGCGACATCATCGAAGATGTGGGTACGGACATAGAGGCCATGGGCCAGCTCAGAGGCAATGTAATGCCGAGCTTCATGAAGACACTTGAAGACATGTTGAACGTAAACCTCTATATGGAAGGTATGACGAACATCTTCAACCTTCCGGAGTATTCCAGCATCGACAGAGCGCGTGACTTCATGGAACTCTTCGCCCGAAAAGACTGGTTTACACAGAAGATGCTGGCGCGTGATGACGGCGTTGTGGTCACAATCGGTGAGGAAAATGATTCGCTGAAAGACTGCACACTTATTACCGCCACATACCATGTTGACGGCAAGCTGGTGGGCAAAATCGGAGTTATCGGACCGACCAGAATGAAATACGGTGAGATCACATCGATCATGGAATATTTGACAAATAATCTGAGCGAGACGTTTAAACTGACGGACGGCTCAGAACGAAAGGAAGACGAAGAATAATGTCTGAAGAAAAGAAAAAGAAGATAAAAATAGAAGACTTTAACGAAAAGCCGGAAGAAGTCTCGGGTGAAGACGAAACCGAAGAAGCGGCAGAGGCAGAAGCAGAAGCTGAGAATGAAAATGCCGAAGAATCAACCGAAGCTCAGAATGCGGAAGCTGCAAAGGAAGAGGCATCCCCTGAGGAAGTCGAGTCAGAGCGTTACATGCGTCTGATGGCAGAGTTTCAGAACTTCAAGAGGCGTGCCGCTAAGGAGAAATCGGATATTCACGCATTTGCAAATGAAAGAATCGTAAATGATTTACTGCCGGTGGTGGATAATTTCGAAAGAGCTCTCGGTGGTGAGACCGAAGGTGCAGGGGCTGAGGCTCCTGAGCTGAGTGAGGAAGTAGCCAACTATGCCAAGGGCATGGAGCTCATATTTACTCAGCTGAAGACGGCGCTGGAAAAGGCAGGCCTTAAAGAAATAGAGGCTCTCGGTGCGGACTTTGACCCGAATTATCACAATGCCGTAATGACGGACAGCACGGATGAGTATGAAGACGGTAAGATCAGCAAAGTAATGCAAAAGGGATACACACTTAACGACAGAGTTATCAGACCGTCAATGGTAGCAGTTAATAAAAGATAGAAAAAGTTCGGAGAGGCCTTGTTGGCCACTCCAATTAAACAGCTAATAAATCTATGTTAAATAGGAGGAAATAAAAATGGGTAAAGTAATAGGAATTGATTTGGGAACAACCAACAGCTGCGTAGCAGTACTTGAAGGTGGCGAACCTACAGTTATCACTAACTCTGAGGGTATGAGAACTACACCATCCGTAGTATCTTTCACAAAGAGCGGAGAGAGACTCGTAGGTGAGACCGCCAAGAGAATCGCGATCACGGAGCCTGAAGGCACTGTATCTTCGATCAAAAGACACATGGGTGAAGATTACAAAGTAAATCTTCGCGGAAAAGACTACACACCGCAGGAAATTTCAGCAATGATCCTGCAGAAACTGAAAGCAGACGCAGAGGCATATCTCGGTGAGAAGGTAAACGAGGCTGTAATCACAGTTCCGGCTTACTTCTCAGATGCTCAGAAGCAGGCTACAAAGGACGCAGGTAAGATTGCCGGACTCGATGTTAAGAGAATCATCAACGAGCCGACAGCTGCATCCCTCGCATACGGCCTGGACAAGGACAGCGGATCTCACAAGATCCTCGTATACGACCTGGGCGGCGGTACATTCGACGTATCCATCCTTGAACTCGGCGACGGAGTATTTGAAGTACTTGCAACAAACGGAGACACCATGCTCGGTGGTGACGACTTCGACAATGCTCTCGTAGACTTCCTCGCAGACAGCTTCAAGAAGGAGAACGGAGTTGACCTCAGAGAGGACAAGATGGCTCTCCAGAGATTGAAAGAGGCTGCTGAGAAGGCTAAGAAAGAGCTTTCAAGCGCACAGACAACTAAGGTAAATCTGCCGTTTATCGCAGCAAGCGATGCAGGTCCGCTCCATCTGGATATGGACGTAACAAGAGCAAGATTCGATCAGCTCACAAAGGACCTGGTAGACAGAACTATCGAGCCTATGCATAAGGCTATGAAGGATGCGGGCGTTACATCTGCAGACCTCGAGAAGGTAATCCTTGTCGGCGGTTCCACAAGAATCCCGGCTGTACAGGAAGCAGTTAAGAAGGTAACCGGTAAGGATCCGTTCAAGGGCATCAACCCTGACGAATGCGTAGCCATCGGTGCTGCAATTCAGGCCGGAGTACTTACAGGTGAAGTAAACGACATTCTGCTACTCGACGTTACACCGCTGTCACTTTCCATCGAGACACTCGGCGGAGTTGCCACAAAGCTCATCGAGAGAAATACGACTATTCCTACAAAGAAGAGCCAGATCTTCTCGACAGCTGCAGACAACCAGACGGCAGTAGACATCCACGTAATGCAGGGTGAGCGTGAAATGGCTGCAGGCAATATCACACTGGGCAGATTCCAGCTCACGGGTATTGCGCCGGCTCCACGTGGAATTCCGCAGATCGAAGTTACATTCGATATCGATGCCAACGGTATCGTAAACGTATCTGCTAAGGATATGGCCACAGGAAAAGAGCAGAAGATCACTATCACTTCTTCTACTAAGCTCTCAGAGGATGAGATCAACGCTAAGATCAAAGAAGCTGAGCAGTATGCAGAAGAAGATAAGAAGCAGAAGGAAGCTGTAGAGACAAAGAACCAGGCGGAAGGTCTGATCTTTGAAATCGACAAGCAGCTTGCAGATCTCGGCGACAAGGCAACTGAGGACGAAAAGGCTGCAGTTAACACAGCTAAGGAAGACCTGCAGGCAGCAATCGACGCCGACGATGTAGAAGGCATGAAAACTAAGATGGAAGCACTCACAAACGCTTTCTATCCTATCTCCACCAGAATCTATCAGGAGGCTCAGGCTGCAGGCGGTGCTGAAGGCGCTGCAGGATTCGACCCGGGCATGGGCGCTGATGCAGGAGCATCTGCAGGCAGCTCAGATGACGGCACGGTAGATGCCGACTTCGAAGTGGTAGACGACGAAGAGTAATAGAAGAAAGATGATTCCGCCGCAGGGTTTGGCCTTACGGCGGAATCTGATGATTAGAAAATTACGCGGTTTTCACAAGGACGATCAAAAATGAGATCGACAGCGGAACCGCTTTGAAAGGATATATCAGAGATGGCAGAAAAGAGGGACTATTACGAAGTCCTCGGGGTCAGTAAAGGGGCCTCGGATGCCGAGATAAAGAAGGCTTACCATAAATTGGCAATGAAATATCATCCGGATAAGAATCCGGGAGATAAGGAGGCCGAAGAAAAATTCAAGGAAGCCAACGAGGCATACGAGATACTTTCAGACCCGGACAAGAAAGATAAATATGACAGATTCGGACACGCAGGCGTGGACCCTAATTTCGGTGCCGGCCAGGGTGGTTTCGGAGGATTTGGCGGATTCGGAAACTTCGGTGGAGGATTCGGCGGTTTTGGCGGCGATGGCGGCCAGGGCGGCATGAGCTTCGAAGATATCTTCGACATGTTCGGCAGCATGGGCGGAGGAAGAAGAACTTCCGCGCGCCGCGGCGGTGCCCAGAAGGGTAACGACCTTCAAAAGACTATAACCATCGACTTTACCGAGGCTGTATTCGGATGCTCCAAGCAGATTGAGATACCGAAGGATGTTAAGTGTAAGACTTGCAACGGTTCAGGTGCTAAGCCGGGAACCAATAAGAAGACCTGCGACCAGTGCGGAGGTACGGGACAGATCACTCAGGTCAGCAACACACCTTTCGGACGCTTTCAGAATATCTCGACTTGCCCTAAGTGCGGCGGAAGCGGTCAGATTGTAGAGACACCGTGTACGGATTGCAACGGAACGGGAAGAAAGCATAAGAACGTTAAGATCAAGGTGGACATCCCTGCCGGTGTTGATTCAGACAGCATCATCACACTCAGAGGACAGGGAGAGCCGGGAATCAACGGCGGACCTGACGGAGACCTTTACATCGTAGTAAACGTAAGGCCTCACAGCACATACAAGAGAAGGGGAGATGATCTCTACCTCGACATGCCTATCACATTTGAACAGGCAGCCCTCGGTGCCAAGGTTCAGGTTCCGGGATTCGGAGAAAGCTACAGCTACACGATTCCGGCCGGAACTCAAAACGGATCCTCCTTCAGACTTAAAGGAAAGGGAGTGCCGAATCCGAGGACGGGAAGGAAGGGTGACCTCTATGTTAAGGTAAATGTTGAGATCCCGACAAAATTGAACCGCAACCAGAAGAAGGCTGTGGAGGAGCTGTCCGAAAAACTCGGAGACAGCGCATATCCTAAGAAGTCTAAATTCGATAAATTGAAATTCTAAGGTGATATATGAAATTTGTAAGTTGGAATGTTAACGGCTTCAGGGCCGTGCTGAAAAAAGGATTCGAGGATATCTTCAGGGAGATTGATGCCGACTTCTTCTGCCTGCAGGAAACAAAGATGCAGGAAGGACAGGCAGACTTTCATCCCGAAGGGTATTACGAATTCTACAACTACGCAGAGCGTAAAGGATATTCGGGCACAGCTATATTCGTAAAGGAATCGATGGGAGAGCCTATCTCCGTAGCTTACGGAATAGAGGGAGACCACGATGATGAAGGCCGTGTAATAACATTGGAATATCCTGATTTCTATCTCATATGCTGTTATGTACCTAATGCACAGGACGGACTTGCGCGCATAGACTACAGATGTGAATTCGAAGATGCGATGAGAGAATACATGGTGGCATTGGATAAGAAAAAACCGGTTATCTACTGCGGCGATCTCAATGTGGCACATAACGAGATCGATCTGAAAAACCCGGGTCCTAACAGAGGCAATGCAGGTTTTTCAGATGAGGAGCGCGGAAAGATGACGGCGCTCCTGGCCGCAGGTTTTACGGACACGTTCCGCCATCTTTATCCTGAGACAGTTACCTACTCCTGGTGGTCATACCGCATGAAGGCCAGAGAGAGAAACGCAGGATGGAGAATTGATTATTTCATAATCTCGGAGCGTCTGAAGGACAGATTAAAGGATGCTGAGATTCTGACAGATGTATACGGAAGTGATCACTGCCCTGTAGCAATAGAAATAGAGTGAAGAAAAAAGTACCCGCAATGCATATAATAGTGCGAGCGGGTACATTTTTATTGTCCTTGCTATTCTATTGTGAACGGCACGGCCATCCAGTCTTTATACTTCTTCTTTCCGCGTATCACCGCGTAGCCCGTGCCTTCTTCCGTATTGTTTACGAAATAGAGATCATAGTCTCTGCCTTTCTTGAGCTTCTTTCCGTCCTTATTGAAGACCTTCAGCTCCGGTTCCGCTCTGTGGTTTTTCAACTTGGTGGATTCATGTTTGAACTCCACATCGCATTTGCCGACCGAGGTCTGCTTCTTTTTCCCTTTGGCGCGTGTAGGGTAGGCCTTGCCCGGCTCTAAGTACCAGAAGTCCATATCCACGCCGCCTTCGATGCCGTCCAGTTTGACAGAATCAGTGGCCTGCCAGAACCGGTAGTCGGCTTTTACATCGCAGGAGCCGCCATACTGAGCGGCCCAGAGATTGTTATCCTTATCTATGAGCGTTGCATCCATATAGTTGGTGAACATGTCGTAGTTACCGTAGACGGCGGACTCATAGCCTTCCTTTTCAACTTCCCTGCAGAAGGTCTCAACTATGTCATTGAACTGGCCGGCGGCAAAGAGGTCGCCATCCGAGATTGCTTTTTCCAAACGACCACCGGAATACAGCTCATAGTCTATGACAAGAGGCATATCTATATCATAGCGTTTTACGAGATCCATGAGATAGTCTGCTTCTTCCTTGGCTTCTTTTTTATTTAAAGCCTGCGAGAATATATAAGCGCCGACCATAATGCCGGATTTGTTGGCAGCTTTTATATTAGTTCTGAAATCCGCATCTTCTTTCAGATCTCCGGTCTCAGAACTTCTGTATCCCGCGCGAATAAAGACGAAGTCGGCGCCGGAAGATTTTACCTTTTTCCAATTAATCTCATCCTGGAACTCCGAGACATCTATGCCTTTTATTTTGGCACATTTTTCATAGCGCTTACTGTGCTTAAAGCCCTTATCACTGAGTTTTAAGTGCGATATTCCTCCTATATATGAAACCACCTTAATCACCAATATTGCTATTACCAAAATGCAGGCCAGAACTACAATAAGTGTGAATTTATTGTAAGCCTTGCGCTTATCCGAGCCCCTCTTGCGGACGGGACGTTTTTTATTTCCGCCGCTCTTCCTTCTTCCGCCTTTCGGATTATTACTTAAAGAAGTCGGTGTCTTTGTGGCGTCACTGCCGTCTTCTTTTAAAACTCTGCGTACATTATTTTCTGTCATTAAAATTTGTTTTCCTCAATCTAGAATTCGTTTGTATGCATGAAAGATTTGAGTTCTTTTTCCATCTCTTTCCTGTGGTGTTTTGTATATATGCCCGGTAGTCCGCCGGTGTGCATGAATATTATATTTTCTCCCGGCTTAATCCTGCCGCGCCTTGCTTCTGCGACAACCGCCTCGAAGGTCTTTCCCGTGTAGCAAGGATCGATAATAATCGCTTCCTTACGCGCCAGGTAATACATGACATCCCTTACTTCCTCGATAGCATTATTATATGCGCCGTGGATGTAATCCGTGGAGATATCAAAATCGATAGAACCGAAATCTTCCTTCGTATATACGAAGTCATCTCCGTAGAAATCGCAGATGCGATCAAAATAATCGTGCATATAGGCAAGCAGGTTTTCTTTATCCGAGCCATCTCCGGGATATGGAAGGACGTTGATACCCCTGAGCTTAAGCTTTGAATTGCACTTCTTAAGACCGGCCAGCATACCGAGGTAAGTGCCGAGGCTTCCGACCGTGACAAATATTGTGGCATCATCTATACCGAGCTCCTTGGCTTGGTCGTTCAGCTCCATGGCTGCCTCGGCATAGCCCAGGATGCCGAGCTCATTGGAGCCGCCCATAGGAATATAATAAACCTTTTCTCCTTCAGCCTCATATTTATCTATTACAGCCTGTCTGCCGCTTTTCATATCCTTTACGAAGTAGACAGGGCAGCCGAGCATACCGTCCAAAAGGAGGTTGGCGCTTATCTCACCCGGATACTCATCTTCGGTAACGATGGCGCATTTAAGACCGTATTTGGCTGCGACGGCTGCCGTAAGTCTGCCGTGATTAGTCTGCGCTCCGCCTTCTGTTATGAGCATAGTGGAACCTTGATCGATTGCATCCTTCAGGAAGTATTCGAGCTTCCTCAGCTTGTTGCCGCCCGTGGCGAGATTTGTAAGATCATCTCGCTTGCAGTAAACATTCACACCGATATCTTCAGATACGTTTGCCAACTTTTCAAGAGGTGTCGGCAGATGTAAAAATTCGATTTTTTCATGTCCGAACATCATAATACCCTCCTCATTTCATTCCGATTTTAAAAGATGATTCGGCATAATGAAACGGGCATATGCCCGATGGCTAATTGTAACATAGATTGACCGTGAAAATATTGAGATTTAGGCAAAAAGCTCTTGTTTTATCAGGGCAAGTAGCATATAATAGCGCTTGCGAATTAATGCATTACGAAAAGAAAGTGGGGTAAGATAATGGCAAACATTAAATCCGCAAAGAAAAGAATCCGCGTAATCGACAAGAAGACAGCTCGTAACACCAGAGTTAAGAACCACGTAAAGGAAGCTGAGAAGGCATTCCTCGCAGCGGTTGAATCCGGTGATCAGGCTAAGGCTCAGGAGGCTTTTAAGCACGCTGAAAAGAAACTCATGCAGGCCGCAGCTAAGGGCACTTTTCACAAGAACACAGTTTCACGTAAGATTGGCAGATTCGAGAGAAAACTGAACGCGCTCAGCGCAAAGTAATCTCACCCGTCCCCACACAGCGTATAAGTTAAATGCGCAGACAACCGGAGTGTCTCCCGGTTGTTTTTTATTGTCTCCCTTAATGGTTTAAAGCCCTTTGATGTGGTATATTTATTGTGTATGGAAAGAAATAGCAAAAGGGGCGGGAGAGTAATAATTACTAATGTTTTGAGCGTGATTATCGCCCTGCTTTGTTTTGCTGCCCTTCTCTGCACTTCTTCTTACGGAAACGAAAATAATACGGTTAAAAATACGAAGGTGGCTGTGGACCCGAGCGAACTCGAGCAAGGATACGCCGCCATTCTTTATGATAATTCAAACGGACTCCCTACAAATGATGCCAATGAT
This sequence comes from uncultured Eubacteriales bacterium, assembly GCA_902773835.1. Taxonomy (GTDB): domain Bacteria; phylum Bacillota; class Clostridia; order Peptostreptococcales; family Anaerovoracaceae; genus Crickella. The sequence goes on along the minus strand of CACYFZ010000026.1, from coordinate 9,737 downwards.
ATAGCGCAGACCGAAGAAGGCTTCATATGGATCGGAAGCTATGGCGGCCTGATTCGATATGATGGAAATGACTTCGTGAAGATGAACGGACCTGATTTCCCTATCGCCAGCGTCAAATGCCTGCTCGTGGACAGTCAGAACAGGCTTTGGGTAGGAACAAATGACAGCGGCCTTGTTATGATGAATGACAAGGGAGAGTTTAAAAGATGGAAGCTGACCGATGGACTCCCTTCGGAATCAGTGCGCTCTATAGTCGAAGACAAGTACGGTGATTTCTACGTAGCAACAACGGGCGGAATTGCCATAATCGACAAAGATTTAAAACTCACAGTTCTTGAAGATGAGAGGCTGAAAGGACAGTACATCCAGCAGCTGCTCTTGTCCACAGATGATAACATTTACGGACTCTCCAACAACGGAGATTTGTTCATCGTTTACAACCGAAATATCATTCGATTCTTCAGCAAGGACGAAATCGGCGGTGAAGGTGCTAATTCCGTGCTTCCGGATCCTAAGCGCAGAGGATATGTTTACCTGGAGATGGGGAATTCCGAGATGAGATACGGCAATCCTCAGTCGGGAATAGGGAAAATGAAGAAAATAGATATATCTCCGCTTTCTCAGGTAACAAATTTCGAATACATAAACGACAAGATTTGGGTTTGCGCCAGAAACGGTCTGGGAGTTTTGGATGATAAAGGCATTCATGTTGTTGACGGGCTTCCTATGAGCAGCTCCGTCTCTGCCATATTTACTGACTTTGCCGGTAACCTTTGGTTTACGTCCACAAGGCAGGGCGTTATGAAAGTGGTGCCTAACAGATTCTCCAATATGGCGGAAGCCTACCACCTTGGAGAGATTGTGGCCAATACCACCTGCGAGATGGACAATAAGCTTTTGGTCGGAACAGACACCGGACTTCTGGCAGTAGATAAAAAAGGTGTGGTGGAAGAAATACCGCTGACCAAAGCAGTGACTGCATCCGGTGAAGACCTGGGCTCACTTGATCTTATGGAGCTTCTTAAAGGAAGCAGAATCAGATCGATAATTCGAGACAGCAAGGACAGAATATGGATTTCCACCTGGCGCTCACACGGGCTCCTGTGCTACGACAACGGAGAAGTCACAGCTTATTCTGCCGACGACGGTCTTTATTCTGATCTGATAAGAATGGTATATGAGAGAGAAGACGGTTCCTATCTCGTGGCCTGCAGCGGTGGGGTAAATATCCTTAAAGACGGTAAAGTCGTCGGTGGATACGGAGAAGAAGAGGGGATCGATAATACCGAAATACTCAATGTATGCGAAGGCGAAAACGGAGATATTCTGGTCGGATCTGACGGTGGCGGTATATACATCATCGGCGATGAAGGTATAAAGAATATCGATAAATCGGAAGGCCTTACATCCGGCGCGGTAATGCGAATCAAAAAAGACGAAAAACACGGAGTTTACTGGGTGATTTGCGGAACATCGCTGGCATATCTCAGAAGTGATTATGAACTGTTCACGATTACCACATTCCCTTCAACAAATAATTTCGATATGTATGAAGATGCAAACGGAAACATGTGGGTGCTCAGCGGCGACGGACTATACATAGAGTCTAAAGAAAAGCTTCTGGCCAATAAAGTAAAAAACCCTACGTATTATTCGACATCGAACGGTTTGCCTTGCATAACAACTTCCAACTCATACAGTGAGCTTACCGATGAAGGTGTGCTTTATATAGCGGGCAGCAGCAATGTGACCAGGGTAGATATCAACGATACCGAGGATTACAGCGGTGCGATGAAGGCTTCGGTTCCGTTTGTGGATGCGGACGGCAAGAGGCTGTACCCCGACAAATCAGGCAGTTTCAATATTCCTGAGAAGGTCATGAAATTGACGATATATCCTTATGTGTTCAATTATTCACTGAGCGATCCGCTGGTCAGCTATGAGCTTGAAGGCTTCGATACTTCTGCAACTACCGTTAACAGAAGTGAGATGGCCCCTGTGACATATACCAACTTGAGGGGCGGAAATTACAAGTTCAAGATGGAGATATTGGATAGCACCGGACATGAAGTCAGAAACATCACCTGTGGTATACACAAGGCTAAGTCATACTACGAAAAAAAGTGGTTTTACGTACTGGCGGGTGCTTTGGCACTGCTCGGCGTATTCTGTGTCGTAAGATACGCTGTCAGACGGACAGAGAAACGCATGGAGGCAATACATAAGGAAAAGGCTGAAAAGGAAAGGCTTGTTTCGGAACTCGACACTGCCAAGCAGATACAGGTAAGCGTACTTCCGAACACCTTCCCGGCCTTCCCTGACAGAGATGACTTTGACATATATGCCACCATGGAGGCGGCCAGAGAGGTGGGAGGAGATTTCTACGACTTTTTCCTCATAGATGATGACCATCTCGGACTCGTTATGGCAGACGTTTCAGGAAAGGGCATACCTGCCGCACTCATGATGATGGTTGCCAAGAGCATCATAAAGAATCTGGCGATGATCGGAATCTCTCCTTCTGAGATTTTAGAGCAGGCCAATGAATCGATTTGCTCAAGCAACGATATGGAGATGTTTGTTACGGTATGGCTTGGTATCCTTGAGCTTTCTACCGGAAAACTGACTGCAGCCAATGCGGGACATGAGTATCCGGCTCTTATGAAGGCGGACTCGGATTTCGAGCTGGTGAAAGATAAGCACGGCTTTGTAATCGGCGGCATGGAAGGCATGAAATACACCGACTACGAACTCAAACTCGAGCCGGGAGACAAGATCTTCCTGTACACAGACGGAGTTCCTGAAGCCACGAATTCCAAGGAAGAACTCTTCGGTACCGACAGGATGGTGGACGCTCTCAATATCAGACCCGGGGCTCCGCCTGAGGAGATCCTTGCCAATGTGCATCAGGCCGTAGACGATTTCGTTAAGGAAGCGGAGCAGTTCGACGACCTCACCATGATGTGCGTGGAGTACACGAAAAAGCGTAAGGGCAATAAAAAGAGAAAGCCTGGCAGCAAGAAAGAAAAAGCATTATAAGGAGAAAAAAAGTTATAGCAAATGAGTTACCTGAATAATATTAGAAACTTCAGCATAATAGCACATATAGACCACGGAAAATCCACCTTGGCAGACCGCCTCATAGAGAAGACGGGCCTGGTGGAGGCTCGCGACATGAAAGAGCAGTATCTGGATAATATGGATATCGAGCGCGAGCGCGGCATCACTATCAAGCTCCAGACGACCCGGCTTTTGTATAAGGCCAATGACGGTCAGGAGTACATTCTGAACTTGATAGATACGCCGGGCCACGTGGACTTTAACTACGAAGTGTCGCGCTCACTCGCTGCGTGCGACGGAGCAGTGCTTGTAGTGGACGCCACGCAGGGAGTAGAGGCACAGACCCTTGGCAATGTGTATCTGGCGCTCGATGAAGACCTGGAGATACTGCCGGTGCTTAATAAGATGGACCTCGATTCTGCCCGCCCGGAAGACGCCAGAGCCGAGATAGAAGACATCATAGGACTCGATGCATCTGAGGCTCCGGAAATCTCGGCCAAGACAGGACTGGGCATCGATGAGATGCTGGAGAAACTGGTGGAAGTAATTCCGCCTCCTAAGGGAGATCCTGACGGAAAACTTAAGGCACTCATATTCGATTCATACTACGACAGCTATAAAGGCGTAGTTATATATACGAGAATCTTCGACGGAAAGGTAAAGCGCGGAGACATCATCCGCATGATGAACACCGGTAAAAACTATGAAGTAACCGAAGTAGGTTATTGCATACCGGGCATGATTCCGGCAGACGAGCTTAAGGCGGGAGAAGTAGGATATATCTGCGGCTCCATTAAGCAGGTGGCCGACGCCAGAGTCGGAGACACCATTACTCTTGCAGACAATCCGACAGAAGAGCCTCTTAAGGGATATAAGAAAGCTCAGTCAATGGTTTACTGCGGTATATTCCCGGCAGAAGGAGAGAAGTATGAGAACGTAAAGGATGCGCTGGAAAAACTCCAGGTAAACGATGCGGCATTCAACTTCGAACCTGAAAACTCTGCAGCACTCGGCTACGGTTATCGCTGCGGCTTCCTCGGGCTTCTTCACATGGATGTAATCACCGAGAGACTTTCCCGTGAGTTTGACCTGGACGTCATCACGACGCTTCCTTCGGTAGTATACAAAGTCGTAATGAAAGACGGCACTGTTTTGGATATTCAGAATCCGTCCAATCTGCCTGATCCTGTGGAGATAGACCACATAGAAGAGCCAATAGTAAAAGCGGAGATAATGACTCCTAACGATTACGTCGGCTCAATTATGACTCTCTGCCAGGGAAGGCGCGGAAAGATGCTGGATATGGAGTACCTGACCAAGACGAGAGTGCAGCTCAGATACGAACTACCTCTGAACGAGGTTATCTACGATTTCTTCGACGCACTTAAGTCCAGGACACGCGGTTACGCATCACTTGATTATGAATTCGTAAGATATCAGCCGGCCAAGCTGGTTAAATTGGATATTCTTCTTAACCGCGAGCTCATTGACGCACTGTCTACGATAGTTCCGGAGGAATCCGCACAGGCCAAGGGCAGAGGAATCTGCGAGAAGCTGAAAGAGATTATTCCGAGACATCAGTTCGAAGTCCCTATCCAGGCTGCAATCGGACAGAAGATAGTTGCCAGAGAAACCGTACGTGCATACAGAAAAGACGTACTGGCCAAGTGCTACGGCGGCGACGTATCGCGTAAGAAGAAACTCCTCGAAAAGCAGAAGGCAGGAAAGAAGAGAATGCGCCAGTTCGGTACCGTAACAGTGCCGCAGGAGGCATTCACGGAGGTCCTGAAATTAGACGATGCCAAGTAAGGGTTTATACATTCACATACCGTTTTGTGTAAAAAAGTGCAATTACTGCGCTTTTTTATCATTCAATGCGGATGATAAAACAAAGCAGGATTATGTGAAGGCTTTGATAAACGAAATCAAGCTGAAATCTGCAGGACGCCCTTCCGTAGAGACAATATATATAGGAGGAGGCACGCCATCCGTACTCAAAGTTTCACAAATGAGGGATATACTGCAGACGGTGTTTGAATGCTTAGATGTAAAACCCGATCCAGAGATTACAATCGAAGTCAATCCGGGCACACTCGGCTCTTCTGATGAAAGTATTCTCAGCAAACTCAAAGCATATAGGGAGATGGGATTTAACAGGCTTTCTATGGGTGTGCAGTCTACGGATAATAACAGGCTTCACTTCCTCGGGAGAATACATTCCGCAGAGGAAGTAGAGCGCGATGTGAGGCTGGCCGGGAAAGCAGGCTTCGATAACATAAACCTCGACCTCATATTCTCGGTGCCCGGAGAGAGCAAGGCAGACGCGCTTTTAGATGCAAGGCACTTAATAAAACTTAAGCCTGAGCACATCTCATGTTACAGCCTTCAGATGGAAGAGGGTACGCCGTTTTACGAGATGGCGGATAATGGCGATATAATCGAAGTTACCGATGAAGAGGATAGGGAGACTTATCATGAGATTTGCCGCCTGCTGAAAGGAGCAGGGTACGAGCATTACGAGATAAGCAATTTCGCAAAGCCCGGATTCAGATCAAGGCACAATTCGCTATACTGGGATATGTCGGAGTATATAGGCTGCGGACTCGGAGCCGCCGGGTTTGAAGGCGGAGTGAGATATAAGAATGTATCGGATATTGAAGAGTATCTGAGGGCATATTCTGATGAAGACTCTCTGCCGAATAAGCCTCTGTTTGATGAGGAAAATGTAAATACGACGTTCGATAATATAAGCGAGGCGGTCTTCACAGGACTCAGACGAAAAGAAGGCATCAGCTATAAAGAATTGTGCAAAAGCGAGCAGGAGTTTTGGACTGTGTTCGCAGACGCGAAACAAGAAGCAGAGAAGTTTGCCGAGAGCGGATGCCTCATAATGGACAGAAGAGGCCTCAGACTCACTGAAAAAGGCATAGATATAAGTAATCAGATAATGAGCCTGTTCGTATAGATAAGTAGACAAATATAACAGACGCCGGATGTCCCCCGCCTCAACGGAGTAGGCGGCGGGTTCCATATTCGATCGTCAGTGGCGGGTCGCAATCCCCCGACTGACGAGCTCATGAGCTGAAGCTCCCGTCGTCTGTTGACGGCGTCGCTCGCTCCAACCAAGCGAGCTTGATGGAGCTTCGCTCCTGGTTGAAAGATATCGTTAAACAGAAAAAAGCAAAGGGGAGATTATGGAAAAGTACATAATGGCACTGGACCAGGGCACGACCAGCTCCAGAACAATCATCTATGACAAGGCGGGAAACATAATTGCCTCATCTCAAAAGCAATTTACCCAGATTTATCCTTACGAGGGATGGGTGGAACATGACCCGCTGGAGATTTGGGATACGCAGCTTCTGACCGCACAGGAAGCTCTGAGCAAAGCAGGGCTGACTTATGAGAATATAGCGGGCATCGGCATTACAAATCAAAGGGAGACGACCATCGTCTGGGATAAGGCGACGGGCACACCTGTATACAATGCCATCGTATGGCAGTGCAGACGTACCGCAGACTATGCGGAGCGCCTCAAACCATGCGAGGAAATGATACGCCGCAAGACCGGTCTAGTCGCAGATCCGTACTTCAGCGCCACCAAGCTCGCATGGATCCTCGACAACGTCGAGGGAGCGCGTGATCGCGCGAGGCGCGGAGAGCTCCTCTTCGGCACCATCGAAACCTGGCTTATCTGGAAGATGACCGGCGGTAAGGTTCACGTATCGGATTATTCCAATGCATGTCGCACCATGCTCTTCAATATAATCACCCTTAAATGGGACAGAGACCTCTGCGATCTTTTGGAAATCCCTATGCAAATGCTTCCGAAGCCTGTCGAATGCTCTGCGCATTACGGAGACACGACGAAAGAACTTTTCGGAGGACCTATCCCGATAACCGGCGCGGCAGGAGACCAGCAAGCTGCCCTTTTCGGAGAGGCCTGCTTCAACGAGGGAGATGTAAAGAGCACATACGGTACGGGAAATTTCCTGCTGCTTAACACAGGAGACAAACCCGTAATGTCCGAAAATAATCTCCTTACTACAATAGCCTGGGGCCTTAACGGAGATGTTAAATACGCACTGGAAGGATCTGTATTCATATCAGGAGCGGCCATTCATTGGATGAGAGAACAGCTCGGCTTCATTAAAGAGGCGAGCGAATCAGTAGCGCTTGCCAATGAAGTGGAAGACACAGGCGGCGTTTATGTAGTTCCGGCTTTCGTGGGCCTCGGGGCTCCGTACTGGGACCCTAATGCCAGAGGAGCCATATTCGGAATGACAAGAGGCACATCCAAGGCACATATAGCAAGAGCAACTCTTGAAGCCCTTGCATACCAAAGCGAAGATCTTCTCTCAGCCATGAGAGCAGACACGGGGCAGGAGCTCAGCACACTTAAAGTCGATGGCGGCGCAGCGAATAACGAACTCGTTATGCAGATGCAGGCGGATATCTCTAATGCAGAGATTATCCGGTACTCTTCCGTTGAATCGACTTCGCTTGGTGCAGCATACCTGGCAGGACTTGCTGTCGGATACTACGATAACCTGGAGGACATCTCAGCCTCCAAGGAGATAGCCAAGACATTCAGCCCGGGCATCGACGATACCGCGAGAAAGGAAATGATAGAAGGCTGGCACAGAGCCGTACAGGCCACTATTGCATTCAGAGTACTGTAGGGGGGAGAGTCATGAGGAAAAAAGCGATAGTAACAGGTGCGTCCATAGGAATGGGAAGAGGAATTGCCCTGGTACTTGCCAAAGAGGGTTACGATATTGCATTTTCCTACTATGGTGATGATGAGAACACCAAAAAAGATGTAGTAACAACGGTCAGGCTCCTTAGGGAAGCGGGTGCTGAAAGCTGGTATACGGAGGCAGATTTCAGTCAAAAGCATGCACCTAAGGAATTCTTCGAATGGGCAGTAAATGAAATGGGAGGCTTGGATCTTCTGGTAAATAGTGCAGGAGTAAACATGCCGCTTCCGCTTCAGCAGCTCACTGAGGATAACATAGACTATCTCTTTGCCCTGGATCAAAGGACATATGTGCTTCTGATGCATTACGCAGCCGTCTACATGATAGAAAATCATATCAAAGGCAACATCATAAATGTCAGCTCTTCACGCGGAGAACGAGCCTATCCGAATGCAGGAATATATTGCGGCATCAAGGCAGGTCTTAACCATATGATTCAGGCATTTGCCCTGGATGTGGCTGAATACGGCATCAGGATCAATAACGTGGCTCCGGGAGCAGTAAGAGTCAGGACCAAAGAGGAGCTTTTGGCTATTAAAGAGGGCGGCCCGACGGACTACTTCTGGGATCCTGATTACAAAGAGCATCCCGAAAAGGTGGAGAATGACTTCTGGGATGTATTAGGACCGAAGATTCCTCTCGGAAGGTCCGGTGAGACAGAAGACATAGGAAACGCAGTTGCCTTCCTGGCATCAGATAAAGCCTCGTACATAACGGGAGTCACGCTCAGAGTCGACGGCGCCCTTATAATCCCGGGCATGCCCGAAGATCCGGCGCTCCCGAGCTGGAAATAATAAGTTCTGCATGTTTTTCTTCATTTATAGTAGACATTGGCGCATCTTTCGGTTATAATACCACTTGCGCAATTAAATATGCTGCCTTGGTCAAGTGGTCAAGACGCTAGCCTCTGTTCGACTCCCCTAGGCAGTACCAGGATTTGAGCCCTGAATCAACTACGATTCAGGGCTTTTAACATATTGAAATTTCACTTCTTATATATATCGCATATGGGATGCTCTTGCAGGCATAGTGCCGGTCACTTGGCTGGCACTACGCATTGCCCCATGCTGGACAGGAAATCTGTTCGACCTAATTGCTAAACTCGATGAGATGTTTTCTCCTCCTTTATATTAAGTCCCACGATCCGAGCCAGAGGGCGAATGGGTTCCTGACAGTAGCAGGTGGAATTATCTTTACCTTCACTAAGGAAATCCTGACTATGATTACCGGCTAAATGTGCCCCGAAAGGGGCGATACATTTTCAATTTTGGCTTACATAATCTTACTCTTCTGTAACCTTTTGTATTTATACTTTACATATAATAGGTTGGACTAATCAACGCATATTATCAATGTGTATTAAATTATAAAAGTAAAAACTGGTTACAGATAAAAGTGGAGGCATTCGAATGAAAAAGATGTTCGCACGGATAGCAGTAATGACACTGGCACTTATCATCAGCGCCGGCTATGTCATGCCTGAAACGGCATTTGCAACGGACATGAAGAACCCGACGGCGACCAAAGTGAATTATGTCACGGAAAACGGAAAGAAGACGGGAATAAAGAGCTTCACGATCGAGCCGTATACCTATGTCAATCTGGAGCCCGGAAAGACAGTAAGCCTTGATGACGGCAAGCTCAGAGAAATAGCAGCGAAAGAGATATTTCCTCGCTGGAGCTATATTGCCGACGGCGTTTTCAGAGATCAGGCGGACCAGCTTGTCACGATAGAAGGTAGCGGAATGATGAGCTCCAGCAAAGATGCGAAGAATTCCTTTGACAAGCACTTTAACACCTCAAAAAACGGCGGATACAATTCCAAATGGGCTATAAGCAGTCTTCCGGAAATGCTTTCGAGCAGCGAAGAAAAACATCAGGGAGAACAGTGCTGGGATGAGATGAGGGCCACCGGAA
>CACYFZ010000025.1 GCA_902773835.1 uncultured Eubacteriales bacterium | reverse complement strand
CAAAGTCTTTCTTTTTTTAGGGCCGTAACCCTTTAAATTTCAAGACTGTTCTGCACTATGAAGTTTTCAATGTTCCGCTGCCTCGTTTAGCGACAGCTTTATTAGTATACTCGTACACCTATATAGTGTCAACAAGTTTTTTGAAAAAAATTTATTTAATTTTCGATTAAAAAAGGCCCTTATCAGGGCCTTCAATTTCTATGTGTTGTCACGATGTTTCTCAGCAAAGAGGTTTACTGTTTTTCAAGGCTTTCTTCCACCTCTCGCTCCTCTTTTCTTATCTGAGCTTCCTTCATCATTTCCTGCTCAGCTTCGATATCTTCTTCTATCTTTTTAATACGTCTTTGCGCTATTTTTTGCTCTCTGATTCCTTCTTTGGCTTTGGCAAGTGCACGCTTTTCCTCTTCCTGTGCCTCGCGAAGCTTCTCTTCGTTTCCGGTGACGAAGCTTGGCCTTATGTACTCAATCGTAAATGATTGAGCAAATCGTCTGAGGCCTATTAAGACGAGGCCTATTCCTATAAGCATTATTACGGGGAACCTGAACACCGAGGTGTTAAACAAGGTGTAGATTCCGATCACAAGCATGAATGCGCTTATGGTCATGTTGACCCTCTGGTCTCTCGGAACATGCGTTACATTCAGCCAATCCGTTCTGAATGAATACACTCCTTCAAAAGCCAAATATAATCCGAATATCATCTGAGCGGCTATATCGTCATTTACCTGACCGCTGATAATTACCAGACCGATTATAATCGATCTGATTCCGTCCTTTGTAAGCCCTATTGCTGTCTCATCTCTTTCAAAGTCAGCTCTGCGCCCTATGATAATCTCACAGACTCCCATGATCAGGAAGACCGCGCCTATTACAAAGGCCAAAGATATAAACGCCGCACTTGAATTTGCAACGCAGAATATTCCCGAAGCTACCATCGCCACACTTGCGATGAGCATAACTGTTCTCATTTAGTATCTCCTTTTCGCACCGCCTAATAGTATCACGCATATGATTCGGTTTCAAGCGATGCTATTTGGACTGGTAGTCCACACATTGCTGTCTGTCGAGAAAGAAATGAATGCCGGGTGATGAATCCTTCCACCTGTCTTCCTGGAACCCGTTGGCCGGCTCCATCCACTTGCCGACCTCGTAGTAGAAGTCCGGATCTACGGTTGACTGCGCCCAGCTGTAGTTCTCCGTCTCATCTATATTTGTTATTTTCAGGACCTTAACTTTCTCAGCTCTGCCTGTCTCCATTGTCGCCATACATCTTTTTGCATCCCGCGGGACAAGCATCATCACAACCCTGAGGTCCGTGCAGCACTTCCAAGCAATGAAAGCCTCTCCTATTTCCGGGCAGCGCATCTTATACCACTTAGTGTTGTCATCGACGATTACCTTGTCCTGGTTAATAGCATCTTCCAAAACCGACGCATATATATTGGCCCCTCTGAGATCTATATCAGTCATATCCTGAAATCTGAAACTGCAACCTCTGGCTTTGCAGCCGCAGAGCTTCATTCCGATGAGCTTATTATTATAGAAGGCAACATTATCCATCCTGGATCCGCTGAAGTCTGTCCCCCGAAGATCGCAGTTCTCAAATGTAGAGCGTGAAAAGTCCAAATCGCGCAGATTTCTGCCGGACAAATCCAGACCCCTGAAAATGCAATGCTTCATATCGGGTCTCAGCTGCATATCATCAGGAGATTCTATAAGCCTTTTTTCACTCTCCGAAATCGGTATATAGGCTTCGTTTTCTTCTATATAATCTTTTTCATCCGAAGTAAAATTCATAACTGAATTATACACCAAAAAACGTCGCGAGGTTATCGCGACGTTTTCATTCTTATTGGTATTACTTAGCTGAAACCTTATTGGCGCTTTCCGGGATTTTATATGAGCCGTCCCAGTTTCTGAGAGCGAAGAGTGCTCCGAGTAAAAGTACTACACCTACGAGCATAGGAATCACCCATCCGCCCGTGAATCCTGCCAGGAGGTAGGATACGAATGCTACAACAGCTACGGTTGTAGCATAAGGCAGCTGAGTCGAAACGTGTGATACGTGGTTGCAGCTGGCTCCTGCCGATGCCATGATGGTTGTATCGGAAATCGGTGAGCAGTGGTCTCCGTATACGGCTCCTGCCATGCAAGCTGCGATGATAGGAGTAGAAAGCTCAGGATGTGACTCCGTAATTGCGAGTCCCAGCGGAATAAGAATTCCGAATGTTCCCCATGATGTACCGGATGCGAAAGCGAGAACGCAAGCGATGAGGAAGAGTGCTGCCGGGATGAATCCGATCGCAGCGCCACCCATATTTTCTACAAGACCGCTTACAAAATCAGCAAGTCCGAGACTGTCTGTCATAGACTTCAGAGTCCAGGCAAGAGTCAGTACGAGTATAGGCGAAGCCATAGCTTTCATTCCTTCAGGTACGCAGCTCATGCACTGATCGAAACTGATGGTGCGTCTGCACATGTAGTAAACGATAATAATCACGAGTGCAACCAATGCTCCCATGGAAAGACCTATTGAAGCATCGGAATCAGAGAATGCGGTTACAAATCCGGCACCTCCGAAGAATCCGCCCGTGTAAATCATTCCCGTTACACAACTAATAACAAGTACTGCTACAGGGAAAACGAGATCCATAACGATACCCTTATCGCTTCCTTCTTCAGCAGCATCAACCATTGCTGCGTTTTCATCATGAACTGTGAAAAGATCTCCGTTTTCAACCGCATTCATTTCGAACTTGGCCATCGTAGCATAATCAAACTTCATGAAAATGAGAGCAAACATCATTACAAGTGTAAAGATGGCGTAGAAATTATAAGGGATGCACTTGATGAAAAGTGAGATTCCCTGTCCCTCGCCTGCGAAGCTGGATACTGCAGCAGCCCATGAAGATACAGGGGCGATAATGCAGACAGGTGCAGCCGTCGCGTCAATGATGTATGCGAGTTTAGCTCTTGATACTTTAAATTCATCCGTTACCGGCTTCATTACACTTCCTACCGTGAGGCAGTTGAAATAGTCGTCTACAAAGATGATGATTCCGAGAACTACGGTTGCTATCTCAGCAGCGACACGAGATTTTACTCTCTTCAGTGCCCATCCTCCGAAGGCCTTGGATCCTCCCGAAAGATTCATCAGTGCTACGATGATTCCGAGGATTACCAGGAATATCAATATACCTACATTCCAGGTGTCTGAAAGAGCGCTGATAATACCGTACTTGCTCTCACCCACTTCTTCGTAAAGCAGGTGGTTCAGGATTCCGTCAAAGTCGGCTCCCGCATAAAGAACGGCACCCGTAACAACTCCGATGAAAAGTGAGCTGTATACTTCCTTAGTAATGAGCGCCAACACAATGGCGATCAGTGGCGGCAGTACCGCCCATGCTGTTGCATAAAGAGCAGGTGTGTCCATTTATAATACCTCCGTTTCCATACCTAGCTGAATAATGAAAAAATCCATGAATAACGCTTGAAACGTACCATGGATTAGGTTTTCTATACCATGATAGCTCTCCACTTACGTGACAGTACGATGCATCTTATTACATCGTCCCAGCAAATCGGCTTTGGGATTCCGATCTGCTTCGGCGGATCATCCTTTCACAGCTTCAGTCCCAGTTTTGAAAAGCTGCTACTCTTAATCTCCGCGACCTCTATCGGTCAGGTGTTATTCATTTGACTTCCATATAATAATGATATCTATACGAGATGTCAAACTTTATTATTTATTTCACATTGAATAATATGCTTCTTACTCGTAATAATTGCTGTTCTGAAGACTCTGTATAACCTGGCCTGCAACCGGTGCTGCATCTGATGCGCCTGCGCCGCCTTCCTTTATCCATACGACAAATGCATACGGAGCCTCCTCATCGTTTGTGAATCCCACAAACCACGCGTCTGAATCGTCTCCTCCGGTCTCGGCACTTCCGGACTTGGCATATATATCCATTCCCGGGAAATTCTCCTCACCATAGTTTTCGACAACATTGTTCTTCATCATGTCCTTAAGCTCTGCTGCCGTAGATTCATCCAGATATCTTCCTATAGTCTTGGCGCCTCTTATCTCATCTATAAATGAAGTGCTTTTTATAAGCGTAGGCTCAATAGCCTCACCGCCGTTTGCTATCGCTCCCATATACACCATCATAGCACATGGGTTGACAAGATCCTGAGCCTGTCCGATTCCGGCCCAGCTGAGTCTTACATCATCATCCGTAGGGAACTTGAAGCTGCCCGCAGCCGTTTCTATGCCGTCAAACTCAAGAGATTTTGAAAGCCCAACCTGGTCTGTAGTTTTCTTCAATGCTTTTCCGCCGAGTTCTCTCGAAAGCTTTCCGAAGGCACCGTTGCAGGAAACTGCCAGTGCTTCTCTGAAATCTACCTCTCCGTGCTCATAAACGCATCTGAATTCAGTATCACTGTCTCCGTATTGATTAACTCCGTCACACTCGAAACTGAATTCATCTCTGTCGGCCAGATTGTCTATAACAGACGCAGCCGTTACCAGCTTAAACGTGGAACCCGGTGTCATCGCTCCGGATAAGAAGTTGTTGAAGTAAATAGACTCTTCGTTGTCCTCCGACACTCCTTCATACGGATCAAAACTCGGTGTGCTGACCATGCAAACTATTTCTCCCGTCTGCCAGTTATATACTCCTACCGCACCGGTTCTTCCGTTCAAAGCATTATATGCCGTCCTGTTGGCTTCGGCATCTATGGTAAGTTGAATGGTCTTGCCGTTGGCCGATGTATCATATGTGCCGTTTACAATGTCATATCCTATCAGCTGACTGGCGAACATATTAATGGCACCGGATGAAATATTACCGTTCAAATCACCTACGGCATGTATAGTCGATACTCTCGTAGTCCAATCATCACTGTACTCGAGCCCGTCAGGAGAACAATGCAGCAAGAGCTCATCATGTCTGTCGGTAACAGTGCCCCTGTTTATGCTTCCGTCAGTAAATATTTGAGTATTTCCGTAAAAGCCGGCCCACTTGGCACCGTCTTTGAAGTATCTGTATGTAAATACACCTGTACCGGCGAAGAGTACGAATGCCAGCAAGAGGCAGATTAATGCACGTCTTTCTTGTTTACGCATACTATCCCTCCCCTCTTCTTACCGCAAGGCTCGCATCACGCCTCATATCGGATGCCTTGAAATATGCAAGCATCGCCCAAGAGCTGAGCATGCTTGTGCCTCCCGTTGATACGAACGGAAAGGTAACTCCCGTAAGCGGGAAAAGATCAATTGAGCCGAATACGTTAAGCATAGTCTGTATGAGGAATATCGTAGCGGCTCCGCAAGCACATATCGTGTAGAATGTGGAACGTCCTGCTACTATGCTCATGACCGCGAAAAGTGACAACGTAATAATACACATTACGAGAAGCACGGCGATTATAAGCCCCCACTCCTCCATTACAAAGCCGAATACCAGGTCTGTGTTGGAGGCAACTACGCCTTTAAGCGAGCCGTTACCAGCTCCGAGTCCGAGCAGGCCTCCGCCCGCTCCCATGGACATAGTTCTCGTCTGCTGATATCCTCCTGCATCCATTATTTCCGGATCCCAGACATGTCCCCATGACGCAAATCTTTCCGCTACATGAGACTTGAATTTCAAAACCATGAGGCCCATAGCTCCCGCGGCTACTGCGGTCAGTATCATTCTTGAAAAGTCTCCGCTCCTCAGGAATGATACTACGAGATATGTTCCGAAAAAGATAAGCGCTGTTCCGAAGTCATTCATAAGTGCCAAACACGCCAGGCAGTACAGCGAGAAGAGGGCGTACATTACCGTATTTCTCTTGTCGTACAATTCTTCCAACGTGCCCGCGCCTATGGCAACGAAAGCAAGCTTCACTATTTCCGAAGGCTGCATTTGCAGGCTTCCTATGGAAATCCAGTTGGTGGCACCGAACTCCGCTCTACCGAATATGAGGTTAATGAGAAGTGCCATAACAGAAAGGCCTATAAGAATCGGCCTTACTTTTTTCGTGCGTTCCAAATCTCTCAGATAGACGCACATAAAAATCATAAGAGCAACGCCCAGAAGGAGCGCTACCAATTCTTTAAATGTTGAGCTTGGATCAAATGATGTCGTGACTGCGAGGTTTATGGTAGACATAAAGAAGGCGATCATCTCCATCTCAAAGCCTTTTCTTCCCATGCTCTTAAAGAAAGTAACATAGGCCCACATTACCACCGCCAATACAATAAAGGAAGCAACCGCTCCGGCAGTTATTTTTTCCCCCATTCCGAGCACCAGCTGAACAACAGTCATGGCCTGGAAGATGGTAATGGCCAAAAGAATCTTCCAAGGCGCAACGGGTTCCTTATCCATGCGCCTCATTACCTCGTTATTCATGCTTTCTTCTACACTCGGCGGTGTTACGGTGGAGTAGACTCCGCCCATAACTATTTCGTCTCCCGGCTCTATCAAATATCTTTTGTCAGAGTCGAGTTGTTGACCGTTTACGAATGTGCCGTTTTCCGATTCCAAATCTTTCAGCAGCCAATGATCATCATCGTATCTGCTGAGTATGGCCTGGTTATTTGAAACCGTAACGAGAGGGATGTTCAGGTCAGCGGATTTGGACCGCCCTATGACATTCTCCCAATGCGTAATCGGAAAACTTCCTCCGTCTTCCACCAAATAATAACCCCATATTTCAGGAGTCGCCCTTGTGGTCAGAAGCGACACGATCGCAATAAGAAGGATATATGCTGCAAGCACCACAAAAATCCACCTGAACACGGTGGTCATGCCCACGGCGAGTTCAGGATGGTTTAGTGAAAAATTCAGAATGGTTTCTACAATCTTGCTTATTTTTTATACCTCAGTTTCCGCTTGAATTGCAGTTCTTATTTACTTCTTCCAGCTGCTCTTCAGTCCGACAATACTATTGAAGACTTTTTCATCATCGGTAGTAAGCTCGGAGTCGGCGATATAGTATCCTTTGCGGAAGAACTGGAATCTCTCGCCCGCCTTTACATCTTTAACGGAAGGCTCTGCATATCCCCAGGTTTCAACCAAGGATTCGGGATCGAATTCCTGCTCTCCTGTTTCTTCATTTTCTTTCATGAGGTAGCCGTATTCTCTGATCTTAATCTTCACGGCCGAGGAAGCCTCAACGAAATGAATTGTTCCCTTTACTTTGCGGCCCTCGAAACCGGATCCGCTGTGAGTCTCGGGATCATACGTGCAGTGCAATGCCACGATATTTCCGTCGGCATCTTTCTCAACTTCATTGCATGTAATAAAGTATGCACCTTTGAATCTGACTTCGTTGCCCGGGAAGAGTCTGAAGTATTTCTTAGCCGGAACTTCCATGAAGTCATCTCCGTCTACCCAAAGCTCTCTTCCGAACGGAATCTCTCGCGTACCCATTTCAGGGACTTTACCGTTGTTCTCTACGGTGCACATCTCTGTCTTTCCTTCAGGATAATTGTCAATGATTACCTTGATCGGATTCTTGACTACGTTGATGGCAGGCACTTTAAGCTGCAGATCTTCTCTGACGCACTGCTCAAGCTGAGCTATGTCAATCATCGTATCTGCCTTTGTCACTCCGATGTCATTACAGAACTTACGTATGGCCTCAGGGGTATAACCTCTTCTCCTTACACCTGCAAGCGTACAGAGGCGAGGGTCATCCCAGCCTTCAACACAAGCTTCATCCACCAACTTCTTAATGAAACGCTTGCTCATAAGCATTGTTGTAATATTGAGAGGTGCGAATTCGATCTGTCTCGGCGGGTTCGGCCAAAATCCTACCTCCTGAAGAACCCAATCATAAAGAGGTCTGTGATCTTCAAACTCAAGCGTGCAAATGGAATGTGTAATCCCCTCAATAGCATCCTCGATAGGATGAGCAAAGTCGTACATCGGATAAATGCACCACTTGTCTCCGGTATTGTGATGAGATTCGTGAACCACTCTGTAAATAACAGGGTCTCTCATATTGATATTAGGGGATGCCATATCTATCTTAGCTCTCAGGCATACCTCTCCGTCCTTGAACTCTCCTGCTCTCATCTTTTCGAAGAGTTCCATATTCTCTTCGACAGGTCTGTCTCTGTACGGGCTTTCCTTGCCCGGACTTGTAAGAGTTCCCCTGTATTCTCTTATCTGATCCGGAGTGAGTTCACATACAAAGGCCTTACCTTTCTTTATGAGCTCTACAGCTGACTCATACATGGTATCGAAATAATCAGAAGCCCAAAGCTTTTCATCCCATTGGAAGCCGAGCCAGTTTACATCGTTCTCAATGGATTTAACGAACTCGATGTCTTCCTTGACCGGGTTTGTGTCATCATATCTGAGATTACAGCGTCCGTCATATTTAAGAGCCGTACCGAAATTCAGGCACAGTGACTTTGCGTGTCCGATGTGAAGATATCCGTTTGGTTCAGGCGGGAATCTTGTAACGATTTCCTTATGCTTTCCACTGGCTAAGTCCTCATCGATGATGTCATGGATGAAGTTTCCTGCCATGTTTTTATATTCTTCTGCTGTTGCGAATGCCATGTAATTCCTCCATAATTGTTCGTTCATTCAGATTTAGTAATTATACAACAATAGCGCTGAAATTCAAGGTAATCAAAAGGAGCGATTCGCAGGAATCGCCCCTTTGCAGATAAGCAATACTATATATCGGTTCTTGCCAGTATCTGTGCAGGTGTTTTTCTCATTGTTACGAACACAGGAATCAAACCTGCTATCAGATTGAAGAAAAGTACTATTGCCAGTGATATCAATGCCACAATCGGATTAATCTTATACATTCCCTCGAGATAATAAGTAATCTTTGTTATCTGCGTAAGGAGATAGTACATAATCAGTATGCCCGGGATGGCTGTGATCAATGTAATCACCAGTATCTCACCGGTAAACATTCTGTAAATATCCTTTTTCTTAAGGCCGATGGCTCTCAGAGTACCGATTTCCTTAATCCTTGAAAGGAATGATGATCTCAGCATCAGGAACATCTCGATCAAGGATATAAGCATGATAATGCCTGCTACGACAATTGCGGAAGTCAGCTGATCTTTTCTTTGGCTGATATATGTCTTCTTGTCCTTGCTGTCATTTATCTTTGAAGACATTTTCTCTTTATCGAGAATCGATTTCAGTTTTCTCGGGTCATCCGCATAAGCAGTCAGACTCTTCTGCTTTTGAATATAATCCGCATCTATGGTGTCATGGTGCACATAGTATGTGTCATCATCCGCTGCGTCTGATGTGTAGTATCCGACGACTCTGAGCTTCCTTCCGGCAACCTTGGTATTAATGGTTTTGCCGATCGGGATTTCCTCTTCATGAGAATCGCTGATTATCGTCTCATATATGCCCTTCGGTTTTTCGCCTTTTTTCAATTTGATATTGGCAGTTGCAAGGTCAATATCTTTGACCTTTCCGGACTTAATGACGTCACCTTCTTCGCCTTCTTCCTCTCCCATGTACATATACTCTTCATCTGCGGAGCCTCCGTTAATGAGAATGTACATGGCTTGGTCTTCATTGACATATAAACTCGGTGACTCAGTGTCTGAAATTCCGCTTATTTTGTAATCCGGAAGATTAGGCACTTTCAGCTTTCTTCCCAGGAATTCTTCCATGGTATCAAGCCCGACTTGCTTTCCGAGCCCATCTCTGAGGAATTTATCAATCACCGTTTTATCAAGCACGACTTCATTATCCGAATTCGGCATATTACCGAGTACGATATCTTCAGGTTTAAGTACTTTGGTAAGAGCTATCGATACAGGAAGGTTCTCCGTTGCGTATCCGGTCTGAAGATAATCATCCATAGGGAGAGCTATTCCCTTCTTGGTATCTCCCGGAAGAACATACTCTACGGTATCGAGTTCATTTACCGCATCCAGCAAGCCTTTGTTCTTATCCGGGTTGGAAACCGTGACATACTGTCCGTTAGTGCTTCTGTAGTCGACCGGCTTTACCTCAAGTATTCCCAGGACGTTACTTACACCCAGGAAGGTAAACGCTGCGGCGAACACAAATCCTACCATAAGGAATTTTCTGACCTTCTTAAAATTGCTGACCGTCTTCCAGCCCGTGCTGAGCATATTGCTCAGTTTGTAGATTGATGAATATCTGGCCTT
Organism: uncultured Eubacteriales bacterium; assembly: GCA_902773835.1. Taxonomy (GTDB): domain Bacteria; phylum Bacillota; class Clostridia; order Peptostreptococcales; family Anaerovoracaceae; genus Crickella. Next base: position 33,413 of record CACYFZ010000025.1, on the reverse strand, counting down.
ATATTTCGGAGGCAGATACGCACCGTAATCAAAGGACTTCTCTTCAAAGAATGATTCGTCCATGGCCGTATAATGATCATCTATCATTTCGATATTGGCCGTCTCGTCTACTACGTTAAGTTTTCCGCCCGTGTCTATATAAAGATTGTTTCCTCTGACTACGAGCTTAATGTCAGCAGCTCGTTCCTCATCGCTGTATACCTTGACCGACATGGCATCTTGGTTAAAGTTTTTCTTGACCGCCATATCCTTGAGATAAATCTTATTTTCAAGCTGATAGTCCAGATATCTGGATGAGTCATTGTTGTAGGCTTTTATAATCTTGCCGTCCTTCATCTCAGCAACGTGATCTGAGTAGAATTCGGCAATATGTCTTTCATGTGTAACAAGGATGACAAGTCTGTCTCTCGAGATTGTTTTGATGATGTTCATAATCTCGAGGGTGTTGGCACTGTCCAGGTTACCGGTAGGCTCATCCGCGATTATGATTCTCGGATTCTTTACAATCGCTCTTGCGATGGCAACCCTCTGTCTCTGACCGCCTGACAGGGCACTTGTTAAACGATTTCTGAACTGGTCGATTCCGACCTTTTCCAGACAGTATCTTACTCTCTCATTGATAACCTTGTTGTTCTTGATACCTATCATTCGAAGAGCAATGGCTACGTTTTCAAACACTGTCTTATCATCCAGCAAGTTAAAGTTCTGGAAAATATAACCTATACGCGCATTACGAATGGTGTCTATCTTATTGGTGGAAAACCTGGTTATCAGCTGGTTATCTATCTTTATTTTTCCGGAGTCGACTTTATCGAGTCCTCCTATCGCGTTAAGAAGCGTAGTCTTTCCGCAGCCGGAAGGACCCAAAAGGCACACAATTCCGCGGTCCGGCAATGTCATAGTCGTATTGTCTATGACATGTATCTCGTTGCTTTTACCTCTGTTGAAGTATTTGTTAACTTTTTCAAGAGTAATCATGTGCTACGCCCCCTCTCTGAACGCCTTCATAGCACTCCTGGTAAAGATGCTTCTGGAGTACCTGTTGGCAATTAACAGAGACATCAGCAGCAGCAATACTGCCAGCATGACATACTCTATAGGTGTTAAGAAGTAAAGCAGTTTCGATACTGCAGGTATTTTAAGTATGCCCTTCTTGACAAGAACAACGAATATCATGTCCACCGCATATGCGATGATCATCATAAGTATGAGTTCTACACGAAGGATGTTATCCGTATTCTTTTTAGTTGCGCCCAGAATTCTGAGAGTCGAGTAGTACTGATTCCTCGACCTCATTATGAGTCTGATTACGGCATAGGCTATAAAGAAGAGAATGATAAACTCTATAATCAGTCTTCCGTATGCCATAAGCTGAATTACAACGCTGTACCCCTGTGTCTCATCCGTCAGGGCGTCCTTAATAGCGAGAGTATGGTAGCCTGCGTCCTGCAACGCTTGAAGAGTTTCATCGGAATCCGTTTCATTCTCCATATAGGCGCTTATCTGGTAATAGCCCTTGTCGAAGAGTTTCTTAAAATCTTTATCATTTATAAATACGCAGTTGTAGAACATATCGTATTCTTCTCTTTCAATACCCAAGAGCTGCTTTATATTCTTATCCGTAATAATATCTGCGATGGTATAGGTCTCTTCGGAGTCGAAGAATCTGTTACTCACCTTAAGGCTGAATTCTTTGTCCTTAGCCTTTCCGTCCTTGTAATAGTATGTCTGATCTTCAAATATGAACACCTTACCCTCAGGGACGTTCGGAGATGAATAAATACATCTTTCACCTTCGCCGTTTACCTTAGTTCCGTTGAAGTTCATCTCACTCTTTGATGTGTTGGCCATCATCGATACCAGCAGATCATTGCAGACCTCATCACTGGCATATATGGTCGAATAACCGTACATCATGGAATTCTGGTTTTCTTCTTCACTGTCATCCTGAATAATTCCGACCACTTTTATATCCTGGTCAAAATCAAACTTCTGCAGTTGTGACATGTCCTGCAGTACAACTTTCTTGTCCAGCAGGGCACCTCCGTCTTCTGACATTGAGTAGAATATATCTGATGTGGAATCAGCTTTTATAACAATCTCATAGTCATTTTCCGGAGCTCTGCCGTATGTTATTTCAGCTTCGTTAAGAAGGGAAGTCGGCATAACCGGTCCCTCAACATAATAATCATCCAAGAGAAAGCTTACTCCCGAATCAATGGCCAAATCGTTTTTGACTATGTTCTTAATATTAGGCATGCTTTCGATCTTGGAAAAATCTTCATCGCTAAATCTGCTCTCATCGGACTTCTTAATAACTATTCGATCAGAGCTGGCGTTTACAAAGTATTGGTTGTACCCGAGTATATCCGTCTGATGCATGCTGTTGATGGTCGTCGCATACTGACTCAGTACGGCCGTGGATACGAAGAAATATACTATGAAAAGCAGAATAAATTTGGCGGGAAGATTGAATGTATTTCTGAGTCCGAGTCTGAGTTCGGACATCTTCCTCATCTTTTTCGGAGTATAAGTTTCACTTCTGACAGCGCGGTTTCCCTTGCGGGCAGAGTCATCTCTCGCTACAACGGTTTCATCGAGCTCGTCATATGCGAGGCCTTCCACATCCGTATTTATATTTCGGATGACTTTATCTTCAATGATTCTTCCGTCATGCATTGTGAGCTTGCGAGTAACATAGGGTTCTGCCTGCTCATAGTTATGCGTAACTATAACAACCAGCTTGTCGTCTGCTACCCTGCTCAGCGTTTCCATTACGATTTCCGCTGACGCACTGTCGAGATTTCCGGTAGGCTCGTCGGCTACGATGATAGGTGCATCTTTAGCCAAAGCTCTGGCTATGGCAACTCTCTGCTTCTGTCCTCCGGACAACCTCGAAACTTTAGTCCTTCTGTATTCGGAAAGTCCTACCAATTCCAAAAGTTCCAGAATCCTTTGCTTGCATTCGCGTTTTTTACGTCCCGAAAGCAGCATTACAAGCTCTATATTCTGATAGACGGTGTAACTGTTGATAAGATTGAAATCCTGGAAAATATTACCGATGTAGGTCTTACGATAGTTTTCGTAATCTTCCGTTCCGTATGCGGTGGTGTCTTCGCCGCACACAAACATCTCTCCCTCTTCATAGGTATCAAGTCCGCTGATAACGTTAAGGAGAGTGGATTTTCCCGATCCACTCTCACCCGTTATCGCTACGAACTCGCCTATATCAAGGTCGAGATCGATTCTTGAAAATCCCATGCTGACGGTATCTTCGCCGGCATAGTATTTCGATACTTTTTTCAGCTCAATAGTATGTGCCAATTAATACTCCTCTTTAAGATCCTTGGCTTTAAAAGGGTCTGTTTTTTAGATTTTTCCGTCACTTCCGAGAACGTTTACGATCTTACGAGCGACCATATCCTTTACTGCCTGACGTGCAGGTTTCAGATACTGTCTCGGGTCGAAGTGATCAGGATGCTCTGCGAAATGCTTTCTGATATTAGCTGTCATAGCCAGTCTGATATCTGAGTCGATGTTAATCTTGCAGACTGCAGACTCTGCTGCTTTTCTCAGCTGCTCTTCCGGAATACCGATAGCGTCCGGCATGTTTCCGCCGTACTGATTAACCATAGCCACGAATTCCTGAGGAACCGAAGATGATCCGTGAAGTACGATAGGGAATCCCGGCAGTCTCTTTACTACTTCTTCAAGTACATCGAATCTCAGTGGAGGAGGTACGAGAATACCATCCTCGTTTCTTGTGCACTGCTCCGGTGTGAACTTGTAAGCGCCGTGAGATGTTCCGATTGCTATAGCGAGTGAATCGCAGCCTGTTCTGGATACGAATTCCTCTACCTCTTCAGGCTTTGTATAGCTTTCCTGACCTGCTTCTACAACCACTTCATCTTCTACGCCTGCGAGTGTTCCGAGCTCAGCCTCTACTACTACGCCATGATCGTGTGCATATTCAACAACCTGTTTAGTAATAGCGATGTTTTCTTCGAAAGGCTTTGAAGAAGCGTCGATCATTACGGATGTAAATCCGCCGTCGATGCAGCTCTTGCAGAGCTCGAAGGAATCACCGTGGTCGAGATGAAGAGCAATAGGAATCTCCGGGTTCTCGATAACAGCAGCCTCTACCAGCTTTGTCAGATAAGTATGATTAGCATAGGCTCTGGCGCCTTTGGAAACCTGCAGAATTACAGGGCTCTTGAGTTCTCCTGCAGCTTCTGTAATGCCCTGAACGATCTCCATGTTGTTTACATTGAATGCACCGATCGCATAACCGCCGTCATAAGCCTTTGCAAACATTTCTTTTGTTGTAACTAATGCCATATGTTGTACCTCCTGTGTCCAGTTATATCCATACATAGCGATTATACCCGCTATCCATTATAAATTCAATATAAAAGAGGGGCCTTTTCAGCCCCTCTTTTAATAGCTTTTATGCGTTAAACTATGCCTCAACGGCTCGTGCGCGGCTGCTCTGTCTTCGCTAGCGCTCGTCAGTCGCAGGCGCACTGCGTATAGGCATATCATCGGCTCTGTCTTCGCCTTTCGGCTTGCCAATCGCCGTGACTATGCCTCATCCGGTGCGTAGAAGTCTACGAATCTTACGAGCTTGTTGTAACGTGCCATTGCAGCTTCTTCGTTCTCCTTGAAGAGCTTCTCTGCTCTTTCAGGATGCTCTCTTGTCAGTCTGTTGTAACGTGCTTCGTTCATCAGGAAGTCCTGATATCCGCCTGCAGGTACCTTGCTGTCGAGAGTGAACGGGTTCTTGCCCTCTGCCTTGAGTGCAGGGTTGTATCTGAAGAGGTTCCAGTAACCGCACTCTACAGCCTTCTTCATCTCGAGCTGGCAGTTCATCATGCCGCCCTTGATGGAGTGCATCTCGCATGGGGAGTATCCGATGATGAGGGATGGTCCGTCATATGCGATAGCCTCATTGAGAGCCTTGATTGTCTGGTTAGGGTTAGCTCCCATAGCAACCTGTGCTACGTATACATATCCGTAAGCCATAGCGATCTGAGAGAGTGATTTCTTCTCGATCGACTTACCGGCTGCTGCGAACTGAGCTACCTGACCGATATTGGAAGCCTTGGAAGCCTGTCCGCCTGTGTTGGAGTAAACCTCGGTATCGAATACCATTACGTTTACGTTCTCGCCGCTTGCAAGTACGTGGTCGAGTCCGCCGTAACCGATATCATAAGCCCAGCCGTCTCCGCCGAAGATCCATACTGTCTTCTCACCGAGCATGTCTTTGCGCTCAACGATTTCCTTACCGATGCCTGCCTTTTCAAGTTCTGCAGCGAGTGCATCACCTGTAGTTCTGGAAGCTTCAGGATCGTTGAATGCATCGAACCAAGCCTTAGCAGCATCTTCAACAGCCTTAGGAGCGCCTGCCTCGAGCAGAGCCTCTACCTCAGCCTTGAGCTGTGCTCTTCTTGTCTTAACAGCGACTCTCATTCCCATGCCGTGCTCAGCGTTGTCCTCGAAGAGGGAGTTGTTCCAAGCAGGACCCTGTCCGTTGGCATTTACTGTATAAGGTGCTGTAGCTCCAGGGCCACCCCAGATGGATGAGCATCCTGTAGCGTTGGAGATGTATGTGTGATCTCCGCAAAGCTGAGTGATCAGTCTTGCGTATGAAGTCTCAGCACATCCTGCGCAGGAGCCCGAGAACTCGAGCAGAGGAGTCTTGAACTGTGAGCCCTTCAGTGTGTTGTCAGTAACTTCTTCCTTAACGGAGATGTTCTTAACAGCATAGTTGAAGTTTTCCTGTTCTGCGTGCTGGCTTTCCTGTGGCTTCATTTCGAGAGCCTGTACAGGGCAGATAGTTACGCAGACTCCGCATCCCATACAATCGAGCGGGGATACTGCGAGACCGAACTTATACTCGCCTTTGCCCTTGCCGGCCTTAACGTCAACCATCTTGAATCCTTCAGGTGCGTTCTTAGCCTCTTCGTCATTGAGCATATAAGGTCTGATTGTAGCGTGTGGGCATACGTATGCACACTGGTTACACTGGATACATTTTGTCTGATCCCACTCAGGTACGTTTACTGCTACGCCGCGCTTCTCGTAAGCGGAAGCTCCGAGTTCCCACTCACCGTCAACATGTGGCAGGAATGCGGATACAGGCAGGCTGTCGCCGTCCATGTTGTCGACAGGAAGAAGGATGTTCTCAACCTGAGTAACAAGAGCCTCAGGTCCTTCGAGCTTAGCCTTCTTAGCGTCAGCCTCTGGGTTCTTCCAATCAGCAGGAACGTCGATCTTAACGAGAGCGTCAGCACCTGCGTCGATTGCCTTGTGGTTCATGTCTACGATGTCCTGACCCTTCTTGGAGTAGGACTTGGTAGCAGCGTCCTTCATGTACTTGATGGCATCAGCCTTTGGCAGTACTTCTGCGAGTGAGAAGAATGCGGACTGGAGAGTTGTATTTGTTCTCTTGCCCATTCCGATCTTAGCGCAGAGATCGATAGCGTCGATGATGTACAGCTGGATGTTGTTCTCAGCGATGTACTTCTTGGATGCCGCATCAAGGTGCTTGCCTACTTCTTCAGGGCTCCACTGGCAGTTAATCAGGAAGATTCCGCCCGGTTTTACGTCCTGAACGATCTTGAATCCCTTCTCGATGTATGAAGGGTTGTGGCAAGCTACGAAGTCTGCCTTGTTGATGTAGTAAGAAGACTTGATTGGGCTGTCACCGAATCTCAGGTGAGAGATTGTAACTCCGCCTGTCTTCTTGGAGTCATACTGGAAGTAAGCCTGAACGTACTTATCAGTGTGGTCTCCGATAATCTTAATGGAGTTCTTGTTAGCGCCTACTGTACCGTCGCCGCCGAGACCCCAGAATTTGCACTCGATTGTGCCCTTAGCAGCTGTGAGCGGTGCAGGTTTTTCCTCAAGGGAGAGATTTGTAACGTCATCTACGATGCCGATAGTGAATCTCTTCTTAGGATCAGCCTTAGCGAGCTCATCATAAACTGCGAATACGGATGCCGGTGGAGTATCCTTGGAACCGAGTCCGTAACGTCCGCCGATAACCTTAACGTCGTTCATGCCTGCCTCAGCAAATGCAGTAACTACGTCGAGGAAGAGAGGGTCGCCGAGAGCACCAGGCTCTTTTGTTCTGTCAAGAACTGCAACCTTCTTGCAAGTCTTAGGAAGAGCTGCAATCAGCTTGTCTGCTCTGAAAGGTCTGTAAAGTCTTACCTTGATGAGGCCGACCTTCTCACCCTGTGCGAGCATGTAATCGATAACTTCTTCAGCAACGTCGCAGATGGAACCCATAGCGATGATTACTCTGTCAGCATCCTCTGCACCATAGTAGTTGAAGAGCTGATAGTCGGTTCCGATCTTCTCGTTGATCTTAGCCATGTACTTTTCAACTACCTCAGGGACAGCGTCATAGTACTTGTTGCATGCTTCTCTGTGCTGGAAGAAGATGTCTCCGTTTTCATGAGAACCTCTCAGATGAGGGTGCTCAGGGTTGAGTGACTTGTCACGGAACTCCTTGATAGCGTCCATGTTAGCCATATCTTTGAGATCATCATAGTCCCATACGGCAACTTTCTGAATCTCATGTGATGTTCTGAATCCGTCGAAGAAGTTCAGGAAAGGAACTCTGCCTTCGATAGCTGCAAGGTGAGCAACAGGAGCAAGATCCATTACTTCCTGTACATTGCCTTCTGCAAGCATTGCGAATCCTGTCTGACGACAAGCATATACATCGGAGTGGTCTCCGAAGATGTTCAGCGCGTGAGTGGATACTGTACGAGCTGATACATGGAATACTGCCGGAAGGAGTTCTCCTGCGATCTTGTACATATTAGGAATCATCAGGAGGAGTCCCTGTGAAGCTGTGTAAGTTGTTGTCAGAGCTCCTGCTCCGAGTGAACCGTGTACCGCACCGGCAGCACCTGCTTCAGACTCCATCTCAACTACCTGTACAGTCGATCCGAAGATGTTCTTCTGTCCGGCTGCAGCCCACTGGTCTACATAGTCTGCCATAGGCGAAGACGGTGTAATAGGGTAAATGCCCGAAACATCCGTGTACGCATATGAGACATATGCAGCAGCGTTGTTGCCGTCCATAGTTTTGAATTTTCTCTTCATTTTTTCATCTCCCTTTACAAAAGATTTTGAAGTTTAGAAATACGTATAAAAAGTACTTTTTAGAATAAATATATGGTGAAATAATTATTCCCGATGTTAACAGGCTTACATAGCCTCTACGAGAGCCTGTGTATCTTTGGCGATCATCAGCTCTTCGTTTGTAGGAATGATGAACACTCTTACCTTGGAGCCCTCGCCTGTGATTTCGACTTCCTTACCGCGGCAGTCGTTCTTCTCTTTATCGATGCAAACATCCATGAATCCGAGGTTGTCGCAAACCTTTTCTCTGAGATCGATGTCGTTCTCGCCGATGCCGGCTGTGAATACGATTGCATCTACATGGCCGAGTTCTGCAGCGGACGCTCCGATGAATCTCTTTACGGATCTCAGAAGCATGTCTCTTGCGATCTGAGCCTTTTTATTGCCCTTATCTGCTGCGTCACAAATGTCTCTGCAGTCTGCCGATATTTCAGATACAGCGAGAAGTCCGGACTTCTTGGTCATCATATCAGTGATTTCCTTAACCGGCATACCTGTCTGCTCATAAATGAAGCTTACTACCGTAGGGTCGATGGATCCGCAGCGGGTTCCCATTACGAGACCTTCAAGCGGAGTAAGACCCATGGATGTGTCATAGCACTTTCCGCCCTTTACGGCTGAGATTGAAGATCCGTTTCCGAGATGGCAGGTGATGATGTTAAGGTCTTTACCGTCCTTGCCCATCAGTTCAGCACATCTTTCAGCTACATATCTGTGACTTGTTCCGTGAGCACCGTATCTCTGAACGTGATACTTGTCTGCATACTCCCACGGAATAGCGTAGTACTTACACTCATCTGCCATTGTTCTGTGGAATGTAGTATCGAATACTACGGCTCCCGGTGTGTCAGGCAGAACCTTCTTGCAAGCTCTGATACCTACCAGTGCAGGTGGGTTGTGGAGAGGTCCGAGTGTGCAGAGTTCTTCGATACCTGCCTCAACCTCATCCGTGATGATTTCGGACTTATCAAAAAGATAACCGCCCTGTACGATCCTGTGTCCTACAGCTCCGATTTCATCCATCGATTTGATAACTCCGTGCTCACTATCAGTCAGAGCATCAATTACCAGCTGCATTGCGACACCGTGATCAGGCAGCGCGATATCTTTGTCAAATACAGTCCCTTCAGCGGTCTTGTAATCCATATGTCCGTCAATGCCGATTCTCTCGCAGAGACCCTTGGCCAGTACGCTCTCATCTTTCATGTCGATGAGCTGATACTTAAGAGACGAACTTCCCGTGTTAACTACCAGAATAATCATATCTTGGTCTTCCTTTCATATATCTATACATCTTGTAAATTGGCGATTAAAAACCGCCTGCATAGCAATTAAGAGTATAACATATAGCAAGCGGTTATTTGTTTAGATTTTGTGATTATTTTGACTTTTTGAAAGGACAGTTTAGTCTTCAGGCAAGCCTTTTTCCTTAAGCGCAGCCCTGTCGAATTCTCTTGTATCTCTGCTGAGAACCGAGGTCCCGGCAGCAGGAAATACTATGCGAAATTCCGTACCGACTCCCGGCTGAGAATCTACGTATATCCTTCCTCCGTGAGTCTCGACAACCTGTGCGGCTATGGCGAGGCCCAGTCCCGTTCCTTTTCCTGACTCTTTGGTAGTGTAGAACGGATCAAAAATGCGGCTTACCGTTTCGGGATCCATTCCTGATCCGGTGTCTCTTATTGAAAGGGAAATCTCATCGCCTTGGACCTTGGTCGAAACAAAAAGATCTCCTCCGTCCGGCTTCATTGCGTCGTACGCATTAAGCACCATATTCATGATGAGCTGTGACAACTGGGTGTTATCCCCTTTTATCTTCTTATCTGTCTGCTTGAAGCTGACCTTAATCTCAACATTCTTCGGCTTGGCAGGAAGTGTAACTTTAAGTGCGCTGCGAGCAAGTTCTTCAACGTCGATTTCGGAAAAGTTTTCTTCTTTTCCTTTTTTAGTCAAATCTGCCAGACCCTGAACTATGTCCTTGGCTTTTACGGACGCGTTATACACCTCCATGAGGTTCTCCTGTATATCCGTCTGATCAGCCGGAACCATCTCCATAGTCATGATGCTGTATCCCATAATAGGGGTCAGCAGGTTATTAAAATCATGAGCTATGCTGGCCGCCATCGTACCTATGGTTTCAAGTCTCTGATGATGTGCCAGGGCCTGCATCCTGCGATTTATTTCTTCGAGAGTATCTGCCCTTTTGGTCATCTCTTCCAATTCAGTTACGTTGGCGGAATTGATTCTGTCCATAAGAAGGATAACGAACAGGAGCAGGAGTATTCCTATAAGAGCCAGTCCTCCGTATGTGAATATCTCGTGCGCTGCCTCTTTTGAAATATATATATCTCCGTCAAAGCCCGACAAATTACGCCAAACTTTGAAGAGTCCAACGAAAATAAAGCCCAGTGCAACAAGCACCGCGCTGCCGAAGATTATTCTGCTTACGCTGCTTTTTTGCAGAAATTGCAAATCTTATCCTCCGCGATTCAAGATCGTCAGTCGGGGATTGCGACCCGCCACTGACGATCGAATATGGAACCCGCCGCCTACTCCGTTGAGGCGGGGGACATCCGGCGTCTGTTATATATTGGTCAGAACCCTCTGCGAACTGCCTGCTATATTCTACACGAAAAACACCAAAAAATGTAGTATGTAGCGCAATTAACCACAAAATATGGTACAATAGTGCGCGAAGGAGACGTGTAGATATGGCAGATAAAGTTCTCGTAGTAGATGACGACAAAATAATACTTACGATGCTTCACAAGGCTCTTAAGGGCAACGGCATCGATACCGACCTCGCCATAAGCGGAGAGGCAGCTTTGGAGCTGCTCGCTCAGAACACTTATGACCTGATTCTTCTCGATATCAACATGAGAGGAATTGACGGTTTTGAAGTAATTCAAAGAGTGCGCGGCATGGGGCTTACGACACCTGTCATGGTAGTCAGCGGAAGAAAAGAAGACCAAGATGCACTGCACGGACTTGAACTGGGTGCGGACGATTACATCTTTAAACCTTTCAACCCGGTAACACTGGTTGCTAAGGTTAAGGCCCTCATCAGAAGAAGCAGAAGTTCTTCACCTCAGGGCACCGGTAACGTAATATCAGCAGGGCCGTTCAAGTACAACACCTCTACTTTGAGATTCTATAAAAACGACGAGGAGGTTCCGTTATCATCCAAAGAGAACTCAATGATGAAACTCTTTATTGATAACGTAGACCACATCTTCTCAAAGGATATGATTTACAGCGTAATATGGGGCGAGACCATCATAGACGAGAACGCTATAATGGTATACGTGAACAGACTTCGTCAGAAAATTGAAGATGACCCTTCCACTCCTAAGTACCTTCTGACCGTCCGCGGCCTCGGATATAGGTTTACCGTCGGAGGGGAAGAATAAAAAGCTATCACCAAATCAGCATTGCAGTTAAAAAGGGGCTGTCGCACAATAAACAGTGTGTCAGCCCCTTCATATTACCTGTTCGCAGAATAGTAAGTTTCTTCAACTGATTTGGATCGAAGTCTTATTTAACTGTTACCTGAATAATCTTCCAGATGCCGTTTCCCGTCTGCACATAGACTCTGCACCAGCCTTTACCTACTCCCGTGATAACTCCGCTGCTGCTTACCTTGGCGACCTTGGAGTTGTCTGTGAAGTACCTGAAGTTACTCGCATGGTTTGTCGGCAGTTTCAGGTTATTCCTGACCTTCGCCGATTTGGCTCTGATCTTGAAGGTCTTGCCCTTGGCGATGCTAACGGCAGTCTTGTTGACACTGAGGTTTTTTGCATTGGTAAATTTACCGCTTGCATTACCCGTCGCAAAGTGCCCTATGCTGCTGCTGATTTTTCCGCTTGATGTTTTTGCCACAATCCTGAATTTGTAGAAAGTATTCCCGGAAAGCTTGCCTGTAGTCCATTTTGTGCCCTTGACCGTAGCAACCTTCTTGAGGGTGTATATCCTTCCTTTTGCGTTGCACCTGGAAAACCATATTTCATAGGAAGTCGCTCCCGTTACCTTCGTCCATGAAATTACACCTTTGTTCCTTCCTTTGGCGATCGCTTTGGCCATAAGCCTTGTAACTTTATTGTTTACCTTGAGAGTGCCCGGCTTGTAGCTTATTTTGTAGTTATCGGAGGACAGCCCGGAAGCTGTAATCTTGTAGCTACCCGGCTTACCATAGCGCGCATAGTTATAGCTGTACTTGACACTGCCTTTCAGGACGCTCGCGTCGTCGTTGCCTTTGAATCCGGAAAAAGTGACTCCGGCATTTGCAGGGTTCTGTCCGTAGCTTATGGTCTTGTTCTTTGCTGTGACAGTCAGCGATGCCTGATTGATCTTCCAGCTGCGGGTCTTCGCCGTGAACTCATAGTTGCCTATGCGGTTCTTCCCACCTTTCTGTTCAATCCCCGTAATCTTATGGGTGTATGTACCGACATCTGTGGCGGATGCATCTTCATCTATCAGCTCGATGTAATCCTGATCGTCTTCAGCTATATTCGTTTCGACTTTCTGGGATTGCTGCTGAGCATTATAAGTATACTCCTGAGGTGTCGTCCAGGTGACATCGATTGTCAGAGGCTTGATTACATATTTCGAGGAGAGCCCCTTGCCACCTTCCAGTGTATAGTTCTTATCATTTAGCTGATTGCTTTCTTCGTTGACTGCGCTGATTGTCCAGTCACCTGCCTCAATGGATTCTCCCCTTTCTTTGTCGAATACCTCCGATGTTTTTTCACGCTTAACGCTGATTTCAAACACCTTGTCCTTTGTGCCTTCGTCATCGGTCTGGAGATTTGCGACAGTTTCTGCAGGAGTCTGCAATTGACCGTTGTATGTGAACTCTGCCGGTGTCCATTCGAGCTCTACAGGCAGCTGTGCAATGGTGAAGTCCACGCTCACGGTTCCGATTGCTTTACCGTCTTTATCCGTCAGCGCATAGTTCGGGTTGCTGAGCTTCACAGCTTTTGCAGTGTATTTTTCGGTATCGGTTTTGGCATTGGCATCCCTCTGCTTATTGCCTTCGTAGGTCTCAACACTTACGTCCGGGGCATCCTTTACTGCAGCGGTGTACAAGTGGTGCTTGCCGTCATATGTGAATGCCTGATCTCCGCTGACAGCTTCTTTGTTGCCTGCGTGTTCGTGTGACCACTCAAGCTCTGCGGGTTTTGGATAAACTGTCAGTTCGCCATCCGCATCTGTAATGTTATAGTTGACCGCTTCCAGGTTCTGGGCGATAAGATTATATTTGGCGCCATCCACGCCCGTAGCATTATCCTTGTATTCGTAGTTCGTTGTGAATGATGCATCACCTTTCAGAACTTCAAGCCCGTCATCACCCTTGAAACCTTCGCATTTATCCTTGTCAAATCTGATATCGTGGATATCGGTTTTGGACTCGACCTTGTCTCCATAGTAGATCCACCCCTCAGCATATATGCTAAGTGGTGCCGTTGTGATGGTAAAAGACGTTTCAGGATTTGTAATCTCATAGTTTGATGCGGTTTCTCCGATAAGCTCAAGCGTCGCTTTGTAGCTACCCGCATTGACTGCTTGATTACCAACAAGCTCCGTAGGATCGGCGGTGAAAGAAAGATGTTTGTTCGGCTGATCTCCTCCCACGAATCCGTCCAATGTATAATCAGGCTCCAGAGCTTTTGCGTCGTACTCTTTTTCGGTGGTTGTCCACTTGACGGTGAGCTTCTTCGGGACAATCTTGTACTCCTTATTTACATTGGATAATTCGGTATCCAGTTTGTAGTTGCCGGCGTCCCTGCCGCTGAGACTATTTACAGTTGCAGTCCACAACGCTGGATATATATGTTTGCCAGTGATTACAGGCTGCACATCATCTCCTGTGTATGCCTTTCCATCACCATCTGAAAGTTTTTCGGCAAATTCAAATTCAGCTTCCGGAGCCTGTTCTTCTCCCGTGTAGGTCAGTTCAGCACTCTCCTGCCATTTTACCTTGAGGGTCTTTACCGTGATATTTGCCGTTGCGCTTTCCTGCTGGCCCGTTGTATCAAGGGTGTATTTATCTGCATCCGCTCCGCCGAGCGTCAGATCGGCGATATTTACAATTTTGTTATCACCCGCATTTTTGTCTGCAAAAGCGCCTTTGGCGCTTACTGTCAGCTTGTCCCCTGTAAGGATGTTCTCAAATTCTGCGCCATCGAAATTCAGTGTTGCTGAATTTGTTCCATCGTAAGTCTTGTTGCTTGCGGTGATCCCTGATACCTTTACAGGTCTCTTTCCGATTTTTATATCAATGGTCTTGACTTCTGTATCATTGTGGTTGGCATTACCCTCAGCCTGATAGTTTACCTTGATGGTGCCGACGTTTTTCCCCTTAAGGACCTGATCTTCGACTTTATTGGTGTCGTCGCCATCATACCAGTACTTGATCGGGAAGGTTTTGTCACTTACCGTCTTTGATTTTGCAGTACCCAAAGTATACAATTCCTGATTTTCTCCATTGTATATCAGGTTGCTTATCCCTTCCGGCGCAGGATCGAATTTGATATCCGCCTTGTTGATCGTGTATGTAGTCTGGACTGTAAATACGTCGTCCTGTCCCTGAGGTTTGACCTGGTAATATGCCTTGTACTTTCCGGCATTGGTAGGTGCTGTAGTGCTGTCGGCGTATGTCGTGTCTTCGATGCCTACATAGTGGATGTCCTTTTCAACAGTGACATCAGGGGTTGGAAAGCGTTGCTGAAGATCCTGCTCTGCTCCGTGGGGCTGTCCGTCATATGTGGCATCCTCTGCGAGTATCTGTGCAGTGAATGCCTTATCGTCAAAGTATACATTATTGAAATAGTAGCAGTTTTGAGGATCCTCACACACTATCGTCAGTGCGTCCGTTTTATCTCCGGTGGCTGTCCAGTGGTGTTTATGGGAAGTCATCTTCACAGTTACCTCATACCCGTCTTTGAAAGTAACAGTCAAGTGATGCTCGTTCTCGTCTCCTGCTACGGCCTGAAGGAACCAACCGGCCCATTCATGTTCATATACTCTTACGATGTCCGGGGCATCGGATACGGCTTCTGCAATCCCACCACGGGCATCTTGAGAAGCATTCGATATCCCGATTTTGTCCAGAACAGGTCCGATCTGATCAGTTTCTCCAACTCGGAGGTTGATGCTCTTAGTCGTTCCGGAAGAGTCAGTATAGCTGAAGATCAGCGAGTATGGCGAGAATCCCCCGGTCTCGACCTGTGCGATCTCACCGCTTGCATCCACATCGAGTGCTTCTGCCTTGCCGTTGTCTTTTACGTGATATACCTTGGCCTCGAGAGTCTCGTCTGCGACCTCGGATGTCTCAAAGGAAATGTTGGCTTTGCCTTCGGGCTGTATCTCGTTGCCTTCTTTATCGAGAATCGTGATATCGAAGATGTATTCTTTTGCAATAGCTAAACCATCTGTCTTTTCGTCAACAGCCTCCCTGGCTTCTTCCCTTTCCACACCTTTGAGTTTCTTCACTTTAAGCGTGGCTCCCTCAGGGAATACACCGGCGTCAGCTGTGACACGCACTTTAACACCATCAACAGTTATGCTCTCGTCGAAGGCAGCATACACAGTCTCATCTGCCTCGGCAGCCGATTCCGTTTCCGGTTCACTTGTCGTCTCAGCCGGTTCAGTTGTTGTCTCAACCGATTCACTTATCGTCTCTATTTCTTCAGTTGTTATCTCGCCCGGCTCACTTGTCATCTCTGCCGGTTCACTTGTCGTCTCAGACTCTGCATCGTGGGCAGTCTGTTCTGCGACCGCCGGAGCATCGGCCTGCTCATCTTCATATGCATATATGGCCCCTGAGCCACTGAACGAGTTGAGGGCAATTATCATAAACGACAAAAGAAGCATTGCGATTATGTTCTTCCTGCTATTCACGTCTTACCTCCTCCTATAGTCTTTATTCTTTACAACATCAGTATACGCGTAAGAAGTTACAACTCAGTTATGTTCAATAAAAAACCGGGTAATTTATCCCGGTCCTTGTAACACAGCTTTACTTCTTTATTATTGCTATTACGCAGGGCATCCTTCCACGCACAACATCATATGTGACATTCTTGTATCCTGCTTTCTCAAAGAACGCACGGTATGATTCTATATCGAACTGCCTTTTGAATCCGGCACCCGACTTCTCCAGAAGCTTCACGATGAAGCCCTGCCTTCCCCCGGACATATTTATGTAAGTTGGAATTATGACTTTGCCTCCGGGCTTGCATACACGCAGAAGTTCATCTATTGCCGTATACGGATCGTCAAGCAGGTGAATCACATTGCCCACAACGACCTTGTCAAATGATTCATTCGCATAGTCGAGCTTTGTTATGTCCGCGTACTCTATTAATACATTGAGATATTTTCTGAGCTTTTTATCCGTCTGCATTAGCATCTTATCGGAAAAGTCGGTTGCCGTAAGGTATCGGCATTTTGGTGCTGTGTATTTACTTATCGCGCCGGTACCGCAGGCACACTCCAAAACTCCATCGTCGGCTCCGATCTCCCGGGCGACGCGTTTGCCGCTGTGCGTCTCAAAGAATATTACAAAAAGCTCAGCATACTGGGCGAACGGAACAGCTACTCCAAAACGGATCCGGATGCGACGCTCATGAGAATGAAGGAAGATGCGATGCTCAATGGGCAGCTGAAGCCGGCATACAATCTGCAGCTTGGAGTAGACTCGGGTTATATATCCTGGCTCACACTGTCGCCGTGGTCAGGCTAATGTGTATGCTGAAAGCGTACTCATGGCAATGGCTCAGAACATAGGTAACCTCCGCCGCCGGATCCAGGCGGGCAGACTGGGTCATCATCTTTACGAAGTGAATGAGTAAAGGATAAAAGCATAACGTCGTAGTGTTATTATGCGCAAAAAGTCAAAACAGCAGACTGCTGATGACTGAGAGCTTGCTCTCTGTCTGAAGCTGTCTGCTGTTTACGTTAAGAGGCTGCCACATTTTATTTAAATGCGACAGCCCCTTTTAGTTTTCATATTGTCCCTTATCTACTCCGACTTTTCCTCATCGGCATCTTCTTTAAGATCCTCTTCGCTGTCTATCTGTACGTCGAGGTTTTCATCATCAACTTCCAAATCCTCTGTATCCAGCTCGATATTCTCAGCGTCGACGTCTACGTTCTCTGCTTCCTCTTCGTATTTTTTCTCCATTTCTTTTACGAAGTTTTTAGCCTCTCTGTATGACATCTTTACGGAGTTGATGGTTTTATCTCCCTGTTTAGCTGCAACTTTGGCAGTTCCTCCGAAACCTCTCGTCATCGGTTTATATGTTGTAAGGAAGTACGCGGCTATTTCTTTAAGCTTTTCGGTACCTTCCTCTCCTTCAAACTGCTCAACAGTCTCCTTTGGTGCATCCTCATCTACTTTCAGAACCATCTTTACGGTATTGCCCTCAGCTTTAAGAACGCCTTTAGTATGCTCATCGTACTCGAAATCGCTGAACGATTCTAAAACGCCGTTATCTTCCATGTATTTTTCTATACTTGCTGATTTCTGGAAGTAATTATATCCGGCGATAAACGCGAACATGCCTATAAGAATACCGAAAATGAGAATTGCCAGGAGCGCGTTGTTAGGTCTGCTTTTCTTCTCCTCCACCATATTGGCGGCCTTGCGGGCTGCCTTGGCTTCCCTGGCCTCCTTCTTCTTCTGCAGCGTCGGATGAAGCGGAGTCTCCTCCTTCGCCTCTTCTTTGATTTTCTCTTTAACCGTCTCTGCCTTCTTCACCGTTTCCTTTGCAACTGCTGATTCTTTTTTTGCTTCGGTCTTTTTAGTCTCAGTCTTCTTTGTTGCAGGCTTTTTCTCAGATGTTTTCTTAGCAGGTGCCTTCTTCTCTGCAGTTTTTTCAGCAGCAGTTTTCTTTTCGGCTGTCTTTTTCTCGTTCGTCTTCTTAGCAGCAGTTTTCTTTTCAGCTGTCTTTTTCTCGCTCGTCTTCTCAGCAGCAGTTTTCTTTTCAGCTGTCTTTTTCTCGCTCGTCTTCTCAGCAACAGTTTTCTTTTCAGCTGTCTTTTTCTCGCTCGTCTTCTTAACAGCAGTTTTCTTTTCAGCTGCTTTTTGCTCTTCTGTCTTCTTCGTTTCTTTCTTTTCTTCTGCCATCAATCTTCTCCATTATCTGATATTTTTACCCTATGTATACTACTCCATCTCGGGCCCTTAGTCCACGTTTTTCTAAAAACTGAGTCCGACAGCGTCAACAGCAAGCCCCCATAAGACTCCGATAATATACAGCAGTGATATTATTATTACATTCTCTGATACCATTCTGTTATTTCTCACCAAAACCAAAATGCCTACTCCTGCTCCGACCAACAATCCCGCCAGCATCTGGCCCGATGTAATCATTCCTTCTATATACAGCTCCGCCACGATAACAGATGCGGCGCAATTCGGAATTAAGCCTATCAGCCCGATCAGGAAGGTTCCTATAATCGGAGTTCCGCTAAGGGCCGCCGAAACGCTTTCCTTCCCCGCATACAACACTATCAGTGATATGACCAATGAAACTATGAAGATGAATATTATAGTTTTAATTGTGTGCACCGCCGCAGATTTTATTATTCCTCCCTCATCTTCGCATCCGCAGTGGTCTTGTTCGCAGAGATCATGTATATGCTTATGTCCGGAATTATAACGAAATGCTTTCAATCCGAAATCAACAAGAATTCCGCTGACACATGCTATGAGGAATTTCGCCGCAAGTATTTTTATTATGGTCATCGGATTAACCGAAGATGAAAGAAATATCGGAACCATTTCATCTGAAGTAGACAAAAATACTGCCAGCATTGTTCCTGCGGATATTACTCCTCCGGAGTACAGTCCTGCCGCGGCCGCAGAGAATCCGCATTGCGGAATCAGACCTATTCCCGCGCCGATGAAATAAGCGGGTTTTCCTACACGCGAAAGGAGAGCGACTGACTGCTCTTCCGTACGTCCCTCAAGCCATTCCATGGCCAGATATGTTACAAAGAGGAAGGGCACCAAAGTCGCTGTATCTCTTATCGTATCCAATAACGCTTCATTTAAAATATGCATCTGTATCAATGTTTCTTCTGTGGCCTGATTGTAATTATAGCCGTTGTCCCTTTGTCCACAGAGCTGGTAACCGTCATATCCGCGCCCATAGCTCTGCTCAGTCTCTCTCGAACACTTCTTATTCCGTCGTGCCCGGAGGCAGGTCTTTCCAGTTCACTGACGTCGAAGCCGACCCCGTCATCGAAAACTCTTATCTGCGCACCTCCGTCGGATAGTTTTCTGGTAACAATTCGTACCGTGCCTCCGTTCTCAGCTGCGGATATACCGTGATCAACAGCATTTTCGACAAGTGCCTGAACGGTAAGAGGCGGAATCAGGAACTCGTCATATTCAATGTCGTATTCTACATTGAGCCTGTCTCCGAATCTAATTTTTTCAAGAGCCAGATAGCTTCTTATTTCCTTGAGTTCCCATGAAAACTCTACCGGTTCATCTCTTTCCATCGCCTCCAGCGTGCTGCGGAGATATTCAGAGAATATTCCGATTGCACTCTGTGCTTTTTCCGGAGAAGTATCACACAGATAGTAAATCGTCGTAAGCACATTATATAAATAATGCGGCTTCATTCTGCCGGTTGCCAGAGTCATACGTTGCTTCATCCCCTGAGTTTCCCGAATCTCCTGCTTTACCTCCAACTCCGTATGGTGTTGTGTGTAAACAATTAGAAATTCCAGTACTATGCACGGATATCTGAGCTCTATTCCCCGGGCTACGGGTTCCAGCAGGATTGCCGACAGCATCAAAACCGGCATAGACATAAGTACCAACGTCTCTCTGTCGCCGAGTATCTTTCGATGTTTTATCAGCAGTATTACTGATGTAAGGATTAATATAAAACTGCCTAAATGCCCTATCACGAAAACTCTTCCGTATCTCAGATGGTGGCTGGACAGTTCGCTGACGCTATTGTTAAACATGGAAAACATCCACAGCAAAGAGCCTACAACACCAATTCCGATAGTAATATATGTAACTAAATCAATTACTACGGTATGTCCTGCCGAGTTGTTAACATTTTCGATTATATATAGGATATACAGCATATAGACAGCATATATGCCTATGTACGCAACCGCGTGAACAATCACGCTTATCGGATTAGAATAATCATCTCCGATAATAATGCTGATCGTATAGCATACTATCGTAAAAGTAGAAACGAGCATCTTCGCATAAAAAATGCGAGATGCCCGATCTTTCAATTTAAAGCGCGGAAAACTGAACAGGAGTATTAAAAGCTCCAAACTGCAAAAACTGAGCACGGTAATATTAATAGCACGTACAGTCAGTTCCGACATTCCCGCCATTTATTCGTTCCCCCGCATCTCCAGACTGCCGTGTGTTACTTCGGCCCAGCTGTACTGCTGCATGTACTCTCCGTGATACGAGTTTATACCTTTAGGTTCTCCTGCAAGATAATCGAAGAAATCACACTTTACTTTAGAAGGAATAACTCCTATTCCTCCCCTCATTACAACTACGGCATCCTGTGCGCCAACTTCTTTAAGCGTATCCATAAGATCCTTACGAAGCTGTTTTATATACGAAGATCTGTCTTCGTCATCATCCCAAAGTGTGCTCTTTATCTCTCCGATATCTACAACGGCACAGTTTCTGTCAATAAGATATGCCAACATCTCTTTAGTCTTGGTGTACTTAAAACGAAGAGGCTTGCCGTCATAAAACACCTCGAAGTTTCCGAAAGCCTGAACTCTAAGACCTCTGTCTTCATCGTCTATAGGACGACGGAGGTTATCCAACTCTTGGGATACCTTCTCTACTGTCAGCGGTTTGGTTACGTATCCGCTGGCATGAATCGCAAATGCCTCCCCTGCAAATTGCGGATAGGCTGTCGAGAAAATGATGTTTGTGTCAGGTGAAATCTTTTTGATCTTTTTCGCCAACTCTACGCCTGTCATCCCCGGCATCTCAATATCCAGGAATGCAACGTCAAAGGTTTTTGCTTCAACTGTTTCAAGCGCTTCTGTCGGACCTTCACACTGAACAATTTCCGCGTTCGGCATGCATGTCATAATAACTTTTGCAGCACCTTCGCGTATAACCTTTTCATCGTCTACTACTAATATTCTTGCCATAATCTCCACATACTGACGGCATACGAAAAAACGTCAGCCGTACTATCATTACAGTAAAACAAAACCTTTCCGAGTACATTATAATATACCTTTTTTGTTATTTGCAAATAGTATTATTTCCTTTTAATGTGGCTGTATAACAATAAGTTGCATTGTATACATGAAAGAACAGTATATTTTGAATATTTATGCATAATTATGTTGACTTATGCAATGTCTTGAGTATAATTTCTACTGTAGGAAATTTATTTTTATGCATTTCAACGCATAAGTATCACACCAGAAAGGATAGAAAACAATGAAGAATTTTAAGAAATATCTCGCACTGATTCTCGGTGCAGCGATGATTTTCGCACTGGCAGCCTGCGGCGGCGGAAGCTCCGAAGAGCCTGCAGAGACAGAAAGCGGCGGCGACGCCGAGGTGCTGAAAGTGGTAACGGAGCCGACATTCGCACCGTTTGAGTTCACGGAGGACGGAAACGAAGAAATCGTGGGTTTCGATCCTGATATGATGGCTGCTATCGCAGAAGATCAGGGCCTTACACTCGAGTGGGTTACAATGGAATTTGACTCTCTCATCCCTGCTCTTCAGTCTGATCAGGGCGACATCATCTGCGCAGGCATGAATAAACTCGCCGGAGACCGTGCAGATAAGGTAGACTTCGGTGAAACATATTTTACAAGTAATCTGATGCTCTTAGTTTCATCAGACAGTGATCTGAGCGGTATTGACGCCGTAACACCTGACATGAAGCTTGCCAGCCAGATCGGTACTACAGGCGGAGATATGGTTCAGGCCATGCAGGAAGAAGGAAAGATTGCAGAGGGAGTAGTTCTGAATCAGTGGACCGACTGCTATCTCCAGCTTAAGAACGGAGAAGTTCAGGGGGTTATCGTTGACAAGCCGGTAGGTACAGAGTACCTCAGCGAGCACAGTGATATAGCTAAGTTTGCAGGAGAAGGCTTTGGTGATACGGAAGAATTTGCTTTTGCCGTCAAGAAGGGAAACACTGAGCTTCTTGATAAACTCAATACAGGTCTTGCTAATTTGAAAGCTAACGGAAAATATGATGAGCTTCTCACAAAGTGGAAGCTGTCAGCTGAATAATAAATTACAGTTTGCAAAAGGTGAAAGAAAATGGGAGTTTATCTTAAAGGTTTTCTGATCGCCTGCAAAGGAATACCTGCTACGGTAATCGTAAGTCTGATAGCAATAGTTATAGGAGCAGCCTTCGGTCTGCTCCTTGCTCTGTGTTCACAGACAAAAAGCAAGGTCCTTCAGGTGATAGCAAAAGTATATGTAGATATTGTCAGGGGCACACCTATGCTGGTGCAAGCCCTCATTATGGCCTACGGTATTCCGTGGCTTCTTCAGTCATGGGGAATCGGATTTAAGTGGGATGATTTCGGAGGCATGGCTGTCCCGGCGGTAATTGTATGCGGTCTTAACTCTGCAGCATACCTGTCTGAAGTTATCAGATCCGGAATTCAAGCCATTGATAAAGGTCAGATGGAAGCTGCCAGATCTCTGGGTATGAGTCACGGCATGGCCATGAGACTTATTATCATCCCTCAGGCTATTCGAATAATTCTTCCGGCGTTTGCTAACGAGTTCGTTACTCTCATAAAAGAGACTTCGGTACTCGGATATGTAGGCGTTGTAGAAATACTGAGACGAGGACAGCTTTGGAACTCATCCTCATTTGAGACGTTCCCTGCGTATATAGGCGTAGCACTTGCTTACCTCATTCTTACCATACCGCTTTCCAAAGCAATTAACGGTTATGAGCGTAAAGTGGCCAGAAGGGAGTCTGCGGCATGAGCATGATAGAAATTAAAGGATTAAAGAAAAGCTTCGACGACCTTCACGTCCTCAAGGGAATCGACCAGAATGTAGATGAAGGCGAAGTGCTGTGCATAGTCGGGCCGTCGGGTTCCGGCAAGTCAACGATGCTGAGATGCATCAACCGATTGGAAGAGCCTACGAGCGGAGAGATTTATATTGACGGGGATCTCGTTACGGACGCCAATATAGATAAGATGAGGACGAAAATGGGAATGGTTTTCCAGTCGTTCAATCTCTTCCCGCATAAGTCGGTAATTGAAAATCTGACCATCGGGCCCGTAAATGTAAAGAAAGAGAAAGACTCGAATGCCAGAAAGAAAGGCATGGAGCTCCTCGAGAGAGTCGGGCTGGCCGAAAAGGCAGATGAGTATCCGAGAAATCTGTCCGGCGGACAGCAGCAGAGAGTTGCTATAGCCAGGGCGCTCGCAATGGACCCTGAGGTAATGCTCTTCGATGAGCCTACTTCAGCGCTGGATCCTGAGATGGTCGGAGAGGTTCTGGACGTAATGAAGGATCTGGCCAAGGAAGGAATGACTATGGTGGTCGTTACACATGAGATGGGATTTGCCAAGGAAGTTGCAGATAAGGTCATCTTTATGGACGACGGAGTCATAGTCGAAGAAGGAAGTCCTAAGGATGTACTTGAAAACCCTAAGATGGAGAGGACTAAAGACTTCCTATCCAAAGTTCTTATTTAAAGCAAAAGTGTCATTCTGTGATTATCATCACGGAATGACACTTTTTTATTGAAAATAATATTAAAGAATACTCTCTTTTTATGCCTCTGCGATTACTTCTATTTCGCAGAGAACTCCCTTAGGAAGCGCCTTTGCTGCTACACAGGATCTTGCAGGCTTGCCTGTGAAGTACTTAGCATATACTTCGTTGAAAGCTGCAAAATCGCCCATGTCTGCGAGGAAGCATGTTGACTTGATAACTTTCTCAATGCTGCTTCCTGCCGCCTCGAGGAGTGCAGCTACGTTCTTGCAGCTCTGCTCAGTCTGAGCGCTGATTCCTTCAGGAACCTCTCCTGTTGCAGGGTCTACAGGGATCTGTCCGGAAGTGAATACAAATCCGTTAGCAATATATCCCTGTGAATATGGTCCGATAGCACCCGGTGCGTTCTTTGTTTCGATAACTTTCATTTTATGTATCTCCTTTCGAGTCGTTGTTTTTACCGTAGTAATTGTATATCTGCAAGCGCCATCAATCAAGAAAATTTTTCAATATTCAAAAATATTTTTTGAAAAGCTATTGTAGCACAATACATATTTACACTTTTTTCAAGCGAGCGTCATGCTTGTTGTGGCAGTCAAGTTCAGTGGGCACAAAAAAGGTCGGAGCCTCATTGCTCCGGCCCATGTGCTCTGCCCTGTAAATGCGAATTTATTGAATTGCCTCTAACAGAAAGCTTACCGGACGAAAGCCGTCGTTGCATGAAATCATTGCTGAATATGGATTCTTCATCCATCCGTTATAGAAATCTCCTCTGCCGGAAGCAAGCTCCTTTACAAAAAACTCCATACTGCCCCAAGCACTTTCACAAAAGTTTTTCGGAATATCCCCATTCTTTGAAACGAATGAATCATTCAATTTCATCATGCAGGCATGCTCTATCGGGTTTTCATACTCTTCCATCAGGTCCGTGTATTCCGTTATTCTCATTACCGTAATTCGAACATCTTTCATATATTCATCCTGTTATCTTTGTCTAAATAATCTCATACTGCAAGAATTCCTGCTTTAGCTTTGTGCCTTCGTCAATTCCTTCAGGTAATAATGCCCTGGCTATGAATACAGGCTCAGCCTCAATATCTGTTCTCCTGAGCCATGCATAATCACCTTCAATTCTGTCTACAATGTAATACTTCGTCTCCATTACTCAGCATTCCTCATAACCTAACAATTCTTCTCGAGCCACTTAATAGCATATGAGCATGTCGCGTCTACCTCTCCTCCGCGGCTTTCTATCTCATCTACGGCTGCTTGAACCAACTTCGATGCTATGCCCTGACCTCTTAGGCTTACATCTACGAAAGTGCGATTAATGGTGTAGACACCTTCTGAACTCTCAGGAAATGTAATCTCCGCAATCACTTTACCTGAATTATCTTTCATATAAATTCTGTCATTTTCTGTAATAAACATATATCCCTCACTTCTGAAAACGCAGACACGGATCGTGAATATCCTCGTCTGAGTCACTCTCAATTAATATCTCCTTCTCTGCGCGGGTGAGCCGTTTGATGGCGCACTCTCTCTTTTGCGCTTCTATCTTGTTATCGAATTCTTCTGTATAGACCAGCTCAACCGGCAGTCTTGCTCTGGTGTACTTAGCGCCTTTACCTGAATTATGAGTTTCTATCCGCTTCTCGATGTCGTTTGTCCATCCGGTATATAGCGTGCCATCCGCACACCTGAGAATGTATATATAATGTTTGCTTGCCACTATTCTGTCATACTTCCCTTAAGATTTTTACAGCGCTGAGACAACAGCAGCTTTAACTTCGTCCATATCTACAGTCGGCTCAAAGCGCGCGATTACTTTTCCTTCTCTGTCAATAAGGAATTTGGTGAAGTTCCATCCGATGTAAGTCTTATCTCCGTACTTCTTGTTATTTGCATCGGCAAACTTCTTAAGAGCTGCATTCTTCAGACCCTTACCGAATCCCTCGAAAGGTTTCTCCGTGGCAAGATATGCAAAGAGCGGATCTGCCGTCTCACCGTTAACATCTATCTTTGCAAACTGCGGGAACTCCGTTCCGAACTTCATTGTGCAGAACTCATGAATCTCGTCATCGGATTCCGGCGCCTGATTTGCGAACTGATTGCATGGGAAATCAAGTATCTCAAAGCCCTTATCTCTCAGTTCTTTATACATTGCCTCCAGCGGGTCATAATGCGGAGTAAAGCCGCAGCCTGTGGCCGTATTTACTATGAGCAGCAGCTTTCCCTCATATTCTTTCAAGCTTACATCATTACCCATTCTGTCTTTTACCGTAAAATCATATACATTCATTATTCTTTTCCTCCGTTACCCTTTGTTCAAGAATTCTTTTATAACTTAAAGCCCCTTCCGGGGCTCTGCATGGAGCGGATGAAGGGAATCGAACCCTCGACGTAAGCTTGGGAAGCTCAAGTTTTGCCATTAAACTACATCCGCGTATATATCTGGCATTCGTTTTGCCTGATAAGTATATCATATTCGCTATCAGATGCGGCTTTCTTTCTTGTCTATGCGAAGGTTTCGGAAGTACAGACAGATGTCGGTCATGACAAGTACTATGTCAATAAGATAAAACCAAAATGATGTCTGTAAGCGGCCGGTCCTTTTATAAATTATTATCTTCGCGATTATGCCGCAGCTGTACCCGATAACAATAAGAACCTCAAAGAGCAGGCTCTTGCCGAGAGTAGTTCTGCTCTTTATTGATTTATAGATATTGGCCGGCCATGAGCATCCGAAGATAATCAGCATCAGGCTTTCAAGTGCTACAACTATGTCCATCTTTATTTGCTTAATGCCTCCTTGATAATCGCAGGAAGTCTTCTGCACTTCTCCTCTGAAACGGATGCGACCGTCACTCTGAGTCCGCCCTTTGTTCGGATAAGACATACATCCTGTTTCTCGAGTATATCTCCTGCCTTGTCCGGGTCTTCGCATGGAACCGTCACAAAGAATGCCGTGCCGTGCGGCAAAGTTTTAAGTCCTGCCTTTTCAGCCTCTTCATCAAAAGCCTTGGTACGTGCTTCCAGAATGCTGCGCCACTTGGCTCTTTCATCATCGGTCCTTTTTCTCAAGCCTTCATCATTCATTATTTTAGCCACTGTAGTCATCGCAGGTCTGCTCGGATTTGACCAAGTATTTCTTGCGGCAAACGAGCACAATTTTTCGAATTCTTCTGCAATCTCCGGACTATGCGCCAGGCATATGAGAGCTCCTGCTCTGAAACCGTAAATAGTAAAGGTCTTGGATGCGCTGTATGCAATCATCGGAAGTATATTAGATCTGAGCTTGTCTGCTATCGGAAGGAATTTTCTTACCTCTTCCGGAGTTCCCGCATAATCCATATATGCCGCATCGATTACCAGCGCTATCTTTTTCTCAAGAGGTACTTCATCAAGTACTCGTTTTACACCCTGCCAATCATCTTCCGAAAGTGCATATCCCGTCGGATTTGCAGCCGGTGTATTCAATATTACTGTGAGGTGCTCCTGGTTTCTGGTAAGTTTCTTTATCTTGTATTCAAAATCTTCGATATTAAAACCGCCCTCTTCATTGAAGGTTTCGAAGGTTTCAAACCCTCTTCCGAGTTCGTTTGCCATGCTCTCATACGGAGCCCAGTAGTAACTGTGAGTCAGTATACGGTCTGCCGGGCATGAGTAATTATCTACCGCAAGCCTTACCGCGCCTGTTCCGCCGGGAGCAGCAACGGCTTTAACATAACTCTTCGGAGTGTAGTCTCCGAATGCAGCCTTAATGACAGCATCCTTAAATTCAGGGGTGCCGGCTATAGGTGCATATTCTACGTAATCTTCATTTGAAAGGGATTTGATAGTCTCTGAAACCGTATTTAAGACAACAGTGTTTCCGTCATCGTCCTTCAAGACTCCGGCTGTCGCATTAATTACTTTTTCTTTGCCTTTTGCTTCCTCAGCTGCCTTGGCTCTGGCAACCGTTCCGAACACCTTATCTTCAGGCGGTATTTCCCTTCCGTTAACTGCGGCCATTGTTTTATTTGCTTCCATACGTCCTATTACCACTCTCTTTATCTTCTCTCCGAGGCCCGAGTACTTTGCCTCGTATTCCGTCTCAATATTGTCTGCGTTCAGCTCAGGATCTGCGTGCAGGTCTCTGGTTATTTCTAGGATTTTCAGGTCCGCTGCCTGTATCTCGAGAAGCGACCATTCGAAGAGCCCCGTGTTGTCCGTCTTGAAGGTTATCGTGCCTTCATCGTCCAAAACTCTGAAGTATGACTTCAGTCTGTCTCTGTAAGTAAGTCTCCTCTTATACCAATAATTCTTCGGAAGAGGGTCGCTGAAGTTAAGATACATTCCTCTGATCTCTCCGTCGGCAAACCATTCGGAAAGATCTCCCGCGAGTTCGGGAACGAAGATTACATTTCCGAGATTGAGCTCCCTTATCTTTTCCATCGCGCGAAGCATTACGCTCTTATTACCCTCGACTGCAACGAAAAAATTGTCCGCTTCCTTGGCTGCCAGTTCAGATATGAACTTACCCTTTCCGCAGCCGATTTCAATATATATCGGTCTGCCTTTGGCCTGCTCATCCCATTTTCCGCGCAGGGAAGAAGGGTCTGACACTATTATGTCTTCATATGCTTCGTATTTGGCATCTAAGTTTCTAAGTCTTCTTTGTCTCATTTATATATATCTCGATGCGATTATGACAGCGAGTGACGCTACCATCAAAACCGCAGCGATTGCATCTCCTCTGTGGAATTTAATTTCATTCATCCTCGTCCTTCCGGAGCCGCCGTGATAGCACCTGGCTTCCATGGCCAAAGCCAAATCCTGGGCGATTCTGAAAGAGCTTATAAACAGCGGGATGAGGATCGGTATCAAGGCCTTGGCTCTTCTCAGTATGTTTCCTGATTCAAAGTCCGCCCCTCTTGCTTGTTGCGCTTTTATTATCTTATCCGTTTCCTCCATAAGCGTCGGAATAAACCTTAAGGCAATTGTCATCATAAGTGCTATCTCATGACTCGGAACCCCGATTTTAGATAAGGGTTTCAGAAGTTTTTCCAAGCCGTCAGTCAGCTCAATAGGTTTGGTCGTAAGCGTCATCAGTGACGACCCGATGATGAGAAGCACCAGTCTGACTGCCATAAAGAAGGCTCTGTTCAGTCCCTCGTAGCTTATAGAGAGGAATTTCCATTGCCACAGAATTCTTCCGTCCACCATAAAGAGGTTGATTAAAAAGGTGAAGGCGATTATGAGAAATACCGCCGTGAGTCCTCGGAAGATGAACTTTACCGGAACGCGCGACAGTCCTATTACTAAAAAGAGAAAGATACCCGCTATGAGAAATCCCCGAAAATTATTCACGATAAAGAGCTCTACTATGTAGAGAAATGTGGCAATTATCTTGGTCCTGGCATCCAGCTTATGGACCACTGAATTGCCCGGATAATACTGTCCGAGTGTAATATCTCTTATCATGCTCTTTTTGTGTATTTCCTTATATCATCCGCTAAGTCGTCTATCGTCAAAGCTTCGCTGTTGAAGCTATCAACTCTTTCGGAGAGTTCATATCCCATCCTGCCTGCAGGTGGAAGGGAAAGTCCCATTCCTAAAAGTTTTTCTCTTTCGGAAAAGACTTCAGTCGGCGTCCCGTCCATGGCAATCTTTCCTTCGTTCATCACTATAACTCTGTCAGATAAATCGGATACATCAGCCATGTTATGAGATACGAAAAAGAGAATCATATTCATCTCCTTTTGCATTCTTTTAATCATGGCCAGTATATCTCTGTGTGCCGCAGGGTCAAGTCCCGCTGTCGGTTCATCCAGCATCAGAATCTTCGGCTCCATAGCGATTACTCCCGCAATGGCAACTCTCCTTTTCATTCCGCCCGATAATTCAAACGGAGACTTTTCTCTTATATCCTCATAGTCGAGGCCCACCAACTCAATTGCGCGCCTCACTCTGTCTTCTGTTTCCGTCTCCTCCACACCGATGTTTCTCGGTCCGAAAGACACGTCCTTTTCCACGGTCTCTTCGAATAGCTGGTATTCCGGATACTGAAATACCAATCCTATATTCCTTCGTATATCCACCAGGTTTTTCTTCCCGTTTGTGATGCATTCTCCGTCTATATATATGTCCCCGGATGTCGGTTTAATCAGACCATTCAGATGCTGAAGAAGTGTGGACTTACCCGACCCGGTATGGCCGATAATTCCGATAATGCAAGGACCGTCCACACTAAAAGATACGCCGTCCAGCGCCGTTGTGGCACCCGGCATATCCGAGCTGTATATGTATTTTAAGTCCTTTACGTCTATCGTCATTTATCCTACTGTCTTATTGCATCCGCAATTGCATCTATGTTATTGACTGACTTATCCAGTCCGAGTTTGTCCCTTAGCTGTATAGCTGGCGGAAGATCAAGCCCCAATTCCTCAATAAGTGCCGGATCCGAAAACAGCTCATCAGGCGCAGCATCAGCTGCTATCTTCCCCTTCTTTAGAACTATAATCCTATCCGCTTCTGCTGCCTCATCCATAAAATGTGTGATAAGTATGCAGGTAATCCCGTCAGCATTAAGTTCCTCAATTATTTCCATCACCTTCTCGCGTCCCGCAGGGTCCAGCATGGCCGTAGGCTCATCAAATACTATGCACTCAGGTCTCATGGCCACGGCTCCTGCTATGGCAATCCTCTGCTTCTGGCCACCCGAAAGCATATGAGCTCCCTTATCCTTCTTTTCGTACATTCCGACTTTCTTTAGAGCATCATCTACTCTGCGCCTTATTTCAGCCGGCTCTATTCCGAGGTTTTCAGGTCCGAATGCAACGTCATCTTCTACTATGGAAGATACTATTTGGTTATCGGGGTTTTGAAATACCATGCCGACACGGGACCTGATATGCCAAATATGCTCGTCATCTTTAGTATCCATTCCGTCCACGCTGACGCTTCCTTCCTTCGGCAGCAGAAGACCGTTCAGGCACTTGGCCAAAGTGGACTTTCCGGAACCGTTCATCCCGACTATAGCCGTGAAGCTGCCTTTTTCTATATCCAAAGAGACGCCATCCAATGCCTTCTTCGAAGAGGCAGGGTGACCGGACTCATCGTATTTTATAAATTCGATAACTACGTCCTTAACTGAAATGAATGCCATTTATTCCCATTCCGTACCGACTTTGGCATCGATAGCTTTCTCATAAATTTTCTTCGCTGTATAAAGATCCAATGCTCCTATGCCGACATTCTCAAACACTATTATTTCATTTTCGGACTCTCTTCCCGGAATCTTCCCGAGCAGACAGTCTCCTATATCTCCCGTGAACTGATCCTTGCTGAGCATCCCCTCATCAAGAGGCCTGAGTATATCTCCCGATTCCGAAAGAACTGCTTCCTCTGAGTCAAAATATATCTTGCCGCAGCGCTTAAACACCTCAGGATCAAGCTCCTGCATATCATATGTATAAGCGCCTACCGCACTTATTACCGCACCCTTTTTGAAAAACTCCGCGCTGCACACAGGCTTTGATGATGTGGTAACAAGAATCACAAAATCAGCTCCGTCTACGGCGGCATTTGTATCATCACAGGCGATTATCTCCGTTCCGTGATGCTCGAAAACTCTCTGAGCTTCTTCGGCAAATACCAATGTCTTTTTCATATCTCTTCCGGCAACCCTTACTTCTCTTAAACTCCTGCCTGTGAGCATTGCTTCCAATTGAGACATTGCCTGGCTGCCTGTTCCGATTATTGCTCCGACCTCAGCGTCCGTTCTTCCGAAGAGATCGAAGGCTGCGCCGCTTGCGGCTGCCGTGCGAAGTGCAGTCACGTACGTGCCGTCCATCATCGATACCACGCGCCCGGTCTTTCCATCGATCAGGAGGACCTGCCCGATGGATGCCGGGAGCCCGAGCGCCGGATTTCCCGGCATAATATTTACAATCTTAAGCCCGGCCGCAGACAGTTTCTCACTGTAGGCCGGCATAAAAAGATAGTTTCCGTCTTTGCCGCTGATGACGGCACGCTGAGGCATTTCGAATTCTCCTCTGTTGAATGCCATGTAGCATTCCTTGTCTGCCTCTATGGCATCCGCCATCGAAAAAACCTTTTTTATATCCTCTTTATTAAGTAACAACATTCCTTCACTTCCCTTCGTTTCAGATGCGCTACTAACTTGCACCGCAAAGCCCGCAGGCATTGCAACTGCACTACAAATAGTACCACATGAAGCCCTATTTTCCAAAAGAAACAGCGGCTTAAAAGCCGCCGTTTCCAGTTACTTATTGGTTTTGTAGGGAGGTTTAATCTGACGATTAAACTTTAGATGATTAGGTGATTTATTTTACAGCAGTGCTTCGAGCTGAGGCTTCTGCATCAGTCCTGCCTGCTTGTAAGTGATTTCTCCATTCTTAACTACCATAATGGTAGGAATGGTGCTGATTCCG
The DNA here is from genome assembly GCA_902773835.1 of uncultured Eubacteriales bacterium. Taxonomy (GTDB): domain Bacteria; phylum Bacillota; class Clostridia; order Peptostreptococcales; family Anaerovoracaceae; genus Crickella. The sequence continues at coordinate 1,091 of CACYFZ010000025.1, read as the reverse complement.
AGTTCAATGGCGATAGGTGTAGCCTCATCGACATTGAGCTTGCAGAATTTAACGTCAGTTCTCTCCTCAGACAGCTGGTCTACGATAGGAGCCTGCATTCTGCAAGGTCCGCACCAGTCTGCATAGAAGTCTACGAGAACCGTGCCTTCTGCTTTCATTACTTCCTGTTCATAATTATCTTTATTTAGCTGCATTACCATTTCTATATCCTCCTTCTTTGAAGTTATTATCTCTTTTGTTCAAACGCATTATACACCCGATCTAATATATGCAAAGTGACCAAATCACAAAGTCCTTCTTACGGTAATTTCCGTACAGATTGTCATGTCCAATGCATCTGTACGAAAAATGCAGGCTTTTCAGCAGCGCTGGACGCGAAAAAGTGTTAAAAACAGTATGGGCGCGCCTTTGAAAATGATCTGTACTGAAAATCACCATAATATGCAGTACAGCTGGCGAATTAATACTACTGCGTACGGAAAATGCAGGCTTTTCGACAACTGCAGATACAAAAAAATGGCAAAATCAGTACAGGCTGCCATTTGAAACTGATCTGTACTGCAAATCACCATAATATGCAGTATCGATGTCGTTAGTCGTAAGATGTTTACTATGCGGTTTTGAGCGCGCGAGAGATAACGTTGCGCGTGAGCATGCGGAGTTCTCTCGCGTGCTTTGCTAAACTCCGACAGATTTATTCATTTCTTTTTTACCTCATTTGCTTCTGACTTCTTTACATTTGAGGTAAAACGTATGTAGCGCAGGCGAAAGGCAGGCGAGACTCCCGAGTGAGACGGGGCTGCTACACCCCAATCCTTATGATAGAACAAAAGAGCGAAGCGCTATGGCTTCGCTCTAAATGTTGTTGTTTTAAAATACTCGATAATCTCTATATTGTTTTAGATTACTCGATGATTTCTGTTACGACGCCGGAACCTACTGTTCTACCACCCTCACGGATAGCGAATCTCAGTCCTTCCTCGATAGCGATTGGTGTAATGAGGCTGATCTCCATTACTACGTTGTCGCCAGGCATGCACATCTCTGTGCCTGCAGGAAGCTGAAGGTCTCCTGTTACGTCTGTTGTTCTG
>CACYFZ010000024.1 GCA_902773835.1 uncultured Eubacteriales bacterium | reverse complement strand
AATATCTAATAAGTCTACAGAAAACAAGGTTACCACCCCGTGGTACACACTTGCTGCAAATTCTTTACCTTTGTACTTTGCAAATTCTCCTTCTTTCATAGCATCCTTTTTAAACACTTACTATTTTTAATTGTCAATGCCAAGATAATCTTTTAATCTTTTCTTAGCAAGACATATTCCGTCCGGAACAATGTCAAAAAATTCTTCAACACCGTTATCTACGACAGGAAGTATTATTTGTTTTAATTCCTTTTTTATGCACATCCTAATAGATTCTTGATCAAGCGATAAGGGAATAGCGCCCCCATTTGCATCAATGAGTTCATTAGAAAAGCTAGTGTCAATATCACATTCTGATATCTTGGGATAGAGCTTAATCTCTTCATGTATATCCTTTGGTGTCGCAGTAATACTTCTTATTCTTAAAAATAAACCCTGCATTGATTAGTTCATCACTTACTATCTTCTTAAAATCTTTATTGTCCATTCCACCACCCCTTCTCTAATAAGTATCAAGCACACCGGTCCACTTACCACCAAATTCCTTCTCCGCTTCTTCAATACATTCAGTCATTTATTTTCCAATAACCACCTTTGTCTCCGCCTACGCGTTCTATTATTTGTTCTTCCTTAAGTTTATCAATATGATATCTTATTCCATCTATGGATTTTCCAAGTCTTTTTGCCATTTCCGATTGTGTTATTTCTGGCTCTGCTTTTAATAATTCTACTACCATATCTCGCGTTTTCATGGTAGTTTTCTCGGTAGTTTTCTCGGTAGTTTTCTCGGTAGTTTTTTCTTTCTGTTCTGCTTTCTCGTTTCCCTCTTCTTCTGCCTTGATGCTTGCAAATTCTTCGTTTAAATAAGCCGTGACCATCGTGTAATCCTTTTCATCCTCCTGTTCAGGCTCAAAGACAAGCTTTGGAGAGTTGTTATCTTCCATTGCTTTCTTTGCTCGCCTAATGCCGGAGCCGTATGACTGGATTAGTTTTAGAGCGAAGAACATTTCTTTCAGCTCCTTATTAAGGTACTGCCTATCATCAAATTCAGTCTTGTCATTTAAATCCTTAATCGTTAGCGGTGGCAAAGGTCTGTTGTGGTTAATGAAAACAATATGTTCTTTGTACCAATATATACCGATATAATCATCTCTGCTGTATTCTTTATGGAGAATGCAATTCACAGCCAGCTCAGTAAACATAATCTCTGGCCAGTTATAAACAATGTGCGTAGCATTTGTAACACTATCCCTGACGTTATATGAGGCCTGTATGACATCTTTGAAATATCTTATTACTTGCTGAGCCTGAATCCATATTGGGCCGTCAAACACTTTCCCTTCCATCTTGTCCGTGCCAACTGCCTCACGAATCACCTGAACATAGGCATAAGGTATAAAGTCTGCCGGCTTATCTGAAAACATTAGGACCGCAAAGTTCTTCGCCCTATACCCTCCGTATTCACTTTCAGAAATTAGGTTCATAGCCCTAGCCATTTCTAGTTTGGAAAGATCTCGTATATCTTGTGCAGCATTAGTCCGAACCAGATATTCTTTCATATACTCATAGTTTAGATCATCGAGCGTAGCTGTTTCGTTCAACTCAGAAGTAAAGTGAAAATCTGCAAACTTCTTTAAGAGTTCAAATTCTTCTCTTTTGTTCGGCTTACGTGTATCTCTGCCAACTCTAATATATCTGTCAGCTTTTAACTTTATATCTCTATCCTTTTCAGCTTTTTCGCTTGTCTTATAAGGACCATCGTTTCCTGGCTCCACAGCAAGAATAATATATTTCTGATCATCAATTTCATCCTGAATTAGATGATACTGGATGCGCGGATGGATATTTGAAAGAAGTGCCTTAATTCTGTTTTCAGTTGTCTCTATCTGGGATTCTTTGATTCCGGATATAGGCCTTAAAGGGATCGCTTTATTTCCCTCCTCATCATTTGCTTCCTCAACGCCTATAAAAAGCAAGCCTATTTCACGATTCATGTAATTGTTAGCATAAGCACACGCCGTCTTAAGAATCTTATCTCTAAATGTGGCAGATTTCTTATATTCGATATAGTCATCCTCAACAGCGCAGCGATCCAAAACATCATGCGCCATTTTACGAATATCACTTACTTTCATCGGCAAAACCTCCGTAATATCTGTCGTATACTGCAATATGATATCACATCTTTATAATGATGACGATAGTGACGGTAGTGACGATTTCCTGCTACATCCCTATCTCTCACTACCGTCATAAAATTATTTGTCAATACTGCATATCCTTTAGCATTTCATCGATATTCACCTTCTCCGGGAGAAGTATTTTCCTCTCTACTTCAAGCCTAAGCCTACCCATAGCAGTCGCTTCCTCAAAGAGTCTTTCTCGCAAGTCACCTTCTCCGGCAGCTACTCCGATAGATCTTATATAATTCGCAAAATCCGTTAGTCGATTCATACAATCATAGAATTCATCCCCTGGCTTCTCTTTTGGATGATATCCATCGAGTAGGAATCTTATTATCGTTGTCTCAGGCAGGCAGGTTTTCTTTGAATACTCTGCCAGCTTCTTCACATGCTTCTCAGAAAGCCAGAATTGCTTCTTGATACCATTTCTTCCCATGCTTTTCCACTCTCCTTTCCTCTTGTCGGGGTATTAGGGGCTTGCCCCTAAGGTCGCATTGGACTCCCGTGGGAGTACAAATGCAGTGCTTGCTAAAATTTGCGGATTGCAATCCGACCCTTTATGATCGGTGAAAGCTGTCTCCAGACTCCCGGTTTATGATCCAAAGACAGCTTTCCACCTCTTGATACCATCACCGTTATCAGATTATTCCTATTAGATACCACTCTCTTTTCTTCTCTCATTAGTCCTTCCTCTTTCGGTATCAGATACGCCGGTTTCTACTACCCATCCTGTATCAGAAATGCGTAATTTAGTATCAATGTTCTTTTCTAATCCAAGCCGAGAAAATCGAAATCTATTCCTGTGTCTGTCTCTTCATCTTCTTCGGATTTCTCCGAATCAAACTGTAGCGGTTCCGGCTTTACCAAATTCATACTTCCTGCACAGGCCATAAAGCCTGCAAGGAAGGAAGGCAGCATGCGCTCTATCGTCTTCTCCACTGCCTTTTCAACAGCAACGCTTAGCTCCGGAAGAATTCTCTCCTTGAATATGAGTTCCGGAGGCATTTCTTTTGCCTCCGGTTCTTTCAATAGTTCTATGATCGCTGTGATCACTGCTTGGCTATAGGATGAATACTGTTTTTTATCTCTTCCCTGCAACAATTCCCATGCACATCTATGTCTCTCGTCTTCCAGGTTAAACCTTATGTTGGTTGTTTGCACTTTGCTCATGACTTCTTCCTCCTAAGATTATGGACCGCGATATACTCATAGCCTTTCGCATTGGCGCAGATATCGTCTATTATCTCTACTCTTTCCGGATCGTATTTCCCGAAGTTCTTTATTATTGCTGCGCCACCTCCCACTATATGGAGTTTTACAAGATCAGGATTATACTCATATTTCCTTAGTGCGCTGAATATTTCATCTGCATATTCTTCTGCAACTCTTCGTATAATCCCCAGATATTTCTCCGGTATATCTGCCTCTCCGAATCTAAGGACTCTCTCCACTGTTGCTTCATCTATCTTAGCGCCTGTCTCATCCATTACCGCATTTCTTGCTTTTATCATGCATTCGTTTGCTCCGAGTTTCTCAGTCCAGCATCTTTCCTCTATAGGCTTTTTGTCTATGATATACATTATGTTCATAGTTCCGTTCCCTATATCTGCCAGCATGTGAGTTCCCTGATAACTGTTCGCATCTTTGACGATAGCCGGATAACCCTGAGGAAGTACCGTGCATCCGACCATCCTGACCTTGTACTCTACGCCGTTATATTTGAATGTCACTTTCTTCCTCCTCATCAGATAGTCCTCAAATTCTTTCCTCTGAGTCCTTACCCACTTTAGGGGAAGTCCGCACGCGATGTGTACATCAGCTTCTGTGATCTTTTCCTGATTAAGTTCGCGGGCTATAGCCACCAGTGTCAGAAGATAGTATTCATCATCTGCTGTCTTATCCGCCTCGAATTCTTTATGCCTTTCTCCTACCTTGTACCACTTGCCGTCATACTCAAGGATATTACCCTTGAATGTCGGCTCGCTGTCATATTCGGTAACTCCCGTACGAGTTACTGTGTTTGCGGTCTTTATATTTCCGTATCCGTGATCCACCGCTATAATCTTGAAATCTTTGTATTCCGTCATTATTCGTCCTCCTATTGATTGTTCCTTCGCTTTATTCATCCTTCTGTAACATACATGTCATCTTTTGCTTTCTAGCTGGGTTCCTGTTTATTGAGCTGATGATTTACGAATCGCTCTACAGCTTCTACAGAGAGTAATGCTTTCTTGCCTACCTTTATGGATGGGATTGCTCCTTCCTTGACGAGCTGCCTGAGTGCCCAGTCGGTAAGCTGACATCTCGGATCAGTCATCTTCAGTTCGTTTATTGTTTCTGATATTGTTCTAAGTTTTTCCATAAGCCCCTTTCTTTTTGTTTCTGATTCTTGTTCCTGTTTTGAGTGTCTTCGTATAGGTTGTTTTCTTATAAAGTTTCATCTTTAACTCCTCTTAAAATCAAGTTATTACTTTAGTGAGTAGTACAGTATAACTAAAGTTATAACTTGTGTCAAGTATATTTTTTGTAAAAATTAAAGTTGCAACTTTATTTTATTTGCTGTATACTCATTTTGACAAGGAGGCAAATGAATTATGAAAAACAGAATCAAAACTATAAGAAAAGAAAAAGGTATAACTCAAAAGGACCTTGCTGAGAAAATGGGAGTAACTCCTCAAGCCGTGTCTCAATTTGAGAAGACAGACAGCGACAGATTCACTATTGCAACTCTTCAAAACATAGCTGCTGCCCTGGATTGTCAGATTGAAGACTTAATCGAGCAAGATGTCGCTGTATCCCCTTACTACGAATTCGAAGTTGAGAAGACCGGTAGCAATAAGGGAGCAATAACAAAACTGACTATCGATGTTAGAAGCTTGAACAGGATGGGACTGGACGCACTCGAGGATTACCTGGATCTTCTCTTAAACACGGAGAAGTACACATCAAACGACTTCTCATATCTCAAAGAAGCCTGGGGCAATGCCACATTTGGCAGATTCTACCCTGAAGTAGATAATTCAAGCGAAGATGGAAGCAAATAAAGAAAAGAAGGCGAAACGAAAAAAACAGAATATCAACGGTAAAGACTATGTAGTTCTTAACTGCAAGGTAAAGCCCTATCTCGATAAAAACGGGAATCGCAAGGATTACAAAAAATTCTACGGTGCTACTCTCAAAGAATGTAAAGAAAAAAGGGACAGATTCAACGAGAATCATGGCATAAAAGCCAAGGATATGTTTTTCGGAGAGTTGGTAGAAGATTTCATTATAAATATCTTCCTGCCGGATCCGAAATATAAAGAGAGCACCAAGCAGCGGTATGTAGATGCCTATCATAACAATCTTGCAAAGATGGAAATCGCAAGGCATTTGATAAGAGATATTGACTATAGGAGCTTACAAGCAGCATATAACGAAATGCCCTGTGCCCCTTCTGGAGTTCTGAGCTGTCATAAACTTTTAAGACTGTTTTTCAGGCTTATGGAACAAGAAAACATATGTCGAGATATAACTAAAAATTTGGTAATCCCAAAACCTGACAAGAGAACAGAAGCCGGAGAAGTAACAGTATACAGCGACGAAGAGGTTGAAAAGCTAAAGGCACATATCAAACGGTCGGATCTCCCCTACTACGAGGCTCGCAGGGTTGAAAGGCTGAGACTGCTAATCACACTAGCCTTAAACACTGGCGCAAGAGTAAGTGAACTGCTGGCGCTCACGTACGATGATATAAAACCGGATATGATAGTCATCAATAAACAGGTAATAAACAAGCCGATATTCGAAAACGGTAAAACGGTCGGCCATGAGCTTGGTATAGATGACACTAAGACTAATAACAGTATAAGAACCATCCCCATCTCTGAAGGAACTTACAATATGCTGAAGATTCATAAGGAATGGCACAAGAAAGAGATGCTAAAAGAAAGATATCGTACAAATCAAGTCTTTAGCACATCAAGTGGCGGATTATATGACAAACGTTCGCTGAGGCATACACTTGATCGGCTGCATGAAGATGCCGGGATCAGCATACTGGGCTTCCATGCATACAGGCACACATTCGGCACCATGTTAGCGGCTAGAGGTGTAGCGCTGCAAACACTATCTGCCCTTATGGGACACAGCGATATATCCGTAACCGCTAAGTACTATATAAAAGTGTCAGCCCCTGAAAAGATAGACGCGATAAAAGCACTGGGAGCATAGCTCTGCAGTATCTATAATAATCGCTCAGGAATCTACTCCTGAGCGGTTTTTTATTAGGAATAATGGAACTATGTCTTTTTAGTACATAGATTTCTGAAATCTGCTATTTCGCCCATTAGAAATCAACGAAGTTTCAACGGTTTGAGGCTCCAAAAATTAGTACAATTTTAGTACAAAAGTTTTTCAAAAACACCGTTTTTTGCCCTTTTTCATTCGTTTTCGCAAAAATTATCAATGAAAATTCTGCAGGAACACGATTCATCCAAAACGTTGAAATTTCAACGAAAAAAGCCCCTAACCGTTATGGTTAAAGGCTTGCGTGGTGGCCTATATTGGACTTGAACCAATGACCTACAGGTTGTCACCCTGTCGCTCTCCCAACTGAGCTAATAGACCATATTAATGCCGACTCTTTCGGGTCGGCGATATTCATTATAAATGTTCCCGGCCTTAATTACCAGTATTATTTTGCTATAAGCCCAAGGCTTCCTTAGCCAGCCTATCTGCCAGCTCGTTATACTTGTTTCCGGCATGAGCCTTTACCTTTTCAAACTTGATGCTCATTCTCTGACGGGCCTCTGCCACATACTGCTTATATCCCTGAGTAAGCGAGTTATTGGCCTTCCAAAGACCGTCTGCCCACTTACCGACTCCTTCATAGTCGTGGTGGATAGTTATTTCCTTGATACCGTTTGCAAGGCAGTAGTCAATGGCAGTCTTAGCGCCCATAATCTCACCTGCCACATTTCTTTGCTGAGCAGCATCTGCATCGTCAAATGCGGACTTAAGCTCAGTCTGCTCGGTATTACCCTCTTCATCAGTTTCAAGAACAACTACACCGCAGGAAAATCTTCCCGATGCATTATCGTAACTGCCGTCCACATATGCAACTACACCTGCAGGGAGTGTAAAATCGGCTGAGCCTGCATCTTCGGTAAGGCCGAGGTATTCCATAGCATCCTGAGGATCCGCAAAACTCTTATATTCCGCACCCGGAAATCCATCGACCTGCGCCTTGCAATCATCCCAGGTCATATAAAGTCCCGGAGTTTTACCTTTTCTTACTGCGTATACTTTCTTGGCCACAGACTTCTCCTTTTTCTCCGTATCTTTCGCCGTATGTTTTGTGCTCGGATTCTCCTCGAACTTTTTCAGAAAAGTTCTTCTGTGTATCTCACTTATCCCGAGGCTTCTGAGTCCCTCATAATGCTTTGCGGTTCCGTAGCCCTTGTTGGAGGCCAGATCATACCCCGGATACTTTTCATCCAGTTCTTCCATATACTTATCCCTTGCCACCTTGGCAACTATGGATGCCGCCGCAATGGAGAGGCTCTTTTCATCGCCTTTTATAATAGCCTCCTGCGGCATTGGTATATCCAGTTTAAGCGCATCTATGAGCAATATATCACGCTCGTAGTCCTCTTCATTTTCATTGAGCAGGCCTTTATCCTTCAACGCCTTTCTCGTAGCCTCTACCGCCCTCTTCATGGCAACTTTCGTGGCCTCGAGTATGTTTATCTCATCTATTTCATTATTATCCGCGATACCTATGCCATATGCTACGGCTTTTTCTTTTATTACATCGCTGAGCTCTTCTCTCTTCTTAGCGGATATCTTCTTTGAATCATAAATACCGAGAACATCGAAGTCAGTCGGCAGCACTACACAGGCTGAATAAACAGGACCCGCCAAGGGGCCTCTTCCCACCTCATCTATGCCTGCCACATATCTGTATCCCTGCTCACGGAGTTCATCCTCATGGGCTTTCATCTCCGCCAGCCTGGCAGTATCTCTTTCAAGTCTTTCCGCTTTTGTCATTTAATCTTCTCCAGCGTAATGCGTCCTATCATTCCGCCTCTGAACTCATCGAGCACTATGCGTCCCGTTCTTTCGTAATCTATCCTCTTGCCTGAAAGGATGAAGCCTCTCTTAAGAGCGATATTGTCCATATTCTCAAGGGCATCTTCCGAAACCTCATCCAGCTTATACCTTTCCTTCAGCATTTCGGGATACTCTGCTCCGAGATACTTAATAAGCTCGAATCCGAGATCCTGCACCCCGAGTATGTCATCCTTGATACTTCCGCAGAATGCGAGATTAAGTCCTACATTCGGATCCTCGAACTTAGGCCAGAGTATTCCCGGCGTATCCAGAAGCTGCATGCCGTTCGTAAGGGTCAGCCACTGTTTGCCTTTAGTAACGCCCGGTCTGTCTCCCGTCTGAGCAGACTTTTTTCCGGTAAGCCTGTTAATAAGTGAAGACTTCCCTACATTCGGAACTCCGACTATCATGATGCGAAGCGGTCTTCTGACAGAGCGCTCCTCATTTCTTCTGTCCTGCTCTGCCTCAAGCACTTTCAGGAGTTTCTTAATATTCTCTCCCGACTGAAGGTTAAGAGCCAGGACGCGAGATACGCCCTTCTCTTTTCTTATCTCCTCAGCCCAGCGCTTAGTCTCTTCCTCATCCGCAAGATCCGCCTTTCCAAGCACCACGATGCGCGGTTTGCTCGATATAAGTTCGTCAATTACCGGATTTCTGCTGGACACGGGAATGCGGCTGTCGACAATTTCTATGCTTATGTCCACAGCTTTTAAATTCTCTTTTATTAATTCGCGGGTCTTCTTCATATGACCCGGGTACCAGTTAATATTCTGAATCATGATTATATTATACTACATACGCTTTACATCACCGAATCGAGCGTTGCGGAAGAGTAGGTCGTATGAATAAAATAAAAAGCATACCCGTAACAGGTATGCTTTCGGAGTTTATGTGAACTACTCTGCGCTCTTGATTCTTGCAGCCTTACCGGTTCTCTCACGCATGTAGTTGAGCTTAGCTCTTCTGACTTTACCCTTCTTAACTACTTCGATCTTCTCGATTCTTGGTGAGTGAAGAGGGAATGTCTTTTCTACGCCGATACCGTTTGACAGCTTACGAACTGTGAAAGTCTCGTTTACGCCGCCGTGCTGTCTCTTGAGCACATATCCTTCGAATACCTGAATTCTTTCTCTCTGACCCTCTACGATCTTTACGTGTACACGCAGAGTATCTCCGACCTTAAATTCAGGGATATCCTCTTTTTTGTAATCCATTGTGATTTGATCAAGTACGTTCATTGTTATTTCTCCTTCCTCTCGAGACGTTCTTGGAGCACTCGGGCCGAATGCCCATCCCCAGAGGACCGTCCGCAATAACTAAGGCTGCCGAAAAACCGACAGCCTGCATAGATTATCATAATGAGCTTGCAATTTCAAGCATTTTTTGCGTTTTTTTACGCTCTCGGGTGAGTCTTCTTGAAAACGTCTCTGACGTGTATGTCCGTAACGGCCAGATAAGCAATTCCGACCGACATATCCTCGAAGCCCATTAGTTCCTGAAGAGTCTTGAGATCTCCTCCGTTCTGAAGAATATGGACGGCAAAACTGTCTCTCAGTATCTGCGGTGTCATGCGGTCTGCAATGTCTATCATTGCGCCGTAGTCCTTCAGAATCTTCCATATACCCTGTCTGGTAAGCGGTTCGCCTCTGAAGTTTACGAATACAAAGTCATCATCTTCATGGTCTCTGCCGCAGATCTCATCATATGCATTCTCAACATATTCCGTCATAGCCTCAGCAGCATATCTTCCGAGAGGAACGATTCTGCTTTCATCATCGGCATCCTTCAGCGTTACGAAGTTCATCCTGAGGTTTAAATCGCAGAATCTAAGTCTTACCACCTCGGTAACCCTGGCTCCCGTGCCGTACATGAACTCGAGAAGAGCTCTGTCTCTGATGCCTTTTTTATCATCGCCCGGCAGAGTCATCAGCTTCTCAGCTTCTTCTATACTCAAGTAGTCCACCTGGCGTCTGTCTCCCTTTACGGACTTAATTTTTGCAAAAGGATTGCTCTGTGCCTTTCCCTGCATGATTCTGTAATCGTAATAATTGCGCAGGGCCGATACCTTTCGATTAATAGTAGCCTTAGATTTGCTCTGGTTGTTCAGATCCAAAACGTAAGAAACGGCATCACTTTCACCGCAAGCAGCAAGGCTCTTTCCGCGCTCATTCAAGTACTTCTCAAATGCGTTAAGATCTCTTTGATAAGCTATAAGTGTATTCTCAGCCTTACCCTTTTCTGTTTTCAGATACTCAATAAATTCACGCATAACTTCACCTAAATCTCCCCTGCCTGTCTGGCATATAGCAAACCGATTATTGTCTTGCTGTCTTTTATCTCACCTTTCATTATCATATCGATGAGTTCATCAGCTTCATATTCCAGAAGTTCCAGACACTCGGTATCGTCCCAATCGGTATCTCCCGGTGTCAGGTCTCTGCAGATATATATATGCAAGAGTTCCGAAGAGTAGCCGCATGTAGGATAGTATGATACGAGGTGTTTTACCGATCCTGCCCGATACCCGGTCTCTTCAGCCAGTTCTCTTGTAGCCGTCACTAAAGGTTCTTCATCAGGATCCGCTTTTCCGGCTGGAAGCTCCAGAATTGCGTCTTCCAACGCTTTTCTGAATTGTCTCTCCATCAAGATCTTTCCTTCATCGGTGATGGCCACCATTATGGATCCGCCCGAGTGCTCCACTATATCGCGAATTGATTCTCCGCCGAAGCTTTCCACCACATGCTGTCTGACCTTAAAAATCGGCCCGTCGTATACTACTTTGCTGCTTATAGTTTTCTCTTCGAATATCATTATTATACCTTTACAATAAATTATTTATCTGCTTCGATTTTAGCACAGACAGGATATTCAGGCTATATTAAATTGAGTTTATGAGCCAATTCTTTAATAAAAACCCTCCTCCATTTCTTCCATGTGTTTTCATGTGCAATACCGGTCGGAAACACCCCGTCAACTATGCTTTCTATTGTTTCAATTCTGTATTCCTGCGGTATGACATTCAGCGCATCTTTTATACAGCTCAGTTTCCATGACGCTTGACGCAGTACCTCTTCATTCATCGCCATGCCTCCCTCATCTTCGTACAGGACTACTTCGTCCTCACTTTTTTCATGCTTCATCATTGCCTCCAGCCTGTACAAACGATCAATATCTTTAACCGTCCAAAGGCACTGATAATAAACCGCTTTCGGCATCTTCACATATTCTCCGGTATGCATAGTAACCCTCCTCTCTTTTACGTGATGCTTTAATGGTGTAGCAAGTTTATACATATACGCTTCCTTCTCTGTGATGGTCGTGTGGAGGGTGCGTCATTTGTCGATATTCGTGCGTCTTTTGCAGGATTTCATACAAATAAAATGCGTCCGGTATAATACCGGACGCTTCGCTTATTCTTGAGTTATTTAAGGCATATGATATTTGCTGTAATCTCTCACCTGTGTCGGTGAGTGCATATCCGAGCCTTCAGTTATTATCAAGCCGTACTTGTCTGCATACTCCATTAAGAGTTCCGATTGATACTCATCTGCAGACGGGTGCTTGCACTCTATACCGTCGATTCCGTAGTCTCTCATTTTATCGAGGATCTGATATAATCTCGGCCTGAACTCTTCGAAAGTCTCGCCGTCTCTCCTCTGCTCCATAGGGTGTGCATATATCGCAACACCTCCCGCTTCCTGAATGGTTATAATTGCCGTCAGGGATGTCAGGGTGTCCTTTTTTATCACTTTGATGCTCGGTTCCTTGAAGATGGTGTTAAAGGCTTCGTGGTAATTGCTGACATATCCTCTGTTTTGAAGGATTTTTGCAAATGTCGGCTTTCCTACATACCTACCTTCGTTTATCTTTCCCAAATCATCCAGGCTTATGTTGTATCCCAGATCATTCAGGGCTTTCATCAATCTGTCATTTCTCTTGGCTCTTTCATGCCTGATTTCCCAAAGAACCTGAGTGAAACCGTAATATTCGTAATCGAAACCGTATCCGAGAATATGGATATCTTTTCCGAGCTCGTCAACTGAATCAAGTTCAATACCGGAGATGTACGGCAGGCCGATTTGTTCGGCGTACACCATCCCTTCTTTGGATCCTTCGTCACCGTCATGGTCGGTAATGGCCAGAAGTTCATATCCCTCTGCCACGCGCATATCTATAACTTCTTTCGGAGACAGCTCTCCGTCAGAATAGTACGTATGCATGTGCAGGTCTCTTTTCAGTCCTGATTCTAGCACCGCTCTTATGCTGTTTTTATCGAATTCTTTATAGCGCTTCAACGTCACTCTCTTCCAAATAACTTATATACGGCAATCCTCTCAGTCTCTGGTCATAGTCAAGACCGTAACCAATGATGAAAAGATCATCTACTTCGAAGCCCACATAGTCTGCATGGAAGTCTGTGGTTCTCCTCGCTTCCTTATTAAGCATGGTGCAGACTTTTACGGACTTAGGACCTCTCTCTTCGAGTTTGCCCATCAGGTACTGCAGCGTAATGCCGCTGTCCACAATATCCTCTACCACCAAAACGTGGTTGTTATACATGTTAATATTAGGATCAAACTTGATCTTTACCACTCCCGAACTACTGGTAGACGAACCGTAGCTGCTGGCAGAAATGAAGTCGATTTTGCAGTCATGCTCCATGTATTTCAGGATGTCTGCAAACCACATAACGGAACCCTTGAGGGTACACAGGAGAATAAGATCCTCTCCTTCGTAGTCCTTATCAATCTGAGCCGCCACCTCCTTAGCGCGCGCCTCTATCTCCTCTTGTGAATACAGTACTTTTCCGATAATTCCTTCGCCGGCCATATTATCCTCCGTTTGCTCTACCCGTGGAACTCGTCCCACTGCTCAAGTAAAAAATCTATCGTATCCAGGAGTTCATCGTGTCCGGTCTTTTTAAGTGATGAAACCGGAATCACTATGTCGTCCTCGCTCATACCGAGAGCGCTTTCAATTTGTCTGATTGCTTTGTCACGCTCGTTAGTACCTATTTTATCCGCTTTGGTGGCAACTACGATGCCGTCCAAGTCGAAGTACTTAAGATAATCATACATCTGAACATCCTGAGCACTCGGCTTATGCCTTATATCCACGAGCTGAACCACCTTTATCAGGTTTTCTCTTCCCTCGAGATAAGACTCCATCATGGCTCCCCATTTGGCACTCTCACTCTTACTTATTTTAGCATAGCCGTATCCGGGCAAATCAACTATCCTGAATCTGTCATTACAGCGGTAGAAGTTTATAGTCCTGGTCTTACCCGGACTGCCTGAAACTCTGGCCAGGCTCTTCCTAGCTGTTATTAGATTCAGAAGCGATGATTTTCCCACGTTGGATCTGCCCGCAAATGCTATTTCAGGCAGGTCTTCCGGCGGATATTGGGCTGCCCTTACGGCAACTGCTTCAAGTTCCGAAGTGTTGATTTTCATTCTATTTGATTACAAGCGGAATTACTTCCTCAAAGTTATCTACAGGGTAGAACTCTATGGACTTTCTGACAGATGAAGGAATATCTTCCAAATCAGGAGTGTTCTCCTTAGGAATGATAATCTTTCTGATGCCCTGTCTGTATGCCGCCAATGCCTTTTCCTTGAGGCCTCCGATTCTCAGCACCTTTCCTCTGAGAGTGATCTCTCCCGTCATGGCTATGGTCTTATCCGCTTTTCTGTCCGTCAGCAGCGAGAATAGTGCGCTGCACATCGTAATTCCCGCGGAAGGACCGTCTTTAGGAGTTGCGCCTTCAGGTATATGTATCTGAATGTCATAATCCTTGAATACATCCTTTCCGATTTTATACTTGGTTGAAATCGACTTAATGTATCCGAGGGCCGTGGTTGCGGACTCTCTCATGACCTCTCCCATCTGACCTGTAAGAACCAGCTTTCCCGTTCCCGGCATCTTAACGGTTTCAATGGTGAGAGTCACTCCTCCTACCGAAGTCCACGCCATTCCGGTTGTTACTCCTACCTCAGGTTCAAGAGAACCTATGTCATCTATATATATCTTCTTTCCGAGGTATTTCTTGAGGTTGCGAGGAGTAACATTGTTCTTAGTACTCTTCTTACTTACTATATTCTTCGCAGCCTTTCGGCAGGCGTTTCCTATTTCTCTTTCAAGATTTCTTACCCCAGCCTCACGAGTATAGTACTCAATAGTCTCACGAATAGCTGCAGGAGTAATGGAGAACTGTGACTTCTTTAGTCCGTTTTCCTTCATCTTCTTCGGTACCAGATAGTCTGTAGCTATATGAACTTTCTCATCTTCGGTATAGCTGGAAAGCTCTATTACCTCCATTCTGTCAAGAAGCGGTGCAGGTATGGTCGAAGTAGTATTTGCGGTAGTTATGAACATCACTCCCGAAAGGTCGAAAGGAATCTCCAGGTAGTGATCCGTAAAAGTGCTGTTCTGCTCCGGGTCCAATACCTCAAGAAGAGCAGACGCAGGGTCTCCCCTGAAGTCGCTTCCGATTTTATCAACTTCATCGAAAAGGAAAAGCGGGTTATTTGATTCTGCCTCAATAATCGCATTAATCACTCTGCCCGGAATAGCACCCACATATGTCCTTCTGTGACCTCTTATCTCTGCCTCGTCTCTTACACCGCCGAGAGACATTCTGACGAATTCTCTGTTGGTGGCTCTTGCTATAGAACGTGCGATGGAAGTCTTACCTACTCCCGGAGGACCTACCAGACAAATAATAGGCCCCTTGTTTTCTTTAGTCAGATGCTGAACCGCCAGATTCTCAAGGATTCTCTCTTTAACCTTGGCAAGCCCGTAGTGGTCCTTATTAAGAACCTTCTCAGCCTTCTCAAGACTTCTGTTTATCTTATTGGACTTATGCCACGGAAGCTCCAGAATAGTCTCAATATATGTCCTGGACACATTTGCATCCGGACTCATCGGGCTCATCTTGCTGAACTTGTCTATTTCCTTTCTGACCTTTGTGTCAGTCTTTTCTTCCAGCTTAAGCTCGTCCAGTTTTTCTTTCCACTGGCGCACCTCATCGTCTATATCCTCATCCTCACCGAGCTCTTCCTTTATGACCTGCAGCTGCTCTCTGAGATAATACTCCTTCTGTCCGCGGTTCATATTCTTTACGACTCGGTTGTTTATTCTCTTGGCAATCGCCAGGATGCTGTTTTCCTTGCCGATGATGTCTATCAGGTGTCCGACTCTTAATTTGACTGAGTCAATTTCAAGAAGAGTCTGCTTCTCATCGAAAGCAACATCAATCTCGTTGGCTATCAGGCCGCAAAGAAGTGCGGCATCGTCGATGCCTTCAATAAGCGCCTGACCTGCGGACTCTCCCTGACCTGAAAGATCCAGGTATTTAAGAAAGAGCTGCTTCAAAACTCTGATGTTGGCCTGCATGCTGATGTCATCAGGATCGTCGTCATAATCCTGAGCCATGGTATATTCACAAAGAAGCATATCCTTGCCTTCGCTCTCGAATATGCGGTCGATTCTTACTCTTTGCTCTACAACAACAAGTATGCGAACATACTCATCATTTCTCTTTACCACCTGCTTGACTCTTATAAGAGCACCTGTCAGGTAGCAGTCATCCTGAGTCGGATCATTTACTCCCGGGTCTCTTTGTGCAGACACTACAATATATTTGTCCTCATTCATGGCACGGTCAACCGCGGCCAGGGATTTATCCCTGCCGATATCAAAGCCGACTATAGTGCCCGGGAAAAAAGTCTGTCCCCTCAGCGGTATATACGGCATTCCGTATTTGTTTTCCATCTCAGTATCTGTCATCTATGCTTCCTTTTCTATCTTCTGACGACCGCCCGATTTCACTTTTCTTTCTTTCTTGTCCTCTTCTCCTTTTAGAACCAAAACCGGCTTGGACGTACCTTCCACTACTTCCTTAGTTATTATACATTTTTCTACATCAGGCCTTGACGGCAGCTCATACATAATCTCCGTCATAATGCCTTCGAATATTCCTCTTAAGCCTCTGGCTCCTGTATTCAGTTTAAGAGCCTTATCCGCAACTGCAGTTATTGCATCATCTTCGACGATAAGCTCCACTCCATCCATCTCAAAGAGCGTCTCGTACTGTCTGACTATGGAATTCTTAGGCTCTTTTATAATTCTGATCAGAGCCTCCTCACTCAGTTCAGACAGCGCAACCGTAACCGGGAGTCTTCCTATAAGCTCCGGAATAAGCCCGAACTTCAGAAGGTCCTCAGGCTGAGCCTGAAGCAGAATATCCTCATTATCAAAATCGAGTTTCGTCTCATCCTGGTTAAATCCTATTACCTTGGAGCCGAGTCTTACTTTTATAATCTTATCAAGGCCCGTGAACGCACCTCCGCAGATAAAGAGAACATCTTTTGTATCAAAGTGAATAAACTCCTGATTCGGATGCTTTCTTCCTCCCTGAGGCGGAACGTTCGCAACGGTTCCTTCAATTATCTTAAGGAGTGCCTGCTGCACGCCTTCTCCGCTTACATCCCTGGTAATGGACATATTCTCGGACTTTCTGGCGATTTTATCTATCTCATCTACATAGATAATGCCTTTTTGTGCTCTCTCAAGATTCCCGTCGGCAGCCTGATACAGCCTGAGAAGGATGTTCTCAACATCCTCACCGACATAGCCCGCCTCCGTAAGAGATGTGGCGTCAACTATGGCGAAAGGCACATCAAGTATTCTGGCCAGAGTCTGTGCCAGAAGTGTCTTTCCCGATCCCGTAGGACCGAGCATCAGAATATTGCTCTTCTGGAGTTCTACATCGGCTGCCTTTCCGTCCTTATGCTTTTCCAAATGTCTTATTCTCTTGTAATGATTATAAACAGCTACCGCCAAACTCTTCTTGGCAGGGTCCTGCTCAATTACGTATTTATCCAGCTCCGCCTTTATCTCCTCAGGTTTCGGAAGTCTGCCTGTGGCAACGCGTGATTGTCCTGTAGTATTCTCCTCATCCATGATGGATTTACAAAGGTCAACGCATTCATTACAAATGAAAATATCAGGTCCGACTATAATTCGGCGGACCTGAGAACTGGATTTGCCACAAAATGAACATCTTAGTTCGTTTCTTTCTGACATTACTGCTCCTTAGTGTTTATCTATTACCTTATCGATAAGACCGTATGATGCAGCTTCTTCGGCAGTCATGAAGTTGTCTCTGTCTGTATCCTTTTCGATCACAGCGAGCTTCTGCCCCGTGTTTTCTGCTAAGATACGGTTCAATCTGTCGCGAAGCTGCAGGATATGATCGGCATTGATTTTTATATCCGATGCCTGTCCCTGGACTCCGCCAAGCGGCTGGTGAATCATAACCTCTGCATTAGGGAGAGCATATCTCTTTCCCTTGGTCCCTCCTGCCAGAAGGAAGGCTCCCATGCTGGCTGCCATACCTACGCAAATGGTGCTTATATCAGGCTTTACCAGCTGCATTGTGTCATAGATGGCGAATCCTGCCATAACGCTTCCGCCCGGAGAGTTGATATAAATGTTTATATCTTTATCAGGGTCCTGCGCCTCGAGGAAGAGAAGCTGAGCAACCACTATGCTGGCGGTGTGGTCATTAATCTCCTCGTCTATGAATATGATTCTGTCCTTGAGCAGCCTGGAGTATATATCATAGGTGCGTTCACCCTGTCCTGTCTGCTCTACCACATAAGGTACGTAATTCATTATTTGTCTTCCTTGTCTTTCTTCTCAGCCTTGGCATCTTTCAGCTTGGCATTTTCGAAAATCAGATCAATTGCCTTCTTTGTAAGAGCGTCTTCTTTGAAATAGTTCTCTGTATCCGGGCCGGACATAGTCTTAACCTGCTCTACGTCCATTCCGTACTGAGCACCGAATTCCTTCATAAGCTCTTCTACTTCCGCAGGGTCTACCGTGAGACCTTCCTGTCTGATGATGTTCTTCAGAAGGATTCTGGTCTTGATTCTCTTTTCAGCTTCCGGTCTTGACTGCTCCATGAGCTGTTCCGGAGTCTGTCCCAGCCACTCCATGTACTGCTGAAGGCCTATGCCCTGTGCAGCGAGGTTCTGGTTCATGTCGTAAATCATATTTTCAAGCTCATTCTGAACCATTGAGGCCGGAGCTTCTACTTCATTGCTGTTGAAAAGTGCTTCCAGAGCTCTGTCTTTCATAACTGACTCATCAGTTTCTTTAGCCTTGGCCTGGAGATTCTTCTTGATGTCCTTCTTATACTCATCGAGGGTTTCGAAATCACTTACATCGCTGGCAAGCTCGTCATTGATTTCAGGGAGAATCTCTTCCTTAATCTCATGAATCTTACATTTAAATACTGCGTCTTTTCCTGCGAGCTCTTCTGCGTGATATTCCTCAGGGAATGTGACCTTAACGTCAACTTCCTCGCCGCTTTCCTTGCCTTCAAGCTGCTCCTCAAATCCCGGAATGAACTGTCCGGATCCGAGCTTCAGCTCGTAATTCTCGGCGGTGCCGCCTTCGAAAACATTTCCGTCTACGCTTCCTTCGAAGTCAAATACGAGAGTATCGCCCTTCTTGGATTTTCTGCCTTCAACAGTCTCCATTCTGCCCTGGCTCTTCTGAACTCTTTCGAGCTCTTCATTCACTTCCTTAGCGCCGATCTTAGTCTCCATCTTCTCGACTTCGAGTCCCTTGTATTTCTTTACATCTACTTCAGGGAACACCTCTACGCTTCCGGTAATTACTACAGGTTCATCCTTCTTAACTTCAGGAGTATCCAGTTTAGGCTGTGCTATTACTTCGATGTCCATCTCCTTGATAGCATCAAAATAACCATTCTCAAGGAGAATGTTCAAAGCCTCATCCCAGAAGATATCATTTCCGTAGTGACTCTCGATTATCTTGCGAGGAGCCTTACCTTTGCGGAATCCGTCAATTGAGAACTTCTCTCTGTTGGCAAGGTATGCCTTGTTCAGAGCTTCCGCAAACTCTTCTTTGCTGAACTCTATCTGAAATTTTACTACTCCGTTTTCCTTTGAAACCTGTGTTGCCTTCATTTGTTTTATTCCTCCGTTGGTTTATTGTTTTCCTTATATAATATATATTACGCGAATGCTCTTTGAAGCTTAGACATCTCCTCTGCCTCGAGCCCGTACTTTTCTTTTATGAGTGCTGCAAGCTGCATGAAGTCCTCTTCATCTCCGTAGTACCATTCAACTTCCAGTTCGCAAACCGGAACCACATGTCCGTCGTGATGATATATACTGCCCTCATCGACTGAAATGCAGCTTATGGACTTTCCCGTATCCACCTTGAACTGTCTTCTGGTGAACTCCATGTTAATCACCTTTATAAGCGGCTTCTCTCCGGCCGCCTCTTTAAGTACTTCGTAGGCATCGCTGGATACGAAAAGATCGATGTTCGGATTATCCGCATATCTTTCATCACTTACCACGAGGTTGAATTCTTCCCTTTTGTGTAGGCCCTCGCTTACATCGGCATCCGTGTCCACATCCCACTTTATAGTGGCAGTGCAACGGTCGTCTTCTCTGCGGATTCTGTAGGCGATTCCCTTATTACGAAAATCGTAGTCAGCGGTGTCGAAATACGTAGCATCCATTTCTATCGTCTCGACTTCGTCTATTCCCGCCGCTTTTATTTCAGCACTTTCTACTATTCGATCGAAAACCGTAGGATCGAGCAGCCTGAATTTGAATTCTGTTTCCATCTTTATTACCTTTGGGTATCCTCAATTAACTGCGTCTGATTGCACAGCCCATAGATTTTACTAAAAATGCCGCTATTCTTCAAGTTTTAAAAGGCGGACTTTGAAATCTGTTCCTTCAAACAACTTTTCTGTCATTTTTACAAAATTATCCGACAAATCGCTGGCATAATATCTGTCCGTATAGTCCGAACCCGAAGCCAGCATATCTTTCGCTTCCATTATCTCCTTAGCTTGTTGTACGACCTCTGCCGAGGAACTGTAGAGCTTAAGATTCGGATATAGCTTCTTTATCTGTTTAGATATCAGCGGGTAGTGTGTACATCCGAGAATGAGATCATCAAACTCTCCCGTGCAGGCGAAGTCATCCATGTAGTGCTTTATAGTAAGCTCCATTATGTCCGTGTCAGTCAGCCCTTCTTCTATCAGCGGGACTATGGCCGGACACGCCCTGCTGTAAACCTTAATATCAGGCTTAAGCTCCCTCAGGCTCTTTCCGTACATATCACTGTCGATTGTTCCCTTGGTAGCAATAACACCGACGCTGCTGCATCCGTCTCCGACTACTTTTCTGACCATTGGCCCTATCACTCCGATGATCGGAATCTCCGGATGCATCTCCCTGAGTTTATCCAGCCCCCATGCGGTTATGGTATTGCAGGCTATAATTATCATCTTCGTATCTCGGGAGATTAGTTTGCTCACCAACTGGTCAGCGAATTTCACTATTGTCTCCGGTGATTTGGAGCCGTACGGTGTACGTGCCGTATCGCCGAAATATATAACTCTTTCTTGGGGAAGCTGTCTGTGCAGTTCCCATACCGATGTAAGACCGCCAAGTCCCGAGTCGAGAATTCCTATCGGTCTGTTATCCATGCGGTTCTCCTCCTGTTGTCTCTATTCCCATGCGACACTTCTTTACTCGTATTTCTTAATCAAGTCTACAATGTCAGCATGCATTTTCTTAAGTTCTTTATTTGAATGCTCCCTGCTTCTTCCGACGAGTTTAATAAGATCATCTAAACCGCCCTTCAGTTCTTTGTATGCCGGTGAATCATTCACAGTATTTTTATGATCTTCTGAGCCCTGCTGCATTTGCTTTTTAATTATCGGCTTAACTTCCGCCTTTTCAAGCAACTCATTCTTCGCAAGATCCCAAACTTCTCCGCTGTACGGAGCCGTGTATTCCGTTCCCGTCAGCTCGGCAACCTCTGCACCGAACTTATCTACCACGCTGTCATCTCCGTGGTTGATAAATGCTCTTTCCGTAGGCTTAACCTTTCCTACCCATTCGAGCAGATGCGTTCTGTCAGCGTGGCTGCTGAAGGATTCAATTCTCAGAATATCCGCGCTGACCTGAATTTCCTCGCCGAAGAGTTTTATTGTCTTCTCTCCCTCCAAGAGCTTATCTCCGAGAGTCCCCGTGCTCTGATATCCGGCGAAGAGAATGGTGCTGTCAGGTCTCCAAAGGTTGTGCTTCAGATGGTGTCTTATTCTTCCGGCCTCGCACATTCCGGATGCCGAAATAATAATCTTAGGTGTCTCATCGTCATTTATAGCCTTGGACTCATCGCTCGTTACCGACAGCCTGAGGTCAGGGAACTGCACCGGATTAACTCCGGCTTTCAGAAGTTCTATGGCCTCATCATTATAGTAATCGTACATTTCGTTGCTGTATATGTTTGTAGCTTCTACAGCCAGAGGGCTGTCCACTACTACAGGGAAATTATCATGTCCCTTTATGAGATTCCTCTCCTTGATAATCCTAATGTAATACAGGAGCTCCTGAGTTCTTCCGACGGCAAAGGCCGGTACGACGAGGTTGCCGCCTTTATCAAGTGTCTTCTGAATTATATCCGTAAGCAGGTTTACATAATCCGGCATAACAGGGTGTTCTCTGTCTCCGTATGTGGATTCGCATACGACATAGTCAGCCTGAGGCGGTTCTTGCGGGGCTTTTATAAGAGGCTTGCCTGCATTTCCGAGATCTCCCGAGAAGAGCAGTGTCTTTTCAACGCCGTCCTCATTTAATCTGAACAACACATTTGACGAGCCGAGAAGATGTCCCGCATCCGTAAAGCTTATCTTCACTCCGTCGAATATCTCCACTTCCTGTCCGTAGCCGTATGATTTAAACAAAGGCATGGTTCTTTGAACATCTTCTGTGGTGTACAGCGGAACATACGGCTCTCCGCCTGATCTTTCGGCCTTTCTGTTTTTCCATTTTGCCTCGAATTCCTGAATGTGCGCAGAGTCTCTCAACATGATGTCGCAGAGTTTTTTTGTGGCATCCGTCGAATATATAGGTCCTTTGTAACCATTGGCCACAAGGAAAGGAATCTTTCCGCTGTGGTCAATGTGAGCGTGTGTTACTACAATCGCATCTATTTCCGCAGGCGCAATCGGGATTTCTATGTTTTCGAACATATCCACTCCCTGCTCCATTCCGCAGTCGATCAATATCTGCATGCCGTTTACATCAAGCATGGTACATGACCCGGTTACTTCGTGGGTCGCGCCTATAAATGTCAACTTCATATTCTTTCCTCCGAATAATCGAGCAATCCCAATTTGGATTAATTTTACCACAAATCGAACGCAATTCCTTGAATATTAGACATAAAATTTTTTGATTTTTATTAGCACTCTCTATTGACGAGTGCTAATAATTGTGCTATATTTACATCGTCAGAAAAGAGCCGACCTGCTTGGCGGCAACTGGAAGCTAACAAATACTTTTAAAATATAAGGAGGCACAATATGTTCTATCCAACACTGTTTAATGACAAATTCTTTGATGACTTCTGGGGCTTCAAGCCTGCAGATGCTGAGCGCAAGCTCTACGGCAAGCATGCCAACGGTCTTATGAAAACCGATGTAAGAGAAAAAGACGGCAACTATGAACTCGACATAGATCTGCCGGGATTCAAAAAAGATGAGATTTCCCTCACTTTGGACAACGGTTATCTCGTAATCGGTGCGGCCAAGTCCGTAAACGATGAAGAAAAGGATGACAAGGGTACTGTTCTTCGTCAGGAACGTTATTCAGGTGCTATGCAGAGAAGTTTCTATGTAGGTGACGCCCTGGATGAAAACGACGTAAAAGCTAAGTTTGAAGACGGAGTTCTCTCACTCGTATTCCCTAAGGAAAAAGAGCCTGAGCTCCCGGAAAAGAAAACCATAGCTATAGAAGGTTAGAAACGTTAATCTCCATAACGTGTTCATAACTACCTCCGCGGCACAGTCCGCAAAAACCATCCCCGCGTGAAACGCGGGGTTGTTGTTTTTACGGGCATAGCCCTTATTCCTCGCGGCACGCGTGGAAACGCGTTAGCCGGTCTGTCAACT
>CACYFZ010000023.1 GCA_902773835.1 uncultured Eubacteriales bacterium | reverse complement strand
GTCTGCTCTTTTCCCGTCAGACATCACCGCCAGACCGTTCATCGCATAATCTATTCCCAGATACTTCTTTTCTCCGTCTTTACCTTCAGCTTGGCTTTCACTTTCAGGTACTTCATAGAGTATGGATGCATAATACTTTCCGCTCGCTTCTTTGCTTACCGTTACAGACTTCAGTTTCCACTCCTCCGGTATCTCCCTGTGGACTCTGATCCTGACCGGTCCCACTTTCGGCAGCCTCAGCTTCTTTCCCTCGAGCCGGATGTTATTGTTGACCAGATTCGTCGTATAGCTTTGTCTGCTGTGATGTTTGGATTTATATCTCGGCAGACCTGCTCCTTTTTCTGATTTGTATTTTCGAAATGCTTCGTCCAGATGCAGTGTCAGCCGCTCTGTGAGCATGCGGTTATACAAAAACCTGCAGCATCCGAAGGTCTTGTTGAAAAGCACGATCTGTCCCTTATTCGGCTCTATCCTGCACTTCACCGCTATGTTCATCGCTTCTCTCTCTGACTTTTTATATACTCGCGGATAACCTCTATAGGTGCTCCGCCTTTTTCTGACCTGATTATATCACCTTGTATTGCTGCGAACAAGTGTTCGCAATGTATTTCCTTGTTCTTTCACGCTCCTCCTCACGGCCGTTCTCGGTTCGTTGCTTTCCTTCTTTTCCTTTTTCCGATCGCTCGCATGCGAGGGCGGGTCGCCGGGATGGGTGGGCTTGAAGCGAGCGATCCTATGCAATTCATCCCGCCACCTACGTTAACGTTAAGGATGGGGGATTTCTTGCTGGTTTTTGTTAAAAATATATGACTATTCCTCAGAGCCGCCCTCAGCCTCAACAGCTACGGCTACTTCATCCGTAAAGAAAAAATCTGCACCGATGTCGATTGCTTTCTTTACATCTTCAGCACTGTTTAAGGACCAGGCGCTGAACTTTTTATCGTATTCGTGCGCCCCCTTACACAATTCTTCCGACATCATGTCTTTGTTTACGGATATTGTATCTACATAGTCTGCAAATCTGGCTTCATTGTAAGATGCCTCATCTTGACACATGAAAATCTTCGTTACATCAGGGAGGCTGCTTTCCAATGCTCTGAGCCCGCTGAAGTAGTTGCAGGCCACACTGATTACGTCTTCATTTCCGTTCTCTTCCAGAAACTTCCTCAGAGCTTCTTGGTTTCTTTCAGAAGTATATCTTAAATCCAGCACATATTTCACGTCTGTTCCGAATTTATCGAACACCTCACTTACCTTCAGAACCTTGGTTCCTGACTTGGTTTCGAGATTATCAATCTGTGAATCAACCATGCCTGAAAAGTATCCGCCGTATCCGGTAAGTTCCTGTGCATAATCATCATCTGCTACGAATAATGTTCCGTCCTGAGACACTACGAAAGGAACCACTATCGTGCCCGCTCCCGCCTCAACGGCATTCTCATATGATGCCATTGTGTAAAGACCGTCTTCGGAGCTACCACGGTATGCGAATATACGCTCCGATTTCTTAGCCGTCTCTTCCTTCTGCTTAGCTTCTTCTTCCTGAGCTGCTGCTTCCGCCGCTTTTTGCTCTGCTATTTCAGCTTCTCTGGCATCAGCTGCTCTTTTCTTTACCGTGCCTACAATGCTTAGTCCTGCCAAAAGACAAAGTGCAAGCAGCACTGCAATTGCAGCTAAAGTTTTATTCTTTTTTCTCTTTCTTCTCATAATTCCTTCAAACTACTACTTATAGCGATAGTTTATACCCTATAATACCACAGATTGAGGTTAACACCAAAATTCAACCAGGAGCGAAGCTCCATCAAGCTCGCTTGGTTGGAGCGAGCGACGCCGTCAACAGACAACGGATGAGATCGTCAGTCGGGGATTGCGACCCGCCACTGACGATCGAATATGGAACCCGCCGCCTACTCCGTTGAGGCGGGGGACATCCGGCGTCTGTTATTACACTAAAAATGGCCGCCGAAACGACCATTTTACTCTTATCAAAGCGCTCAGCCGACAAAGTCACGGGCGAAAAGAGCGAGTGATTACATCATTCCCATGCCCGGAGCACCGCCTGCCGGCATTGGTGGTTCCGGTTCCTTGATCTGAGTGATACCTGCCTCTGTTGTGAGGAGCATGCTGGCAACTGAACCCGCATTCTGAAGTGCAGATCTTGTTACCTTTACAGGATCTACTATACCTGCCTTGATCATATCTTCATACTTCTCGTTGGCAGCGTTGAATCCTGTGTCGCCCTTTGCATCCTTTACGGCAGCTACTACTACGCTTCCGTCAAATCCTGCATTCTGGGCAATCTGTCTTACAGGTTCTTCGAGGGCTCTCTCTACGATTTTAGCACCTGTCTTCATATCGCCCTCTACGCTGTCTGCATACTTGCTTACAGCCTCGATAGCTCTGATGAGTGATACACCACCACCTGCTACGATACCTTCCTCAACAGCAGCCTTTGTAGCGTTGAGTGCATCTTCGAGTCTGAGTTTCTTTTCTTTGAGTTCTGTCTCGGAAGCAGCTCCTGCATTGATAACAGCTACGCCGCCTGAGAGCTTAGCAAGTCTTTCCTGAAGCTTCTCTTTATCATAATCTGAGCTTGTCTCTTCGAGCTCCGCCTTGATCTGTGCAACTCTTGCTGCGAGATCTTCTTTCGTTCCGGCGCCGTTTACGATTACGGTGTTGTCCTTATTAACCTTAACTGTCTCAGCCTGACCGAGCATGTCGATTGTAGCCTCGTTCAGTTCGTATCCGAGTTCCTCTGAGATTACAACTCCGCCTGTGAGAACAGCAATGTCCTCCATCATGGCTTTACGCCTGTCTCCGAATCCCGGAGCCTTAACAGCTACTACATCGAGAGTTCCTCTCAGCTTGTTCAGAACGAGAGTAGCGAGAGCCTCTCCCTCTACATCCTCTGCTACGATGAGGAGACTTGAGCCTGCCTTCATGATACCTTCGAGGAGCGGAATGATGTCCTGGATATTGCTGATCTTCTTATCTGTGAGAAGAATGTAAGGTTTGCTCATTACGGCTTCCATCTTCTCGTTGTTGGCCATATATGGTGAGAGGTATCCTCTGTCAAACTGCATACCCTCTACGATGTCGAGGGATGTGCCGATAGTCTTGGACTCTTCAACAGTGATAACTCCGTCCTTGCCTACCTTTTCCATAGCCTCTGCGATGAGCTCTCCGATCTCTGTATCGTTAGCGGATACGGATGCTACCTGGGCGATGGATGCCTTATCGTTGATCTGCTTAGCCTTACCCTTGAGGTGGTCTACTGCAACGTCTACTGCCTCTGTAATTCCCTTCTTGAGAATCATCGGGTTAGCGCCTGCTGTTACATTCTTGAAGCCCTCTCTGATGATGGACTGTGTGAGGAGTGTAGCTGTAGTAGTTCCGTCACCTGCAACGTCATTAGTCTTAGTGGCAACTTCCTTAACAAGCTGTGCTCCCATGTTCTCCATCTGATCTTCCAGTTCAATCTCTCTTGCGATGGAAACGCCGTCGTTTGTAATCAGCGGGGATCCGAAAGATCTCTCGATGAGAACGTTGCGGCCCTTAGGGCCGAGTGTAATCTTTACCGTATCAGCGAGCTTGTCCACTCCTGCCAGGAGCTTTCTTCTTGAATCCTCGCCGTAGAATAATTCTTTAGCCATTTGTGATTCCTCCTTATATATTCACTCGCGACTATTTCTCAATAGTGGCGAGGATGTCTTTCTGATTAATGATTGTGTACTCTGTGCCTTTGTATTTAAGTTCCGAACCGCCGTATCTGGAAAATACAACGATATCTCCTACTTTGAGCTCCATTGGCTCATCAGCAGTTCCCGGGCCTACTGCGAGGACCTCTGCCTGCTGTGGTTTTTCTTTAGCGCTGCCCGAAAGGAGCAGCCCTGCCTCGGTCTTTTCCTCGGCTTCCATCTTCTTTATTACTACTCTAGCTCCGAGTGGTTTAATTCCGATACTCATATTATGCCTCCGTTTTACTGTTTATTATCTTTAGCACTCTTAACGTTAGAGTGCCAATCACCAATGCCTATTGTACTCGCACTATGGTTCTATGTCAACACCTACAGACCTTTATCTCTGTAATAATAGAAGAGATATTGCTGGGCGTATCCTGCGTACTCTCCGAACCTGTCTTCAGCCAACGTATACATGGCCTTGTCTGCTTTTTCATCAAGCCCGTACATATCGTTCATAATATGTCTGACCCACGTATCCAGAGGAAAAGCCTCTACATCTCTGAGTCCGAATAGCATTATGCAATTGGCCACCTTTGGGCCTATGCCGTGCATCTTTATGAGATCGTCTCTGCAGGACGGCGCCCCGTATTGCAGATATTCTTTGGAACTCTCGACGATATATGCGCTTCTGTATCCGAGCTTGAGCGCCGCTATATCCTCTACCTCGGCTTGGGCCAATCCTTCCGGTGTCGGAAATGCATATATCTCCCGACCGTCTATCTCCGCTGTCTTTTCTCCGAATCTCTCGCATATAGCCTCTATGCATTTTCGTATGCGCGGAATATTGTTATTCTGAGAAATGATAAATGAAATAAGCGTCTCAAAGAGGTCCTGATTCAGTATGCGGATTCCGTACCCGTATTCGGCAGCCTCTTTTATCTTCGGCTCCGACTCTGAAAGCGTCCTTTTTATCTCTCCGTAATCCGTGCCCAGGTCGAAATAGTCCGCCCAGAAAGCTTTATCTCCGCCGCTTGCTTCTATAGTAAGAGTTCCGTCATCAAATGACACTCTTGCGGCGTAAGACCCGGCCACACCTACATAAACGGGGTTATCGTTTTCATCATCCGCCTTTTCCTTTATCCACCTAAAACACTGTCCGCATTCGAAGATGTGGACAGTGTTAAAATCTTTTACGTTATCAAATACAATTTTTTTGAAGTCTGAATATTGCATCTTTATTGTCCGTGAAGTTTTTCTGAAATGAGATCGCCGTGGTCCTTTGCCACGTCACTGATTCTTACATTGACGTTCTCAAGCGTAAACGCGGTCATATAGGATATGGTGTCATATACGTCTTTTTGGAACGACTTGCAGCTGTCTATGGATTCCGGATCTCTTATAACTCTCACGTCTATAGTTACCGACATGTTTAATTGTTTGCCGTGGCTCATCCTATCCACAACCATCAGATGAGAATCATATTTCCTGGCAGCTATGTTGATAATATCTCTTATGACCTGCTCGCTGATCTCAAATGTACCCGAATAGCTGAAGGTAGGTCTTACCACAGTTCTTTCGTCCGAAGAATTATCATTCTTATTTCTGATCCCCACATCCAGTGCGGTTCCCAGCGCCCTGTCTCTGAAAAGTTTCAACGGGTTCATGAAGTAGCCGGCAAAGTCACGTTTCAGCTGCCCCATAGGAGCCGGAATGAGATGTTCGCCTTCATCAACTCTGTGATGAGCCGCCTGCTTTCTGTCCTCTTCCGTGCTTACGTCTTCTATGTATATTCTTTCTTCAACGGGGCCTATCCCCAGCTGCTCAGCCACTATATCCGTCATTCTGTCGGATGTACCGAGTATCATAATGGCATTCGGCTTTAGCTCTTCTATGGCAGCAACCACGGCATCTCTTTGCTCCGCCACATTGAAAAGAGCAGCTCTCATAGCCGCAGCCTTGGTCTTGCATTTCTTGGCCGAGGTGCCTGCCACAATCTGTCCTTTGTATATAAGAAGTCCGTCGTCTATTATGGCATCGAAACCACGCCTCTGCGCCAGAGCAGTGGCTTGATAGCTTTTTCCCGTGCCGCTTTTTCCTGTAAATGATATTGTACGCATTTTGCTTTTTCGCTATATAATTCCTACAAAAACCGTTGGAATTTACATGGTTTTAGGCTTTATTATTTTGTATTTACAAACTTAAATCTTAATGCTATACTCCACTTGTAGATATTATATCTTAAGAAGGAGGAAATAATCATGGCATATAAGATTTCTGAAGATTGCATCGCTTGTGGCGTTTGTGCAGATGGCTGCCCTGTAGAAGCAATTACAGAGGGCACACCTTACGTAGTTGACGAAGACAAGTGCATCGACTGTGGTGCTTGCGCAGCTAACTGCCCTGTAGGCGCTCCTGCTGAGGCATAAGTAAATTGCATTAATGCATTATCTAAAATCCCGTAGCGATGCTACGGGATTTTGTTTGCTTGAGTTAGTCTTTCTTCTCGTCTGCCTTGCTCTTGATAAGGAATGAAAGTGCATGCAGGCTGTCTGACAAATGAACTGATTCAAGTGCCACATCGTCCGGAACGACCAGGTCTATAGGTGCAAAGTTCCAAATTCCTTTAACTCCTCCTTTGACCAGGCTGTCTGCAACTCCCTGTGCATTTTCTCTGTTGACGCATATTACGCCGATATCGATTTTCTCTCTTTCGATATACTCTTCCAGTCCCGACACGTCCATAACCTCTACGTCGTTAATAACGTTGCCTACAATCTTAGGATTAGCATCGAAGAGTCCGACGATATTAAAACCTATCTTATAATAGTAACTGTAATTGGTTATAGCCTGTCCGAGGTTTCCGACACCGATAACAACTGTCTTATATTCTCTGTCCAAACCGAGAATGCGGTTAATCTCCTTATACAGTTTGTCTACTTCGTATCCGTATCCCTGCTGACCGAATTCTCCGAATGTGTTCAAATCCTGCCTGATCTGAGAGGCAGTGTATCCGATTAATTCGCTGAGCTCGTTTGACGATATTTTCTTAACTCCCTTTGTCTGAAGATAACCGAGATACCTCCTGTATCGCGGAAGTCTCCTGATTATCGCATTTGAAACTTTCTGACGGTTCTGCATTGTATTACCTTTCCCTGTTGCTTACGAATCGCTCCGTATCTCAACTTAAATATTGGCTTCGATGTATTTAACGATATCGCCAACCTTGGTAAAGTTCTCTGCAACTTCGTCAGGAATCTCAATTCCGTACTCGTCTTCTACTCCGAGAATAATTTCAACTGCATCGAGTGAATCTGCTTCAAGGTCCTTCATGAAATCAGTTTCCTCTGTAATCACAGTCGGATCTACATCGAGCTGTTCAGCAATAAGTTCTTTAATTTTTTCTAAAACCATTTTCTTCTCCTTTAGTTTCTTCTTCTCTTAACTAATACATTATAAAGGCATATTTCAAGAGTTTCAAGATTTTTTGAAGATTAGTACGCGGTCGACACCATCACGGCAATCAGTCCTGCAGCATCATCCACTCATCGTAGAGTGCTGCAATTTCCTCTTCATATTCCGCCATAAGCTTTGCCTTTTCACTCAGCCACTCATGGTCTGCAGTGTTTTGAGCATCGCTTATTTCATCCTGAAGCTCTGCAAGAAGCGCCTCAAGTTCATGTATCCTCTCTTCCGTGGCTTCCTGTTTTCTGCCTCTTCTTCTCTCCTCCGCCTCGGCTTTTTTCTTTTCCTGGCGACTGAGTTCGGATTCTCTTACAAGCTCCAGTGTCTCCTCCCTTTCATTTCTCTCGTTTGTAGGAGCAGCTGCTTTCGCAGACGAATCTTTGCCGGACTTTTCAAGATAATAGTCGAACTTACCCTTATACTCCGTAAGTCCGCTTTCTCCGAGTTCCAGTATTCTGTCCGGTATCTTGCTCAAAAGATATCTGTCATGGGAAACTATAATAAGCGTGCCCTCGAACTCCGTGAGCGCCTCCTCCACTATTTCTCTCGACTCAATGTCCAGATGGTTGGTAGGTTCGTCCAGAACTAAAGTGTTGGCTCCGGAAAGCATGAGTTTTAGCAGTGAAAGCTTGGCCTTCTCTCCCCCGGAAAGATCTCTAACCTGCTTAAATACATCATCTCCAAAGAAAAGAAACCTTCCGAGAAGCGATCTCATTTCAGTGTCGGTGTAAAGATGATAAGCATTTTTCATCTCTCCGAGAACCGTCTCTTTCTCATCAAGCAGCAGTTGACCTTGGTCATAATATCCGAAATCTACATTATATCCGGCTTTAAGGTATCCTTCATCAGGCTTTTCAAGCCCTATCAGTATCTTCAGCAAAGTGGTCTTTCCTATGCCGTTATCACCGATTATGCAGACACGCTCTCCTTTTCGGATAAGCATATCAACATTTCTGAACAGAGTTCTTTCGCCGAAGGACTTTTTCAGCCCTTCTGCCATCAAAACTTCTCCCCCGCTTTTGAAGTCGGCTTCGAAGGAAAGCTTCATCTTGCTCTGCCTGATCTTCGGCTTATCTAACAGTTCCATCATGGCCAGGCGCTTTTCTCTGGAACGTGCTCTTTTGGTCAGATGCTCGGTGCCGTGCTGTTTAAATCTCCTTATTATCTCCTCCTGCTTGGCTATCTCGGCTTGCTGCTTCTCGTACTCACGCATTTGTATCTCCATGCGTTCCGCTTTCTTTGCGAGAAACTCCGAATAATTGCCCGTGTATGAATCGAGTGTGCCCTCGTTCATATCGAATATTCTGTTTACTATCCTGTCCAGGAAGTATCTGTCATGTGAGACGACAATCAGTGTCCCCTTATATGAAGACAGATATGTCTCCAGCCATTCCAGCATTCCGAGGTCAAGGTGATTGGTCGGCTCATCCAGCATCAATATGTCGGGCTTTCTGAGGAGTATGCATGAAAGAGCAAGTCTGGTGCGCTCTCCTCCCGAGAGTTTATCCGTGCTCTTATTCATATCCTCTTCCGTAAAGCCCATGGCTTTAAGAGTTGAGTTCAGTTCGCTTTTATAGGTATAGCCTCCCTTTTCCTCAAACTCTTCCATTAGTTCCGTGTACTCAGCCAGGTTGTTTTCAAAGTCTTCGCTCTCATGGTCGGATATGAGGACTTCCAATTCCTTTATTCGCTTTTCCATATCATAGATATGAGTAAAGCTTTTAGCAGCCTCGTCTTTTACGCTTCCGTTTCCGACGAAGTTATTATTCTGTTTAAGATATGCCAGGCTGAAGTCTCTCCTGATATATATCTCACCTGATGTGGGCTCCGTATCTCCTGCGATTATACCCATAAGAGTGGATTTTCCGCTTCCGTTGGCTCCGACTATTCCCACTCGGTCTCCCTTTTCCACACCAAAACAGACATCTTCTGTAATGATGTCTGTTCCGTATGCTTTACTGATGTCTTTTCCGGATATTACTACCATTAAAACTCCAGTCCGGGCACGGCGTCGAGGTCGAGGCCGCTTTCTTCTCCGTTCTGATATGCATAATATGCCGACGACGCAATCATTGCGGCATTGTCCGTGCAAAGCACGGGACTCGGCTTCAGAATAACTATGTCTTCTTCGGCGGCCTTTTCCTCCATCAGCTCTCTGAGCCTGGAGTTGGACGCAACTCCGCCTGCCATTACTATCTTATCTCTTTTATATTCCTTTGCTGCTGCGACAGCCTTATCCGATATTACCTCCATAACAGCTTCCTGGAAAGACGCTGCCACATCATTCACATTTATCTCTCTGCCTGCCTGTCTTTCGGAATTCAGATAGTTGAGAGCCTGTGTCTTAAGTCCCGAGAAACTGAAGTCATAACTTCCGTCTTCAAGATATACTCTTTTGAAGTGAATTGCGTCTTTATCGCCTTCCTTGGACGCCTTATCTATCTTAGGACCGCCCGGATAACCGAGGCCTATCACGCGGGCCACTTTATCAAAGGCTTCTCCGGCGGCATCGTCTCTAGTCCCTCCGAGTTTCTCGCATTTGTTGTAGTCCGTCACATTTACTATTTCCGTGTGTCCGCCGGAAACCACCAATGACATAAACGGAGGCTTGAGATCCGGATACTCAATATAATTGGCCGCTATATGTCCGTGCATATGGTTTACTCCCACGAGCGGTTTATCAAGAGCATATGCCATGGTCTTGGCAGCAGCCACTCCTATGAGAAGCGCCCCCACCAAACCCGGTCCGTATGTGACTCCTATGAGATCTGTTTCTTCCGGACATACGCCGGCATCATCCAATGCCTTTCGGATAACATCATTGATCTTCTCAAGATGTTTTCTTGATGCTATCTCAGGCACCACGCCGCCATACTGAGTGTGTATGTCTATCTGCGAGCTGATAACATTGCTCATCACAATACGCCCGTCCGCAACTACCGATGCGGCTGTCTCATCACAGCTTGTTTCTATTCCAAGTGTCAGAAATTTTCCGTCTTTCATCTAATTAATCTGTACTTCTACTTCCACCGCTCCGAGTTCTTTATCCATAAGAACGGCATCTTCGTTTCCTTTTTCGTAATAAGCTTTTCTGATCCCGACCTGCTTGAACCCCATCTTCTCGTAAAGGGCCATCGCAGCCTCGTTTCCGGATCTGACTTCCAAGCTTATGATATCAAGTCCGAGTTCACGGCTCTTTTCAATCATGTGCATTAAAAGAGCCTCTCCTATGCCCTGTCTTCTGAACTCCGGTGCAATCGCTATATTGTAAATCTGAGCTTCTCCGGCAACAATACGCATATCCGCATAGCCGGCCCTTTCATCTCCCGACATAGCGACAGCGACGTAAATGCTTCCGTCATCACATGTAACATCTTTAGTAAGCTCATCCGGACTCCAGTAGTCCTCAAATGACTCCCTCTCTATCCTGGCCATAGCAGGCACGTCATAGAGTTTGGCTTGTCTTATTGTAATTGCGTTTGTATTTGTATTGCACATATCTATTTATTACTGAGCTTGCTGATTTTATCGCTCAGAGTACCCTCTTTAAGTCTTTGCTCCGCCTCTGCAAGTCTCATATATTCCGGCAGGAGTTCGTCGTAGTTGACTATCCTTCCCATTGCAGCCATAGCCAAGGCCAGACCTGCAACCGTAGAGGCATGCTGATATCTGTTTTCTTCAGCTGCGAAAACAAAATCTGCGGAGCTGTCAGATCCGACGATTATTTCCTCATAAGCATCTATGCCGTCACCAATGAAATAAACCTTTCCTTTTCCCTTAAGTAATTCCAGGAAGTCTTCTATCATATATTGCTTTTCTTCAAGCAAGGGTTTAGTCATTCCGTTCTCAATCGTCCAAGCGCCTCCGTATATTTGATGGCGTCTGGCATTAATTACGGTTGCTATGACATTACAATTATGCTCTGATGCATTCTCAAGGCCTCTGAGAGCCATCGCCATAAGAGATGATACTCCGATACACGGAATGTTCAGCATTTGAGAAAAAGTTCTCGCAGCAGTCACACCGATTCTGATGCCGGTAAAAGATCCCGGCCCCACGGAAGCCGCAACTTGCGTCAGATCCTTTTTCTTGCATCCCGCCTCCGAAAGAGTCTTGTCTATAGTGGCGATGAGTTCTCTCAAATGATCGTTTCCGTCATGAGACTCTGAGGAAAAAAGATTTCCTTCATCGTCTATGACAGCCGCCGAACCGTATTTACCTGTTGTCTCAATTGCAAGTATTTTCATATTTAGTCTTATCAGAAAGTCAGATTATCTCTGCGATTCTTTCTTCTTCTCCTTCTCCATATGAAAGATGCACCAAAAGCGCATCAGACGGAAGCATATCCGCCACAATATCCGCCCACTCAATGATGGAAACATAGCGGCCGCCGATGATATCGCTGGCTCCTGCATCGAAAAGTTCATCGCTGCCGTCCAGCCTGTACACATCAAAGTGAGCAAGCGGAAGTCTTCCGCTCTCATAGAGTTTGACCAAAGTAAAAGTCGGGCTTATCACTTTCTCTTTTACACCGAGTCCTTCGGCGATCGCTTTTGTAAGCTCGGTTTTTCCCGACCCGAGTTGTCCCATAAGGGCAACGATATCTCCGGGCTCCAAAGCATCCGCAATCTTAAGGCCCAGTTCTCTGGTCTCAGCTTTTCCGTTAAGTTTTATTATTCCCTTTTCTGTCTCTTTCATTTTTTCCTTTGTTTATTACCTGCTCCCGGTGTTATGCAGAAATACGGATATCCTCTTATACAGCAGGAATGTGAGGATCGAATTCAATCCTGCCTTAAGCAGATTGAACGGAATTATCACAGTCGGAATCATAGCCGCTACCGCCGAAACCGGTGCGCCCATATATGCAGGTGTCACCAGCAAATTCATTATACACATTACTATTGTAGTGACAACTACTCCTACAGCCAAAGATATAACAGCTCTTTTCTTAGTCTTTTCTCTTCTGTACATCGTTCCGATGATAACAGTTACTATTCCCGTGGCCACGAAGTGCATCAGAAATCCGTAAAGACCGTCTCCCCCGAGTACAAAGGCCTGTAGGAAACAGACCACGAAGGTTACCGCAAGTCCCGCTGCAGGCCCGAAGGCGAATGCCGTGATATATATCGGAACATCAGCCGGGTCATATACCAGAAACGGTGCAGGCGGGAAAGGTATTCTCACGATTAAAAGTAATACTACCGAAACGGCCGTCATCATAGCCAATTTGGCTATTGCACTTGTTGAAATACCGGTTTTTGTGTTCATAACATATTCCTCCTTTTCTTATGAACGGATGGAATCTGTCAGGCATGAATAATGACCTTGAGTCATTCAAGGCCATTCATCAATTAGTATTGATTGTTTCTTTCATCCGGACTATACCGTCGGTACCGGAATCTCACCGGTTCAGCCATGTGGCTCGCGGACTTACGCATTGCGCTCACCGCCGGTGTGGACTTTCACCACGCCCTGAAACAGATTGAATTCATTTGTTTGCCGATTTCTCGACTGTTTATTCAAAGCAAAGAGTGTAAACTGCTTTTGCGTAGATCTGCGCCATCTTCATAAACGAATCTATGCTGAGCTTCTCATTTGCCTGATGCATTGTATTTTCATCGTTCGGAAATTGTCCGCCGAAAGCGAGAATATTTTTAAAGCATTTGGCGTAAGTACCGCCGCTTATTACCATAGACTCACTTTTTTCATCACCCGTAACATCTCGGTATGCAGCCAGCAGAGCCGAAGGGAGTTCATCGTCCGTGTCCATATGAATCGGATCCATATTCATCCTCGTAACGATTCCTACCGACGTGTCTTTCAGCACCTGCTGAACTCCTCCGATTACAAGCTCGTCCGAGCACGATACCGGATATCTTACTCCGATACTGACAGTTGCAATCTCCTCGTTAATGCTTACAAGTCCTACGTTAAGTATAAGAGATCCTGAGGTCTCATCTTCAAAGTCGCATCCCAGCCTTTCCCCGTGTAGATCATAGCCTATGTGTTCGTTGTAGAATGCGATGAATTCGTTCAGTTCATCGTTGGCAAATCCTATTCCGCCGAGGAAGTCGAACATTATAGATGCGGCGTTCAACCCGAGATCCGGATGCGCACCGTGGGCTGCTTTTCCCGTGGCCTCGATTACAAGGGAAGATCCCTGTCTCTTGCTGACAATCGCTTGGCCGCTATCTTCTGCATACGCCTTTACTTTGTCAGCTATTTCATCGAAGTTGGCCTTATCTCCAGATATTACGGCCCTGGCTTTCTCAGGCACCGCGTTAAAGGCAACCCCGGCCTCAAGTTTAGTAAGTCTCAGTTCTTCCTTTGCAGGCTTTGAAGAGAACTTCTGAGCGAGGTCAAATGACAGTATGCCGAGTTCTCCGTTCACAAGAGGAAAGTCTGCGTCGGGAGTGAATCCCATAGCAGGATGTCCGTTATTCTCCGTATAATATTCCGCACTGCTGGAACCGCTTTCTTCGTCAAGTCCCAGCACTATTCTTACAGGCAGCTTAGGCTCCATACCCTCATCCTTAAGAGCTTTGAGAGCATATAGCGCAGCCACCACAGGGCCTTTGTCATCAGATACTCCTCTTCCGTAAAGGAAGCCGCCCTCTTCCGTCATGACAAACGGATCTCCGTCCCAGCCTGTGCCGGCAGGAACAACATCGAGGTGCCCTATTATGCCGAAATATCCCGAGCTTTTATCGTGCCGGGCGGGAGCAAATTCTATGTGCCCCGCATAATTGTCTGCATTGAGTGCGGAGAAACCCATTTCCTCACCTGTTTCCAGCATGTGAATAAGCGCATCGTGAACTCCCCTTCCGTAAGGCATAAGCTCACCTTCGGCGCTCTTTATCTGATCCGAATTAACGCTCGGCTTTGATACGGACTCTCCGAGAGTCCTGATCATATCTTCTTTATAGCTTTCGAGTCTTTCGAGATATCCCATGCTATTCTTCCTCTTGCTCTTCGGCGGACTGTTCTGATTCGTCTTCCGAAATTTCAGTTGTCATCTCTTGCTCCTGCTTCTCTTCAGCCTCTGCCTGTTGCTCTTCAACATTATCGAGTTTTTCCGACTTAGCCTCCAGCTCACTGACATACTCGCTTACAGGCTTGCCGTCTTTAAGTGTCGATAGCGTAACTGACCTTATTACGTTTCCCGTAGAATCGAATGAGAATGTTCCGGTGGAGCATTTCATATCGCTTAGTTCAAGAAGTACATTTTTTATTTTACTGCCTTCAAGAGACTTAGCATTATGTATAGCGTTGATAAGAAGAAGATATGAGTCATAACCCAGAGCTGCGTTATATGTAGGCACATCTTCATCTCCGTATCTGTTGGCATATTCAATTTGGAATCTCTGAGCCTCTTTGGTTATGGCGTCAGTTGTGGAATCCGTACCGGACAGAACGGATTCATACGGGAATACAATCTTTATTTTCGGATGATTTTCCATCATAGTGATAAACTCTTCCTCTCCCCAGCTTCTGCTTCCGAGGAAGACCATATCCGTCATTTCACGCTCTTCTATAATTCTGAAGAACGTATCCAGGTTTTCGGTTCCGAGCGGTGCGAAACATATATCCGAGCCTTCGATTTGAAGTGTGAGTATAGCATCTCTCATCTCCTTCTCAGTCGGATTTATTTCCTTCTGAACAGCTATTGCTTTGCTCTTACGTCCTGCGATTTCCTTAACTCCGGCTTCGAACCCGTCCAGCATCGCAGCTACACTGCTGTCATTTTTCAGTGTCACTATACCTACGCTGCGAGATCCTTTCTCATCGCACGCGTATTCGGCCAGTCCCTGGCCCATCTGAGAATCCGTGAGTGATGCTCTGAAATAATAATCATTTCCCTG
Organism: uncultured Eubacteriales bacterium; assembly: GCA_902773835.1. GTDB lineage: Bacteria > Bacillota > Clostridia > Peptostreptococcales > Anaerovoracaceae > Crickella. The sequence goes on along the minus strand of CACYFZ010000023.1, from coordinate 10,064 downwards.
AGTAATCAAAGGATTCGTAGCAGACGGTGTTATGGTAGGAATCTTAGCCTCTTCAATAATCTCCCCCGCTGCAAGAGAAGAAGCCTCATCAGCAGACCCTATAAGCGCTACCGGATTCATCTCTATAAGACTCTGTACTGCGGTTTTCGTCGAGCTTACACTTGACTGTGTATCGACTTTTGTGAGAACCACTCTGTACCCATCTACGCTGCCGTATATGCTGTTGGCGAGTTCTATGCCTTTTATCTCCTCCTGACCTTTCTTGGCATTCCGTCCGGTCTGAGGCTCGAAAACTCCGATTGTGATAACTTTTTCCTCATCTCCCTTTGATTTATCGAAAAATGTGCTCTTAAAGTTGTCGAATGTAGTGCACGAAGAAGCAAAGATCGACAGCAGAACCAAGACCGCTAATGCAGCGGTCTTTTTCGTTTTAGAATTTTTATTTCTGTCTAGCTTATTACTCTTCAATCTGCAATTCTCTCCTTAGAGTTTCTTTCATTATGTCCAAATCAGTTATGTCGTTAGCGCTTCTTCTCAGGCAGGCAGCACCGCGTATGCCTTTTGTATACCAAGCTATGAATTTCCTGAACTCCTTTACGGCAGTCCTCTCACCTTTAAGTTCCGAAAGCATGTCCAGATGTCTTATCATCATGTCAATCTTTTCGGATACGCTCGGTCCGGCAGGGATTTCCTCCCCCTTATATGCAGCGTCGAGTTCTCTGAATATCCACGGATTGCCGAGAGCACCGCGTCCTATCATAACCATATCACAGCCGGTTTCTTCCATCATGGAGATACCGCTTTCCGCGTCGACTACATCTCCGCTAGCAATGACGGGAATGACCACAGCTTCTTTTACTTTTCTGATAATATCTCTGTCGACACTGCCGCTGTAATATTCCGGCCTTGTCCTGCCGTGAACCGCCACTGCGGCCCCGCCGCCGGCTTCTATTGCTTTGGCCACTTCCACCGCATTGACATTATCATTTGTGAAGCCCTTGCGGATCTTAGCTGTCACGGGCTTGGATGTATTATCCGAAACCGCTTTTACAATTTCATATACCAGCTCAGGCTTTGTCATAAGAGCGGAGCCTTCTCCGTTCCTGGTTACCTTTGGCACGGGACATCCCATGTTTATGTCCAGCACCGCATTTTGAAGTCCTTCCAAAGTTCGGGCAGCTTCAGCCATTATATCCGGCTCACTTCCGAATATTTGAATAGAAGTCGGACCTGATCCTTCCGGAATATATGTCAGCTTTTCTGTCTTTTTCCCATTGTAGTGCAGGCCCTTTGCGCTTATCATCTCGGTGCATGTCATGGCAGCACCCTGCTCTTCACAGAGCTGTCTGAATACCGCATCGGATATACCGGCCATCGGAGCCAATATCCAAGGTGACTTCAGGACGAGCTTTCCTATTTCTGTCTTTCCTTTTTTCATTTATCCTGAAGAACTCTCTTCTTAACGAGTCCTTTATTCTTCTCATATAACATCTGGAGTCCGTCCAGAGTAAGTCTTCTGTCTATCTCATCTATGCAGGCCACTCCGCTGGCTACCATAGTGGCCATACCGCCGGTAGCGATTACTTTGATATCTTTTTCCTTACATCCGAGTTGCTCGGCCATCTCAATTTTTATATTTTTTATCATATGCTCGGTAAATCCCATATGGCCGTATATGAGTCCGGCCTGCATGGCCTCAGATGTATTCTTGCATATAAACTTGCCCGGAAGCTCCAGGTCTACATTAGGGAGCTTGGCGGTATGTTCAAAGAGTGCCGCAGCCTGTGTTTTGATTCCCGGTGCGATGGCGCCTCCCATAAAATCTCCGGATTCTGAAACACAGGAAAGCGTTGTGGCCGTTCCGAAGTCAATTACTATCAGGTTCCCTCCGTACCTGCTGTGAGCAGCTACGCAGTTTACGATACGATCTGCTCCTACTTGGCGCGGATCATCATACTTTATCTTAAGTCCGGTTTTAATCCCCGTCTCGATTACGATAGGATTCTTCTCATAAAACTTAACGCACATATGCTCCAACGTGAAGAGCAGCGACGGAACAACGGATGCAATAATGATATCATCTATATCCTCTTGCTTAATGCCCTGTCTCATAAACATGGCCTCTATTATGGTTCCGTACTCATCTGCCGATCTTTTATTATCGGTGGCAAGTCTCCAACTCTCAACGAGAGTTTCTCCGTTAAAAACACCCAGTACTATATTGGTGTTTCCGACATCAATAGCTAAAAGCATATTATGCTTCCTCCAATCTCTTCAGCGCAAGAGCCATTGTCAGGCCCGGAATAACTCGATTGGCCGTCATCTCGGCTCCGAGTATTTCATTGGCCTTCTTAAGCCTGTACTGAACCGTGTTATTATGGATTTCAAGGAACTCTGCCGTCTTATTGCTGTTCATACCCGCATCCAAAACAAAGGTCGACAGCGTTTCCACCAAAAGTTTTCCTTTATTCGGAGTAACTTCTCGCTCGAACGGCTCAATGAGATCCAAGTACATCTTTCTGAGAGCCGGTGCTCCGGAATTCATGTATACGCAATCGCTTACCATGGACATCTCATACTTAGAGAAAACCCTCTTATAAGGGAACACCTTCTCCATATATCTTCCCGTGCGATTAATCATCTTAAAGCCGTCAACGGCTGCTTCTATGGTTTCCAGGCCGGTAATATGAAAAATCCTGGTTTCCTTATGTCCGCCCTTAAGCTCATCAAACATCTTCAGCGCGGCATTCTTGGCTTCAACACCTTTATCGACGCCCGCATCCGCATAGACTATTCCGTATAACTCATCAGTCTCGCTCGTGGTGAGAAGACCGAAGTCATACTCCTTTTTGAACTTAGATAATATCTCTTCTGCTTCCTCAGAGTTTCCTTTTTTGATGCAGAAAACGCTGCAGAACTGTTTGCCTCTTAGTGATGATTCATCCAGCAATGTGTAGCAGAACGATATATCTCCCCTCACTGCGGATTTAATAAACTCTGCTCTTGAATCCCTCTCAGGCGTGTACTTCCACATACCTATTGCCAGCTCTATCGTCTGAGCCAGCTTTGTCATTTCGGCGCCTGAGTATTCATCCTCATTATCCGCAATGACAAGAATATATTTCTGATTCTTGATATTGATGTATCCCCAATAAGTAATGACGCCGTCGATATCCACTCTGGTAAAGCCGTTCATACTGAAGGCATCCTGTTTTCTGGCAGCGGATACCGCATCCTCTATCTTTACAAGGTGTCTGGTCTCAACAGTAAGGATAGTATTAAACTCCTCCGTCATAAGTACAACCTGATAATTGTTAAACAGAGCAGCTTCTCTCAAAGCATTCGGAAAATTGCTGTGTTTCTCGAAGTTGAGAAGATGGTAAATTGTATTATTCAGGACATTGTCGCTGTAGTTTTCACCGTAGAGGATCTTATCCAAAACCTCTTCAATAAGCATTGAATAAGTCACCTTTCCGTTGTCCTTTATGGTGATAATAGGAAGCGACACTTCCTCAGCCGTTTTAACTACCTCATCGGACACCTCCTTAACGCCTTCATCGTTAAGGTAGATAACCAGAGCGCTGATACCCTTGTTCCCGAGTTCCGTAACAGCCTTCTTCTGTGCCTCAATATCGTCTTTGCTGGTCCAGAAATGTGTTATCACCATCTGCTCTCTGACACCGTTTCTTTCCACGCCCATTTCAATGTCGGCCTCGTCCAAGACGGAAACCGTTCTGACGCGTCTTACGGCATCATCCTCACAGCACAGCAATTTGCTGTCTCTGAAGGCATCGAGCTTTAAACAATCTTTTACGCTTATCTTCATTTCTTGTCGCCCTTTGAATCGTCCACTTTAAGTTCTATGTCCGGTTTAACTCCGTTCTGCAGATTATCCAGCTGGTTCATCTTTTCCAGTCTTTCCTCTTCGAGAATGCGAGCGCTTTCTTCGGCCTCTTTCTTATTTTTGCGCTCGATTTCCTTAATCTCGCTGTCGACTTCGGCCTTGATGCTCTCCGGATCGGCTTCTCCGTTGAAGAGTCTTTCGAACTGCTCACCATCCAGCGTTTCGACCAGAAGCAATGCCTGGGCCACTCTCTCGAATGCCTCGTCATTATCCTGCAGAATCTTCTTGGTTTCCGCATAGCAGTTCTCGAGCAGTCTTCTTATTTCATGGTCTACCTCAGATGCGATTTCCTCTGAGTAATTCTGCCTGGTGGAGAAATCCCTTCCGAGGAACACTTCATCGCTTGAGCTGAATGAAACAGGTCCCAGTTTCTCGCTGAATCCGTATCTTGTAATCATCTCTCTGGCAATCTGTGTAGCTCTCTCAAGGTCATTGCTGGCACCTGTTGAGATATCATCCAACTTGAGTTCCTCTGCAACACGTCCGCCCAGAAGATGTTTTATCGTGTCTATCATATGGCCTCTTGTTTCGAAGAACCTGTCCTCCTCCGGAAGCCACATAGTAAAACCGCCGGCCATTCCTCTCGGAATGATAGTTATCTGGTGTACCGGATCTGCGCCCGGCGTCGCCCTCATAACTATGGCATGTCCCGCCTCGTGATAAGCAGTAAGTTTTCTTTCTGCTTCGGATATGACTCTGGACTTTTTTTGAGGCCCTGCCATTACCTTAGTTGTGGCCTCCTCAATCTCATCCATTCTTATCTTGGTTCCGTTTCTTCTCGCTGTAAGAAGAGCAGCCTCATTTATGAGATTTTCAATATCCGCAGGCGAGAATCCCGGGGTTCTCTTAGCGAGTATCTCAGGGGATACGTCGTCATCGAGAGGCTTATTCTTTGTATAAAGTCTGAATATCTCCTCTCTTCCCTTGATATCAGGCATGCCGATGACAACCTGTCTGTCGAATCTGCCCGGTCTCAGAAGAGCAGGGTCAAGTACATCAGGTCTGTTGGTTGCAGCCAGTATGATAATTCCGAGATTGTCATCAAACCCGTCCATCTCTACGAGGAGCTGGTTCAGAGTCTGTTCTCTTTCATCATTACCTCCGCCGAGTCCTGCACCCCTTCTTCTTCCGACTGCATCTATCTCATCGATGAAGACAATGCAAGGTGCGTTTTTCTTGGCTTCGTTAAAGAGATCTCTTACTCTCGAAGCACCCACACCTACGAACATTTCTACAAAATCGGAACCGGAAATGGTAAAGAAAGGCACTCCGGCCTCACCGGCAGTCGCCCTTGATATATATGTCTTTCCCGTACCCGGCTGTCCCACAAGGAGTACACCCTTAGGAATTCTGGCGCCGAGCTTATTGTACTTGGACGGGTTTTTCAGGAAGTCAACTATCTCGGACAATTCCTGTTTCTCCTCCTCCAAGCCCGCTACATCTTTGAATGTAATGGATTTGCCATCACTCTTATATAGTCTGGCTCTGTTCTTTCCGAACTGGAAGGCCTGTTTGTTTCCTCCCTGGCTCATCATGAAATAGAAGAGGAAGCCCATCGCCAGCAACATAAGTATGGATGGAAGCAGGTTCCAAAAACTGTATTCGCTCTTCGGCGGCTCACTTTCCAGTTCTATTTTGTTTTCCTCTACCATAGGGAAGAGGATCTTATCTTCCAGCCACTTTATTTCCAGTGAAGACGGTGCATAAGAGATTTCTTTATCTTCATTGCTCTTAATTCCCGTGAGTTTTCTTTCGCTTATGTTAATGCTCTTGAATTCACCTTTTTCCAGATGTTTTGCAAACTGGGAGAACTTGACCTCTTGTTGGTTTCCCTGAGGTGCCAGCCCTCTGATTACCACAGATAAACTGAGCACTGCGATAAAAATCACTATATAGGTGATCACACTGCGTCCGTTATTCTTCAACTTTATATAATCCTTTCCTTAACTACTGTTTTTTGTGTCCCGAACACAAATTTTATCATATGAATTCGGCTATTTCAATGAATAACACCCTATCTGTTGCTTCATTTATGTGATATTTTGATGAAAATCTGCCCTTTTCTCTGTCTCTTTCTCCGGTGAAGAATTCGTTAGGCAGTATCCACAGAACTTCGCTTCCGATGCACACCATCAGTACGCTGTCTCTTGCATTTCGTTTTACTTTAGCGTCCACAAAGAAATCCTGTATTTTTTTATTGCCGTCCTTAAACGGAATAAAGTCACCCTCACGCCTGGTTCTGAGTGTCAGCTCTCCTATCTTTCCGGGGTAGGCTTTATCAAAGGCATCGAAGTCGAAAGCCGCATACGGTCTTTCCTCATCCGGATGGAAATCTTTAGCCATAACGATATGAGGTGTCATACGCAGATTTTCATCGGCTCTTATTTGTTCATCACCTGCCGAAAAGATAAGCTTGTTATATTCCCTGTACGCTCTTATACCCATCGGAAGATCCACTCCGGCAGACGGATGGTCACTGTAAATCAGGTCCATCAAATCCGAGATATTCTCAAATGAGGCGAGTGACTCGAGATCCAGCAAATTGAACACATAGGATAATATCCTGCTGTTCACGGCAGGCTGGTTTTCTCTTATCTCGGTAAGATCGAGGGTAATAATCTTTTCATCCTCATCGACCTCCACGCTCTCCAAATACTCTGAAAAAGCAATCTTTCTGATGAGCACATCATCCATATCTGCAAGCATGGCATAGCGCCTCAGCGCCTCCTTAATCTTCGGATTATAATTCTTTTCCAAATAAGGAATCAGCTCATTTCTTATCTTATTGCGGCTGTAGGTGTTATCCAGATTTGATTTATCTATGTTAGGTCTGAGTTTGTTGTCCTTTATGTATTCTTCTATATCCTTCCGCTCTACGGTAAGAAGAGGTCTTACTATGGTATTCCCCGAAGCGGACATTCTGTAAACAGGTATGCCGGCCAATCCGTGAGGTCCCGTTCCTCTGAGAAGTCTGAAGAGCACCGTCTCGCATTGATCATCGGCATTATGAGCCAATGCGATAACTATCTTTTCATGAGGCACACCATCTTCCATGAGCTCATCCGCAACCTCGTCAAATATCTGATATCTGATATTGCGTCCCGCTTCTTCTTCGGATATACCGAGTTCTTTGGCCACTGCCGCGCAGTCAGCGTCATATGTGCGGCAGTCAAGATTCATCCTGTCGCATATTTCTTCCACATGCTCTGCCTCTGCATCCGCTTCCGATCGCAAATGATGGTTTACATGAACCGGAACAAGCTCATAGTTATATGCATCCGATATGCTGTCCAGTGCATGCAGAAGGCATAATGAATCCGGGCCTCCCGAAAGTCCGATAATAATCGCAGAGCCCGGATCTATTAATTCGCTGTCTATAATTGTATCTATTACTATATTTCTCTTCATATTCCGAAAAATCTCTTTCCGTTTTCAGTAAGTATTGCGGCCGCTTCTTCGTATTCAATACCCTTCAGCAAGGCCATCCTTCTTACTACATGTGTTATATAAGGCGACTTGTTCGGTCTTCCTCGGAACGGTTCGGGCGCCAGGTAGGGTGCGTCCGTCTCAGACAGCAGATACTCTATCGGTATCTGCCGAGCCACTTCGGCTGCTTTCTTCCCGTTCTTGAAAGTTATGGGACCACCGAGTGATATAGTGGCTCCGAGCCTTACATACTCGTATGCAAGTTCAACGGATCCGGAGTAACAATGAAGCTGCACTCTCGCATCCGCTTCTGTGCCGCCGTCTGCTGAAGGGCGGGCCGGAAACCATGACTTACGCTCATCCGTAAACGCGCCCTCTTCATTCAATATGTCCATCGTAAGTTGATGAGCGTCTCTTGAATGAATCATGATAGGCATCCTGAGTTCGTTAGCCAGCCTTATCTGCTTTCTGAATAGTTCCTGCTGCTCTTCACGGTCTTCCTTACCGTAGTAGAAATCAAGTCCTATTTCTCCTATGGCCATAGCTTTAGGATGTGCGGCGAGCTCTCTTATTCTGTCAATATCCGAATCATCATACGTCGAAGCGTGTGCGGGATGTATTCCTACGGCAGCATAGCACCAAGGATAATCATCCGCATCCTTTAATGCCTGAACCGAGTTCGAAACATTATCTCCCACATCAATAACGAAGGCGAGCTCCGATTCATTGATTTCACTTGCCAGAGTTCGCCTTTCTTCGTCCGTGTATTTCTCAAAGTTTAAATGTGTATGTGCATCAAAGAGCATTGTTTATTCAGCTGCTGCCGCTCCTATTTTTCCGAGTTCTTCCAGCTCTTTATCTATGTCGAGTCTAGGGAAGAGGATCTCGCCCTTTTCAACATTGCATCCGTCCATCTGATAGAACTCATATGCGTCTTCCCAGACGGCTTCCTTATCGGATAGTCCGAGCTGGTCTCTCATGCGCTCCGACGTTGTATGCATGAACGGCAGGATGAGAATTGATACTATCCTGAGCACCTCAGCGAGGTTTCTCATAACCGTATCGAGCTCGGCTTTTCTGCCTTCATCCTTAGCGAGAACCCATGGCTCTTTTTCATCTATATACTTATTGGCCCTGGCTATCAGTGCCCATATCTCCTCAAGTCCGAGGTTGAACTGGAACTCGTCCACACGTGCACTTACCTTATCCGCAACCGATACAGCCATGTTTATCAGTTCTTCATCTATAGCATCCTTAGTATCAGCTGCAGGCACCTGTCCTTCGCAGTATTTCTTAATCATGGATACTGTTCTGGACAGGAGGTTTCCGAGGTCATTCGCAAGGTCGAAATTCATGCGTCTCAGCATTACCTCATTTGTGAAAACTCCGTCCTGACCGAAGGTGTACTCACGAAGCAGGAAATACTTAAGTGCGTCAATGCCGTAGCGATCGATTAGGATAACCGGATCTATAACGTCAGGTCCTTTGCTGGCCTTGGACTTAGATACCTTTTCTCCTCCGAGAAGCAGCCAACCGTGTCCTCTTACCTGTTTCGGAAGAGGAAGTTCTGCACTCATCAGCATTGCCGGCCAAATAAGGGAGTGGAATCTTACGATTTCTTTTCCTACCAAATGAACATCTGCCGGCCAATATTTATTAAACTTCTCAGGATCGTCAGGCCATCCGAGCGCACTGATGTAGTTAGTCAGGGCGTCCAGCCAAACATAGATTACGTGCTTTTCATCAATAGGAACAGGAATACCCCAGTCGAATGTAGATCTCGAAATACAGAGGTCTTCCATTCCCTGTTCAACGAAACTTACCATTTCATTACGTCTTGTCTCAGGTTCCAGAAATTCCGGATGATCTCTGAAAAGCTCCAGGAGCTTGTCCGCATACTTGCTCATCTTGAAGAAATATGCATCTTCCTTGGCCTTTGTGACCGGTCGTCCGCAGTCAGGGCATTTCCCGTCCACCAACTGGCTCTCTGTCCAGAAAGACTCGCAAGGAGTGCAGTACATCCCTTCGTACTCACCCTTATAAATATCTCCTTTTTCATAGAGCTTCATGAACATATCCTGTACGCGCTTAATATGTCTCGACTCTGTGGTCCTGATGAAATCATCATAGGATATCTCCATCGTGGCCCAAAGTTTCTTGATGCCGTCTACAATATCATCTACGTACTGCTGAGGAGTCACACCCTTCTCATCTGCAAGGGTCTGTATCTTCTGTCCGTGCTCATCAGTTCCGGTAAGGAACATGACGTCATATCCCTGCAGGCGTTTAAAGCGAGCCATGGCGTCTGCCATAACCGTGCAGTAAGTGTGTCCGATATGCAGATTAGCGCTCGGATAGTAAATCGGTGTCGTTATGTAGTAAGTTTGTTTATCCATTAAAAATACCTTTCCGCTCAAATGAGAGCATTTTTTCAGGCTGTCTTAGTTAGCTGAAAACTCATTTTCGTCTATGCTGTAATCACCCGTTCCGGACATTCTGTCATAGGTCTGAATCGACTTTACCATTCTGTCTGTGGCGACTGCCAGGACGGAAAGAGAAATCGCTACAAGAACGAGTCCTGCCAATGAAATTTCTATAGTAGTCTTCTTTGAATTCATTTCACATCTCCTATCACTTCAACCAGGAGCGAAGCTCCATCAAGCTCGCTTGGTTGGAGCGAGCGACGCCGTCAACAGACGGCGGGAGCTTCAGCTTATGAGATCGTCAGTCGGGG
>CACYFZ010000022.1 GCA_902773835.1 uncultured Eubacteriales bacterium | reverse complement strand
ACGTCCTTTCGTTAGGTAGTTTTAGGGGTAAAACCATTCTAACGGACTCAATCGCTTTTTTCTATTCCGAAAGTCTCACATCTATTGTAAAGCTACAGAATTGAAAACCGGAAAAGGAAAATAAGAATGGAAGTTCACTTGCGTTTTTGTTAAAATTAATAGTCGAAAAAAATGAAAGAAGATACATAAAATGACTGACTTTAAAGAACTGATTGCAAACGAAATATTTGATGAAGCCCTCGGTCTTGATACAGATGAGATTAAGAGCATGATAGAAATACCCGCTGATGATAATATGGGTGACTATGCTTTTCCGTGCTTCAGATTAGCGAAAACGCTGAGAAAAGCTCCTCAGCAGATAGCTGCGGATATCGCAGAAAAGGCCAAAGGAAGCGAAGCCTTTGAAAAGGTGGAGAATGTCAATGCATACGTAAACTTCTTCATAGACAGAGCATTCTTTGCCGGCGATGTCGTTAAAGAGGTCACTGAAAAGGGCTCATCTTACGGCAGATCCGAAGTGGGTGCAGGTAAAAAAGTAATAGTGGAGTATTCATCTCCGAATATTGCTAAGCCTTTCCATATAGGGCATATCAGAAGTACGGTAATCGGTAATGCTTTGTACAAGCTTTATGATGCTTGCGGCTACGATACCATCAGAATCAATTATCTCGGAGACTACGGAACTCAGTTCGGAAAGATGATAGTTGCCTACAGAAAATGGGGCAGTGAGGAAGAACTTGCAGAAGAGCCTATCAAGGCGCTCCTCGGATACTACACAAGATTTCACAAGGAAGCCGAAGCAGATCCTAGTCTCGAAGATGAGGCAAGAGAAACATTTGCCAAACTGGAAGCAGGCGCCCCTGAGGAGACCGAACTTTGGAAGAAGTTCAGAGAATTATCTTTGGCTGAATTCAACAGAGTATACGGCATGCTCGGGATAGAGTTTGATTCATATAAGGGAGAGAGCTTCTACTCGGACAAGATGCCGAGATTTATCCGGGAGCTAAAGGAGAAGAATCTGTTGGTGGAATCTCAGGGGGCACAGATAGTAGATCTTGACGAATATGGTCTCGGTGCCGCCATGATTACCAAATCGGACGGATCAAGCCTTTATGTTACAAGGGATATAGCGGCTGCCGTATACAGAAAAGAGACTTACGATTTCTATAAATGCATTTATGTAGTTGCTTCTCAGCAGAACCTGCATTTCAAGCAGTGGAAGAAAGTCTTGGAACTCATGGGATATGAGTGGCAGGAAGACTGTGTTCATGTTCCGTTCGGCTTGGTAAGCCTTTCCGACGGAGATGATATCAAGACCATGTCCACCAGAGAAGGCAAGGTCGTATTCCTTGAAGATGTTTTGAACACCGCTGTTTCTAAAACTGCGGAGATTATGAAAGAAAAGGACGTACAGGGCGTGGATGTTGATGAGGTTTCCAAGGAAGTCGGCATAGGTGCCGTTATATTTCAGGAACTCTCAAACAACAGAATTAAGGACTATGTATTCTCATGGGATAAGGTTCTGAATTTTGACGGTGAGACAGGCCCGTACGTTCAGTATACACATGCAAGGGCATGCAGCGTATTAAGACGTGCGGAGGAAACGGATTTGGCGGCTGTTGAAGGTGCTGAAATTGATTCCGCTTACCTCGGCAGCGACAGTGCATATACACTTGCAAAGCTTATCTACAGAGTTCCTGAGGTTGTAATTGAAGCTGCAGATAAGTATGAACCTTCGATTCTGACACGCCATCTGGTAGATATAGCACAGGCATTTAATAAATTCTATCACGATGAACATATATTAGTTGATGATGAGAATGAAAGAAGGGCTAAACTGGCGCTCGTAGCAGCGGCAAAGACGGTGATTTCCAATTGTCTCGGGCTGCTCGGAATCAGCGCCCCTGAGCGTATGTGACTTTTATGAAACTTTTACTTACGACAATTAAAACCAACAATAAGCAGAGCAATTTAGCTCTGAAGTATCTTTACGGGGTGCTCTCCGATGCGCCTATTGAACTTGAATTGCATAAGTTCGGGCGCTACGAAACGAGTGTTGAAATATATGAGAGCATAATGGACGGGTTTTATGACCTCGTATATATGCACTGCGACAGAGAAAACATACTTCAGATAAGAGCGATTGCACAGATGCTTAAAAAGGCCTCACCTGATACGGGCGTTATGCTGGGCGGAATGGAGGTTTCGTTTGAAACTCATGATTTCATGAGAGAAAACCCTTGCGTAGATTACGTAATAAGGGGTGAAGGTGAGACCGTAATGTATCATTTCATAAAGTCGGTACTTGAAAGAGACTATCAATTTGATAAAATTGCCGGACTCTCATACAGGAACGGAAAAGATATTATCGTAAATCCGTTTGACGATCCCGTAGATATGAGCGAACTGCCTTTCCCTTATGAGAAAACAGACTCAGGAAAAGGGGTTGTTTACTATGAAACCATGAGGGGGACTTCGGACAGGTCCATACACAGACAGTATCTGCCTGATCCGAGAATCAGATCTCTTTCAATCAGCAGAGTCTGTACGGAACTCAGATATTTCCTTTCTAAGGAAGCCGAAAAAGTCGTATTTCTGGATCGCTGGTTTAATTTTAACAGCGAGAGGGCATACAGAGTTTTCGAATATATAATCAACAACGACAACGGTAAAACCTCTTTTGAGTTTAATATCAACGGGGATAATCTTGATGATGAAACCATTAGGCTTTTGGAAGATGCCAGAAAGGGTCAGATTATCTTCAATATTGATATAGGCAGCACCAATGCGGAAGTTTTGGGAGCTATGGGAAGACGTGAAAACGTTTACCAGCTTATGTATAACGTAAGCAAGCTGATGAAAGCCGGCAACATAGATATCGTTATTTCGATTGCTGCAGGACTGCCTTTCGAAACAGAGTCTATGTTCGCACGCTCCTTCAATAAGGCTTTCGGACTTGCTGACGGCATGCCGATTCAGATAGAGCAGCTTTATGCCGATAAAGGAACAACCCTCAGAAAACAGGCTGAAAGATATGCTTATATCTATTCTGATATGGCACCTTATGAAGTAATTTCCGGAGGTCATATGAGCTCCGGTCAGCTCCTCGTAATAAGAAAAATCGCCAAAATCGTCGACGCTTATATCGGTGACGGAGGATTTAAGAACAGTTTTCCGAGGATGCTTAATGATACGGGAGTCAGACCGTACGAACTTTTCAAGAGTCTGAGCCTTTATATATTCGATGAGGGGCTTGAGAACAGACTTAACAAGAAAGAGAACCTTGCAAAGATTCTCTATGCTTTTGCTGAGGCTCTTTACAAGGAACTAAGCGATGCCGGAAAACTTGAAATGCTTCAAGATGTGATTCACGGCGACCTTGAAGAACTTATAAGTGTTGAAGATATTAAGAGATTCGAAAGACAGGGATGGGATCTCAAGAAGAAAGAAGAGGATTAATTGAGCGTAAATATTGAAAGAAGCGAGGACAGAATAAGCATTTACCTCGCTCCGAGAAACCACGATATGATGTTCGGAGAGCTCAGCAGCGACTACCTTAACAGGATAGGGGCTGCTGAAATTCTCGTTGGCGTGCCGGTCCCGGTAAGGGCAGCGGAAGCCGATGAGGAAGGCGGAAGCACAGATGCCAGGGACATTGTCTTTGACATGGCTCGTGTAATAGGCGGCGACCCGACTTTTGTCTATGCAGACAAATATATAAACTTCATTAAGCACGCTGCGGGAGAACAAGCAGAACCAATGCTTGTGGCAGAAGGAGCCAGGTCTGCAGATAACGGAGATTTTGAGGATGCATGCATGCTTCTGAGAGCGGCTCTTATGGTTGAAAACAACTCTCGTGCAGCTCTCTATCTTTACGGCAGAGCATGTAAGGCTTGTCAGGAGATGGCAGAAGAAGATGAGGAGCGTGCAGCCAGATTTAAGGCGGAAGCCATGGACACTTTTGAACTCCTTACTATGCTTCATCCTGAGTTTGCCATGGGATATTACTTCCTCGGATATGAATACCTGAACCTCGGACTGTATATGAAGACCAAGCTCACATGGCAGGATTTCCTGAAGCACTCATCCGGAACGGAGCTTGAGACATCGGAAATGGACGACAATATGCTGGCCGGCCTGAGAGATGAAATCGCCGAAAGGCTGGAAGAACTCGAAGATCCGGTTAAGATAGAAGACGGCTGCAATAAGATAATGATGGGAGATTATCAGGGCGGAATGGAAGTTCTTTCGGAATATAAAGAGGGTCCTTACTCAGAGTGGTGGCCGCTCTGGCATTATCTCGGAACAGCCGAAGTTGCACTCGGACACAGTGAAGAAGCTGAAGGCTGCTTTAAAAAAGTTCTGAAGCTTTCTCCAAGCAATACGGATGCAATGGAGGAACTGGCTGCGATATATGCGCTCAGAGGAGATGAAGAAAGTGCAGCCAAGTACAGAAATAAGATAAAAATCGTAAGAAATAATGTTGACTTATAACGGTCAATCCGCTATACTAACAAAGTCGCAATTAGCGAACGCGCCTCGATAGCTCAATGGTAGAGCACCCGGCTGTTAACCGGTAGGTTGTAGGTTCGAGTCCTACTCGAGGCGCCATTTCTAACTTTTGCGCCGGAGTGGTGGAATTGGTAGACACAAGGGACTTAAAATCCCTCGAAGGCGACTTCGTACCGGTTCGAGTCCGGTCTCCGGTACCACTTCAAAAGCAATTAAATGATGACGCGGGGTAGAGCAGTTGGTAGCTCGTCGGGCTCATAACCCGGAGGTCGGAGGTTCAAGTCCTCTCCCCGCAACCAAAGATAACCCTTGGGAATATAATATCCCAAGGGTTTTATATTTTCTGTGCTGTTAATAAGAGGTATAATAAAGAAAAAGGTTTTAAAGACATAAAACCGCATAGATGCGAATACGGTATTTATCATCATGAATGCAAAGGGAGAATTGAAAATGGCCCATAATATTCTTTTGACATCTCTGAGCGCTATGGAAAACGATCTTCCGCTGCGCTTTTTTTCTGCTAAAAATGAATCCGGACCGGAATACACGGATACGATTCTGGATGCTGAAGCCGGTATAAAAACCGTACTGTCAAGGTATGATATAGATAAGATCGTAGTCATCGGCGCAGTCGGCAGCTACGGCGAAGACGAAGACCTTGAACCTGTATCGCTCAGACAGGGAAGAAAACTGAATACTACGGACAAGGCTTCGGCTTCCACCTATGGACTGCTTCTGGACCGCCTTACGAAGTTTGCTGAGGGAGAGAAGGAAGAAGAGAGTATCCCTGAGGAAGTCCGTGATAAACTAATTAACTTTATCCGTGACTTTACGGAGCAGAATCCGGACCTGAAGAATAAAGAATTCAATCGACTGTTTGACGAATTGGCCCAAAACGATCGACTTTATGAGAACTTCCGGACTATGCTCTTTGAAGCCTGTCCGGAGTTTGGTGATAATCCGGGATACTATAAACAATGTGTAAAGGAGTATTTGTATTCAGCGCTGGAGCCTTCACTAAAGATGAAGATGCTGCCCGCCAATGAGGCGACGTCCGTATGCTTTATTCCGGATGTTGAGTTTGAAGACAGCGGACGATGGGTGGACAACATGATGAATGCGGAAAAGTCCATCACAGAAGACGAAGAAGAAGTCAATCTATATGTCACCCTGAACAGCGATGACGCTGCCGATACATTCATTGTCCTGAACATGCTGGACATTCTGCTTTCCATGCCGCAAAGCAAGGTTCAGTTGAAGAAGATATTTACGGTGCGCAGCCTTCAGAAGTGCATGGCCGGTATAATTCGAGACGATACCGAAGGCTTCGGCGTTACGGAACTGTTTCATGCAATCAGAGCCTTTCTGAAGTACGGAAAGGCGGACATGATCGAGGACATTTGGAAAAGGAGCGGAGAAAGCAACGAGAGCGTTGCGGATATGATTTACGCCATGCGTGATGTGGACGTAGGCCTTTCAATGTGCAATACAGCGGAAGTGGAACGCGGCATCCTCAGACTCAGGGAGTTGTTCAGAAGCGAAAAATTCTGGAGGGAATCCGGTTATTACGGTGTGCTGTTCAGCCTGATTGCGGAAAGCATCCGAGAGGACTACGGCGTGCTTCTGGAGGGTGACGGTAATATCAACTTTATAGAAATGGTGAAATGGGCCTACAGGCATCAATTCTACCAGCAGACATTGACGCTCATAGAGTCCAGGACGCCGGAAAACCTGGTAAACTCGGGGATATTCTATTACTGCAACGATGAAGACCACAAAGATTATGTCTTACGTCAGTTCGCAGAACTGCGCATGAAACTCAGGCCGCAAGAGTACTTTAAGATGGATTATATCGATCATTATTTTATTAAGTCGTATGACCGAGGAAAGCGCAGAGAAAGGGACGAAAATCCGCAGCGTGCATACGCCGCTCTCAGGATTAAATCCATTGGAAACCGCAATCCTTCGGTAATCACGGGGTTCACCGCATGTGAAAGCCGGGAAACACTGCTGGATGCTCTTTACGCATACTACCAAGTAGGATATGTGCGCAATCAAATAAGCCATGCTGAAACAAGTACGATTGAAAAGAAGAATGCGGAGGCATCCGGCAGCGATGATATCTCCGCTCTGTCTTGGATGAAGGAAAGCATAGAATTCTTTATCGAGAGTTTTGAAAAAGCAAAGGCGGAAGTGCAGGGCAAGAATCCGAAAATCATCATCATTACCGCTGATGAAGTCCGTAAGCTCTCGGAAAGCATGAGAAATAATCGTGAAGGAGGAGAGTTTAAAGCCGGTAAATCGAAAGATTCAACGCGCTAACCCTTGTATAACCTCACAAAAGGTATAATTCGGTCGTATCATAAAACAGGCAGACCGTTAAGCTGCCAAGTATCAAAAGGAGGGATAATCATGGATAACAAGTTCAAGGAAATCAAAGAAGAATTGAAGGAGTCTTTCGAAGAAGGAAAAGAAAAATTCAAAGAGGATATGGACCTTGCAAAGTCCAGCTTTAAAGAAGCTAAAGCAGAACATAAGGCCGAAAAGAAAGAAAAAAGAGATGAGAAGATGTCTGAGTTTAAAGAGAATGTTGAGAACCTCGCGCTCGGAACCAAAGAATTCGTTGAGCACAGCGGCGAGTCACTGAAAGAAGCCGTTGATATTGCAACAGGCAAAGAAAAATAATCAGTGAAATAATACATACAAGTATTGCGGAGAAAGCCCTGATTAAGCAGGGCTTTCTTTTATATTTATATTGTGGTGGCGTGAAGACGGCAGACTCGTTATAATTTAAAGGAAATGACAGATCAGATAATAACCATCCAGTAACTGTTAAAGCTGTAAACTAATGGAGCAGTGAAAGAAGGAACAGACTTGAAAGAAGGAAAAGGTGTAAAAAAACATAATTTGGCAAATATGACTGCGATGTATCTTTTAGTTATCGCAGTTATTTCCGTTGTCTTGATTATGGGAGCTTATTGCGGGGTGCAGATTAAAACCACAACGCGAGAAGGCATATACAGAATCGATCAATTTGAGAATACGTGCAAGTTCATGCTAAGCAAAGCAGAGGACACTTCAGAGGATTATAAGGATGACATTGATATATCGGAGAGGCTAATATCTTCCGCATCTGCTGTGAGCGATACCGATATTAAAGCAGAGAAGTATATAAAGCCTGCAGATGAATCCGAAGAAGAAAGGTTGATTAATGAAGCTGTAGATTATCAGGCTGCGCTGGACAATCTTGCGGATGCGGATACTTGCGATTATCTTAGCTTTATTGATGACGGAAACGGAGACTATATAGTTACGGCCGCAACGAGAGGATACAAAGAATGCAACAATGCTTCAGAACTCGGCCTTGCAGATATTATAAGCAAGACAGAAGACTCAGGCTTCAGAATCGCTAAAGTTAACGGAAAAACAAATATTGTGATTTGTTCTAAATCTTTTGATTCCGACTTCGAAACAGACGATGCTGCAGTTCTTTTAAAGCCGCTTCAAGATACTGTTCTCCGTTCGCTTGTGCTTATGGTTTCACTGGCATTTGTCATTCTGAGCATTTGTATTACTTTAGCGGTTTGGCTTATATCTTTATTCAGAAGACTTGTAGGAAAGAGTCTTTCGACTGTTCAGGCAGAGAGATATACATACGAAAAAGTAAAACGTAAGCTGACTTACATACTGGTAGGGTGCACTTTAATAGCATTTACCGCAGCCGCTTTTTCAATGTCATTAGACAGTGCTTTTCTGCAGACATCCAGGAGCTCCAAGACACTCAAGGCACTTTTCGAGCGACTTGACGATGATAAAGAAAGAACTGAAATACAGTGGGAAGACAGCCAGAAAAGATATATTGAAAATGCCGAATTGCTGGCACGCCTTATCGATGATAACAGAGAGCTTCAGAACGAGAAATGGCTTAAGGAAGCGTCTGAGATAATAGGCGCTGACTATATCATGATTTTCGATGCGGACGGTGATGAAATAATATCCGATTCACCGTACAGGGGAATATCACTGAAGAACAGAGAGAATCCTGAGATGGCGGATTTCGCCAGACTCATGAACGGAGTCCGGAGCATATCACACTCGGGCGTTCAGGATGAGATTACGGGTCTTAAGCGTGACTATCACGGAATTGTTCTTAATTATCTTGCGGATAAAGACTCATACGGAGCTATGCTTATAGCCGTTGATCCGGAAAACAAAAATACTGTCAAATTCGGAGATGAAAATATCGTCATGAAATCCATGGCGCCATCGAACGGGGTAATATTTGAAGCAGATTCGAAGACGGGTAGTATAAAACACTCCGGTAAGGAAGAGCTTATCGGAAAACAGATTAAAAAGTCCGAATTGGAAGATTCTTATCTCGGAGATATTAAAACCGGCGGGAATGAATATTTTGCTTTATCCGACAGCAAGGATGAAAGTCTCTACTATTACTGCGTATCCAAAGCAGCTCTGTTAGACTATGTGCTTCCGTTTACTCTTTTCTACACATTGCTCTTTGCAATATGTGTCGGTTTACTGGCGCTTAGACTGATTGAGAATCATCCCGAGAAAGCCAGCGGCACCAAAGAAGGAGATCTTCTTTCCGCAGAAACAATCGATTCGGTCACGGCCTTTACTCAAAAGCTTGCGGAAAAAAATTTCAGACTTCTTAAGATATCGGAGCATACCGCACATGGGACTGAGAAAGCATTCGACCAAAAGGTCACGGCAGAAAAAGAGGCGTTTTCTATATTAGAACTTTTGATATTCCTCTTCACAATTTCCAGTGCCGTAATAGTTTTCATCAGATCCAAGACTTCAAGCGGCGCAGGCACGGCACTGGAGTTTATCGCATCAGGCAAATGGATACACGGCATAAATCTGATTTCCTTTGCCGCAGTATTCTATCTGCTTTGCGGGCTTTTCGTTATATTGGCTTTGCTGAAAGTGATATATATTTTCCTCAGCAATATCCTCGGAAAGAGGGCACTGACTGTAAGCTCTTTGGCATCCAATATACTGTTTTATGCAGCAATTGCTGTATTCATTCTGCTGTCGCTTGGCTGTCTCGGAGTAAACACCAAGGCATTGTTTGCATCTGCAGGATTTATAGGCCTGGCAGTCAGTATGAGTTTCAGAGATATATTGACTGATGTGCTGGCCGGAATTATGATTATAACCGGCAGAACTTACGAGGTCGGAGACTTTATAGAGATAAAAGACGGAGGAAGCGGAACCGTAAAGAATATAGGGCTCAGAAAGACTGAGCTTATCTCTGAAAACGGCAAAGTATTCTCGATACGAAACAGCCGCATAACCAGAGTAATTAACCACTCCAGAGAGGCTTTTACCAAGCAAAGTGATGCTGAAAAAAATAAAACAAAAAAGAAAAAATGAACAAGTTAGAAGAGAAACAGCAGAACAATCAGGAGGGACATATTGGATATACACAAGGAAATTGAACTGCATGAATGCCCGTACTGCGATGGTCCGGGACTTCTGGAAGAGGAAGAGGGCTGGTGCTGGTATGTGATGTGCTATGACTGCGGCGCTCAGACCGGAGAGTGCGGATATAAATCTACGGAAGAGAGGACAGAGGCGGCTAAAGCCGCGGCACATCTTTGGAACATCGGAAAGGTAATCCGAAACGACAGAAGTGAATAAAAAATGCGAGAGGTTTTGTCTTGAACAAGAGAAAGACCTCTTTTTTTATGTTTCTCTTGAGATATTTGCGCCAAAGTGGTAGTATTTCAGCGTGTTATGGAAAAGGATACTTAAATAAGTTAAAGGTAATGAAAGGAGACCATTACAAATGAAAGTAGCAATTAACGGATTCGGACGCATCGGAAGACTTGCGTTCAGAAAGATTTATCAGGAAAAGGGTATCGAAGTAGTTGCAATCAACGACCTTACAAATGCTGAGATGCTGGCACACCTTCTTAAGTACGACAGCGTACAGAAGAAGTTCGAAGCTGACGTAAAAGCAACTGAAGGCGGAATCGTTGTAGACGGTAAAGAATACAAGGTATATGCAGAAGCAGATCCATCCAAGCTTCCTTGGAAGGAACTCGATGTAGACGTAGTTCTCGAGTGCACAGGTTTCTTCTGCTCAAAGGAAAAATCACAGGCTCATATCGATGCAGGCGCTAAGAAGGTAGTTATTTCCGCTCCTGCAGGATCTGACCTCCCTACAATCGTATATAACACAAACCATGAGACTCTGACTAAGGATGACGCTATCGTATCCGGAGCTTCATGCACAACAAACTGCCTCGCTCCTATGGCTAAGGCGCTCAACGACCTCGCTCCTATCAGAACAGGTTTCATGTGCACTATCCACGCTTACACAGGTGACCAGATGATCCTCGACGGACCACACAGAAAGGGTGACCTCAGAAGAGCAAGAGCAGGAGCTATCAACATCGTTCCTAACAGCACAGGCGCTGCTAAGGCTATCGGTCTCGTAATTCCTGAGCTCGACGGCAAACTGACAGGATCCGCTCAGAGAGTTCCTGTACCATCAGGCTCCACAACTATTCTCGACGCTATCGTAGAGGCTAAGTCCCTCACAGCAGACGACATCAACGCTGCTATGAAGGCTGCTGCTAACGAGTCTTACGGATACACAGAAGAACAAATCGTTTCAAGCGACGTAATCGGAATGAGCTTCGGTTCCCTCTTCGATGCTACACAGACTGTAGTAATGCCTTGCGGCGACGGACTCTTCGAGGTAAGAGTTGTATCTTGGTACGACAACGAGATGAGTTATGTATCACAGCTCGTAAGAACTCTGATGCACGTAGCTACACTCGCATAGTTAAACGAAGTTATACGCAATCAAAATCCCGGCTGCAAAGCCGGGATTTTTAATTCCGTATTTCGTTGCATTTCTATCCGCAGATTTCACTTAAGGCTTTAACGGCGGCGTCTATTTCAGCTTCCGTGTTGAAGATGCCGAAGCTGAAACGTACTGTGCCGACCGGGAAGGTGCCCAGCGTTTTATGAGCGTTAGGGGCACAGTGCAGGCCGACTCTGGTCGCTATACCGTATTCAGAGTCGAGCCTGAACGCCGCATCCGCGCAGTCTATTGTGAGAGTCTGGACGGAAACCACGGCTGTTCTGCCGGCTGCTTCCTTAAGCCCGATTATCTTTAAAGAACCCTTATCTTCAAGAGGCTTAAGTCCCTCCAGAAATCTTTCGGTTAAGGCAAGCTCATGTTTTGAAATCTCGTCGATGCCTTTTTCGTCAATCCATTTAAGCGCAGCGTGTAGACCGACTATGCCGGGTAGGTTCATGGTACCCGGTTCAAATCTGTCAGGCATAAAGTCAGGGATTTCTTCCGTATGGCTAATGGAGCCTGTTCCTCCTGAAAGAAGAGGTTCTATCAGCTTTATCATTTCTTCATCCAAAATGAAGCCGCCGATGCCTTGAGGTCCCAGAAGTGACTTGTGTCCCGTAAAGCAAAGAGCATCAATATTCATATCTTTCATATTAATAGGCAGAACTCCGGCTGTTTGAGCAGAGTCTACGATAAATTTTATATTGTATTTACGGCAGATCGCTCCGACTTCCTCTATAGGATTGACTGTCCCGACCAGATTGCTCGCATGAGACATGACTATAGCCTTGGTAGCAGGCTTTATCATTGACTCAACTTTGTCCAATGCAAGTTCTCCGTTAGTATTTCCCGGGATTCTGTCAAATTCAACGCCTTGTTTTTGAAGTTGAACCAGAGGCCTCATAACTGCATTGTGTTCCATTGAAGAACAGAGGACGTGGTCGCCCGGTTTAAGAAAACCTTTTAATACCACATTGAGTGATTCTGTAATATTCTTTGTAAATACTACATTTTTACAATCAGAACCACCGAACATATCCGTCAGCATCTGCCTTGTTTCAAAAACAGTTCCTTCGAGGTCATATGCAGCCTCATATCCGCCTCGATTTATATTGGCACCCACTTCAGTCATGTATTTATATACCGCCTCCGCAACATCCTTCGGCTTAGGAAATGATGTGGCGCCGTTATCAAGATATATTTTGTCCATGGTTTCTCTCCGTTATCTTATCTTGCTTCCATACATAAGATTACATCAAGTTCCGGGAGAAATCACATAGTAATTTGTTATGACAAAAAAGAGTACAAAAATGATGGAAAATGAACAATCCGTCGCCTTGAAAGATAAGGGATATTATCATATAATCAAATCGGAGCTTTGCTCACGAGTTTTGGGAGATTTTTAATGACTGACATCAGTAAATATAAGAAAATACATTGTCTCGGTATCGGCGGAATAGGATTATCTGCTGTTGCCGAGATTCTTAATGACAGAGGATTTATCGTAAGCGGAACGGATATTAATCCGAGCAAGGTAACGGATCATCTTCAGAGTGCGGGAATTAAGATTTACACTTCCCATGAACCTGAAAACGTAGATGATGTTGATGCAATTGTATATTCTGCCGCAGTTTCGGAAGAGAATCCAGAGGTTATCAGAGCCAGAGAACTCGGACTGCCTCTCTTTTCAAGAGCACAGGTTCTCGGCATGATTATGGATGACTATGAGAACTCAATCGCCATCTGCGGTACTCACGGAAAGACAACCGTTACTTCCATGACATCCCTCATTCTGAGAAATGCGGACTTCAAACCGACAATTCTGGTGGGAGGCGAACTTCCTCAGATTCACGGTAACGTAGAGATAGGCGGTACGGGTTATCTCGTAACGGAAGCTTGTGAATATATGGACAGCTTCCTTGAGCTCCGTCCGAGCATAGGCGTAATTCTCAACATAGACTCAGACCACCTTGATTACTTCAAGGATATGGATCATATAGTCAAATCATTCAGCACATTCGTTGAGAGAATCCCGGAAGACGGACTTGTAATAGCTTTTGGTGATAATCCTTTCGTTCGAAGCATTCTGAAAGACTACCCGCATAAGATTACATACGGATACAGTGAAGGGAATGACTTCTACGCCGAAAACATGAAATTTGACGAGAACGGCAATCCTACTTTTGACATATGCCGAAAAGGTCAGAAAATCACCAGCATTGAGTTGTCTGTGCCGGGAGAACACAATGTACTCAATGCCTTGGCTGCTTTTGTTACGACATCATATTTGGGTGCCGACGCCGAAGTTATAGCCCGCACTTTAAAGGAGTACACCGGAACGGGCAGACGCTTTGATTTCAACGGAACTACAGATAAGGGCGTAAAGATTATCGATGACTACGCACATCATCCTACGGAAATAAAAGCGACCCTTTCAGCAGCTAAGAATGTAAAACACAAGAAATTATGGCTTATTTTTCAGCCGCATACCTATACAAGAACCAAAGCGCTTTTCGATGAGTTCGTCGATGCTTTTGATGATACGGATGTGCTGGTCCTGACAGATATATATGCTGCCAGAGAAAAGGATATTTACAATATTTCATCGTATAAACTCATGAATGCTATTAAGTCCAAGTATCCTGACAAAGATGTCTACTACGTTAAGGACTTCGAGGATATAGTTAAATACATCGAAAAATTTGCGACTGAGGATGACATTGTTATGACCATGGGCGCAGGTGATGTATACAAAGTAGGCGATATGCTGCTCCATAAGGACGAGTAGCTCAGCATATATCATTACGCAACTCAAAGACATAGGAGGTCTAAATTATGCCAAGTGATGCATATTCCAATCTCAGATTATTTTCCTGCAATTCACATCCTGAGCTCGCTGAAGAAATAGCAGAGCATATGGGAATTGAGCTCGGAAAATCCACCGTCACTAAGTTCAGCGACGGAGAGACAAGCGTAAGTATCTGGGATTCGGTAAGAGGAAAGGATTGCTTTATAGTTCAGTCTACAAATGATCCCGTAAATGATAATCTCATGGAGCTTCTGATTATGGCGGATGCTTTGAGAAGAGCTTCATGCAGAAGCGTAACGGCCGTAATGCCGTACTACGGATACGCCAGACAGGACAGAAAAGCAAAGGCCAGAGATCCTATCACTTCTAAACTTGTGGCCAATATGATTACGGCAGCAGGCATAGGAAGAGTAATTACGATGGACCTTCACGCATCACAGGAGCAGGGTTTCTTCGATATCCCCGTAGACCACATGCTGGGACAGCCGCTACTGTCCGACTATTTCAAACTTAAAGACCTCCAGGATTTAGTAATAGTATCACCGGACCACGGATCCGTAACAAGAGCCCGTAATATGGCCAAGCCATTTAATTGCCCGATTGCCATAATCGACAAAAGAAGGCCGGAGCCTAACAAGAGTGAAATTATGAATATCATCGGTGATGTAGAAGGAAGAAACTGCGTTATCCTCGATGATATGATAGATACGGCCGGCACTATATGTAATGCCGCCAAGGCTTTATCGGACCTCGGTGCCAGCAGCGTTTATGCCTGCGCAACACACGGTGTTCTCTCGGGGCCTGCGATAGAAAGAATAGAGGCCAGCCCTATTAAAGAAATGGTTCTTCTTAACACGATTCCAATTCCTGAAGAGAAGAGACTTAAGAAGATAACGGTGCTCTCTGTAGGACATATTTTCGCAGAGACGATTTCAAGAGTATATTCAAACAAACCGATTTCGGTAATGTTTGATGCAAGATAGTATTTCAGCGTACAGAAATGATGGGTTTTTTCAGAAAAAGAAAAGCGAATAAAGCGACAGCGTCTGTCGGAAGGGCCAAAGACACTTATGTAATTATAGGCCTCGGAAACCCGGGAGAAGAATATGCAAAAACCCGTCACAATATGGGATACAGAGCACTTGACTTTCTGGCGTCAAACAGCGGAATTGATGTCAGAAAATCAAAATTCCATTCACTTATAGGACAGGGAAGAATATCAGGAAAGAAAGTTGTACTGGTAAAGCCTGTTACGTATATGAACAAGAGCGGAATTGCAGTCAGAGAATGCGCCATGTATTTTGATGTTCCGTCGGAGAATGTTATCGTTATATACGACGATATAGATCTTCCTATCGGATCAATAAGAATCCGAAAGGCCGGAGGTCCGGGTACGCATAACGGGATGAAGTCTGTGGTGCAGGAACTCGGAACTAAAGACTTCGCCAGAATAAGAATCGGAGTAGGCGCAGCGTCAGGAGATGAAGACTTAGTAGATAGAGTGATAGGCAAGGTTCCGAAGGAGGAACAGCCCATCTTGGATAAAGCAGCTTCCGATGCGGCAGCTGCGGCAGAGGATATAGTAGCGCTCGGAATAGAGAAGGCCATGAGCAGGCACAATCACGTGGGCGAATGATAATCAATTATACGGGAGTGAGCGGATCCAGAGCGGCATATAAAATGTCCGAGACGCTCAGAAAAGAGAATAAGATTTTAGCGGTGGTCTCTACAGGGCGTGCAGCGGCAGACCTGGCCAGGGACCTCGTTTTTTGTGTACCTGAAGCCGAGATCATTGTACTCAATGAAAGTGAGCATCTTCAGATACTCTATGAAGCCAGAGACAGGACGGAAGTTACGGAGAGAATCAAGGCTCTTCAACTACTGAGTACTGATTCAGATGAGCTCGCAGCACCGACAGCTGTAATAGCACCCGTAAGTGCAGCCCTTAAACTGACCTCGGATCCTGAGAGATTTTCGGATTCTGTTATTTTTTTGGAAGTTGACGGAAAAGCAGAACCTTCAGTTTTAAGAGAAAAACTGACTGCTATAGGATACAGAGCATGTCCGGTAACGGAGTCTCCGGGCGAATTTACATCAAAAGCGGGAATCATGGATATCTTTCCGCCGTCTGCGGATAATCCTGTAAGAATAGAGTTCTTTGATGACGAGATTGAGTCCATCAGAGAGTATGACGGTGACAGTCAGAGATCCGTAAGAAAACTGGACAGCATTTGCATAGGACCGGCAGCAGAATTCATTCCCACTAATGAAGAAAAAGAAAAGGCGCTGACCGCCATCCTTAAGGAGTACGACCGCAGAATCAAGAAGATAAGAAAAGAACTGCCTCACCCGGAAGCTGAAGACGGAAGAACAGAACGATTAGAAGAATATAAGGGAAGAATAAAGGACATATTCGAGGAGAATATGAATCTTCAGATTTATGCAGATTATTTGGACTACTTTGACGTTCCCAAGTACAGGCTTTGGGACCATGTAAAAAACGGAGCCGTGATAATCTCAGATCCCGCAGATATTCAAAAAGCTATCGCAGAGCCGTATGAAAACAAAGATTTCCATGAGTTGTTTTCCGCAAACAAAAAAACCGATACTTATGTATACACACCGTTTCCGGAGAGAATTGAAGGAGCGGAGAAGATAGATGAAATCATAAATATAAAGAGCAGGCAGATTGCGCCCTTTAACGGTAAGATAGATCTCTTCGCATCTGAAGTCGGAAGGCTTACAAGTCGAGGATACGATCTTGTTATAGCCGCAGGTTCCGAAGAGAAAAATCAGCGAATAAGGGAGTATCTTGATATAGCGGATATTGAATCCGCATCTTCAAGAATTTCATACAGGACGGGAAGCCTCTCATCCGGGTTTATTATGGATGATGAAAAAGTCTGCTATATAGCAGAGTCTGATATATTCTCGGCATCTTCCAAAAAACCCAGAAAGAGTGCAAAGAAAAAGAAGTCTGCAGATTCGATTCAGTTCTCCGACCTTAAAAAAGGAGACTACGTGGTCCATGAGGCCCACGGTATAGGAAGATTTGAAGGGATTCATCCTCTCACTGCGGACGGTCAGACCAGGGATTACCTGTTAATAAGATACGCCGGCTCGGACACCTTATACATTCCGACTGAACAACTGGACGTAATCCAGAAATACATAGGTAATTCGGGAAATGCTCCTGCGCTTTCGAAGCTTTCGGGAGTAAGCTGGGCGCGTGCAAGAGAACGCGCACGCAGAGCAGTAGAAGAGATTGCAGAAGACCTCGTGCGTCTTTATGCGGAAAGGCAGGCTGCCGGAGGATACGCATTCGGTGAAGATACCGTATGGCAGACCGAGTTCGAAGAAGCATTTCCGTATGAGGAGACGGACGACCAACTGAGGGCTGCAGAAGAGATAAAAGAGGATATGCAGAAGGCTCTTCCTATGGACAGGCTTCTTTGCGGCGATGTCGGATACGGCAAGACCGAGGTTGCGGCCAGGGCGGTATTCAAGTGCATATCTGAAGGAAAGCAGGCGGCAATTTTAGCACCGACAACGCTTCTTGTTGATCAGCATTACCATAGCTTAAGAGAGCGCTTTTCTGCGTTCCCTTTTGAAATTGAAGAGCTCTCAAGGTTCAGATCCGACGCCGAACAAAAGAAGATAATTAAAGGACTTAAAGACGGAAGCGTAGATTTGATCATAGGAACGCACAGGCTTCTTTCGGATGATGTGAAGTTTAAGGATCTCGGACTTCTGGTAATAGACGAGGAGCAGAGATTCGGTGTAAGGCATAAAGAAAAGATAAAGCAGCTGAGAAGCAATATAGACGTGCTGACATTATCTGCGACTCCTATTCCAAGGACTCTGAATATGTCCCTTACGGGCATAAAGGATATAAGCATAATAGACGAGCCGCCCGGTGACAGACTTCCTGTCAGCACATTCGTTAATCCCTACGATGAGGCCGTTATATCCAATGCGATTGACAGAGAACTATCCCGAGGCGGCCAGGTTTTCGTAGTTTCCAACCGGGTTATGGGAATCAATCAGGTCGCAGAAGAGATTCAAAGACTGGCACCGAACGCAAGGGTTGCGGTAGGTCACGGACGCATGAGTGAAGAAGAACTGGAAGCGGCCATGCTTGATTTCATTGAAGGCCGAACGGATATACTCGTAGCTACGACCATCATTGAAAACGGAATTGATATACCTAATGCCAACACGATGATTATTCTCAACGCTGACAGATTCGGTCTGGCGCAGCTATATCAGCTGAGAGGCAGAGTCGGTCGCTCACATCGTTTGGCATATGCGTATCTGATGTACCAGCCGGGAAAGGTCCTGACAGATTTGGCCAGGAAGAGGCTGACTGCAATCAGAGAGTTTACGGAATTCGGTGCGGGATTCAGGTTGGCCATGAGAGATCTGGAGCTCAGAGGAGCAGGTAATATTCTGGGAGAGGCTCAAAGCGGTCACATAGAAAGCATAGGATATGAGCTGTACTGCAAGGAAATCGACAGGGCGGTAAGAAGGCTCAAGGGAGAAGCCGTCACGGAGGCCAGGTCGGACATCAGCATTGAACTCCCCGTCAGAGCTTCTATCCCGGAATCGTATATTGCCGACGAATCACTCAGGCTTCAGGCATACAAGAAAATTGCCGCAATCGGTGACGAAAGCGATGCAAATGACGTGCTCGAAGAGCTGAGAGACAGATACGGAGAGGTACCTTCGGAAGCAAAAGATCTGATAAACATTGCGGAAATAAGAGCACACGCAGAGCGGATCGGGGCGGCCAACATCTCGTCTAAAGATAAGATGATTACAATCAGATTTACGGACATGAGCAAACTTCATCCGTATGCAGTGGTTATGACAAGTTCGGAGTTCAGAGACGAGCTTAAGATAACCAGCGGAAAACGAAGCTTCATTGAACTGAAAACACGTAACGCAGCAGACCCGGAAAGACTCTTACAACTCATGAGAGCTCTTATAAGAACGCCGGAAACGGATGAAAAGAGCGCTTCATAACTTTTATTTAAGTCAGCAAATCGGTATAATTAGATAGTTTTGAGTGTGAACAAGGAGAAAGAAAATGCTTTTCAAAAACATCGGAATTATTGATGAGAATTTTAAATATCAAGCCGATATGACGGTAGGCGTTCAGGCGGACAGGATTACTTACATCGGTAAGGATGTGCCGGCAGATGCAGATTGCTTCGGTGAAGTATATGACGGAAATAATAAAGTGCTGATGCCGGGTTTTTACAATGCACATGGGCATTCGCCTATGACTCTTATGAGAGGCTTCGGAGAGAATCTGACCCTGCATGATTGGCTTAACAAGAAGATATTCCCGTTTGAAGCTAAGCTTTATAAAAAAGCGGTTTACTGGGGAACTCTTCTGGCAATGGCCGAGTCTCTGAGATACGGTATCGTATCTACATCTGATATGTATTACTTCATCGACGACATGGTCAGAGCATACAGTGTGGCAGGAGCCAAGACCAATATATCAAGATCAGTGGCTAATCCTACGGGAGCAGAGCTCTCGGAGGTGGTCGGTATAAAAGAGACCAAAGACGCCATTATGATGTACGACGGTTTCGAAAACGGGCGCATAAAGACAGATGCAGCGGTTCATGCCGAATATACGAATGATGAGAAAACCATGAGAGCGGTTGCAGACATTGCGAAGGAATATAATGTCGGAATGCAGATACATCTCGACGAGACTAAGTTTGAGGCAGACAATTGCAAAGAAAAATACGGTATGTCAACTACCGAGGTGATGGAGAAATTCGGAATCTTCGATCAGCCGTGCAACGCAGCTCACTGCGTGTGGGTGAGCGAGTCGGATATGGATATTCTTAAAGCCAAAAGTGTGACGGTTGCCAGCAATCCTACCAGCAACTTTAAACTGGCAAGCGGTATATGCGATGTACCGACTATGTATAAGAAGGGCATAAACGTTGCTCTCGGAACAGACAGCGTGGCCAGCAACAACAGTCTGAACTTTTTTGAACAGATTAAGCTCTTTGCCATCGCAGGCAAGGTTAAGTCTATGGACCCTGCGGCAATGAGGCCTGACCAGGCGCTGTTCAGTGCTACCAGAGCAGGAGCTCTCTCCCAGGGAAGAGAAGACTGCGGATTGCTCAAAGAGAACTTCAAAGCAGACCTTATCGTAGTAGATGCGAGCGGACCTAATATGCAGCCTGTTCACGATATGGCGCATAATCTTATATATTCGGCAGACGGTAAGGATGTTTGCTTGACTATGGTGGACGGAAAGGTTTGCTATCAGGACGGAGAATACAAAACAATAGATATAGAGGAGACTATAGCAGAGGCAGAAGCTGCAAAGAACAAAATTCTGTCTGAGCTATAAGATGTTAATGAGTACAAATCAAGAAGCGGAAAAGAACGAAATAAACGAAATAACAGAAGAAAGCGTGAATGTCGCAAAGAGCAACGATGAGTCAAAGCTGCTTTTAAAAGGCGCTACTATACTGGCTGCAGCCGGTATAGTCAGCAAGATTTTCGGTGCGATACTGAAGATTCCTCTGACAAACATGATAGGTGCGAACGGTATTTCTTACTATACGGTAGCCTACAATATTTATCAGCTGTTGTTTGTTATCGCTACTGCGGGATTCCCTGTTGCTATATCCAGGATGGTCTCTTCGAGAATTGCCGAAGAGGATTATATAAATGCTCATAAATCATACAGACTGGCGATGAAGTTTTCGTCAGCTCTCGGTGTGGCTTCTTTCCTGCTTTTGTTTTTTGGAGCAGGGGCAATAGCGCGTGCATACAATATTCCGGGAGCCGAGGCATCCATAAGAGCTCTTTCTCTGGCACTTCTTCTCACACCTATGGTGGCCTCATTCAGAGGTTACTATCAGGGCAGGCAGGTAATGACGCCGACGGCCGTTACCGAAGTTGTAGAGCAGATGGTAAGGGTTGCGGTAGGTCTCAGCCTGGCATATATGTTCTACAAGACAAATCTGGAAATGGCATCGGCGGGTGCAACCTTCGGAGCATCGGCAGGTATTACAGCGGCATTTATCGTAATGCTCTTTATATACCTGAGAGATAAGAAAAACAGAGCAGAGATGCATGCCGCATCCATTAAAAGAGAAGAAAAGGAAGGGGACAGGTTTAAAGAACTCCTGTCATTTCTCATTCCGATAACAATCGGAGCCGCTGTCCTTCCGATTATGTTTAATATCGACTCTGCTATCGTCGTAAGAAGGCTCATGGCTACGGGCTGGGACAGAAAAACCTCAGAAGCGCTGTTCGGACTTATGGGAGGATACTGCGATCCTATAATTAATCTGCCGAACATATTTATAGATGCAATATGTATAAGTTTGATGCCTGCCATTACCGCCGCATTTACATTAAAAAACAAGGCAAGGCTTGATGAGCATCTGAAGACGGGTTTAAAAACCATGATGATCATTGCCTATCCGTGCACGGTGGGCCTTATCGTTTTGGCAAAGCCTATACTGACAATGCTCTTTTACAAAAAATACGACGAGGCAGTTATGGCGGTTCCTACTATGCAGATCCTGTCGCTCGTTATAGTTACGGGCGCAATCATGAGAACGTTTGCCACCAGTCTTCAGGGCGTAGGACATATGATGCTGCCGGTAAGGAATCTTGTTATAGGAGTGATTATAAAAGCTGTTGTATCTTACTCACTTATAGGAATTCATTCCATTAATATAAACGGAGCACCGACAGGTACGGTTATCGCGTATATCACCGCGGGACTTCTTAACTACAGAGATCTTAAAAAATATGCTGATGTAAGCATTGATTTTAAAGCGGTGTTGCTTAAACCGTTCATTGCTGCATTTATTATGGGTGCTGCGACTATAGTTGCTTATAAACTGAGCTTTACGGTTTTGGGAAGCAACACATTAGCGGTATTGATATCCATGATAGCAGCTGTTTTGGTATACTTCGTTACGGTGTTTAAAACCGGCGCTGTTACAAAAGATGATATAGTCCTCATACCTAAAGGAGAGCTGATTTATAAGTTTGCATTAAAAATGAAAATTACCAAATAAACGAAGGCTCATATCGGAGCGTTTTTCATGAAATTTCAACACTTTGGGGCTATTTTTTATTGACAACCCATATATATGCCACTTATAATTAAGCTAAGTTTTGAGATTTAGCTTTTAAGGAGGAATTAGTTATGAATAAAGCAGAGTTGGTTGCAAAGGTTGCAGATAAGACCGGTTTCAAGAAGAAAGACGCAGAGGCTGCTCTGGATGCAGTTCTTGATACAATCGAAAAAGCTCTCGTAGCAGGTGACAGCGTAAGATTGATCGGCTTTGGTACTTTCGAAACAAGAAACAGAAAGGCCAGAACAGGCAGAAACCCACAGAAACCGGATACAATTATCTCAATCCCGGCTTCCAAGGCTCCTGTATTCAAGGCTGGCAAGTCACTCAAGGATGCAGTCAACAAGTAATTAATTGAAATTGAGGAGAACGGATGGCTGCCATGTCGTCCGTTCTTTTTTATGTCGCTCATGCCGTGTGAAATCAGGTGAAGCGAATTAGGAATATATAAAAGATGAGATTAGATAAGTATCTTAAGAATTCAAGAATAATAAAGAGGCGTACAGTGGCCAAGGATGCCTGCGAACAGGGCAGAGTTTCAGTGAACGGAAGAATTGCAAAGCCGGGACAGGAGCTTAAGATCGGTGACCTGATAGAGATCACATTCGGAACTAAAGAACTTAAAGTCAAGGTTGTCAGTATGCCCGAGAATGTCAGAAAGGATGACGCGCAGGAGCTGTATGAAGTGATTAACTGAAGAATAATCGCCAATCTTTTTTATATCATAAAATACATATAGCATTTTAAGGTCTAAATCTAGTGTCTGATAAGATCGCATTTATACAAGGAATTGTATTTTTTGCGATTTGTTTTTTTGTTGCGTGAATATGCTGTGTAAGACTACTTTGCAATAATGTGAATGCATTGATTCGCTGACAATACCATTATCAGGACATTTACCGGATTGCGCTTTCGAATATCATCGAAAAACGGCGACATTTTCTGTTTTATTCTTCCTATATATATATGAGATTATTACAATGCGAAAAAACACTCTTTTATCAGGCAAGGACAATTCATATCGATGCAGTAAGCGGGGAGGAATATTATGTCTTCAAATTATTTACACTCGGGACCGGTAACACTGCCTGATTACATCTCGATAATAGGGGCCAATCAGTGTGCCAGGATCAGAATAAACGATATAGAGATGATAGAACAGGAAGGTAGGAGACTACATATCATTACGGCAGAAAAAGATTATTCTTTTTACGGCTCACTGAACAGCATAGCAAGTGCTCTGGCCGATAGGGCATTTTACAGAATCATGAAAAGCATAATCATTAATTTCGATCACGTTCGCGACATAAGTGGTATCAGTATAAACTTTAATTCAGGGCAGAGTATAAACCTGGGAAGGAATTCATTGAACAAGACCAGAAGAGCATACAAAAGATACCTTTTGAAGTATCCTCCGTACTCTCTTTGGGATCCGCTGCAGCTGTCTTCTCTGAGTGTTTACGAGGGGGATGAGACAAATGAAAATAGTACTTCTGAAAAAACATAAAAAGTACAAAAAATGTTGTTGACATGGTATATGCAAATGTATATAATGATGAAGCTGTCGCTAAACGAGGCAGCGGAACATTGAAAACTTCATAGTGCAGAACAGTCTTGAAATTTAAAGGGTTACGGCCCTAAAAAAAGAAAGACTTTG
>CACYFZ010000021.1 GCA_902773835.1 uncultured Eubacteriales bacterium | reverse complement strand
TATAAATGGAACCTACAGATTGAATGCTGAAACTGAGGATGCAAAAGAATTGCTTAAAGAATTAAGCCTTGCAATTAAGATGCTTTCAGAAGATTTAACTGAAGCAAATGAAAGCTCATCTAAAAAGATAATTGATGATCTTATCTTGGATTTGACAGCAGACTCTGTTTATCACCTAAGTAACGTAAGATGTTAATGTAGTTGAGCGGGAGACTCCCGCTCTTTTTTACTCTGCCAAATATTTCTTCATCATCTCCCCGAACTTCGGATTGGAAGTGGATACTCTGCGAATCATATTCAGCACCTCCTCTTCACTTGAAAGTGCAGGATTTGCACTTTTGGGGTTTCTAGGTGCAACATTGTTTGCACTTTGAACTCCTGCAGTAGCATCAAGTCCCTCGCCCGGCTTAGTTGTCATAAGCTGATACAACTTCGTATTCTTCGGAAACTCATTAGCAAATGGCACAAGTGATGATCCAACCTTAATTAGCCCATGCCCTGCATCCACATTCGTAATATACGAAAGCTGCAGATCTGAGATATTCAGAAGCTTCGCAAGTTCCACTCTGTCAGTCGCCGCCTGATTCAGCATAACTATGAATTCAGAGTTGGATAGCATCGTCCTCGCCGTGTGCGACTGAAGGAGGTCATCCACGTTCTGAGTAATCCCTGTGCAGTATGCTCCATACTTACGCACTCTCTTCCAGAGCTTAAACAGAAACTGCGCAGAGTATTCATGCATAAATAAGAGGTATATCTCATCTATGAAGATAAATGTCTCCCTCCCCTTCATCCTGTTAGCAGTAATCCTATTGATAATAGAATCCAGAATGACCAGCATGCCTATGGCCCTCAGCTGCTCGCCAAGTTCCAGGATGTCATAGCAGACTAGCCTGTTGCTAGTATTCACATTAGTCTGCTTGGCAAATGTGTTAAGAGATCCTCTCGTAAACAGCTCAAGCTCAAGCGCAAGTGAATGTGCTTCCGGCTCAGGCTGCTTCAATAGCTCATCTCTGAAGTCAGCAAGTGTAGGCGGCACTCCCTGGTAGTTCCCCTGCTGGTAATACCTGTACACATTCTCAGTGCAGCGGTCGATTATAGACTGCTGTCCCTTGGCAAATCTGTGCCCGGCTATTATCTGCTCGCAGAGCGACTGCAGGAACTGAGACTTTTCTATTATCGGATCAGTCTCCCCATAATCTCTAGACATATCCATAGCATTTATATGATTCGGACTCGTAGCAGATATCTCTATTACAGAGCCGCCAAGCGCCCTCACAAGAGGCGCATACTCTCTCTCCGGATCTATGATGATAATGTCCGCATTAGATGAGAGCATTAGGTTTGTTATCTCATTCTTGCCCGTAAACGATTTGCCCGCACCGGACACACCCAGGATAAAAGAATTGCCGTTAAGAAGCTTTCTCCTGTCGGCTATCATCATGTTCTTGCTTATTACATTCTGTCCATAATAGATGCCGTGTTTGTCATAGACCTCCTGAACCCTAAACGGCATAAACACCGCAAGAGACTCAGTCGTCAGAGTCCTAAAAGCATCGATCTTACGAACACCGAACGGCAGCGAAGTCTTCAGCCCATCTAGCTGCTGAAACTTCAGCACAGACATCTGGCAAAGATGCTTCCTTGCAGTAGTCATAATAGACTCCGTATCCTCATCCAGCTGCTTCTTGGTATCCGCAGTATGGACTATGGTGATCACGGCAAACATCATTCTCTGGTCTCTTGTCGTCAGATCATCGAGGAAGTCCTTCGATTCTTTTCTCTGCTGCTCCATGTCGTACGGAACAACCGCAGAGAAGTTGTTATTCATATTCTGCTTCCTCTGCCAGTTCGTTATATTGGTCTCAACGCCCAGAAGCCTCTGCTCCACTTCCTTAACCGCCTCATCAGTCGGCACCGGCACTACATCAATTGACAGCATCAGATTCCTGTTTATGTCCGTCAGTTCGGCAACCATACTGTCCTTGATATATGAAGCATAGTCCCGAAGCAGAAGCACACGCCCATAACGATTTCCGATTTTGAAATGGTCGCTGTGATTCTCATAGTTATCCGGGCAAACATAATCTCTGAAGCTATGCCCCTTCCTCATGCGGTCCTTAAGATCAAAGTGAAAGTATGTCTCTTCTCCCGTTCTGAAGAAATCGTGGATGATCCTGAGTCTCTGCACGGCATCAAGCTCCGTACACTTTGAGCCAAGGCGGTTGAACTTGGTTATAAGCTCTGCCCCTACTCTTGAGAAATACACTCTCGCATCATCAATACTCTTCTTATGGATAGATACCGTCACATACTTATCCTGGATAATGGAATTACTGCCGGTTGCCTTATCTATAAGCATCTCGTTATATTCCTCGCGGTATTCATCGAGATCATCACCGGCCATTCTAATCAGGATTTGCTCTTCGAAATCTATCTTGTTGAGTCTTCTGTTATTGATAGTTATCTTTGTAGTTGCTCCGCTGTCGAGCGAGTTCAGAATCTCTGAGTACTCAAGAAACATCGACTCTTTATCCTCACGTGATGCAACCGCATAGTTGATATCTTCAAAGCGATACATCTTGCTGTACTTATTCTTTCCTACAAGAAAAATCCCGTCAGGCCATATTGTCCTAACGGGCACTATATCCTGCACCTTGCGTGGTACTTTGAACTTCTCTTTATCCTGCTTTAGGATATTAGATAATGTCTTAATCATCTGACTTCCTCCTTCTTCTTTTCGGTGTATGTCCTTTCTTCTTTGTCTTCTTGTCATCCTTCTTGGCTTCTTCCATGAGATGCCAGTAGAAGTTATCGTTTCCAAATTCTACGTGCTTTGGCATAAGTATTTCCGATCGGATAATAGCTAACAGCACCTTCAAGCCCGAGCAATGGTCTAAGCAGGAAATACACTCCCACCGCCACACCACAGGCCAGGACAGAAAAAATGAACTGGCGTAAGCTCAGTCCAAAGAACATAGACTCCGTATAGTCACGGATCTCCCTATTTATTTTTACTTCCATTTATCGCGCCTCCTCTTATTTCGCATACTCGAATTATTCGTCAATTTGCGAACTTTTTCGAGTCTATAATCCCATCATTTCTTTTATGATCCTGTCGCTCATCTTAACTGTGCCTACTAGTACGAGCATGTTAAACACAAGCTCTCCTATATACTTCCACACCATAGCTGCCGGTGCTGCATCAGAATCTACCACAGGCGGCGTTGATGCAAACCTACTGAAAATTACGCAGGCTATTATTATGATCGCGCCCTCAAGGCAAACTGCCGCATAAGATTTCAGAAAGCTCACTCCAATACTTTGCGTAGGTTGCCCGGCAAAGGTAGATAGCGGTATAGGTGCTATTGCCGTATACATATACAGTTTGAAGAATCTGCCGTACACAGTCATTATGATGATGAATGACAAGACTGTTATGAACAGGCTTCCTATAAGGGTAACTGCCCACAGTGGTATGCTCTCAAAGAATCCGCAATCCTCTATTGCGGAAATCATCTCTTTGGGAAGCGTCACCTTAGAAGTCTTAGATACCCCGGAAGATGCCATAATCTTGCTCATGACACCTTGCGCTATGGAGAATATAGACATCATCAGCTCAAGTCCGTAAGTCACTACTCCCTTTGCGATGGCAAATCTTATAAATAGTTTCAAAGCATGCTCAGGTCTTTTGATCTCTCCGAGATTAGCACTCGTCTTTACTACTCCTGCCAAAAAGAAAAGGACCAGCAGCGCCAGTCCGATAGCTTGCAGTGATCCGTTTATAGCAAGTATGGTCCGCCATATACCTCCGCCCTTAAACGATGCGGGCGACATAGTCAGCAGACTCCACACTTCTCCCATCTTTTCATTCCAAGTGTCTAAAGTATTTATCAAATGTTGCACGACCCAGTTGTCTGACATTCTTCTTTCCTCCCTTCTTTTGCAAAATAAATAGCCGGCCCGCAGACCGACTCGATGTAGAACTGCTCACAGGCTTATTCTTCGTTCTCCTTTGGAGCAATAGGTGTTGGTACATCAGTAATTAATGTCACAAGCGCTGAT
The DNA here is from genome assembly GCA_902773835.1 of uncultured Eubacteriales bacterium. Taxonomy (GTDB): domain Bacteria; phylum Bacillota; class Clostridia; order Peptostreptococcales; family Anaerovoracaceae; genus Crickella. The sequence goes on along the minus strand of CACYFZ010000021.1, from coordinate 24,117 downwards.
AATCCCAAGAAAAATCCCCATTTCGCTATCACTTTAACTATTTTTTTCATGTAGTAAACCTCCTACTCTCCATCGTTTCTATTTTTTTGATTTACATTGATTTCATCCGGATTCGTGTGCTTATTGATTCCCGTCACACTACTTGGCAAATCATTTAAGTAGCCTACCGCAGGAATATCCACTCGCTCCCCACGCCAAGTCTTTATCGCCACCCTAACAGCCGCAATAATTCCTAACAGGATAAACGATCCTTCAAAAATATATCCAAAAATTTCACCGTAATCCATTTTACTAGCTCCTCTATATGCTAATTGTTTTCGACAATATATTTCAGGAGTTTCCTTGCTTCTGAAAGAGCATGAGTTGGGAATAATTCATCAAGCTTTTCTTGCTCAGACATATTCATTAGAAATCCCTTTTTATACTCGGAATCGTAAGGATCTTCCCACCAAATCTCCAGTACTTCCTCAAGGCTCATATCGTTTGCACTTGAAAAAAAATGTAAAGCTGTGGAATCTCTAACTCCTGTAGTTCCTTCTTCTTTGAAGGAGCCATTTATAAACTGAATTGTTTTGTCTAGTTTTACATTTATATTGATTGTATATTCCACCATTGGAATACCATCTTCTACTTCGAAGCGATGCTTGATTATCTCGTGTACATAGGGATGCCCTTTTGCTGTTATTCCACTTTTCACTTCAATCAAGCCTTCGTTTTCGCCCATATGCTCATGCATCTGATCAATAATCCATTGATCATTATCAAAAGGCATAGAAATTGTTTCTGAAACAGGATACATAATAAGGAGACCGCTCGCATCTGGCGTTCTCATCCCATATGGAACCGCCTCTTTAGGTATTCCTAAATCAGTTGGAAGGGATTGTTTTAGTCGTTCGTATTCCGGTGGAAGAGTCAATGCTTCTTTTCTTCCAGCGCTTGCGAAGCCATCAACATATCTGCCTACACCATCATGATTAGCTCTTTCAACACTATCGGCGCAGGAAGCATTTGAACCTATTCCTTGTTTAATTCTTCTACGGCTTTGTATCAGTTTCAAAACTGCACCTGTCAGAACTGCTCTTTTTATTACTTTCATATGAACCTAATACCACCTGTAGCCTGCTAAATACTATTCGGAGAGTCTGCAAGAGACATCTCCACATCATTCTTCTTTGTAAAACTAGTGAACTCCGGTAACGTATCGATTTATCACATTTGCACTTTTGCCACAGCTTAAGCGGCTCACTCATTCCGTATTTTGCCAAGTTTTTCGATTAAGCTATACAGATTGCCGAGGTTAACCGCACTATTTGAGTATTCCTCAGGCCAACCTAGTTTAAGGCTCTTTCCTTGATATTCGATTTTTTCAAATCTACGCAGCTTATCGACTTTACCGTGTTTGACAGGAACAACACCATCGCTTGTTATGAACAAGTCCTGGTCAGCGCGAGACTGATCGTCAATCACAGCAAGTGTCTTGACCTTGAAAGCGTCACCCTTGAGATTCACATTCTTAAAATACAAATCAAACTGCTGACTACCCTTCACAAGTAATTCAGTTTTTGTTTCATCAGCAATAATAGAACCTGCAGCTTCTTCAACTGCCCTAAGCATACTAATGAACTTATTTTTATTGAATCTCTCGTCCTTTTCGTTTTCTCCAAGGACATCTACGGATATATATACGCTTTCTTCATCGTCGTCAGGGCTACCTATTTTCCCTACATGATTCTGATTACTCTCAGTCAAACCATGTTCTCTGCAGAATGCAGAGAGGTCTAGATCAAGATTGTCAAGTTCATCCAAAGATTCAGCTTTGTTTATGCCTTCTTCCACAATCTCATTAAGTTTGTCAAAGAAATCTTTCGTTAGTCTCTCGAACGAAAAGCTCTTTTGAATCTTCTCGTAATCCATAATACTGAACCTATCATCGTGATTCAGCTTTTCCTGTATTGCCTTTAGATCACCACTTGTTTCTTCTAGTTTTTGCCTAATACCTTGAATCATGTCCCCCTTTTCTTCCGAATCGCGGAAAAGGGTCAAAGAGTCAAGTGCAGTCAGCATCTCATTGATTAACTCAATATATCTGAATCTATATCCTGATTCACGAATTGATTGCCTATATTCATTCCGACTATCTTTTTCTAGTGCCTCATATACATCCTGCCTTCTACGCTTTATCGCACTCTCAGTATTACTGAAATAATCATCCGGTGCATCATTGACTGGTACTGGAATTATCCTGTTAAACAGTACTATGTTTTTATCTATAAACTGGCCGATAATATCTTGATAATCCTTTTGCAGATCTATTCGTTGATCTGAAAGGTACCGATTGCGTAGATTCTGATCAAGCAACAGCGTATCACCATTTTTTTCTTCCGGCATTGGGAACAACCATGCAGGTGATACTCTTCTAGCGAGAGTTTCATACTGTACCTTGGCGAGAGGATTAGTGTCCCTAAGGAACTCGCTCACGTAAATGCGACTCAGCAATTTCGCATTTGTCGCAGCATTATAATTTTCATTCACCAGTATCCTAAGAAGTCTTGATGCTTCTTCTGTCTGACCTGTTTTCAGATAAGCTACTGCACACAGTTCAAGAATATCATTTGCATTTCCTGCCATTTTGACCGCCGTTGTAATCAGTTCTTTTATTTTATCCATGTCAGGCTGATCATCTAGCAGTAAAAGATCCACATATTCAAGAGCAAAAGAAGCTGTGAGCTCATCCTCTCTCAGTATATTGAATGAATTGAGCTTTTCGTATCTTTCAAAATGCTCCTTCGCCTGCTTGATGTAATACTCTCTCGCCGAATCATCTATGCTATTGCTCTTATCTTCAGCAATGAATTTTGCAGTATGTCCTTTGTAATACCAAAACGGCAGATATGCTTCGAATTTATCTTCAATCGCAGTCAGACGTTCATACTTTCTAATTTCATCGGTGTCCATAAGTATCTCATTATATTGAGATATCTGACGTTCTGTAAGGCGGTATCTGTCAGGGAACTCATACTCATCTGCTAGCCTCCATGCAGTAGTAAACAACTCGCGTCTTAGAGCATTGAATTGTTCCATTGCAGTAATTCTTAATTCAACTTCAGAATTTTCTTTATCTGCAAGCGCATTTGCTTTCGCTTTGCGATAATTCATATACCCGATACCAACCTGCGTCGCAAGTGAAAGACCTACAGTAACAGGATCGCCTGCAACTATAACACCAATGTTTGGCACTGCAGACCAGATTGCATTCTTCACATTCCTCTGGTACTTCTTTTCTATTTGTGCCCTCTTGACTTTATCAATCCGGAAAAAAGTTATCACATTAAGCAATTTGACTAAAATGTTAAGAAGAGCTTCATCCTTAGGCATTTCCTCTAGATTAAGGTTGTTCAGTATAGCCTCATACTCCTGTTCCAGAATATACTCATCGTTATAGTCCACAATCTGCGATACTGAAACGGTGCACATATTCAACGCATATGCTGCTCTAAGCTTTTCTTGATTATCGTATGTGTTATTACTCATTTCTCATAATCCTCCTGCTACCTAAAAATCTATTTCCAGCATGACTGGGATATGATCTGATACTTTTTCTTTATATGTCTTGTGATTACCTAGTCGTTCCACGGCATCCAATCTGTGCGGTGTACCTTGTACTATGTTGTCTCCCGCATGATCGTCATATGTAAAGTGATCATAATTGTTAGAGTAACCATCTCCTGCATCGTTAATCGTAGAAAGTTCCTTCTGAAATGTTCGAATACGCATAACACCCTTTTCTTCCATCTCATAAATAGGCAAAATGTTATTCTGTGAATCGAGAACCACTATCGGTCTCACATAAGGGGACTTTGCCATACTGCCAGGAAGATTCAGATTGTAATCCCCCAATAATATCGTATACGGTACATTACAATTGATATCGTTATGGTCAGCGTTTATGCGTGTATATACATTGCGAGCAAGCACCTCAAATTCCCTTTGACGCATTAATGCAGCGCCGTGATCAATCGCCTTCGACAGATTATCTGCACTCGGCTTCGAGTACACTATGTGTGTAGTAATCAGACGTATCTCTGCGTTAGGCATATTCACAACTTGGAATCTTCCATATGCAGGATCTCTGATGAGACGCATCTCCCCTTTGGAACTGTCTGTCTTGTACTGTCTGTATATCCTTGGTCTAATCTCTTTGCCGTATTCATTTATCGGACATCTGAACTTGTCCTTTTTCCAAAGAAAAGCATAGCCCTCCCCACGTGAGTCATTTCCTAGATACGGATACCATTTGCTGTCTGTATGAGGATCTAGCCAGCACATATCCCAGTTATCTCCTAGCCTGAACCTCAAGGAGTTTTCATATGCTGTCAGCTGCCCTGCAGGATTATTGACCTGTGCACCTTCAAGCATCTTACCTTCACTAAGAACTTCCTGAAGGGCAACGATATCAAACTCTTTTATCAAATCTGCTATATAGTCAAGTCTTTCTTTCCCTGCAGCAAAGGACAGATTTCTGACATTGAACGAACCTATCTTATACGACATCTTAGTCTCTCCTATTTCATCAGTTGTTTCACTTTATCAGCGGTCCGCTTATCAGTCTTCCGCAATGTGAGAACACGACCACCCGAAACTATTAGACATTTTTGTGCCGAATCAACGTCTTTTCCTTTTAAAAATACATATCCTCGCATATCGCCCTTATAGATACCAACAAATGTAATAAAACTGTTTGCTTTTAGTTGCTCGACAGCCTGCATGATATCTTCCGTGTCTTCCCTGTCATTTGGCATAACCTCAAAGCAGTATTCTTTATTAGCCTCTGCTTTTTCGACCACTGCGTCTATATTGTCTCTTGCATATTTGGCAGCAGCAAACAATCCTTTACCTGCTTTTCTAGCAAATCTTTGAGCATCGGCACCAGCCTGTGCAAGCATATCCTTAGCATCCTCAGCTATACCTTTTTTATCGTCAAACGAGCTGAAATCTGGCACCATTGCATCATTATCTACATACCCATGTACCATACCGTCAGGGTATTCCTCATCTACGTTAATAGTAGTTCCTGCTGGAATGACTTTATCAACAGCATAATCTAGGAATTCAAAGATGGTTGCTGTTGCCTCACCTTCTTCATCTATCATTTTCGATGGATATTCTTTCTCAAAGTAATAGAGAATCTCCATCTGTCTTGCATCTAGATAATCTATGGCCGAACTCAGAATTTCTTCTGGGATTCCATAATAAGCTTCTGCTACAGATCCTGCCATAGCGGCAATAGTATCACTATCACCACCTACTGATATGGCAATTCTTATTGCATCCTCGAAGTCCATTGATTCGAAGAATGCTTCGAGTGCAACGGGCACTGATCCTTGACACGAGACATCAAAAGAATACGTATCTCTTATTTCATCAATTGTAAAGTCTAAATTATAGTAGTTATCTTCAATATACCTTCTAATGCCCTCTTTGCTCTCGCCACTCTTCGCCATGAATATGGATACCGCAATAGCTTCGGCCCCCTTCATACCTTCTGGATGGTTATGGGTGACTTTTGTTACCAGTGCGGATAATTCCTTAGCATTATCAATACTGTCTGCAGCAAAGCCACACGGGCCAACTCTCATGGCGGATCCATTGCCGTAACTATTATATGGTTCCGGTTCAGGGTTCATAATCCATCTAATGAAGTTACCACCATATCCAGCATTACTATATATCCTTCCTAAACCCTGCATGAATACAACTGCATTATGTGAAAGATCCTTTGTATCCTCACCACTTTCGAGTATCGCTTTCGCCACAGCAAGAGACATAATGCTGTCATCTGTCAGTCTGCACTTCTTGTCAAAAAGCGGAAAGTCTTTTGACTTATGGTTCCTTCTTTCATAGCGCGAACCGGAGATATCTCCGATAATTGCTCCAATCATTTCTTTGCACCTCCCGATGTGCATATTAAAGACGCTTCATCATTTTCGTTTACAATGATTATTATATCAACACCCGAGTGTTCCGCATATCAAATGAGAGTATGTACTAGAATTAGCTTATTTTTTCTTGTAATAATCACATTTTGTTTTTACTACACAATTGTTGCAAGCTGGATTGATAGAATGACAAAACTCTCTACCTATACTCCATAACGGAGCATCTATTATCCCAGGATATGTAGGAGACATTTCTCGAGCCTTATATATTATATAATCATTCGAGCAACCTTCATGTACTAATCCCATACGTGTCATTACACGTCTCACATGCACATCCACTGACACGTCGAGACAAATATAATCGGACATCGGTATTCTAAAATCTCTTGCCAAAATATTTGTTGCCATTGTCGCTATCTTCGGGCCAGCACCCTCAAACTCTAGAAATTTGCACACAATAGCTGCGCTACTCGGTTTTCCCTCCCATATTTTTGCTGCATTACCATCATAATACTCAACAATATCTTGAACAGCATTATAGAAGACCTCTGACATTAAATCATTAAATCTATGTAGGCGGTGCTTTATAAAAATGTTTTGATATTCCTTTAGGCTGACGGATGCCAAAGCATCTATTGAAGTGCCCCCTATTATATCCATAATTCTTACAGGAATTGACCAAGCGCGTTCAGCGTTCATCTGTCTGTCCATTAAACAAGCTAGCACAAAAGCATGTGGTCTATTTTTTAAATCAATTACGATTTCATTTGCTTTTGGATCATCAGGCAGGAAAATCAATTCTTTATTATCAGAATTCGCTAGGTTCTTTTCTCCCATCTTTACCAATATGTGCTTACTCATTTTGTTGTTGCCTCCTTCGAAACATAAATTAGATTCACCGCAGCTTGCATTTTCATATAGTTTAACAGACTACATCAAGCACTGAAGGATTTGTTCCTTATTTTGCAGAACCTCAAACCATTCGTACCAGCGTTCAGAATCCATGCCATAGATTATACCAGCAAGCCCACCTGTTACTGCAGCAACAGTGTCTGTATCCTCTCCTAGATTTACTGCTTCCAAAATAGTTTCGTCAAAACCTTTCTCATAATGTGCATTCCCAAATCCTGCAAAGTCCTTATGTGAAAGTGCCCACAAGGCTGCCTCTAATGTATCAACAACATACCCACTGGATCGTATTTCTTCAACACTCAATTGATTGATTATACGTAGGCGGTGAAATGGTTCGTCATAAACAAGTGTTGGGATAATATCCTCAATATCTTCTCCTGCCAGCAGCCTCCTCGCAACATGGACATATATAACACATGCATCCATTGAAATATGATGCCCGTGAGTTATTGCAGAAACGGCTCTAATCTCATCATCGCTGCAATCTGTAAATGCTAGCGGAAGAATGCGCATTAACGATCCATTTCCGTTTTCGTATTCTCCCATTCTTGGCTCTCCAGTCATAAGAGCCTTTAGTGTAGCATGGCCAACATCGAAGACTTCATCGTGTGCTGTGAAAGCTCCCTCATTCAACCATTTTAGGAAGTTGTTTTTTATGTCTTCGATTACTATCCTACCGTCATTATCTTTAATGCTTTTTAAAGTTGCGAGAGTCATAGAAGTATCATCTGACCACGTACCCGCAGGCTGATCGTGGCTACCATGGCCTCTCATACCAAAGCACCGGAAAGAACCTCTTTCCTCAAATTCATATGGTACGCCAAGGGCATCTCCAATGACAAAGCTAAAGATTGCATGGTACAGCTTTTGATTATAAGGAAAAAGTCTGTTTTGAATTTCTTCCAATATGTCATAGCTCATTACATTACACTTGATTGTATTTGTATCTATATGCTTTAGATTCACTAGGCGGATGATCATACTTGTATCAAGACTTCTGTATAACTCCTCCCATTGATAGTCATATCTATAAAGGAAGTCATACCCCTCACTCATTACGTCATCTGCGATTTTTTTAACCTGAATAAGGTACTCCTGGTATTCTTCGTTAGTTTTATCAGGATGGAAATTTATGAACTGTTTCTGATTCTTTTTTTCATAGAACAGAGGGATCTCTGAATTATTATCATCGTAAGAAAGAAAATCCTCACTCCAAGAGAAGTAATCACTTGTGAAGTATAATTCATCATCTTCTACAACCTCGCCTTCATAGAAATAATAGTGAAAAACATCCCAGCAGTTAGGAATAACCCACCACTCCATCTCGTTATACCTTTGGATACTTTCCGGAATAATATCAAGTTCATTGAAGTCATCACAGATAAAACGGATATCAGCATATCCATCAAAATATCTTACTTTTAGTCCTTCTCTATCTGAAACAACAAAATGATGCTTATGCTCCAAAGCCTCCCCTATAGCAGCGTGGAAATCGATTGTAGGATAGGGCCTTTCATGTCCCGTTGAAAATAAAAAGGATGCTGTGCTTTCGCTACAGACAATTCTGACATGGGCGTGGAAGGATTTATTAAACTTCGTAAAAAACCTATCCTCATAAGGGGCCTCGATTTTACCGGCAGAATCCTCCATTAGCGTCAATTGTCCTCCATGGTATTCTGAGCCATATAATTCTCTGCTAGTTAAGAATCTCTTTTTCTTCATTGTTTTACTCTCAATCTCTTTCTACGGTGGTCAATAAGAGTAACCGTCCAATCTGAATTGTTGACTACATTAGTGCCCTTACGATGGATTTCACACCTCGCTATTATTAAGCAACTTTCCAACACTATTTTACTTTTTTTCTATTTCATTTTTAAGACTTTATCCTTACAATCGAATTTTACTGCATTAAGTGTCCATAATTTTGGACACAGGATGTACCGGCAGCATCTCAGCTGCCGTTTGAAAGGAGTAATACATACCTTCGCGTTACTCATCCTCATCTTCTTCCTCATCGCAGGAATACCATGTCAGATATCTTTCGATAACCGGCTTGTTGTCTTTTTCGTAGGAAAGCTCCATTGATGTGTTGTCATGCAGCTCTCTTACCTTGAGGAATGCACCTGCAAGACTTGTCAGGTCTGCCACTGCCTTTTCGATTACCGTCTCGTGATCATCGTCCGGATTGTATGAATAGTAGCTCTGTCTTCCACTATCATCCACAACATCCCTAAGGCTATACTCCACTTGACCTGTCACCGTCAGGTAGATGTTGACCTGCTCCATACCTATCTTCAGAGTAATGCGAATTGTCCTTGATTTGGTAGTGAAGCTAACATTAGGATAAGCCTCATCCTTATAAACTTCCTCCATGATTGCCTTCATCAGACGCTCTGCAAGAGCTCTCTGGAATTGCATTTTCTTCATCTGACTCTCTCCTTTCTTAACCCGTAATCATCGTCAGTATCTCTTTGGTAAAGGTGATAATAATTCCACCTGCTACTGTCAGAAATCCGTTGGCTCTCTGGCTCGGATCGTGGGACTTAAGTGAGAGCCCCACCTGCATGATGCCGAGTCCAAGGAGTATGAGTCCTATTGCTCTGATCAGGCTGAATATGAAGTTGCTCAGGTTGTTGACTGTGCTTATCGGGTCACCTGCAGCAAATACATGGCAAGCCCCTACTACAAAGGCGATTACTATCGCTGAGTAGATGAGTATCAGTCTCTTGGTGCAGATAATAACTCTGCCCTTCTTCTGTTTCTTATCGTGCTTGTCTGTCATTTTCGTCGTCCTCCTCGTATATAATTCCTTTTCCTTTATACGGCAGACCCAGTAGCACCGGGTTCGCCGGATCTTTCTTCTTGCCCAGCACAAGCTCCTCTACTTCCTCATCGGACAGAAGCTCGTAGCTGGTCTCAGGAGCCTCAATAGGCTCAGTAGGCTCTGCATCCCACACGATTTCAATCGATGACTTAGCATCAAGCGCAGCTCCATGAATATATGAAGGGGCACTTCCGTCATCCGTCATGCGAACCATAGGATGTCTCATCAGGTCGTACTTCAGATCCATCACCGGCCGCTCTCCCCTAATAAAAAGGAGGGCGAACCTGTTATCCAGCATCCGCACCTCCTCTGGGAGCAAGAGCTCTCGCCCGGTCAGTTGATCGTTCCTCGTGTAGTTGCCCGTCCGCCCGAAGCTCCGTCCGTAGCTGTTGGTATCTATAGTCTCTTTACCGAGCAGTTCCGAGACATACTTATGTGTCTCCTTCTCGTTGCCGCCCAGGTACACGAACTCATCGCAGTTGCCGACTATAGACTCCCACTGCTTCTCGAACAAAGCCTTAAGCTGAGCTAGGTTCTGCAGGATGATACTGACAGATACTCCACGCGATCTCATGACCGAGAGTATCTTGTCGAAGTCATCCGGCAGAGAGACATTGGCAAACTCATCCATGAGAAACTGCACGTGCACCGGAAGAGTCCCTCCGTACTTCTTATCCGCTACCTCAAACAGCTGCTGAAAGAGCTGAGTGTAGAGTATGCTGACAAGGAAGTTAAAGCTCGTATCGTTGTCCGGAATGATAGCAAAGAGCGCTGTCTTTTCCTCGCCCATCTTCCATAGGTCGAGTTCATCCGTTATGGTGAGTGCCCCTACGCTCTCAAGGTTGAACTTATCGAGCCTGGCAGCCAGCGTTATCTGAATGGACTTCAGCGTCTTCCCTGAGCCCGAGTGATAAGCATCATAGTACTTGAGCGCAATGTGCGCAGGATCTTTCTCTCTCAGGTCCTCAAAGAGATTATCGAGCGCACTCTTCGCCTTACTGTCATCCTCATCGACATCACCTGCTCTTATCATATCCATGACCATAGCGAAGTTCTGCTCATCCTCCGGAGCCTCATGCTTAAGGTAGAGAACGAGCGCCATAAGGAGCATCTGAGCGGCGTTGTCCCAGAACGGATCCATGCTCTGTGCTCCCTTAGGTGTGGTTGACTTGAACAGATTGGTCACGAGCCTCTGCACATCGTTATCGTCTCTAAGATAAACGAACGGATTGTAGCAATGGCTCCTGCTCATGTCGATGAGATCGAGCACCTTGATCTTGTAGCCTTGCCTCATGAGCATATATCCTGTTGAACGGATTAGTTCTCCCTTCGGATCAAGCAAGACAAGACTGCAGTTTGCCTGAAGAACATTTGGCTTCACGTAGAACCTAGTCTTACCAGACCCGGATCCTCCAACCACCAGCACGTTGAGGTTCCTCTTATGCTTATGTGCATCGAAACCTATCCTCACATGCTGAGTGAGTATCTTGTTCATTGGAAGTGGGCGCTGTGCATACTTTCTGTTGACTGAATGTGCATCACCCCACTTAGCTGAGCCGTGTTCCTCACCTCGTCTGTAGTTCTTTCTCATCGAAAACCAGACGCCAATTCCTACTACATATGCAAAGAGACAAAACAAAACCACCTTTAGTGTCCAAGGAGTCCAAAGAAACCTATAAAGTGGTGGTGCTAATATCCTCTCTATATGTGCCATCATCTCAAACAGATTGCCTGTCCAGTACGGGGCAATGCGTAGTGCCAGCCAAGTGACCGGCACTATGCCTGCAAGAGCAGCCCATATATCTTCTCTTTTTATCTCTCTCATAGACTACCTTGCCACCCCCTTTGAGACCGCAGCTTTAGACCTCTCTGCCATCTTCTCTGCATTTGCCTTGGCGAGCTCCGCCCTGTACCTCTCGAGCTTGGCTCTGACCGACGGCTGACGACTAACATAAGTCGAAGAAAGTCTTCGCTCTCCTTTTTCTGAGACTGGCCCTGACAGACGGTCTCTCTCCGCCCGGGCCTGATTGGGGTTTCCAAAGAGCCTGTCCTTTTCCTTCTCTATGGCAACCTCCGCTTTGTTCCTCGTCATCAATCCGAACCTCTCGGTAATCCTCTGAATCTTACTCGCATCCTCTGCTCTTGCGATTACATCGACCGCAGCATTAGGATCCGGGTTCGCTCTGTCACGGAGTATGCAGTACAGCACGCCATAGCGCTTGGCCTCCTTGGCAAACTTTCCGAGGTCTTTCTGCGTGATGGTGTAAACCTTTAGCTCTTTGCCGGACTTCAGCATTCCTGTCAGCCTGGCACGTCCCTTGGTCTTCTGCTCCTGCTTAAGCGTCGCATATAAAAGAAGTGCGATGTTCTTCGCACCTGTGCCCGCTATCCTCGCAGTGACTTCCATTCCTTCAAGTGATAATCTCACGACTTGTTCAGCCGCATCTCCACCAGGATTCATCGTGACATCTCCTCCTTCCTTCTTGTCTCTCTGTCAACTATCTGTAGTTTCTTCGCAAGCTCATCTGACCGTTCCTCTATGGCCTTGCACACCTTTACCTCACGCCTAAGCTTCTTGATCTCTGAAGTCAGCTCGGCAATCTCCGCCCTTGCTGCTTCGATCTCATGCGCGGGACCTACTCTCTTGACGAAGCGTCTAAGCTCATCACGCTGGTCGCCCATCGTCTTCATCGCAACCTTTGCTGTCTCGGCATGCTCGGCAAGCTCCTCGCCAGTGCTTATGTGATACTTCGCCAGCAGTTTGGCTTGCTCCGAGTACTGATCGCACTTTAGGAGATCTTCCTTTAATAAGATATGCAGCCTTGTCGGATTCTGTCTGTACTTTGGAAGGTAGCCAAGCTCGTAGCAGTACCTGAGATATAGCTTCTCAAGACCGGAGCGTCCCATGATGTTATCTATCCGGCGGCGGAGATTGTAGCGAGCAGGTCTGAAGTTGCTTCGTCTCACTCTCGCCTGCACCTCTACTGGATCGTTATCGTAGATCCTCCGCTCGATGCTCTCCTGCGTGTAGGCATCCCCAAGCTGGTGGATACGTATAGGTTTCTTCCAGCCCGGCGGGACTATAGTCCAGTACTTTCTGTTTGGCTCGAACCTTATGTTGTATCCACGACGCTTAAGTTCATCCTTGAAGTCCTCGACATCGAGACTCAGTTCAATGGCCTCATCGATGGCCTGACGGGCTATATTATACCTCGTAGGACCTCCTGCCTTCTCCGTCTTGTACAGATACTGACTGACACCACGACCCTTCGGATTGTCTATGACGGACAGACCATGCTCACGGCATATCCTGTCCGAAGTCTCCCTCAGGGCCTTGTATGTGTCCTTGCAGTCATGGAACCTGTAGCCATCCAAGTATGAAACTGAATTGATTACGATATGGTTATGAACACAGTTTGTGTTCACGTGAGTTGCCACCACCATCTGGAATCTGTCTCCCCAGAGCTCACGGGCAAGCTCCACTCCGATGGCATGTGCCTCATCAGGAGTGACCTCACCCGGTGCAAAGCTCTGGTATGCATGGAAGGCTACATTGCCGCCCTCCTGGACGAACTGCAGCTTAGCTGTGTCGAACTGATCACGAGCACAGTCCACATTGCAGTTGATACCTGTCGTATAGAATAGCTGCTCGGTCTTGTCCTCGTTGGCAGCATATGCAATGACATCTGCGAGAGCTTGTCTCTCGCCCTCGCTGAATTCCCTTTGAGTCTTATCCGAATCCATGACATAGTCGAGTGGCGTGTTCGCATTACCTTTAATGTTCCATATCTTTGTAACAGCCACTATCCCTCACCTACCTTCTTGGGACGGAGGAACTCCTTCTCGATGGCATTCTCAAGCATGCGCCACTTCTTGGCTTCTGCCATGATGGCTTTGACGTCTGCAGTGTTGTCTGCCCTAAGGGCAATTGCATCTATCTTGCTTGCGAACTCTCTCATGATTTCCATCGCTTGCCAGAATCTTTCGTCCGGTGCGGGCCTTAGCTCCTCACCATTGATGAATGCTCTTAGGTATCTGTTGTTATCTACGCAGGCTGCGCTAGACTTTCGACTCAGCTTCGCCATCTCGTCAGCTGTGAGATAAAGTGTCAGCCTGCAGTCCCTTTTCCTCATCTCTTTCGTCCTCCTCTCATCAGTATCCTTTGACCTGTCAGTGAAGGGTCACTCTGACAGGTCACTGAGCGGTCAGCTCAGCGGGGGTTTGGGGGCTTGCCACCAAGTGCCTTACCGGCGACGAGCGGTAAGGCAGCGTGCAGACCGTGAACGGTCAAATGCAGTGCTTGCTAAAATTATCGGGATATCCCGATAATTATTCCTTGCTCTAACTGCAGTTTCATCTTGCGTAATCTCTCAGTGCATCGCCGCGTGTATTGAACGCAGTTACCGGATTATTTTTGCCGTCAGGATCGTACTTTATTGTTTCGATTTCTCCGTTATCCATCATGAACATCTCCGGCAAATCGAACTTTTCCTTGTACTTTTCTTCCAGTTCCGGCGGCAAAGACAGGAATCTTTCGCTCTCAATCGGGGCGTAGCAAATGAAAAAATCGCCTGCGATTATGTCCTGCAGACGACCTTCATCATCCTTTATTCCCCTATTGAGCGGAAGGCCTGTCATCTTTCCTTCCTCATTACATATGAGCGCAACCTCATCTTCCCACGGCATATACTCTTGTATAAGGCCGCCAACCAGCTCCTGCATGGCCTCAAGTTTGTCTTCGATTTCTACAACTTCGGCTCTCTCATCCGCTCTGCAGACAATCACACGAATCTTATTTGTGCTTTCATCAGCCATATAAAACCTCGCTTTCCTGCATTAAAAAACGGTAGCCCTATTGCCACCGCTCATGTAAACTATTACACTTCTACTATTCTAAAACCACAAATATGTGTAAGTTTCTGGATATCTGTTGTGCTCCACCATCATTTCTAACACTCTTTTCAAGTGAACAATCCCATATATATTCTCGAGGTCCTCTTGCTCCTTGCAACTTATTTCGTCAATTTGATTCTTTTGAATATCATAAACAACGCTTCCATGTACATCTATATCCGGGAAACAAAAGTCTGCTTCTATTCTATTGTCTATTTTCTTCACATTTTTTAGTACTAGCATTTCTTTTAAGTTAGTTTAAGCTAGATATTGTACTTTATACTTATCAAAAGTAAATTAACTTTTCTTCATAACAACCTTCATAATAACCTTCTAACAATCGGCCCTGCAATGCGGGGTCGATGTTGTTTTATGCGCTATGTACTGCGGCACTGCAGTAATTCTACCACATTGTGCCGCATTGGTCAGACTATCTGGCCATGTCGTTTCTCATGGGAGTAGTCTTATTGAGGTCATCCTTTGCCCTGTACCTTTCGACAAGAGACTTCGTCAGCTTCTCAGCCTGGTCTTCTGTCAGCGTGATGCCTCTCGACATTCTCTCATGGGGAGCGTCCCAGTCACGGATGTCGATCTTGGCAGGGCCGCCGTTCCAGGAGACAATATTGACCTCCTTGGTCCAAGCCTGTTCACGGTTATCGTAAGTGTCGAGCACTCCGATGTGTTCCATGATTTCAAAAGTGACCTCTGTGTTGTTGTTTGCCATAAGTTCCTCCTTTGGCTGTGTAGATATAACGAAAATGCCTCTCCTCGGCCGCGCGCGGCCTGATAAGATTCGGGCATATGAAAAGGCAGAAGCGTTTTGCTCCTGCCCATGTAAACAAACTAATATAGCTCTTCTAGTCTAGACCCACTGCCATCCTCAATATCATTCATTGATTGTTGCAGTATGAAACAGCATCCTCGTAGCTCATTGACAACAAATCATTTTCGTTGAACTGATTTGTCAGCGAAGATATATCTTCATCCTCATACTGACTACCGATTATCGGTTTATCGAAATCTGTAAAGGCGGATTTAATTGCAGAGATACCATCCTGATTTGAAACTTCTTTTCCATCTTTGTAGTAAATATCTACCTTTCCGGGATTATCCGTCTCATAGTAGTTTTCTACAGTCTGCCTCAAAGCAAGATTGCAATCTGCATCTACATCAAACGTGTAAACATGATATACAAGGCTTGTTCCGCCGCTGAGGATGTACATGTTTAGCGTGTTGCCCTTTCCTTTATATATCAAGTAGCGACCACCGGCACTTACATATTCATCTATGACTCTATCATGCGAATAACGAGTACCTGCTGATAGATCGTACGCAACTTCTTTTATCGCATTGTCCTTGAATGTATAGATAAAGAGTTCCGCAGCATCGACACTTGAAGCTGATGCATCAATCGTTTTCTTCATCATAAACAGTTCTGGTATTTCGTCACCATTTATATCGCAAAACGCTACAGGCCTGAGCGGTCTTGCTCCGTATTCGCTGTTTCCGTTTTGCCACGAATATCCCTTGATTGCATCTGCGTTTTCTTCGAGCAGCTTGGCATATTCGGCAAAAACACTCGTTGTTGCACTTTCTTCTGCGTCAGCTTCAGTTTCTTTTTCAGTGTCTTCACCTCCACTGCTTGCATCTCCGACTATTATGCCGCCGGACTTTATGACATACTCGTTGCTATTGCAATCTACAGTAACCTGTGCGATTGACACATCGCCTACATTTTCAAAATCAAGGTCGACATTATTGTCTGGAGCATCAAGGCCATAGCTATTTCTGATTTCTGTAAACTGAGCCATAGCTTTTTCAGAGTATTCTTTATTCTTCTCCGTTGCCGCTGCAAGTGCATCAACATCATCAGCAGACATGTTCGCATCTGCGTATCCTTCGAGAACTTCACCATCAACAAAGAACTGTGGCCATCTTGTAGCTATGCCAGCCATCAACTCATAACCGAGTTCTTTCTCCTTTATAAGCTCATTGTTTTCAACTGAATAAATAGTCTGCCACACGTCCAAGTTAGCTGCTGCTCCCTGCGATGCATACTCTTCAAATATGATATATGTTTTGTCATCTTTATTTTGAATATATGAATTAATCTTATATACCGATCCTTTATCAGGGGCATAATCGTTGTATCTGTACGACTGAGATCCGAGTTCCTTTACTTCTCCGTCAACGCACGAGAATATTCTGAGTTTTACAATTGCAGGCTCATTTTTATCTGAGTCAGCAACTACAAGGAACGGGCTATCACTGTCTTCATTGATAATCTCACTGGATATTATTCCTTGAGGGAAGGATTCATCTACAATTGTTCCCTTCTGCTCAAGATTATCAGCCGAAGCAACAGCGACACCTCGCTCATTTGCCAAGGAAACTGCATGCTCTCTAAGCAAGTCAGCCTGATTATCATTAGTCTTTGAGCAGCTCGCTACAACAATTGATGCAATTATAAGCATAGTTGCGATCAGTATGTATTTTGATTTTTTCATAATTCGATTATTCCTTTCTTTTTTCTTTGGAATTATATCCAGTCTTCGATATTCTCCGAGACGTCTTCTCTGTTTTCATTTGTTCCACGTATATAAGATTCCACCATCTCCCGGTCCTGCGGGTCTGCGTTTTGGTTACAGGATTGGAGCATTTGGGCAATTTGATAATTCCCTGCACCTCTGTTTGAATCTCTAAAAGTCGATCGCACAAATTCTATCGTATACTCTTTATTCTCGTGACTCCAGTGATATATAGTGCATTCATCGCGACGAATTCTATCTTTATACGAATAGACACAATTGCGTTGTTTTTTCCCTTCAGAGTAAAGGGTTCTTGTGTTATCAATCCAAACGAACTCCTCAGGTAACATTTCTCTGAGCTTAGCAAAGCGAGTGTTATCAGCTATCAAAGGTTTGGAAAATTCTTCCTTTTGCTCTTTATCCATCATTAGCTCTATGTATCTGTCATGCTCTTCTTCAAGACCATTGATGCTGTTTTTTCGCAGGGAAATTTTTTCTCCGTTTTGAATGCTCATTCTCGCATAGTCTCTCGCGACCATGCGTATGCGTTCTTCATCTCCGTCAAGTTTGTCAGCGTAATAGTGTGCAGCGAAGTCATCCAAATGCGGACCGTCGAACAAATCTCTCTTCCCGATCCAGCTGAGCAACTTATCCTGGGGTATTTGAAACAACATACCCTCATCTTCAATCTTTATATGTTCAGATATTTTCTTTGCATAGTATGCAGCGTTTAAATTCCAATTGTTAAAGCATATATCAGAATCTCTTCCACATACATATCTGATTAGCTCATCAGGTGTATGGCAATACTCCAATTGTTCAAATGACATATTCGGTAGAAAGAAGTGATCCTGTTTTATAGTTCTGACTACATCCTTCACCGCAAGCCAATTATGAGTTTCTGCAAACTCATCAAATATATCCATAAGCATCAATCTGAAGCGTTCATTCTCTCGGAGAAGTCTATTCAGCCACCAATTGAAATCAAAATGGTTGTACATTCCTCTTCCGTTTTTCCATATGATATTTCCACCTACCATAAGGATAGTGAATACTGATCTTTCAGATAGTTTTAGTTTTAGGCCTATCTTTCCATATGTGTTTGCCAATATGAGACCTGTTATTGCATAACCTTGAATCTCAGTTTGTAGATGCTCATTGACCGAAAGATTGATGAAGAAGTCGCATTTGCTCTTCGAATACTTATGGTCGGCATAAAAATTAAATGTTAAATTATTAGGAGCATCAGGATGACTCAGGAAATCATCGCTAAGTGACTTGGCATAATTGACATACCAGTCCCATCCGGAAGTATTAAAAAAGTAATCCTTGCTAAGCGATCTGCCTCCATATATGTATTTGGAATCATGTTGCTCATAATATCGCTGCACTATTTCTTTTACTCTTTCATATCTCATATACGGCCTGCCTTAATCCTCTACTCTTAAGCTTTTTCTAATTCCTCACATATTAATATGAAGTCAACAAAGGCCTTCAAGATTACCTCCGGCTCATCATCAAAGGACACTTCTGGATTGTAAAAGAAACTTTTTCCTTTGTAATTTTTTATAGATCTGTCTTGAGTCTTCAAACGACTTGATGGATAGCAAACCCCGTGTCGATTAGCCCTACGATTTACTATATTCTTAACTTCATTATCAATCACTCTATCAAATTGTATTTTTCTTAAAATGCAATTCACCTTATTGCCTTCTGATATAAAAAACCTCATGAAATTTAGTTCATACAGAACATCTTTTTTTGCAGCAGCAATATATTTGAATATGTTACAGCCTGTATTTTTAAGATTGCCGTTATTATTACCATATATTAGAATCTCTTTATCCGAAACAGCATTGTTCATCTCAGCTTTTGTCACTACTCGTAATTTTACGCTACTGTGACGAAAGCCTCCTTTAATTGCATCTAGTATTTCTTTTCTTTTTTCTCTAATAGCTTTTTCATTGTCAGAAGCCTCATTTGCGTCTTTGGGGTATAAATGATAATTAAAGGATTCCGTATCAAATATAGCGATTTCCCCCTTATCCTTAGCCTCACCTACCTCTCCAAAATAAAGATCCCCGATTTCCGGTAGTTTTAGCATAATCTCATTGTATTCTTTCAGGCTGATATTGCTCATATCACTCTACCTCCATAATCTCGTTGTACAGAAATACCATATCGCCTTCCTGCTTATCTGTGTGCCAGTGCCCACAATACCAGGTATCGTAGTTAAGTGTATCTTCAACCTCATCGAGGAAGTCTTCCATGAGATGCGAAATCGTTGACTGATCGAATCCCGGAAGCTTGGCTTCGTGCGGCATATACTTTTTCGGGCAAGTGTGCGAAAGCACCGCATCCACATGATCGATGTCTTTTATATCATCGCGGATCTTGTCCATCTCCCAGTCAAACAGCTCCTCATCCTCGAACCATTCCATACCCCAGGCAATTCGCACATATTTATCTACAGAGTATGCACCATTGACTACATAGAAAGATTTGTCTTCTATTCGTAAGAGCCCGTTGTCCGCAAACAACAACGAAGGATATCCCTCTTCTATAAAGACATCACCCTCGAAGTTGTCGCGTTCAATATGTGTTAGTTCATACCAAGGTATATTCTCAGGCCGCTCCTCATGATTTCCTCTTACCATCAGAAATGTTATCGGAAAACTCTCCAGCCAATTCTTTATCTCGCTGTCTGAATGATCCATGAAATAATTAACTCCCACATCTCCGGTGATGATCATAAAGTCATCCTTAGTGGTTTCATATAACTCGCAGAACTCGAGTATGTCATGAAAGTCAGATTCACTTCTATGTGTGTCACCTGTAATGTATATCATACGTAGTATTCTTCTCCTGTATCGAGACAAATGCATCCGAGCTTACCGCCGAGGCCGGAGCCGCAGTCTATTGCTATGTGATTATTTGCCCTGTATATCTTTCCTGGATTTGGGTTGTCGTCTATATTGAAAGTTGGGCTGTGTCCTGTAACAAGATATTTGTCCGGATAGTATGTAAAGAAATAATCCGGCACATTGAATATCATCTCGTGAAGATCATAATCGTCCAGTGGTCTATCGGCTGCAAAGTTGTCCAGACCTGCATGGACCAAGACATAAGTCTTCCCGACACATTCAACTTCTTTATAGAGTTCAAACTCTCCAAGATACTCTATGACATCCTGCTTGTCGGTGTAGCACAGCTTATGATATTCATCTATTGTAGGTTGTCCACCGACATTCTGCCATTCAAGAAAGCCTGTTATTACATCCTCGCTGAGTCCCGCAATAGACTCTTCCGTTATCTCCTGCGAGAGAACCCGCAGACAACTGAGGGCCATATATTCATGATTACCGATGAGAGGTATGACATTAGGTCTTCGCATCATATCCATAAGTACGTCTATGGATCCTGAGCCTCGATCAATGACATCACCCAGTACATAGATAGTATCGTCATCAGATAGCTCAATCAAATTAAGCATCTGCATGTACTTCTCATATTCTCCATGTATGTCGCTCATGCAGTATATCGCCATGATTTCCTCCTCTTATAGTTCCATGCTATTTCTATTTTCTATGAAGGGTGGTGCTACTCTCTATAAATAATTGTAATAGATTAGTAGCTTACACAATTTGAGCATTTTATACAACTGACTGTTATATGATAAAATACAAAACAAAATAAGAATATTATTATGGGAGGCCAATAATGTTTGAAAAAGCGCCAGATATAAGGGACATATACGTTTATAAGGATCACGATTTAACCAACGTAGTTGACGCCAATCTATTGAAATACAAAGACTTTTACTTATCACAATTTGATACTAACAGTCGACTGCGTCAGTTCATCCGAATATACGAGTCATACAATAACAATCAAGAGAAAGCTGCATTAATATATAGCGTATATAAAATGGAAATAGCTGCACACGGAGACCTTATTCCATATAGAACAACAGGTGATCACTACGATATTATATGGGATTTAGGTATTGGTAGAATCTTTGCAGATCAATTCCAAATTAAGTTTTGGCATGACACATACGGTGACAAATCTACTACTTTATTTGATCCTTTGATTGATTTCGAGAATTACTTTCTAAACTACCTTTACGGAAAAGATGCAAAGAAAATTCCTGTTCGCCCTTTAAATATCGACTTTGAAAATGAAATTGCCCCTATCAATGCAGACAGGGAACATGATCGCAAGGAAAAAGAAGCAGATAGTTTCATTACGAAAGCAAAACTATTCATCATAGCATTCATAGTTTTGTTTATATATTCAATCTATTCACTCATTCGAGATGACTATGCAAGTCGCGGTGGAATAGCATTAATACTTTGGGTAATATCGTTTATAATAGTGTTAGCTATTGCCTTCTTTATATGGAAATTAGCAAAATACATTAAGAAGCTATTTACCGAAAAATTAAGAAAATAAGCGGTATGCCGGTATGGTTTGTTGCAAATAATGTGCGGCAGCGTAAAGCTGCCGCATTTTTCCTATTATGATTGAAACCCAATCTTTCTATAGTTCCTCATTTCTCCAATTAGAAATTGTATACTGCTTACTACCGCAAGCACACTTCCGACCAATAATCTGATGTCTAAGCCAGCCATGTGAAATGAACTCCGTAGTATACCCACCTAAATGCATGCTATTCTCGGCCATCCATGCTCTCTCCTGCTGTGCCGCTGTTCGTTCATACACATCATCGCTTGTCAGCCTATCATAATTCGCTTCACACCATGCGTCATACTCATGAGTCTGATGATTTACAAGCATCTGACCGGCAGCATCCATCTCTTCTGGAGTCATCCTCTCACTAGAAACTACCTCGTAATCGCACTTGCCACAGTGCCAAACTGTGCACTGCTCAAGATCTTCAACCTCGCCATAGATAGGAATATTGTAATTATGCTGATGCACTGGCTGATTATTAGTTGGATTTGTATTCGCTCCGTCATTATTTGTTGGGGTAGTGCCGTTTGGTTTTGTCGTCTTCAGCGTCAATGTAGCAGATGCAGAGCCATATGCGTACTTGGTAACCTTTCTAGTTTTCTTGCCTTTCCAATTCTTCTTTGCCGGTTTCTTTGTCTGCCACTTCTTTGTTTTGGAATTGTAATACTGTTTCTGCTTATAAGTATTATACGCTTTAACAGAAACTTTGTAGGAAGTGTTAGATTTAAGCTTTGCGATTTTATATCTGTTTGTTTTTACCCCTACTCGCTTATAGAGCTTCCCATTCAGATAAATAGCATAGCCTTTGGTGTTCTTATTCTTCTTAATTTTAGTCCATTGGAAATGCACATAGTTAGTTCCGACTGCGTACTTTTTAAGTCCTGTAACTTTTACAGGCTTCTTTACTGATGCCGCCTCAGCTGTCAATGTACATGGTGTAATCGTTCCTGCTAAAACTAGCAAGCTCAGAACAATACTTGTAACCCTCACTAACCTTTTTTTCTTCATGCATGTTCCTCTCTTCTAACATTGCACATATTCTAGATAATAGTAACAGATGCCTTTGCAATAATTCAAGACCTTTGCTTGAATGTACTGCGGCACACATTGTGCCGCTTTGTTAGAACTCAGCCCAGTATTGCATTCGCTCTTACCTTGCCTACAAGCTCTAAATATTCCTGTTTTGCCGCCTCTCTTTCCTCTTCGGTCGGTGCCCTCTTGCTAAGAGCGTACAGTCTGCGACATTGCAACTTTTGCATCTTCTCTATCAATGCTATGCGTATCTCTTCATGGTTCTCGATATTACCATAGACGAAATAATCGTAGATCATAAAAAAGAGAGAGTGCTTTATTATATAGCCTCTCATCGTTCATCACACTCCTTTTTATCTCTCCCAAACCTCACGTGAAGGTCTTAAGTGATCGAGCATTCCATCCTGTTTGAAACTGTACATCTGAGCCTTATCACCGGCTACTATGATGTGATCCAGCATCTTTATGCCCAGAAGTTCTGAGCATGCGAGAAGTCTTTTCGTCACATCTTTGTCTTCCGGGCTCGGACTTAAACTCCCGCTCGGATGATTATGGATCGCAATAAATGCTGCAGCGTTACTGAGTATGCTCGATTTAAAAACCTCTCTCGGACTTACCATCGAAGAATCCAGCGTCCCCATGCTGCAGATATTTAGGTTGATTGCCTGTCCGTTGGACTTTAGATTGAGTACGGCAAATACTTCTCTGTCGTATGTCGAAAGCTCATCTGCGATTACTTTGAGTACATCTTCCGGCGATTTAATCTTCTCTGAACTGTACAGAGATGGCTCCTTGACCATGCGGATATTGACCACTTCTATCTTTTCATCATTCGGTCTTCTGCCCATAACCAAGCACCTCCTCCATATCCAGCGATATAACTATTCCGTCCGGAAGAGCATTGATGACAGGTCTAAGGTCTTTCGGATCGCTTATCTCAAGCGAGACCACCCTCTCTTCCTTCTCTGTTTTCATTTCCAGCATCATTTGCAAACTTCATCGCCTCCTTTTTTACTACCGGCTTCGGATCCGTTCCATCCATAAGCCATGCAAGTTCCGTGTGATTGGCCTTGATAGCATCCTGCAGATTGAAGATGTTTTCCATCTCGGTAGTGAGACTGTGCTTTAAGATTTCTCTTCCATCCAGCAGCTTAATCTTGTTTGCGGTATCAAAGCCTGCTTCCTTTAACTTCTCAAGCGTCTTTACTTTGGTCTTGTCCAGACCTATTTTCTCTTTGGCCATGTGAGTCCTCCTCTCTCTTATCTATGCCTAATTCTCTTCTTATTCTTGCAAGACAGAAACCGCAAAACGGTACCTCACGGGCTCTGTACTTGCAGTCTTTAGGGCAGAGCTCACGTCTGCCCGGCGTTATTGGTAATGGCTTCATTAGAAGCACCCGCTGTCTGCCACCACTTCTTCTCCGAACTCCGTGAATGCATACGAATATGTGCGGTCGAATTTGCTTCTGTTGAATTCGTCGATTACCAGGATGCCTTCCTTTTTAAGTTTCTT
>CACYFZ010000020.1 GCA_902773835.1 uncultured Eubacteriales bacterium | reverse complement strand
CCAGGAGCGAAGCTCCATCAAGCTCGCTTGGTTGGAGCGAGCGACGCCGTCAACAGACGACGGGAGCTTCAGCTCATGAGATCGTCAGTCGGGGATTGCAACCCGCCACTGACGATCGAATATGGAACCCGCCGCCTACTCCGTTGAGGCGGGGGACATCCGGCGTCTGTTATATTATGCTTTCTTTTCGTTTATTGCAGCTTGTGCAGCGGCAAGTCTTGCGATAGGTACTCTGAATGGTGAGCATGATACATAGTTAAGTCCTACTTTGTGACAGAATTCTACTGTCTTAGGATCTCCGCCGTGCTCTCCGCATATACCGAGCTTGATATTCGCTCTTGTCTTCTTTCCGCCTTCTACTGCGGTCTTCATGAGCTTGCCGATTCCGTCTCGGTCGAGTGACTGGAACGGATCCTCTTCAAAGATTCCCTTATCCATGTACTCCTTAATGAGGGAGCCTGTGTCATCTCTTGAGAATCCGAATCCCATCTGAGTGAGGTCGTTGGTACCGAAAGAGAAAAATTCAGCTTCTTCTGCAATCTCATCTGCAGTCACTGCAGCACGAGGTACCTCGATCATTGTTCCGACCATGTACTTCATATCATCACCTGACTCAGCAATAAGTCTGTCAGCCACCTCAGTGATGATCTTCTTAACGTAAGAAAGCTCATTTACATGTCCTACCAGCGGAACCATGATTTCAGGAACGATATCCAAACCCTCTTCCTTCCTTACCTCAAGGGCTGCGCTGATGATAGCCTCAGCCTGCATCTCTGCGATTTCAGGATACGTGATGGCAAGTCTGCAACCTCTGTGTCCCAGCATCGGGTTGAACTCGTGGAGTTCCAGAGTCTTGTTAACTACCTTCTCATAAGGAATTCCGAACTGCTCGGATACTTCTTTGATATCTTCATCAGTCTTAGGAAGGAACTCGTGCAGAGGAGGATCTAAGAGTCTGATTGTTACAGGCATATCTCCCATAGCCTTGTAAATACCCTTGAAATCTTCCTTCTGGTAAGGAAGAAGTCCTGCCAGGGCCTCTCTTCTCTCCTCTTCGTTGTCTGCGAGGATCATGCGTCTGATCTTCGGAATTCTCTCTTCTTCGAAGAACATGTGCTCAGTACGGCAGAGGCCTATGCCTTCAGCTCCGAACTTGACACCCTGTGCGGCATCATTCGGGTTGTCGGCATTTGTTCTTACCTTAAGTGTTCTTGCTTCATCAGCCCACTGCATGATTTTTCCGAAGTCTCCGGATAGCTCAGGTGTTACCGTCTTAATAAGATCGGCATAAACGTTTCCGTCAGAACCGTTGAGCGAGATGCTGTCTCCCTCTTTGTAAACCTTGTCTCCTACAGAGAGAGTCTTGCCTTCTTCATCAACCGTAATTTCCTTACAACCTGCAACGCAGCATTTACCCATTCCTCTGGCAACTACGGCAGCGTGAGATGTCATGCCTCCGCGTGCTGTGAGAATACCTTCGGCAGCTACCATACCTGCGAGGTCCTCAGGGCTTGTCTCTTCTCTTACGAGAATTACCTTCTTACCATCGTTTGCGGCTACTGCGGCATCATCAGCGTTGAAGTAAATCTGTCCTGCAGCTGCTCCCGGTGAAGCCGGAAGTCCTGTCGCGATTGATGTAGCTGACTTAAGTTCTTCTGCATCAAATGTAGGGTGCAGAAGCTGATCGATGTGCTCAGGCTCTATTCTCATAACGGCTGTATCTTCATCGATGAAGCCCTCTTTTACGAGGTCTACCGCAATCTTAACTGCAGCAGCAGCCGTTCTCTTTCCGTTTCTTGTCTGCAGCATGTAAAGTTTTCTGTCTTCTACAGTGAACTCCATATCCTGCATATCTTTATAGTGCGACTCGAGAGTATCGGCGATTTTTTCAAATCTCTCATATACCTCCGGAAATGCGTCTGCCATCTCTGAAATAGGTTGAGGTGTTCTGATACCTGCTACTACATCCTCTCCCTGTGCGTTAACGAGGAATTCTCCGAAGAGCTTATTCTCTCCCGTAGCCGGATTACGTGTGAAAGCAACTCCGGTACCGGAATTATCTCCGCTGTTACCGAAGACCATGGACTGAACATTTACGGCTGTTCCGAGAGAATCGGAAATACCGTTGAGCTTTCTGTAGAGGATAGCTCTTTCGTTATTCCATGATCTGAATACGGCAGCTATAGCCTCGAGGAGCTGATCTTTAGGCTCCTGCGGGAACTCACGTCCGAGTTCTCTTTTTACCACTTCCTTGTATCCTTTAATAATCTCTTTGAGATCTTCTGTGGTAAGTTCTACGTCGAATTCTACTCCGGCTTTCTTCTTCTGCCCGTCGAATACTGAATCAAAGTTGGATTTCTTTATCTCCATTACGACATCACCGAACATCTGAATGAATCTTCTGTAGCTGTCGTATGCAAATCTATCGTTACCTGTTTTCTTTGCCAATCCCTCTACTGCAATATCATTAAGTCCGAGATTGAGAATGGTGTCCATCATGCCCGGCATGGATACAGGAGCCCCGGATCTTACCGATACCAGGAGAGGATTCTCTGTGTCTCCGAACTTCTTACCCATTACCTCTTCGAGGTCTGCAATGTGCTGCCATACTTCTTCAATGATGGCCTCGTCGATTTTACCGCCGTCTTCAGAATATTTTTTGCATGCATCTGTAGTAATGGTAAAACCGAAAGGTACAGGGAGTCCGATGTTTGTCATTTCTGCCAGATTGGCCCCCTTACCGCCAAGGAGATTTCTCATATCCTTGGTGCCTTCATTGAACGAATACACAAACTTTTCCATAAACTAATACTCCTTACATTTTCTTTATCTCAAAAATGTGAATCCGGGTATTCAGGGCCCGGATTCTTAATAACTATGATAGTTTAATTGTAAATACCTAAAAAAGCAAGTTTTGTTACTAAAAAAGCAAAATGCGGGCTATGTTATTAACCCGCAGTTATTAATAATATCAGAATTGCATTCTTTCCTCGATGTATGCTCTGACTTCCGAAACAGGCACTCTGACCTGCTCCATAGTATCTCTGTCTCTTATGGTTACGGAATTATCCTCTGCTGTATCAAAGTCTACACAGATGCTGAAAGGCGTTCCTATTTCATCCTCTCTTCTGTAACGTTTTCCTATGGATCCGGAGGCATCGTACTCTACCATAAAGTACTTAGACAGTTCCTCGTAAATAGGCTTAGCAACATCTTCAAGCTTCTTTGAAAGCGGCAGCACTGCTGCTTTATAAGGAGCAAGTGCAGGATGCAGTCTCATTACAGTCCTGACGTCTTCCTTGCCGTTTCCGTCTGTCAGAGTTTCCTCGTCATATGCATCCACGAGGAATGCCAGCACGAGACGCTCAACACCGACGGATGGCTCTATGCAATAAGGTACATATCTTTCATTGGTCTCAGGATCCAGATAACTCATATCCTCACCGGATGTTGTCTGATGTGCCATAAGATCAAAATCCGTACGAGATGCAATACCCCAAAGCTCTCCCCAGCCGAACGGGAACAGATACTCAATATCCGTAGTGGCGTTACTATAATGCGACAGTTCCTCCTCACTGTGGTCTCTCAGCCTGGTATACTCCTCACTGAGGCCAAGGTTTTTCAAGAAGGCAGCACAATATCCCTTCCAATATGAGAACCAATCGAGTTCGGTTCCCGGTTTACAAAAGAATTCCAGCTCCATCTGTTCGAACTCTCTTACTCTGAAAATAAAATTACCCGGTGTAATCTCATTACGGAAGGATTTACCTACCTGAGCAATGCCGAACGGAATCTTCTTACGTGATGTTCTCTGCACGTTCTTAAAATTAACAAATATACCCTGTGCAGTCTCAGGTCTCATGTAAATCTCAGCTGCAGAATCCTCGGTTACGCCCTGGAAGGTCTTAAACATAAGGTTAAACTGTCTTATGCCGGTGAAGTCGGATTTGCCGCAGTTAGGACATTTAATGCCCTTTTCCGCAATGAATCCCTCCATCTCTTCTTTGCTCCAGCCATCAACAATGACTTCTTCTCCCGGATTCTCTTCTTTGAGATAGTCCTCGATTAATTGGTCAGCTCTGTATCTGGTCTTGCATGACTTACAGTCGATAAGAGGATCGCTGAACCCACCTACGTGACCGGAGGCCACCCAGGTCTTAGGGTTCATAAGTATTGCGGCATCAAGTCCTACATTTAGACCGCTCTCTCTTATGAATTTCTTTCTCCATGCATCCTTTATGTTGTTCTTGAACTCAACTCCCAGTGGGCCGAAGTCCCAGGTGTTGGCAAGACCTCCATAAATCTCCGAACCGGGGAAAATATATCCCCGGTTCTTGCATAGAGCGATTATCTTTTCCATAGTTACGGCTCTTTCCGTATTAGGTATATCTGTTTTATCAATCGCCATCTATTTAATATCCTTTTCTATAATTATTTACAGTTCTTCTTCGTTTTTGAATTCTTCCTCAGCAGCAGCTTTGAATTCTTCAGTCTCTTCATCTACCGTAATGGTATCATCTCCCGGCATGTATCTGTCAGCCACTTCATCAACCATACCTTTAACCTTATCTGCAGCACTTCTTGCTGTCTGCTCGATAGAATTCATTACATCATCAATCTTACCGCTCTTATCGAGTTCATTAATCTTATCTACACCCTTCTGAGCAGCCTCTTTAGCCTTATCGTAAGCGCCTACAACTTTTCCGTTGATGTCGATAACCTCTCCCTTGTCATTTACAAATGAGATGTCGCACTTGGTTCCGACTGCAGCGATAATACCGAGGATTGCACCCCATGGTACCAGTACAGCACCGATAACACCTGCTGTAAGCGGGAAATTTACGATTGTCTTGTCGTCTCTCTGAATGAGAATCTTGGATACATTGCCCTTATCAACGATTTCTTTCATTTTTGCAAAGATAGGGCTGTCTTTAAGGCTTCCGCCGTTTACTGCATCGAAGTCCTTATTCATTATTTCTTCTACTGCAATAATTGCATCTACTACGCTTCCTTCAGTTTTCTCAAGAGCTTCTTTCGCTTCTGCGTAAGTGCAACCTGTTCTGTCTTTTACCAATTCGATTTTTTCAAGATTAATTTCCATATTTATCCCTCCCCATCGGATTTTCTGAGCACATCCACATCGAGATAGCGCTCTGTATAGTTTGCGATAATTTCTCTTACCACCTTGGCATCTTCCTTTTTCAGTTCAATTTTTTCAAATGCCTTCAGCGGTTTAGATTCAAAGAATCTCATCACGTTAATTATATCGAAGCCGGGTTTGTAAATCAACGCAGAACCGCCTTGATTCTCTATATCGGCACAATCAGGACAAATTACTCCGCCCGATGATACCGAAAACATTCTCGGCACCTGAATCTCTTCCAAATCTTTTCCGCAATTGACGCAGCATCCCATTTCCGGCATAACACCCAGCATGCGAAGAGACTTTACTATAAATGCGTATAACAGTGTGTCTGCATTGCTTTTCACTACAGAAACAGACCCCAGGAAATCCAGACTTAACTTAAAAAGACCGGGCATGGCAGCTCCTTCATCGAGCACTTTCTCCAGATACTCTAAAAATGCAGCAGCTGTCATGTACCGATTTATATCTTCTCCTATTGAGTAATAACTGTCCAGAACGCCGGCAGAATTGATACTGTAAGACTCTCTGCCTTTAAACAGGTCGTATTCCGCATGAGTAAAAGGTCTTAATGCTAAGGCCGACTTACTTCTGCTCCTTTCATTTATGGATGTACCTGCGGAAAGCTTACCGTACTGCCTGGTAAAAAGCACTATCATGCGCCTGTTATTCGCAATTTTTCGTTGCCTCAGCACGATGCCTTCCGCATTAACGATCATCCTTATATCCCCAGTTTCTTATAGTGCGCTCGGAATCGCGCCAATTCTCTTTTACTTTTACCCAAAGGCTGAGATATACCTTGCCTCCGATAAGTGCTTCTATATCCTTACGGGCCGCTTTTCCCACGCCCTTCAATTTGTTTCCGTTCTTACCGATGATAATCCCCTTGTGAGACTTCTTCTCACAGTATATTACTGCGCCAATCTCGGTTATTCCGTCTCCGTCTTCCGGTTCTTCGAAGGATTCGATCTCAACAAAGACTCCGTGAGGCACTTCTTCTTTAAGATAGTGCATAAGTTTTTCCCTGATTATTTCGCTTACGATAAAGCGTTCAGGATGGTTAGTAGCGATATCTTCGGGATAGTACATAGGACCGTCCTGCATATATCCTGCGAGTCTGTCCCTGAGCATACGAACATTATCACCTTTAAGAGCGGATACTCCGTAAATATCATCAAAGATTCCGGTGGTCTCATATCTGTTGTAAAGAGTCAGATATTCCTCCGGGCTGATTAAATCGGTCTTATTTACAGCAAGGAGACAAGGGCAAGCTGCCTTTTCCAGGAGCTGTAGCACCGCTTCGTCACCTTTTCCGAAGTCCTGAGTGCCGTCAACAATAAGTAGAATAACGTCAACTCCGTCCAGCGTGTTAACAGCGGTCTCATTTATGGCTGCACCCAGCTTATTATGAGGCTTGTGAATACCCGGAGTGTCCAGAAATATCATCTGGATACCCTCTCCGTCCTCATATTCCAAGTCTGTGTAAATGCCTGTTATTCTGTTTAACGTCGTCTGCGGCTTGGCTGATGTTATGGCTATTTTCTCTCCAAGCATTGAGTTCATCAATGTGGATTTACCTACATTCGGCCTGCCTACAATTCCTATAAAACCCGATTTCATCTGCTTATTCCTATTACGCTGAGAACCTCTTCTTCTTTCTCGCGCATCTCTTTCTTTTCATCTTCTTCCATATGGTCATATCCCAGAAGATGCATCATGCTGTGAACAAATAAATATACTATTTCTCTGGTCGTTCCCGTGCCGTATTCATCAGCCTGTCTCAATGCCTGATCGTAACAAATTACCACGTCTCCAAGGAGAAGTGCAGCCCCTTCCTCAACACTGCTCATCTCTGCCAGGATTTCATCATGACCTTCATATTGAGGAAAGCTCAGCACATCCGTGACCTTATCGTTGCCTCTGTAGTCTCTGTTTAAACCCCTGATTTCTTCATCATCTACTACGGTAACTCCGATTTCGGTTTCAAGATCTTCCAATGCTAAGCCAAGAGCCGCAAGTTCTTCTTTAAACTCAAGGTTTAAAGTCTCATTCGCGGCTTGCTGAAGCAAATTACATATTTCTATCGTAAGATGAGCTGATTCGTCGCTGTAAATAATATTTATCATCTTCTTATCTGCCACTTACTTTGTTTCCCTTAGATGTGCTGGTTCTCACCTTGCTTTTGTTATCGAAGGAGTCATAAGCCTTTATGATTCTCTTTACGAGTTCGTGTCTTACAACATCCACTTCGCTGAAGTAATTGAACCTTATGCCATCCACACCTTTCAAAATCTTCTGCGCATCTTTAAGACCCGATACCGTTCCACTCGGAAGATCCACCTGAGTGATATCTCCGGTTACTACCACCTTGGAGTGAAAGCCCATACGAGTAAGGAACATCTTCATCTGTTCTCTGGTGGTATTCTGAGCCTCGTCCAAGATAATGAATGCATTGTCCAAGGTGCGGCCTCTCATATAAGCGAGCGGTACAACTTCAATGGCTCCCTTCTCTCTGAGTCTGCCTGCAGCCTCAACACCGAGAACATCGTATAGCGCATCATAGAGCGGCCTGAGATACGGATCTACCTTCTCCTGCATATCACCCGGAAGAAAGCCGAGTCTCTCTCCCGCTTCAACGGCAGGTCTTGTGAGTATAATCCTCTCTATCTCCTTATTCTTATACGCATTAATAGCCATAGCACACGCCAAATATGTCTTGCCTGTTCCGGCAGGACCTATACCGAATACCATATCCGTCTTTCGGATATTATCCACGTATTCCTTTTGGGCCTGTGTCTTAGGCTTTAGAGGTCTTCCGGTATGCGTATAACAGACTACATCTTTGGAAGTTTGCTTCTCATCATATTCACGTCCGCCGGCTTCCATCTCTATAAGATAGTGAAGCCTCTGCTGGTCCAGTTCCGGCTCAAGTGCCAATGCTTCTATCAGTCTCGCTATTATACGGGCTGCAAGCTCCGGATCTCTTCCTTTGATAGTGAGCTGACCGTCCCTGAGATTCATCTCGGTTCCGGTAAACTTCTCTACCGACCTTATATTAGCGTCATAGTTTCCGAATAGTCCCTGTACATTGATTTCTTCAGGTATATTGAGTTTGTATTCCATCAATCCCTCTTTATATTATTATTAATTCCCGCTGAGAAATTCTTTTACGGCCTTATTAACTGCAGAACCGTCTGCAGCATCCTTGAGTTCTGCCATAACATTCTTCATAAGAGTTCCCATGTTCTGCATGCCTTCTTCGATGCCGAGACTGCCTGCAATTTCCTGAACTTTTGCCTTAATTTCCTCATCGCTCATCTCTTCCGGAAGATATGACTGAAGGATCTCGATTTCCTTCTTGTATCCGTCTACCATATCTTCTCGGCCTGCTTTAGCGAAGTCGGCGAGTGCGTCTGTTCTCATCTTGACCTGCTTCTTGATGATCTTAATTATATCTGCATCGTCTTCGAGATCGACTCTCTGATCTACTTCATATTGCTTTATGGCAGCTCTTACCATGTTTACGGTTTCCTTTTTTACGGCATCCGCATTTCTCATGGCGTCCTTATAGTCTTCCATCAATTGTTCTTTGAGTCCCATATTGCGTTCTCCTTATCTTCAAGTGTTGCGTATGTATAAAAAATGCGAACCGTATCACAGTTCGCATCAGTAGGCTTATTAGTACTTGCGCGCTTTCTTGCGAGCAGCCTCAGACTTTTTCTTACGTCTAACGCTTGGTTTCTCGTAATGCTCTCTCTTGCGAAGTTCTGCCATGACGCCATCACGAGCACAAGATCTCTTAAATCTCTTAAGAGCGCTTTCCAAGCTTTCGTTTTCTCTGACGATTACCTGTGCCATATTGTAGTCTCACCTCCTGACGTCATCTGTAATGTCTGCGAATTGAATTCGCAGCGGATTGATTTTACAACTGTCTGTCTTTCTTGTCAACAAAAATACGGTATAAAAGCCAAGCGAGGGGATGCGATACTCTCACTTGTTTCGGCTTAAACACCCAGCGAATCCCATATGATCACGTTTTTATCGAAAACAGGACCGTCGTCACTGCAATTCTTTCTTCCCTGAGTCGTTTCAAAGAAGCAATCATCGTAGTCATCGGAATGCATAAGAACCGTGCTTCCGAGGCTGAACTGTCCTGCAGGCACCTTGTCTGCAAGCTTTTTCAGCATCTCAAGAGTTCCGCTTGCGAATACGTAGTCTTCATCTTTAACTACGTCTTCCACTCGTCCCTCTCTGCCGTTACTGCCGTCTATTGTCACGACTTCAATTTCATTTACCAAGTCCTTGAAAGATTCAAGCATGTAAATATCTTTCTTGCTCGGATACTCAAGAAGAGTCTTACACTTCTTTCCTCTTACGAGAAGTGATCTGGCAAGTCCCAGCATCTCGGGAATTCCGAGTCCGTTGGCGACTATACACACTTCCTGAGGGACATCGTCCGGATTAAACCCCGTTCCGAGACCTCCGTCGATAACGACTTCATCTCCCGGATTGAGTTCTGAAAGATCTCTGCTGATATCATCGTCAGCAGGAAAAACTATTGTGAATCTATTGCTGTCGAACTCGCATACCTGGTATGGCTTACGGCGTCCGCGTGCTTCTATCATTGCGTATTGACCGGGGTTATTAAAACCACTCTCACCGGCGTCGAATGTCATCTTGTATATATTGTTTACAAGATTATCTTTTTTCTCAACTTTGCAAGTTTTTTTCATCTGTAGTGTAATCCCTTTTCCTTATTTCAGAACACCTCTTGCACCCCGAAATAATTATACACCAGCATATTCGTTCAATCTTATTGATTGTGTGAATTATTATTCTTCTTCATGCGGTTCAAATCCGACAAGACTCTCCGGTAATTCTCTGCCGTTCTTTGTATAGTAGTCAATAAGAGCGACTTTTATCGCATCTTCTGCAAGTACGGAGCAATGAATTTTCCTTGCAGGAAGTCCTTCAAGTGCGTCTACAACAGCTTTATTCGTAAGTTCAAGTGCCTCATCAAGGGTCTTTCCTTTAATAAGCTCTGTAGCCATAGAACTTGTTGCAATGGCAGAGCCGCAGCCGAAGGTCTTGAACTTGATGTCCGTAATTACATCGTTATCTATCTTCAGATACATTTTCATGATGTCTCCGCACATAGGATTTCCCACTTCTCCTACGGCATCCGCATCTTCAATTACCCCTACGTTTCTCGGATTCTCAAAGTGATCCATTACTTTATCTGTATAAAGAGACATAAAACTTTTCCTTTCTTAATCATTAATATCCCTATTTTGATATGCAGTGCTCGCGCTTGCCGCTTTCGAGGTCTTCCCAGTACGGCGACATCTTGCGGTAGCGCTCAACTACGCTGTGAACTTTCTCAATTATGTAATCTACTTCTTCCTCGGTATTGTCTGTGTCCAAGCTGAATCTCAGCGATCCGTGAGCCGCTTCTACAGGCACTCCCATTCCGGTCAGAACGTGAGACGGATCCAGTGATTCGCTGGTGCAAGCAGAGCCGGATGAGCATTCTATTCCGTACATATCCAGATGGAGCAACAGGCTTTCTCCTTCAACTCCCTCGAACGAGTAATTTACATTCCCCGGAAGCCTCTTTACGGGATCCCCGTTCAGCTGTGAGTATGGTATGTCCTTCAGGCCTTCTATCAGACGGTCTCTTAAGGCGCTAACCTTCTTCATGTTCTCTTCCATGTTATCGCAGCCTTCCTTGAGAGCCACTGCCATAGATGCTATCGCAGGTACATTTACCGTCCCTGCTCTCTTTCCTCTTTCCTGGGCACCGCCTTCTATCACATTGATAAGTCTGATTCCGTTTCTGGCATAAAGCACTCCGATTCCCTTTGGACCGTGGAACTTATGACCTGACATCGAGAGCATGTCTATGTTCATGGCCTGAACATCTATAGGAAGATGTGCCGCAGCCTGAACGGCATCTGTGTGAAACAGTACGCCTTTGGATTTGCAGAGCGCTCCGATTTCAGCTATAGGCTGAATCGCTCCCATCTCGTTATTGGCGAACATAATGCTTACCAAAGCGGTATCTTCTCTTATTGCATCTTCCACCTTTTTCACATCAACTATTCCGTTTGCCTCAGGTGCAAGATATGTTACCTCAAAGCCTTCCTTTTCCAGCTTGGCCATAGTATGAAGTATGGCGTGATGCTCTATATTTGTGGTAATAAGATGTTTTTTTCCTTTAGGCGCCAGGCCTCTGGCCGCACTTATCAGCGCTTGATTGTCAGCCTCCGACCCTCCCGAAGTGAAATAAATCTCATTGGCTTTAGCTGCATTTATGCAATCAGCCACTGTCTGCCTTGCTTCATCCAGCACTTCCTGTGTGCGCTGACCGTCAGAGTGAAGACTGTTTGGATTGCCGTTATAGTTATCCAAGCATTCGATTAACTTGGCTTTAGCAGCATCACTCATATATGTTGTCGCAGCATTATCTGCATATACTCTCATCTGTTTAACCCTCCGATTCCAGATTAATTGCTTTCGCAATTATCGCAGTAGTCTCCCAGCATTTTCTTTCGATTGCCCTCTATTATGTCCTGGAGGGTAATATTGCTGAGATAATTTTCTATTACTCCGTCGAGTCCGGCCCAAAGCGGTAATGTACTACAGGTTGCTGCCTTATCGCAGTGTACTCCGTCTTGCATAATACATCCGACGGGGGCGAGAGTTCCTTCTGTTAAAAGAAGTATCTCATTTATATTGTAGTCTTTCGGCTCTCTGGCCAATTTATATCCTCCGTTCTTACCCCTGAGGCTAAGAAGCATTCCGCCTTTATTAAGAGTTGATATAATGCTTTCAAGGTATTTCATTGACAGATCCTCTCTCTCTGCAATGTCAGACAGGGACACATAGGCATCTGCCGCATTCCTGGCCAGATCTACCATTACCGTAAGAGCGTATCTGCCTTTGGTTGAAACCATCATAAGGCACTTCTCCTTTCTCGACTTTTATCTTCCACGCTAAATCCTACCATTTAGGTAGGATTAATTCAAGAACAATCTATGTTTTATTTTTCGTCCTTTTATTACATCGTCTCCGGCTTACGCACATAATTCCTTCACAGCTTTTTCATTTGAGTTTGACAGGAACAATGCATATACTATATTGGGGAAGCGTTTGGGGCTTAGTACTATAAAGTAAAAAAGGAATATAGTTTTATGGTAATTTTCTATAATGTTATTGCATTTCTGGGCGGTCTGGCCATGTTCCTATACGGAATGAAAGTCATGGGCGACGGCCTTAAAAGCTCGTCCGGCGGAGCCATGAGAGAGGCACTGGCCCGAGTTACCAACAAACCTTACATGGGCTTTATACTGGGCATGCTGGTTGCTTGTATAATTCAGAGCTCCACCGCCACAATTGTAATTACAGTTGGTCTGGTAGGTGCCGGTTTTCTTACATTCCATCAATCCGTAGGAATAGTCCTCGGTGCAAATGTCGGAACAGCCATTACGGCTCAGATTATCCGTCTTATGGACGTAAGTTCCGGTATGAACAGTCCTCTGTATTTCTTCAAAGCTGACAACCTGGCGCCTCTTTCGCTTGTAATCGGAATAGTTTTCATAATGTTTATTAAATCCAGTGCCTCTAAAACCATCGGTTCCGTAGCCTGTGGTTTCGGCATTCTCTTTATGGGTTTGATTTATATGAGTAGCATTGTTTCCGGCTTCGGAGAGTCTCTAAGCAGTCTGCTCACAGCATTTGAGAATAACTACTTCCTCGGCTTCCTCTCAGGTGTAGTCGTAACCGGAATAGTTCAAAGTTCATCCGCTGTAGTAGGTATTATTCAGTCTATTGCCAGTTCAGTTGGCGTTACATTCAGCGCTATATTCGCCGTTATTATCGGTGTTAATATCGGAGACTGTATTACAACATATCTCGTAAGCAGTATAGGTGCACGACCTAATCAGAGGCGCACCGCGGTTGTACACATCGTATATAACGTGTTTGCCGCCCTGCTCTGCTTCCTGATAGTATTCGTCGGCAGAACCACCGGCATCATCAACGATGAATTGTGGGGAAAAGTCCTTAATTCCGGCGGTGTTGCAAACATCCACGGTTTCTTCAGACTGGTCCCGGCTATTGTTCTGCTTCCTCTCACAGGTCTTTTCGAACGAATAACATGCAGCCTCGTTAAAGATGAACCTATAGAAGAGGAAGATGTTAATGCCATCGCAACTCTTGATGCTCTGGACAAACGTCTCTTCACCTCCCCTACTCTTGCATTAGATCAGGTAGACAGAGTTGTCTGGGAAATGAGCGAAATCGCCAATCATAATGTCGACGCTGCAGTAAAGCAAATATTTGAATATGATCCTAAACGTGCACAGAGAATAGAAGCAAGGGAAAACCTCCTCGACAGCATGACAGACGCTGCCAACAAGTATGTAGTTTCTCTTTCTTCTCATGTCACTAGCGAAAAAGACACCAAAAGGCAGAACTACACTCTTAAATCTCTTATTTGTTATGAAAGAATCGGTGACCTGGCACAGAACATCTCAGATGAGATTGAATCACTCAGAGCCAGCGGTAAGGAATTCTCCGAAACCGCCTTAGACGAACTCCGAATTGCCTTCGATGCAATTTTCGAGATATTGAATATTACGGCAAGAGCCTATAAAGAAAAGAGTTCAGCACTAGCAGCTAAAGTAGAGCCTTTGGAAGAAGTAATTGATGATCTTATCGAAGAGCTTAATGCACGCCATGTATATCGTATGGTCAACCACCTATGTGATGCTTTTAAGGGCATCCACTTCCAGAGCGTACTGACCAATGCCGAGCACATCTCGGATAAGTGCAGCGATATCGCCGTATACATACTGGAACGTGACAACAGCGAAATCTTCGGCCAGGAGCATTCGTATATACATGAACTCCACGTAAACAACAACGATGATTACAAGAATAACTACAACAACAATTATCAGAAGTACTTCAAGGCAATCGAAGCCATTCCTATGGTTTCGGAGCCTATCAAAGATATAGATAGTTACGACTCGTCAGATGCTAAATCGAATTCCAAGGCAAAAGCGAAGGTCAAGAAAAAAGAAGCTAAGAGAGCAAAGGCCGAGGCTAAAGCCGGTGCCAAGGTGAAGAAATCCGAGGCCAAGATCAAGAAAACAGAAAAGAAAAAAGAATAATAAAAGAGGCCCTGTTTCCACCCGGAACAGGGCTTTAACTATCACTGTGATTATGAGTTTGGGATACAAAACGACAATGTTTGTTTCCGTTTATTCAGACTTCACTTTCTTCCAATAGTTACTGTAAAGTTCCGTTGTTTTACTGTCCAAAGTCTTAAGAAGTTCACAGCTTTCAATAGTCTCCGCCGACGGGAATACTGCTTCCTCGTTCAGGTATTCCTCATCTATTAGCTCAAGTGCCGCCTCGTTCGGTGTTGTGTAGTACAGATAGTCAAAGTTCTGTGCGGCAACTTCCGCCTTGCAAAGAAAATTGATCCACTTTTCTGCATTTTCTTTATTGCTTGCCTCTTTCGGAATAACCCATGAATCAATAAAGAATTCAGTACCCTCTTTCGGAACTACGAATTCAACATCCTCGTTTAAATCCTTTGTGTAAATGTATTCTCCGTTCCAAACTACTCCCACTGAAGCTGAGCCGTCAGCCAACAGATCTCTGGCGGAGTCGTTGGCGTACTTATAAACCAGAGGCTTCTGAGCTATGAGTTCATCCGCAGCCGTCCTAATCTCTTTCTCATTCGTAGAATTAAGTGAATAGCCGTTTTTCTTAAGGCCTATCATGAATGCGTCTCTTACGCTGTCGGGCATTACCATCTGCCCTTTAAACTTCTCATTCCAAAGATCATCCCAGGAATCTATCTCTACATCACCTACCATCTTTGTGTTGTAGAGTATGCCGGAGATTCCGAGCTGATAAGGCACGGAATACTTGTTGCCCGGGTCGAAGGTTTCCGACTTCTTCATATAAACATCGGAGATATTTTTTACATCAGGGATGTTGGATTTATTGAGTTCTCCAAGCATATCGTTATCTATCATACGCTGTATCATATAATCTGAAGTGCAGACGCAGTCATAAGTAGTAGCATTGTTTTCAAGAACCGTGTACATCTCTTCGGCGGTATCATAATAGTCCGGTATTACCATAATGCCGGTTTCTTCTTCGAACTTATCTATCAGCATAGGATCGAAGTAATCACCGTAACAATATACGTAAACCTGTCCGTTCTCCCCGCTTCTGCAGGATGTGGACATAATAAGTGACGATGCGCTGAGCATCGTCAGTATTAGAAATTTGCATATAAGTCTTTGTGCTTTCAACTGAAAATCCCCCCAAGAATGTATCTGAATAGTATCGCTTTATTCTTTGTCTCTGTTCAACTCTCTCAAAACGACCTTCCTTTGAGTAATAGTAAATCGGCTTCTCTTTTCTACCACGTCGCGGCAAAGATCCAGAGTCTCCTGCATCTTTTTAACAGCCTTTTCAAGAGCTGTATATATTTTCTTTTCTTTCGTATCGGCATAAAGAACAA
Organism: uncultured Eubacteriales bacterium; assembly: GCA_902773835.1. Lineage (GTDB taxonomy): Bacteria > Bacillota > Clostridia > Peptostreptococcales > Anaerovoracaceae > Crickella. The sequence goes on along the minus strand of CACYFZ010000020.1, from coordinate 9,702 downwards.
ATGATGACCTCGTCATTCTGACTTCATTGACCGCCATCAGCTTTTTGTTTTCTATTAAGCCGATCTCACTGCTGATAAAATCCAAATCATAAAGCAGAATAGGATTTCTGGATGCAGCTACGTCTATCTCATCCGCCAGGCGTACCAAAGCAGCCAGATAAGGCAGACAAACCGTATTTCCGTCAGGCATCTTATATTCAGACGGATACTCCGATTCGTCATAAAGATCGGTCTTCCTGTGCCCTCTCGACACCTGCTTAATGGCGAAGACATATTCTTCGCTCGGAAGATCGAATAGATCTGCATATTTTTCTATAAACAAGCCACTGAAATCATTATGATATGTCCTGACAAAGTCCGCCCTGTTGTCATTAGGATGCTCCTTAAAGTATTGATCTGCGCCGAGCTTGTCTTTGAACTCCTCATAATCCTTATCGCTTATACCCATGCCGACATCATGCAGATAGCACGCCATCAAAAGTACGAAGACCTCATCTTTATTAAGTTTATCTATCTGTGCTCTGCCTATAAGTCTGTTGCAGGAATCGATAACAGTCAAGCTGTGGAACTGACTGTGATCCGTATACTCAGGGAACAGTGTCTTATACTTCGTAAGTATAAGCTGACTCGTTGCAGCGGTATCGAGGAATATCCTGTGGAGCATAGGATCCAGTTCTTTCAGACGCCTCTCCAAAAGATAATCGTTGGCTTCCATCTCCGCTATATTCTCTTCTTTTATGTTGATCGTGAGGACGTTAAGCCCCAGCAAATTCTGATACGTAACTTCATCAGCTATCTTATATACCGTTCGGATTCCTATATTATCCAGATTTCTTTTTGAAGCCACCATCTCTGCCATCTCGTTAGGATTGAATGCAGGACAATCATCCTTAAGTCTCAGCATTACGGTGTCTCCGAAATACACAACCGTGGCGTTGAGTGTATGCTTTTTAGTGTCACCTGTAAATCCGTATTTTACGACATTTCCTGCCATCTCCTCAAGGCATAAAGATGCATAATATGCAGGGCGTGCCGCTATATCATGTGCATCGCAGAATTCCTGAATCTTAGCAGAAGTTTCGGAAACATCATCCATGCTCCTGATAGGAATATCCAGTGAATCTTCATCTGACACAGTAAAGTTCGGCTTAATGAACATCCACTCATCAAGATTTTTCGGGACGCGTTTCCAATATATTAATGCGTATATCGGAACAGTCAGTATTGTTATTACGATTCCTATAGGATTTGAAAGCCACACACCGAGAGCACCGAGCACAGGCGCCAGTATAGCAGCCGGTATTACAATTGAAAGAAGTCCGTCAACTACCGACATGATGTTTACAAAGAGGTTATGCCCGGTGGCCTGCATGTAGTTGGTAAGGACCTGTGCCACCAGCACAAACGGAATGCAAAGTGCATATATTATAAAGAGTTGGTATGTCAGTCTGTATACTTCACTGCTTCTGTCAGGGAAGAATAGTCCGGACAGGAACGGCGTAAGGATAATGACCACTGCCGTCAAAGTGACAGCTAAGACCATTCCCTTCGTAAATACTATTTGAAGGACTCTGCGCATTGATTTCTTATCGCGCTCTCCGACGAATACACTTATAAGCATACGGACCACGTTACCGTTGCCCACGCAGTAAGCGATAAAGAGTCCCGCTATCATATTAAATGCAGCATAGGCTGAGAGGCCGTCACTTCCCGCATAGCGAAGAAGTATGCGGTTTAACATGATGCAGCGTATGGACAGGCAGAAAATCAGCAATGCTCCCGGGAATCCGATCTTCACAAGAGATGCGAGTTCCTTCCACGGGATGGCAGTTCTGTCATAACGCATGCTTGATTTGCCCGTAAGATAATAAGGCACGAGAATAAGGAAATAAATCCAGTTGCTGAGAGCCGTGGCAAGAGCGAGCCCCCAGATACCCATCCTGATCACTCCTACCAGAACAATATCCAGAGTAACATTGGAGATAATCATTCCTGCTATCCCGGCATATCCTCTGGCATTTTGTCTTTCCATCTGCAGAAAAGATGCCAGCTGCTGAGACAAAAGCATAGGAATGATTCCTATGGCATATCCTCTGATGTATGTCATAAGAGCAGGTTTAAGCGCATCATTTGCACCCAGTATATCTGCAATCGGTCCCGGAATCACCAGGCTCATGAGTGTCAATAATGCAGCCGTAATCATTGTGGTGGTAATGTTTAGAGAGAAGACTCCTTGTGTCTTTTGGGCATCTCCTCTTCCCATGTATCTTCCGCAGAGAACTGTCGTACCTCCCAGTATAACGGCTCCGACCGCGTTAAAGATATTTACCATTGAGAAATAAAGTCCCACAACACCAACCGTCTGAGCATCAATAAAACGGCCCGCCATTACACCATCCACGATGGTATTGATAAATCCCATCGCGTAAATGAGCACCTGAACAGGCAGCATACTGAAAAATATTTTTGAAATCAGATCGTTTTTATTTCTCATTTATCAGTCTCGGTATATCCGTACCTTTACTCTTATATTATACATCAAAAAACCGCATCTTGATTATTTCATGATACGGTTTTTAAACTTATTCTTTATTTTGTTTTCTATGCATGAGGGATTTCAAATCTGCTCTTATATTCTGAGAAACACTCCTTGAATCTGGTGTTTTCTCTGAACTCAGGGTTCAGACGGAATTCATGCAAACCTGCATCTCCGGATACGGTTTCCAATATGTCTACGGCCACATTGCTGCAGTGGTCGGCGATTCTCTCGTAATCCGTAATGAGATCGTTGAATACAAAGCCGATTTCCAAAGTGCATTCATGCTTGCTGACTCTGTCTATATGGTTGGACTTCATCTCATCGCAGAGATCGTCAATTACTTCCTCCAGAGGATCGATTCTGAAAGCTGCGTCTCCGTCATTATTGATGAATGCGTCTATTGTAAGTCTCGTGATTTCTTCTATCGCATCTTCGAGCACATCCATCTCAATCTTTCCTTTATCAGAGAAAACAATTTTCTTTTCTTCTATTTCCTGAGCTGCTTCTCCTATATTTCTCGCGTGGTCGGATATCCTCTCGAAGTCCGAGAGTACTCTGAGGTATTTACTTACCTCTGCTGACTGTTCCTGGGTAAGCTCTCCTGCAGTAGTTATCTTGAAGAGATAATTTCCCAGTTTATCCTCATATCTGTCCAGCACATCTTCAAGATCTACAACTCTTTTGAATCTTTCTTTGCTGAATTCCCTTCTAACCTTTATCCCGGTTGCCACACTCTCAAGTGCCCTGGTAGCCATCGAATCAATTACGGCTTTACTTTGGCTGATGGCAAGTGTAGGGTGATTAAGGAATCTCGGCTCCAGTCTGTCCATATCTGCTTTCTCTGCTGCTACATTCGGATCCTCAGGGAACAACTTGCAAACCAGCTTTTCAAGAAGGCCTATTGCAGGTGCAAGAAGAACGACTATCGCCGCTCTGTAAAGTGTGTTTACGAGAGCCACATCCACCATACTCATCTGCTTGCTCATAAAATCAAAGCCTATTATGGCGTTGGCGATATAGAATATTCCTCCGCAGAGAATAGCGCCCAATACATCAATAATGAGATACACGAAGGCTGTTCTCTTACCATTGGTGCTTGCACCCAGCGCGCTCAGCATAACCGGAACGGACGCACCGATACCTATACCCATAAGAATAGGAAATGCCATATCGAATTCAACAGCTCCCGTTACTGCCAATGCCTGCAGGATACCTACCGCAGCGCTGGCACTTTGAATGACAGCCGTTGCAACCATACCGATTAAAACTCCGAGAATCGGATTTGAGAAGCTGGTCATCATTTCGATGAACTTCGGATCCTCTCTCAGAGGAACTATGGCTCCCGACATCATGCTCATTCCGTACATAAGAACGGCGAAGCCGAGAAGTATTCCGCCGACATTCTTATACGTTGTCTTCTTTGCAAACATCCAAAGGATTATACCTATGAGCGCAACTATTCCCGTAAGCACCTCCGTGCTCAGAAAACTTGCAACTCCGGCAGCAGAGCCTCCGATGCTGTTAAGACAGAGTATCCAACCAGTAATACTGGTTCCGAGTATGGCGCCGAGGACGATTCCTATGGCCTGTTTTACCTGCATCATTCCGGAGTTTACAAAACCGACTACCATTACGGATGTCGCAGACGATGACTGAATAGCCGCCGTAACTCCCGTACCCAGAAGTATTCCTTTGATAGGATTTCCGGCCAGCTTATACAGGATAGCCTCCATCTTTCTTCCCGCAACTTTTTTGAGAGAGTCCCCCATAACCGACATTCCGAACAGGAACATCGCAACTCCTCCTAATAACGAGATAATATTAGTTGTGTCCATATATGCTTTTCCCTCCGGGTATCTGTAATACCCAAATCTATAAAAAAGAGACATCTACCAAAAAAAATCGGTAAAAGTCTCGCTACTTACAACATATCCCGGGGCCGTGCCCGTCTTGACGAAATATGTTACGCATCTCTGCGCAAGCTACTCCCTCATTAATCCGTGATTACTATCACATATTAAGGGGTGAAATGTCAACAGTTTTTCTCATTTAAGACAATGGTAAAACTGCTTTTATAATAAATTCGCTTCCGTCTTCCGTATATGCATTAATGCTGCCTCCGCATGATGTCACAATTGCCTTGGCAACTGAAAGACCTATGCCATGTCCTCCCGTCTCTGAGTTCCTGGAGCTGTCGGTTCTGTAGAACCTTTCAAACACATGCGAAAGGCTCTCATTGTCCAGGTTTTCCTTTGTCTTATTCTTTATCTCAAGATTGGCATTTTTAGCATCTTTTGTAAGCCTGATCGATATCTGAGAATTGTCTTCGGAATATTTTACGGCATTATCCATGAGAATGGATATAAGCTTTTCCGTCTCCTCTGTATTTCCCTTTGTAAAGACCGGTGCTTCAATATCCGAAACTATCTCTACGCCCTTTTCCTTGGCCAATGCTGCGAAAGATATAACAGACTCAGTTAATATATCGGAAATAGGAACATCACTTGTTACGAGGGTATTTGCATTCTCTTCCATTCTGGAAAGATATACCAAGTCATTGGTGAGACCTCCCAGCCTGTCGGTCTGATTATTAATCTCCTCAAGTTCATTTCTGAGATCCGAAAGTTCTTCTTCGCTGAGGGATTTCTTATCCTCTCCTCCGAGATCCATCTTCATAAGATCTGCATTGGCCTTTATTATGGCCAGGGGGGTCTTTATTTCATGTCCCGCATCTGTTATAAATCGCTTTTGTTTCTCATAGCTTTCCGCTACCGGCTTAACTATGCGTCCCGAAAAGTAAAGGATTATAAAGAACACTAGCAGAAGACCTATAAGAGACATGATAATACTTGCCCTCAGAAAGTCCCTGTATGAGTCCAGTACTCTTCCGCAGTCAAGAAATGCCATTTTTATGTATGAACCGTCGAGGCTTACCCCGTATCTCAGTTCTCCGATGAAGCCGTTATCATTACCTGACGATAATGCCTTATTTGCAATTTCGATGGCAGCAGTATCATCGACGGCGGAAATCCTTTCTGTGTTTATGGCCACGACATTTCCGCTTCCGTCCGCAAGCACAGTAAAGAATCTCAGCTCCTCTGCTTCGTCTCTGCTCATCCTGCGGCCTCTTCCGTCTTCTCTTCCGAATAATCCGTAAAGAGGATTGCTTATAAAGTTCGTGTCGTTTGCCTGAATGACAGCGATTCTCTCATCGGCATCACTGATGACTTTGTTATAGTTCATGATATTCATTCCGGCCACTATAGCAGCAAGGAGCAAAGCCAGCGATACCATCGCAAGTATTACAAATCTTCTTTTAAGGGTTTTTATCATTTAAACGATTACCTGTTCTTTAGTTCTCTTCTTTCTTTTCAAGAGAGTATCCGACATTTCTGCTTGCTTTTATGCTCACATCAGAACCAAGCGATACCAGCTTCTTTCTCAAATACGATACGTATACCCAGACTACATTGCTCTCGGTATCAGTATCGTATCCCCAGATGTGATCCATGAATGTATCTACGGACACAATGTTTCCCGGGTGAGCCATCAAAAGTTCCATCATCTGAAACTCTTTGTTTGCAAGCTTGACAGATCCGTTTGGTGCAGAAAGCTCGAAAGTTGCTCTGTCAAGCGTCAAGTTACCTACTTTAAGCCTGCTTCCCGTATCTGCCGAGGGTCTGGTAATAACTCTGACTGCGGCCAGCAGTTCTTCTGTTGCAAAAGGCTTCGTCAAATAATAATTGGCTCCGGTGTCCAGGCCTTTAACCTTGTCCTCAACTTCAGATTTGGCTGTCAGCATCAGTACCGGAAGATTACTTCCGGACTCTCTTATTCTTCTCAGAACCTCTATGCCGTCCACCTTCGGCATCATTATATCCAGTACGGCTGCATCATAATTGCCCGCCTCAAGATAATCCAATGCCTCCTGTCCGTCATAAACAGCATCAATGGAGTAATTATTGGCTTCAAAAATTTTTACCAACGCCTTTGAAAGCGCCTTTTCATCTTCTGCTAATAATATTCTCATATTCTTTAGTTTACTCCAGCGTTGTTTTGATTTCTACCTTTTGTCCGTCTCTCTCCACTGTGACGGCGACACTGTCTCCGGCATTATGTGACTGAACTGCAGATATAAGGTCATTGCTGTTTGATATATTCTTTCCCTCAAACGATACGATCTTATCCCCTTCTTTGAATCCTGCGCTTTTGGCATTCTCTCCCGTTACCTGAGCCACATAAATTCCGGAGTTTTCACTTATAACAATACCTATAGAAGCCTTGGATTTATTATTGTTGTTTCCCTGTGATTGATTGTTGCCTATATTGTTGTTTTCGTTGTTTTGGTTATCTGAATCGCCCCCTCCGAACCAGTAATTGTAAGAGTCATCTTGATCCCCATACTGATTATTGAATTGACCATTATCTGAACCTCCGCCGTACTGGTCATCGAAGGGCTGATAGTTCCTCTGCCTGTCGTCAAAATTGTCATTCGGCATATCCTGTCTGTATCCGTACTCTTCGCTCTTTACAGCTTTATCTCTGTGATTAATCTTAGATGTCAAAGCCAAAACGCTGCCTGTCAATGCCAGATTTGCCAGAAGTGCTATGGCCAAAGAGGCAATAACGAACTTCCTCGTAAGCGGTTTATTGAAAAATTCAGTCCTCTTCTTTTTTCTCTGATACTTGCGTTCTAAAGCAGCCTTTTTTGCAACTTCTTTTTCCAGACGTTCTTTCTCAACACGAGCCGCTTTTAACTGCTCTTCAAGACTGAGTTCTTCTTTTTCCTCGACCGCAGAGTCTACTGTCTCGAATGCTCTTTCAGTCGGTTCGTCTGCTGTTTCACTTATTACCTCATCAAATGTTTCGGCGGATTCCGGTTTTTCCTTTACATTGCCCTCTACTACGACAGGGACTTCATCGGCTCGATCTTCAGCCATCTGATCAGTGGCCTTCACGTCTTTAACGTCTCTAACATCTTCAACCTCTTCAACTATTTCATTAATAACTTCGGTTTTTTTATCTGTTTTCTTCTTAGCCATTATAGTAGCTCCTTTCTACATTCGTTTATTACAAACGTAAGATCAACCATTTACACCGTAATTATAAGAAGGACTCCTTAAACGAAACTAAAAAGACTCGCTTCAGCTTGAAACGAGTCTGATTATTTATATTGAATTGTTGTTTGACTCAGATTCTCCATCCGGTTTTTCAGGCGGTGTCCCTCCATCACCGTTTGGCGGAGCCTGTCCGCCGCTTGGAGGAGCCTGGCCTCCGTCAGGCGGAGCTGCACCATCCGGCGGAGTCCCCATGCCTCCGGAGCTTTCAGTCTTCACTTCAAAGGCTGTTCCTTCTGATGCAGATCCTTCTTTATACTCCTTACCGTCAATATATAACTTGTGTCCGTTTAAAGATATCGCGGTTTTATCCGTGACTGTAAGCCCTGATATATATGAATCGGCTGTCAGTGTCCAGCTGCTGCCATCCTCTATCTCAACATATACATCTCCGCTTTGCTTACTGCTGTTTATAGCCCCTGTAAAGCTTGATTTTTCCTTAAGATACATATTAAGGACCGATACATCATCTACGCTTATATCGCCTGTAATCGTCTGTGAAGACGCGTTCAGATTGACTTTACCGCCGTTGCTGCCTTCATTTCCCCATCCGGCTGCTTCAGCTCTGAGGAACAGTCCCTCTTCATCCTCATTTGTTATCTCCACATTGTTGAGATTAATATCGCACGCAGTGTTATTTACAAAGAACACGTCTCCGTTTTTATTTGTAATACTTCCTTCGTTTGCAGTAAACGAAGCCTTTCCCTCATCCGCATCTCCGGACATGGACTGATAAATCATTACTGCATTGAAGTTATCTGACTTATCTGAATTATGCTCGTTGTTATCTGCCACGAGATTATCATTATTAAGTGTTACGGAATTCTTGCCTTCTACGACTATACCCTCAGATTTGGTAGATTCCATCAAAGAATTACTTACCGTAATGTCTGCCGTCGAGTATACAACCGGCGAACCCAGACCTTCTGTTTTATAGTATCCACCGTCCACTGTAACATTACCGCCGCCTCTGTCAGATCGTATTGCTGCGGACGATCTGCCTTTTGTATTTATTGTAAGGTTTGAAGCATTCATTGTTCCGCCGCCTGTGGTCATCAGACCTCCTGAGCAGTCGCCTTCAGTCTCTATAACGGAATCAGATATGTTTACCGTTGTACCTTCACCATAAGAGAATACTCCATTAGCATGTCTGCCGTTGGTCTGAACCAGCGAATCATTTATACTTAGTGTCCCTTTCTCTGTGGCAAATACGGCTGAGTTCTCTCCGTAGAAATCTGCCTCATCTCCATCGGCATCGCCTGTCTTAGTCACGCCGATATTCTTGTACACTTTAGTCTCTCCGCTTACTTCAATCGCATGCTCACCGTCTGTGCTGTTTTCATATTTCTCATTAACAGTGATGTCTTCGGCAGTAAGATATTTCTGATCTTTAGTTGTATTTGAATCCGATGACTCAGCGCTCTGCTGTGAGGCACATGCACTTAGTACGGTCATCGCTGAAATTAGTATTAAAGCTATTATCTTTTTCGTATTCATTATCTATTTATCTCCTTTCTTGGAGTGAATATACTCTTCATAACTTAAATAAACCTAAATATAAAAAACCGCGTCTTTACAAAACGCGGTCTTGTCCATCTGCTTATTCTATTCATCATATCCGAGGTGTTTAAGCAAGCCCTCGCATCCGTCTGTTACATCACGCCAGGTGGCATCGAAGTTGCCCGTATACCAAGGATCGGCCACCTCATATCCTGCTCTGTCTGTGTAATCGAGCATGAGGCTGTACTTTCCGTCAGTGTCTTCTCCCAGACGTCTTTCAAGACTCCTAATGTTGTTGTTATCCATGCATATGACCATATCGTAGTAGTCATACTCATCAGCTGTCATCCTATGCGCTCTATGTCCCTCACAAGATATGCCGTTCTCTGCCAGCTTCTTCTTTGCAGGCGGATATGCCGGCATACCAATCTCCTCCGTGCTGGTCGCAGCCGAAGCTATCTCAAATTCTTGCGCTATTCCGCGCTTTTCAACCATTTCCTTTAAAACATACTCTGCCATCGGGCTCCTGCAAATATTGCCGTGGCA
>CACYFZ010000019.1 GCA_902773835.1 uncultured Eubacteriales bacterium | reverse complement strand
GTCATCATCGACAATTGTTACGCTATAGGTTCCTGGATCCGGTGCTATATTTGCCGGCTGCACGCAATATGCATACGATCTTGATACACCCGGCTCATCATCGAGGTCTACTGCTTCTCCGTCTACATGTGTGACCCATTTCATAGAGGTATGGCCTGTCCAGCCGCTACCGTAAGTGATGGTCTTGCCGTACTTGAGTGTTACCGTCTGTGCTTTTGCAAATGCCACACTAGGGCTTGCCATCATGCATCCCGAGAGAATAAGTGCCATGAGCATGACTCTGGCTATAAACTCCTTGATGCCTTTGTTACTTGTGTTTATCATTGCTTTTTCTCCTTTCTCTTACATGCACATGAAGGCCAGGATAAATACAGGTAGGCTGATAAGAGCAAATAGCCCTGTGAGAATCCACGAGAGTCTGTTTGCTGCCTTTTCGCTCAGGTAGAGCTGCATGCCTGTATCATCTGTGACCATGATCACTTCATCGTTTGTCTTTTCGTTTTTCTCTTTCATTACGTTTTTCCTTTCTGTTTTCGGGTATGAAAAAAGGCATCTAAGTTTTTACCCAGGTGCCTATCTATGCCCTATGGAGATGAAACCTATGCCTTGGTTCCTTATTTATCTTTCCCTGCCCTTTGCTTTTCTCTCCAAATAACGAGCATAATGCTCAAGGGCAGCTTCTACATATTTTTCTGTTTGTCTTCTTGATAAGTTTTTCGGTAGCAACTTAAAAATCTTTTCGCTGCTCATAGAGAATCTTTCCTTTTGATTTGGCTTCGATTCTGTCATGATGCTTTTTATTTGCTCAGAAGACAGCTCACCTTTTTCAAATAACCTCCTCATTCGTATGGCCTGTGCCTGTGTAGGATAACTCTCATTTAGCTCCATACATTCAAGAATGCTATTCTGATGAGGTCCGAGATATGATAATTCAACAGCGGTTCGAACTCCTATTTTTCCTTCATCCACAAGGTTAAGAATGCCCGGAATTAGCTCAGTTAGACGGATATATCTCTGTATTTGTGATTTGCTTTCTCCTACATCCGCAGCAACTATATCCCTTGTCTTTTTTCCCTTATTAAGGTGCCCCACTGGGGCACCAAGATTGTCATTCCTTGTTTTTAGCTTTTTGCTTTCTCTCAGACCTTCATTTCCAATCTTTGATATGTCTTCATCATCAAGCCAATATGAGTTTTGAAGGTGAGTGCTTGCTTCCTCAATTTGTTTCTCAGGAGGTTCTCCGCCTATCAGCATTCCCTTTTTCTGGTTCTGCCTCATTCGAGAAATCTGCTTTTTCATTGCCTCGAGTCGCATCTTATATGCGAATGCCTTCTCACTCGGTAGAATTCTGTCTCTTTGGAAGTTTGACTCAACCATAAGAATAGTTGCTTCTTCTCTGGATATTTCCAGAACTTCACATTTAAGAGTTTTAAAGCCCAGCTTTTCACATGCGTGCTTACGCCTGTGCCCTGCTACGAGTTCGAATCTGTTTCCGTTCATCTTGCGAACGATGCATGGTGTGAGAAGTCCCTTTGCTCTGATGCTTTCTACAAGCTGATCCATATCTGTATCATCTACCACCTTGTATGGGTGATTTGGAAACGGATCTATGAGCTCGATGGGTATCTCTCGAATAGCTACAGGTGCGCGAATATCGACTTTATCTGCCATATCTCACCCCCTACACCAGATCGTGTTCAATGAGGTAATCCATACGCTTATCGATAGCTTCGTCTGCGTAGGTCAGGAAGTAGTCCATAAATGCTTCATGAACATCTTCTCTGTCACTTGCAGCTATGATTGTCGTAAGCAGCATAGCCTCCTTCATGTCAGTCAGACTGAAAAATATGATGAGTACATCGACGGCTTCAAAGTACATGTCATCATCTGCCAGTCTCAGCAAGAGATCGAACAGCAGGAAATCCTCATCGGATTTGAAGTAATGTTCTGCCGCATAATCGAATCCTTTTATGGTCAGCTGAGCCATCTTCTCGATTATAGGGCAGATCAAATCGCATCTTCCTTCAGCAATAGCTTTCATTGTTTCTTCCTTTGTCATATGTCTTCCTTTCCGGCATAGCGCCTTTAACAAAAAAGACCTTGCCGGATAGCAAGGTCATGTACCGGGCAGGAAGCCCATTCTTATTGCATGAATTTGATAATAAGCTCATCGACAGCATCAGTGTATCTGCCCTCCCTGATGAGTTGATTTTTTAGTTCTATAAGGCTGAGTATTATTATTCTCGTTTCGTCATAAGTAAGTTTATATTTTGTCATCACAGAATACCTCCTTATAGCCATATGATAAATGAATTATTTCTATACTTTTAGACTGCGACTTTTAGATTATTTGTCGTATTAATTGTCAAGTATGCGGTGGTGTAATGTCATCTTTTGATGAGATTGTATACAAGCTCACACCACTATCTACACCACTAAAATGGCGTTTGAAGGTAGTCTGGGTACCTCTGTGGACCTTTATATGACACTTCTCAAGGCTTCGTTTTGGCGGAGAGCATGGGACTCGAACCCACGAGGCTGTTACACCCTACTCGCTTTCCAGGCGAGCTCCTTAGCCGCTCGGTCAACTCTCCACGGCAAGTTATTTAGCAATATTTACGGGCCGACATTTTCTGCCAGCCCGCTTATATTAACATAGCATTATTAGTTTTTCAATAAATACCTGGTTTTATTTTTCTTTTCTGTATTTATCTCTTGCACGGTTTGCCAGCTCTCTTTCTACACTCCATGAACACCATCCGCTGTCGGCAGGTAAGCCTTCAAGCACCTCCGCGACCTTTGCATCTCCCGTCTTTTTCCAAAACTTATAGAGCTCGGGAGTCGCACCGTCGCCCAGTGAGTACATGAGCTTCTCATCCATCATTCCGAGACTTCCCTTCTCAAATCGTGAGATGTTGTACTTGGCAATCGTTCTGTCAACACCCGCATAGTTGAAAGCTATGAGGATAACGAGACCCGCAATGCAGATCAGCATACCTATGTTAAAGTGTTTAAACTGATACACTCCGATGGACAGGAACACTATAACGAGGAAAGCCATGAAGACGCTCGTGTAGATCCTGAGCTGTGTCAGCCCGTATACATCAATGTACATAAACATCTTGGCCAATGCCGTGAATGTAATTCCTATAGTCAGCAGCGACATCAATGCCATCTGTATTCTTACAAGTTTCTTCGCTCTGCCCTTTCTCTTGTATAAAAGTCCGATAGCTATTACAAGCACCAAATTTAAAACCACCACATCGCAAAGCTGGAAAAATCCCTGTCTGGCAAACTCGGAATAGCTCATGTCTTTCGGAAGGCCCTTAACGACGTGGGTAATCTGAACTCCGAGGAATGCAATATATATGACATTCAGACATGCAAGAATCGTGGTTCCGATGAGCGGCGGGAACTTAGCGAGTGCCCTTGCAAACTTAGACAGCGACTTCTTGTTCATAGTCTCCTGCTTATCTCCCTTAACGTTTCCGTAAGCCTGTCCGAAAAGATAGAACGCAAGCGGAATTCCTAAAATGAATTCAGCCAGGTATTCGAGCCATCTCCATGAAATCTGATTAAGAACCTTACCCACGAGCATATTAAAGGATTCATCTGCTGCAGATAAGAGTATGAGTGCCGTGATTACAAGCGGTATGGCAATCGCAATGCCAACTACTACCAGAAGTATGCTTTTTCCGCCTTTACCCTTGCTGCTTTTTACTATTACTATCGGACAGGTTTCATAGTTGACGAAAGGGATGACCCCACCCTGTTTAAGCATATCTCCCAGAACGTATAAAGAAAGCTTTCCGTCCATTGTCTGTCCGCAGGTAAGCGCCACCCAGTAAAGATACAATGCTGCTAATACAGGGAGTGTTACCGCGTGTTCAGTGCGTCCCGAGAAAAGTATGAAGCTTATCCCGAGTACTGCCATTAACGCCAAAGATATCAAACTTTTTTTGCTCTGCCTGAGACCGTTTGCATAAAGATATGAGCCGCTTACTCCGCATATAACGATGGTAAATACTGCTTTTCCTATCGATGATTCATAGCTTATGAGTCCGCACTCCCAGAAAAAGAAGCCGCACAAAACCATGCCGATGGCCAGGTACATATCCCGGCGATCAGGTATTATTAACTTTTTATCCATGAGTTTCTCCTAACTATTCTTTGTATTCGAGAATGTCTCCCGGCTGGCATTCCAGGATGCGACAGAGTTCCTCCAAGGTGGAGAAGCGAATTGCCTTCGCCTTGTTATTCTTAAGAATGGACAGGTTAGCAGGAGTAATACCGACTTTTTCCGCCAGGGCACCGGCCGATATTTTTCTCTGGGCCATAACCACATCTAGATTTACTACAATCTTTCCCATGCGGCCCTCCTACACCGTGTAGTCATTTTCTTCTTTTATCAGGACGGCTTTCTCAATGACGTTCTTAACGACTTTCAGAATAAGTCCCATGAAGCCTGATGCCAGCAAGATAAAGAAGAATGTCTGACAATATATAGTGATAACGAGACAGGGAACGCATAGTGCAAAACAAGCCCATGAGATCCCTCGAAGATAAGATACATTTCGCGAAATAAAGATATCTTCATGTTTAATATTGTTCAGGAGGCGATCCAGCATGTATAAAATGACTCCGCCGATTACAAGACAAATATAGACAGATGTAATTACGGGCATTCTTCCTTCTGCCTGAACAGTACCCCTGTATATAAAGAAATCCACTATTTTAGGGACAAAGAACAGCGCCGTAAAATCAGCCGCCGCGGCAATACGTGTACATATAAGTGTCAGTGTTGTCGATTTGTCATGATTCCACATAATAAACCCTCCTGCATATGATTATACAGAAGGGTTTTCGTTTGTCAACAAATTTTTATCGTTTTTCGATAAATAGTTCTATGCTTGCAAGCTATACATTGTCCACTTCGTTTATATCCGAGAAGCCTTTGCCCCAGACAGTTGTTATCGGCATCACCGTGGCAAATACATCCGGATCTGTTTCCGCAATGTATTTCTTGATTTTTATGCTCTCCGACGGTTTACATATTACCGTCAGAGTTCTTCGTTCTTCGCCCGTATATTCGCCCTTTGAAATATGTGATGTAACCGCACGACCCATATTATTCATAATGTATTCGGCTATGGCATCTGCATCTTCTTTATCTCTTGAGATTATATCCAGTTGTACGAATTTTCCGCTGTACCCTACCATGATAGCGGCAATGACTCTTGCGGCCACAACAGCATTCAGTACTGCATACATAGCTGTATTGGTATCAAATACGAATGCTGAAATAATGATGATGCTTATATCCATGGCCATTTGAATGTCTCCGGTCCTCATATGACTAAAGACCTTATATTTAAGAATTCTGGCCAAAGTATCCGTGCCGCCGGAAGAATATCCGCCTATATAACCCACACCCGTGGCTATTCCGTAGAATACTCCTATCAATACAGATGCCAGGAACGGGTCCGGAGAGCTCAAAAATTCATAATCTACACGCTCAAATATAAACAGCATAATAGGATATGCAAACCCGAGCGCGACTATTCTCCTGACCTCTTTTTTCCCCATAGTGAAATACGCTATAACCAGTATTATCATCGACAGGAAATAGTATACGAGTGAATACTCCAGCTTCGGGAAAAAATGCGTAATAAGTCTGCAGACTCCGGGAAGGCCTCCTGAGGTCATTCCGTTAGGTATCATGACAAAAATCTGTACCGATGAGCCGAAAAATGCTGACGTCAAAATAATCAGCAATTCTCTCAATATTTTTTTCATTCCGCTTTTGTTAGTATGCATATACTCTGTTAATCCTGCTCATTAGGTTTGATCATATTATTGTCTCTGAAAACATTGAAAATAATATCACATATTGACATCATTAGGAAGAAATACGAGAGCGAATCGACAAGCTGTGGTAGGATATATGTAGTAATCAGATGTTTCGAAAGGAATATAAGATATGAAAATACTGGTAATAAACCCGGGCGCGACGTCCACCAAGATATGCGTATTTGAAGATGAAAAAGAGATCATGCGTGTCGGAATCGATCACAATGCGGCGGAGATAGCGAAATACCCTAATGTGGTATCTCAGGCTCCGTTCAGAAAGGAAGCGATTCTGAATGCAGTAAGAGAAAACGGATACAAACTCGAAGACTTCGATGCTGTCTGCGGACGAGGCGGACTCTTCAAGCACATACCTTCAGGCACATACAAGGTGAATGACGCAGTAATAAAGGATATAGAGAATCCTCCTTATGGTGAGCATGCGGCCAACCTCGGGGCTTATCTTGCTAAAGAGCTCGGAGACAGCGTGGGAATTCCTGCGTTTTTTGTGGACCCTGTATGCGTAGACGAATTCGAGCCGCTGGCCAGGTTCTCCGGACTTGACCTTCCGGGATTCGAAAGGCAGTCCTTCTTTCACGCTCTGAATCATAAGTCGGTTGCAAGAAAGGCGGCCGGTATGATCGGAAAGCCTTACGAAGAACTGAATCTTGTTGTATGTCACCTCGGCGGTGGCGTATCCGTAGCTGCCCACAATCACGGTCGCGTAGTAGACGTAAATAATGTTAAGGATGAAGGTTCCATGGGAATGGACAGGGCCGGTACCCTGCCTGCAAATGCTCTTGTGAACCTTTGCTTTAAGGACGGAATGACCAAAGCCGATGTAAAGAGAATCATCGGTCAGGAAGCCGGCATATATTCATACACCGGAACCAAGGATTTCAGGACTGTAGAAAATGCAGCCTTTGACGACGGTGATGAAAAAATGATGCAGGCGTTTAAAGCGATCGCCTACCAGCTCGCCAAAGACATTGGCTCCATGGCCGCCGTCCTGAAATTTGATGTTGACGCCATAGTGTACACAGGCGGCATGGCTTATTCGGAGAGATTCTGCGATGAGATCAGCTCTTATGTAAAAGGAATCGCCCCTATTCTCAGAATACCGGGAGAGGAAGAGATGCAGTCACTCGCCGAAGGCGCACTGCGAGCCCTTAAGACCGGAGAATGGGAGACATACGAATAATGTAGGGGGCGGTTCTGACTGAACCGTCCCCCTTTGATTGATAGTTTGTAGCCTATGCGGATAGCTTAAGCAATAATTTACAGACTATATCCGGCGTGAAAGGCTTTCTTGTTAAGCTCTACGAATTTAGGCTTTACATTGGCCTCTATCTCGGCATCCCAGTCGATGTCATCGAGTCCGTCCATGGACTTAACGAGGGCTCCCAGCAGAACGATATTCATGGCCTTAGGATTTCCGAGCTCTGTGGCAATCTCAGCTGCCTTGAAAGCTTTAACGTCGCATATGCCTTTCAGGTGTTCAATGATGCCTTCCGGATACTCAGCCATTCCGAGATTAACCGGAACAGGTTGAATCCTGTAGTCATTTATAACCATAGTGCCGCCAATCTTGAGATGATCCAGCCACCTTAGGGCCTCCATCTCTTCAAAGGCGACGATTACATCTGCCGACCCCTTGCCTACAATAGGGGAATACACCTTCTCACCATATCTGACCTGAGTGGAAACGGAGCCGCCTCTTTGCGACATTCCGTGAATCTCACTCATCTTTACGTCATAGCCAGCCTTCATCAGGCCGCTTGTCAGAATCTTACTGGCCAGTATGGTCCCCTGTCCGCCTACTCCTACCAGGAGGATGTTCTTAACTTCTTTCATTACAGTGTCACCTCCTCTATAGCATCGAATGGGCAAACCTGCTTACAGACCGTACATCCGTTGCAGGAAGTCCTGTCAATCTTTACATTGTCCTTTGTCGAAATGAGTGCAGGGCAACCTGTCTTAACGCACATCTTGCAGTTCTTACACTTGTCCTGATCTATCTCGCACTGTGTTTTATGCAGTGTCGGGAACTCATCGAGATCCTGAGGGCTGAATTTCTTAAGTACGCAAGGCCATCTTGTGATGAGTACGCAAGGCTCCTCCTTAGGAAGAAGCTTATCGAGAGCATCCTTTACCTCATCGAGGTGATTAGGATTTACCGTGATAATGTTCTCTTCTTTAATACCTATAGCTTTACAGAGAGCAGGGATGTCCACCTCAGGGGCTTCATTACCCATCAGAGTATATCCTGTTCCCGGATTCTGCTGATGACCTGTCATGCCGGTGATTCTGTTGTCAAGTATGATGCTGAGGTTGGTCCCCCCGTTGTAAACGACATCCATAAGTGAGTTAACACCGGTATGGAAGAATGTCGAATCTCCGATTACGGATACAACCTTAGTATCTTTACCGGCATCCTTTAATGCTTTGGAAGCTCCGTGTCCCTGCGAAATGGATGCTCCCATGCATATACATGTATGAAGAGCTCCGAGAGGAGGCGCCATGCCCAGGGTATAGCATCCTATGTCTCCTGTAATCATGATGTTTTTCTTCTTGGCAAGTTCGTAGAAGAGTCCTCTGTGAGGGCAGCCTGCGCAAAGTGCCGGCGGTCTTACCACAGTCTGAACATCGCTCTTATATGTCTCAGGCTCAGTTCCGAGGAAGGCCTTTCGGACTATATCTGTATTGAGCTCATCGAACTTAGGAATAACGTCCTTTCCGGTGCACTCAATGCCGAGCGATTTTACATGCTCTTCCAGATAAGGATCCATCTCCTCTACGATGTACACCTTATCCACCTTGCTGCAGAAATCTTTTATAAGTTTGTCCGGCAGAGGATTTACGATGCCGAGTTTCAGATATGATGCGTCATCTCCGAAAGTCTCTCTTGCATACTGATAAGAAACTCCGCATGTAATAACACCGATCTCTGTGCTGTGCATCTCAACTCTGTTGAACTCACTGTTGCAAGCAAATTCCTCAGCCTTGGCAAGTCTCTCTTCCAGCGTGGCTCTTAAGACCTTGGCATTTGCAGGCGCCGTTACGTATTTCTTTATCTTCGGCTCAAAATCGGGAACGCCGGCCTCCGTTCTCTCCCCTGTCTCCACGATGCACTTGGAGTGGCATATACGAGTGGTGACGTGCATGAGAACGGGCATGTCCATCTCCTCGGACAAGGCAAACGCCTTCTTGGTAAAGTCGAGTGCTTCCTGTGAATCGGATGGCTCCAGGCAGAGAAGTTTAGCTCCTTTAGCCTGATTTCTGTTATCCTGCTCGTTCTGAGAACTGTGCTGACCCGGATCGTCCGCTACTACCATTACGAAACCTCCGGTAACACCGGTGTATGCAAAGGTGTAGATAGGATCTGCAGCCACGTTCATTCCTACATGCTTCATAGCACAAAGCGATCTCACGCCCGCGATGGATGCGCCTATGGCAGCTTCAGTAGCCACCTTCTCATTAGGCGCCCATTCGGAATAGATATTCTCTCCGTACTGAGGCATGTTCTCGAGTATTTCAGTACTCGGTGTTCCCGGATATGCGGAAGCAAAGCGTGCGCCGCCTTCATATGCACCGCGTGCGATTGCTTCATTTCCGGACATTATTACTTTCATATTTTCATTCCTCCATCTTAAAAGCAGAAAAATGTGTCCCGGCGAATCTTCGCCCACATATAAATGATAGCACTTTGGTATGGGAGTTAAAAGTGAAGAAAATGATATATAAGATACAGTTTGTTAATAGTAAAAGAGATGCCGTTTGGCATCTCTTCATTTCTTATGCTCTATTTGCTTTTATTGGCAGCTTTACGCCTCTCAAGCTCCGTCAGGAGCTTCTTCCTGAGTCTTATTGCATCGGGAGTTACTTCCACCAGCTCATCATCATCGATAAATTCAAGAGCTTCTTCCAGAGTGAATGTCCTCGGCGGAGTCAGCTTGATAGTGTCATCCGACCCTGCCGCTCTCATGTTGGTAGCTTTCTTAGCTCTGCAAGGATTGACTACCATGTCTTCGGACCTGGCGTTCATCCCGACTATCTGTCCCTCATAAACGTGATCCTGCGGCGCCACGAACATCTGCACCCTCTCCTGAATTGTGAAGATAGCATATGCCGTGCAGCTTCCTGCTTCCTGTGCAACGGCAACTCCGTTTATTCTTGATGGTATATCTCCCTTCCATGGCTCAAAGCCCGCGAAGCGTCTTACCATTGTTCCCTCTCCGTGAGTGTCGTTTATGAACTCGGTTCTGTATCCCATCAGACCTCTGGTAGGAGCGGTGTATACTATGCGAGAATATCCGTTACCTTCGCTCATCATCTCGCTCATCATGCCCTTTCTGAGATTAAGTTTGGATATTACAGGACCGGTGTACTCATCCGGAACGCTTATAACAACTTCTTCTACCGGCTCCAGTTTCTCTCCCATCTCTCCTCGCTTGATGACTACCTCAGGCTTTGAAACCGCAAGTTCATATCCTTCACGACGCATGTTTTCGATAAGAATCGAAAGGTGGAGCTCTCCCCTTCCGGAGACTTTGAATGAATCCGTGGATTCCGTGTCTTCCACCAGAAGTCCTACGTTAACTTCAAGTTCTTTATTCAGTCTCTCTCTGATATGTCTTGATGTGACATACTTGCCGGACTTTCCGGCTTCAGGAGATGAATTGACCATGAAATTCATGGAAAGAGTCGGCTCTTCTATGCTTATCTCTCCGAGTGATTCCGGATGTTCCGGATCACATATGGTCTCTCCGATAGAAATATCCGAAATACCGGACACTACCACAATGTCTCCGCTCCTGGCCTCAGGAACAGCCACCCTGGACAGTCCTTTATATACAAATATCTGATTAATCCTACACTTCTCAACAGAGCCGTCCTCCTTTGTTACGGCCACCTGCTGAGCTTCCTTGATGGTGCCTCTTGTCACTCTTCCGATTCCGAGACGTCCGATATAGTCATCGTATGCAAGTGTAGATACCTGCATCTGAAGCGGCTCGTCATCGAAATCAGGATATGGATCGCAGTGATTTACGATGCACTCAAGTAGAGGCTCTATATTCAATCCGCCGTATCCCTTCGGCGACTTCTTTATCTTCTGATCTCCTTCACCTATGCTTATTTTCTCAACATCTTCAGGTTCGTTTACGGCAATACCCTGTCTGGCAATTCCGTATAGAATAGGGAAATCCAATTGCTCATCATTGGCTTCCAGATCCATGAAGAGTTCGTATGCTTCATCTACTACCTCATCGATTCTGGCATCCTTCTTATCTATCTTGTTGATGAAGAGAATCGGATTGATACCCTGTGCCAGGGACTTGCTGAGAACGAATCTTGTCTGCGGCATAGGTCCTTCGCTCGAATCCACAAGAAGAATGACCGTGTCCACGGTCTTCATAATGCGCTCCACCTCGGAACTGAAGTCTGCGTGTCCCGGAGTGTCCACAATATTAATCTTGTAATCTTTATACATTATGGAGCAGTTCTTTGAGTAAATCGTGATGCCTCGCTCTCTTTCGATCGCATCTGAGTCCATCACGCAATCAACCACCTGCTCATTGTCTCTGAATACATGAGACTGTGCGAGAAGTGCATCCACCAAAGTGGATTTACCCGCATCTACATGCGCTATTACTGCTATATTTATAATCTTTTGCTTATCTGCCATCTGTTTTTATCTCCTGCGATTGCGTCTCATCAAATCGGCAAACGCTGTTTCTATAGTTCTCATGAATGTCTTTAAGTCTCTCGCATAGTCGACTGTAGTCATGTCCTCTCTGAGATTAGAGAAGGCGTGACCTTCGATATCATCTGAATACCAATCAGGCTCCGGAACATCAAGTGTAAGAAAGTATTCAGCCCACGACTCCTCTGCTCCGTTGGTCAGAGCGTATTGGAGCATGTCATAATAATATTCCCTGTCTTGGATATAATTCTGAACCAATACTGTCGGATCCGGATGATAGATGAAGTTTCTGAGTTGTCTTATCCTCATTACCAGCTCAGCATTGTCCTTTCCCCTTGCTCTCATAATGCTTATGAAGACAAGGGAGAATACTGCGGCCGCCGTCAGTGCCAGTGTTACCGTAATGCTGCCGGTCCTCTTATACGCCCCTGATGCAACATATGCGATGCAAGCCAATAGCACAATTGCTGAGATTACTTCCATGGTACGATTATCCTCATCCGTCTCAGACTCTCTTTTGTCGATTGCCTTACAGAAGATATAAATCGCAATTCCGACCAATGCCGCTACAGCCAAACTCTCGACATACTGAATCGGGAGGTATTTATACCTGTAGGAAAGAGCATTAACAATGCCCAGCCCGGCAGCCAAAAAGCCTGCACTGATATATCTGAACATTCTGGAAAGCGGTGTAAAGGAAGAGTTCTCCGCACCGGAATAGCCTGCTGCTATGTCGTCGCCTATGGCATCCCGAACTCTCATGAGCCTCTCTCCCAGATCCTCCATTTGAACGGCCCTGTCTTGATAGATGTCTTCGAACAGAGTGTTGTATGCATTGCGATAATACTTTTCTTCCTCTGCAGGTTCTTCCTTTCTGAATAGCCTGTATCGCTTAGGTTCATATTCACTTATTCTGAGGTATCCCTTCCTGGCAAAGTATATGATAATCATCAGGATATCTCTTATGCTGACTTCTCCGTTGAAGATATATCCGATTTCAGCGGGAACGATACCTTCCAAAGGCTTTGTTTCATTCGTTTTCTCTACCCTCGGGTCTTTTCCGCCGAAGAGCCAGAGCAAAGCGAGAAGCAGGAGTATTCCTCCCATTATGCATGGTATGGCAATTAAGACCCAGCTGCCGTTCAGAGCCCCTTTCCAATATCCGTCAGGGAGTTCAGCCTTAAGAGTTATTCCGTAGTTTTCAGGCAATTTCTCTCCGGTAATACTTACGGTTTTGGACGATTCATCAGCATCGAATGAAACTCTGTTGTTAACATCCTCAACGCCGAACTGTCCTGCATAACATTGCATATCATCCCACGGGAAGTCATCAGGAAAACTTGCAGTTATTTTTACTTTAGTAACAGGTTGTTTCCACTCAGGCGGCAGCGCCGTGAAGTAGAACATATCTGTAGAGGCATTCCTGTCTTCAAATTCCTGAATTCTGTATTTTATCTTATAGGTATGTCTTCCCTCTTCCAATTTGTCAATATCGGTAATAGTGACCGTGTTGGCACCTGAGGCAAGGTTAACGCTATAAGCCGTATCCTCCACATCAACCTCGTCCATGTGAAAATTTCCGTTCGGGAGGGAGAAACTTATTTCTTGAACCTTCGTAGGAATATTAACGGATACATCCTCGACGACATTATAGGAATGGTCTTTTCCGACTTCTATATTCATAGCGTAATCAGTTACTTCGAATGCTCCTCCGGCCACGGCATCATCGGGCACGGCACCGCTGTCTACGGCCAATCTTTCCTCGACACTCGGGTTATCTTCAGCATTTGCAATTTGAGTTTTTCCGAAGCAAAAGATGAGCGCTGTTGCAATAAATGCAAGCGCAATTATCACCGCTATTCTGTTCTTTGTAAATTCTTTTTTCTTCATGCTTTTTGTTCCGCTTATAAATAAGCATAACCGACACGTATTTTAACATCAAAGTCGGGTTTTCTTCAAGGTTTAGAATAATGTAAAATCATAGCAATAAGGAGGCATTTTCTGTTATGGGCAAGACTAAAAAAAGAGATAATTATATCAGCTGGGATGAATACTTCATGGGCGTTTCTATATTAGCTGCCAAAAGAAGTAAAGACCCCAGCACTCAGGTAGGGGCCTGCATAGTTGATCAGAACAATGTGATACTTACTACGGGGTATAACGGATTTCCTAAAGGATGTTCAGACGATGAATTTCCATGGGACAGAGAAGGTGAAACTACCAAATATCCGTATGTTGTTCACGCGGAACTGAATGCGATATTGAACGCTCAGGGAAAAGATCTCAACGGATCCAAGATATACGTGGACCTCTTCCCTTGTAATGAATGTGCCAAGGCAATTATCCAGTCAGGTATTAAAGAGATCGTATATCTTTCGGATAAATATGCAGATACTCCCGGCGTAAAAGCTTCCAAAATGCTTCTTAATGCCGCAGGAGTAAAGCTTACCAGAATGGAACCTGAAATAGACGAAATCGTTTTAAACTTTAAAGTCGAGAAATAATATTTCTTGCAGCTCTGATTCCGTCACAAGCAGCAGAAGTTATACCGCCTGCATAGCCCGCACCTTCGCCGGCGGGATATATTCCTTTAATATTGCTTTCACCGTGCTCATCTCTGAGGATTCTCACCGGAGATGAGCTTCTTGTTTCTACTGCGGTAATCACGGCTTCGGGATTGTCGTATCCTTTTATCTTTCGTCCGAATTCCGGTACAGCCTCGATTATGGCATCAGATGCAAAGCGCGGAAGAGAGTTAATAACGGCGGCTCCTTTTTCATTTAAAAAGTCCTCCATGCTGCACTTCGGAGGATTATAGTCTCCCCCTCCGTTTTCAAAGGCCAATCTCTCATATTTTTCCTGGAACCTGACTCCCGCCAGTACATCGTCGCTTCCGAAGTCCTCTGTCCTAACATCACAGAGTATGCCGCTGTTAGCAGTTCCGCTGTCCCTTTTTGAATTGCTCATTCCGTTCACGCATAGTTCATCCTCCGCAGTTGAGCAAACCACAACTTCGCCTCCGGGACACATGCAGAAGGAATAAACTCCTCTTCCGTTTGAGGCTTTATAGTTTATTTTATAGTCAGCAGGCGGAAGTTTGCCGACATTTTCAACACCGTACTGAGCCTCATCAATAAGGCTCTGCGGATGCTCCATTCTGACGCCGATGGAAAAAGCCTTTTGCTGCATATCAAGACCTGTTTCTTTTACCATTTTAAAAGTATCTCTTGCACTGTGCCCTATGGCAAGAACCAGAGCTTCGCAGTCTATATCATATTCTTTGTTCTCATTCTTGACTTTTACGGCTGAAAGTCGGCCGTCTTCTACGAGAAAGGATTCCAGTTTGGTATCAAAGAAGAACTCTCCTCCCATCGATTCTATTTTTTTTCGGAGGTTTACTATTACTTTCCTGAGCACGTCCGTACCAATGTGCGGCTTAGCCATATACATTATTTCTTCCTGTGCTCCCGCCTCTTTAAACTCTGTCAAAACCTGCCTGATAAGACCGTCTTTTATGCCTGTTGCCAGTTTGCCGTCTGAAAAAGTCCCGGCACCCCCTTCTCCAAACAGCATATTAGTCTCAGGGTCCAGCAGCCGTTCCTTTTTGAATCGATCCACGGCGCTGACTCTTTTCGACATCATCGACCCTCTCTCTATGACCAGTGGTCTGAGCCCTGCCTTGGCCAGTTCCAGCGCAGCAAATAATCCTGCAGGTCCTGTACCCACCACTACAATCCTTCCGTTCAGCGAAGAACCGTCAATTTCCGAGGTCATTTCAATAACGTCATCTTCCGGGATAATCAGATTCTTATTTCTTCCCGGTTTCAGTTTTTTCCTGCATGTGAAGTCTATGGTGTATACGTATTTAACGTCCGGTTTTTTTCTGCTGTCTATAGACTTGCGTCTTATTTCCCACTCCAAAATCTCCCCTCTGTCGATATGCAGCATTTTCGCTGCTACCTCGGGGAGATTCTCCATCGGAAATTCAATATCCGTTTTTATCTGAGATAATCTGTACTTCATTTCTTAGCTATATCTTTGGATATATCGTCTGCCGCAACCAAACCGGTAATCCAGGCGTTACTGAGATTAAACCCGCCGCAAGGATAATCTCTGTCTGCAACTTCTCCGGTAATATACAGGCCTTTAACCAATTTTGATTCAAACACCGCCTTGTTTATCTCATCCATGCATATTCCGCCGGATGTCATCTGCGCATCCTTCCACCCTCTTAATTTAACCGGATGGAATTCGAGTTCATGTACCACATTGCCTATTGATTTTATTTCTTCAAGATCGAGATCCGCCACGGGTTTTTCCGCTATTTCATCACCTATTCTTCTAAGGACATACTCCGCCAGAGGAGCCTTAAAGAGAGTTGACAGGAGTTTTTTAATAGGCCTCAGAGCGAAAGCGCTCTGATGCATTACGAAAACATATTCTTCAAAGTTGCCCTCCGGGAAGAGATTGATTTTAACGGAAAAGTCGCTTAAACTCTCTCCTTTTTCTCTATCAAATCTCATATGTCTTGTTGTGTTGAATACGCATATTCCGGATAGGCCGTATTTCGTAAACTGAATCTCACCCTCCTCTATAAAGAGCGGGTCCGAGTTAGGCGTTCCTTTTTTAAATAGTGATACCACGCCTGCAGTTCTGGTTCCTGCCAGACTGTGTGCGTCAGGTTCTTCGGAACCGTCCCATTCCGCACATTCTATGCCCGTAAGAGCGGGCACGGGAGTTACTACACTGTGTCCCAGGCTCTTGGCAAGTGAATAACCGTCGCCCGTAGTGCCGTAACTCGGCCCTGCTTTTCCTCCGCTTGCCAGTATCACATAATCTGCCTGAGTGGTGATGCGTTTATCTCCACTCGCAGTTTTTTTGACTGATTCTATCTCAAACCTATTATCTGCGGA
This sequence comes from uncultured Eubacteriales bacterium, assembly GCA_902773835.1. Lineage (GTDB taxonomy): Bacteria > Bacillota > Clostridia > Peptostreptococcales > Anaerovoracaceae > Crickella. The sequence goes on along the minus strand of CACYFZ010000019.1, from coordinate 33,307 downwards.
TTCGTTATTCTTTATTGAAACGACTTCCTCTGAACATGCTATCTCACATCCGAGGTAATTAGCCCTGTCCGTAAGCAGCGTCACGACATCTGCCGCGGATTCGGAATACGGATATACCAGTCCGTTATTGTACCTCCTGGTAACTAGACCAATCAGAGAAAAGAAGTGCATTATGCGCTCATATCCTCCTGCATTTTCATTCGTTATGTTGCAACGTCCGCTTCCCGTAGCCCTTAGTTTGCGACCCGGTTCGGGCATTTTTTCAATAACCAGAACATCAATCTCAGGAGAATTCATTCTGAGTTCTATCGCTGCAGCGAGGCCTGATGCTCCGCCGCCTATTATTGCTACATCAAATTTTCTTTCTGTACTCATGTGCCAATAATATTATAATAGCGGTCACTAAGTAGTTACTATGTGGCCGCCTTCTTTTTTTACTTGCTCGTACTCCCGAACCCGCCGGTTCTGGCTTCATCAGAAGCTGCACCTTCCGGCACTTCATATCTCACTATTATTCCCTGAACAAAAGGCTTCCCCGCTTCCAATTTTACATTTACATCGGAAGGATTCTCGAAGCACACCAAGATATGTCCTTCATTTTCAGCCTCACAGTAATCCGAGTCTATCACTCCGATAGTATTAGGGAGTCTGAGACCGTATTTAAATCCGAGACCGCTGCGCGGAACAATAAGGAGCACTCTGTCCCTTTCGTTATCATCCGTAATCCATCGCATTCCGGTTGCGATCTTCATGCGTGAACCTGATTCGAAATCGAGGTTAAAAGGCATGAAAAAATCCATGCCGGCTGATCCGGCTGTAGCCTGGTGCGGCATAGGAATAGCATTGTACCACTCTTTTAATTCTTCGTCCGGAATACCTTTTACTCCGCAGTCAGCCTTCCACTGTTCAAAACTTACTTTTTCAAAACGTGACATAGTTCTTCCTTACCTAATATCGCACAGATGCTCTTTTCAGTTCTTCAGCCTTATCGGTATCTTCCCACTTCACTCCGAGGGCGGTTCTTCCCATATGGCCGTATGCAGCAAGAGCTCTGTACTGTGGTTTGTTGAGTTCCAACTTCTTTATTATTGCGGCAGGGCGCATATCGAAATGGTCAACTATCATTTTTGCGATTTGCTCTTCATCCAGTTTTCCGCTTCCGAATGTATCTACCGAAACAGATACGGGTTCCGCTACTCCGATTGCATACGCAAGCTGCACTTCGCATTCCTTTGCAATTCCTGCAGCGACTATGTTCTTCGCAATATATCTTGCCATGTACGCACCGGATCTGTCCACTTTTGTCGGGTCTTTTCCGGAGAAGGCTCCGCCGCCGTGAGAGGAATGCCCACCGTAAGTATCTACTATAATCTTGCGACCTGTAAGTCCGGCATCTCCCATAGGTCCTCCTATGACAAATCTTCCCGTAGGATTTATGAAAATCTTTGTTTCTGAGTCTATGAGTTCGGTCGGAATCACAGGTTCGATGACATGCTTTACCATGTCTTCCCTTACTACATCAAGCGAAACATCCTCACTGTGCTGAGTAGATATTACGATTGTATCAAGCCTCGTGATCTTTCCGTCATTGTATTCGACTGTTACCTGTGTTTTTCCGTCAGGTCCGAGATAAGGCAGGGTTCCGTCCTTACGTACTTCTGCCAGTCTCATTGCCATAACATGAGCCAGCTTCGATGATACAGGCATCAGTTCCTCGGTTTCCTTACAGGCATATCCGAACATCATGCCCTGGTCTCCTGCTCCGATGAGTGCATCCTCGTCCTGCTCCATACCGTTTTTCTTCTCCAGCGATTCATCCACGCCCATCGCAATATCGGAAGATTGCTCTTCCATGTGAACTATTATATCGCAGGTATTTCCGTTAAAGCATGCCTCATCTCTGTCATAGCCGATGTCGCAGATTACTCGGCGTGCAATAGCTTCATAATCAACATCAAAGTTTCCGGACGCCTCCCCGAATACCATGAGGAAACCGGTCTTTGTAGCACATTCACATGCAACATGAGCATTCGGGTCCTGCTCCAATACAGCATCTAATACGGCATCGGATACCTGATCGCAAATCTTATCAGGATGGCCTTCCGTTACTGATTCAGATGTAAATAATCTTTTCATTATCTTCCTCCATAAAAAAATCTCTCCGCACACGCAGAGAGAGTTCCCTGAACCCTCATCTGCCGGAGTGCTTGCTCCGTGGGATTTGGCACCCGCATCTTCTGATCGGGTTGCCGCGAGTTCAAAGGGCCCATTCCCTCCCTCGCTCTTAATAAGGATGTTTCTATTATAGTCTATAGAAATGCGATGTCAACCGTATAAGCTTCGGACTGTGTTATAATTTTCATATCTGAAAGAAAGGTATCATTCATTGACAGATTTCAAAGTTGTAGAAGGCGGAAAATCCCCGCTTTATAATCATTTTGCTGATTACGAGCTCGTATCCTGTCGTGCCACTATGACTCGTCTTATGGGTGTAGTTGCACTTAAGTTGACGTGGCGCGATGCCGAGGATGCAAGAAAGAGATACTATCAAGTCATGCACTTGGATTATTCCGAATACGGAATTGATGAATATCTCGAATTCGAATGCATACCCGGCAGTAACGATTATGAGGAGATTCGTGATGAAGTTCAGATGCATTGGAATCACTTTATCAATGTGATGGGGGGAGAGGCGAAAAGCGTAAGCCCCGCCTGTATGTTGCGCCTTATAGACTCTGCACTTGTTTATGCAAAGGATGATGTGGAAAGAGAGTATGATAACGAAGAGAATCAGAACTTTCGTCGCTATGCTGCAGACAGGCTCCGCCTTATGAAAGAAACACTTTATAATCGAGGCATTAGTTCTGAGATGTGCAGTGAAACAGAAGCCATTGAGTCGGTATCCCTTTCAGGTCTCGGTCAGTATGCCACTATTAATTATTTTCTGATGAGACTGCTCGACAGAGACTTCAAGGCGGCAGCATGCTTATCTGATATTCCTATAGATGAGCTTGAGAAGTCAGAGCTTTCGGCTCACGGAGTGCAGACTCTGATGCGTTGCAGCATTAGGAAAGTCGCCAAGAAGAATAATCCGTTAAGCGCTGATAAACTCAGATTGTATACATGCAGACTCACATCACTCTCAAATAGCGGGTATTACCATGCAACCCTCAGCGTTTGGTTAGACGGAGGGAGGACAAGTCGAGACGCTTCCGTAATCAAATACGAAATCGGGAGTCTTATTCGCCTTTCGGAGTTCGAGGCAGCATTGCAGATTTCTCAGTCTGAATATCTGACCGTTTTCAGCTGCAGTGACGATCTTCTCAGAGGATTTGATATAAGCGGTATAGGTCTGTTCGGACGCGCTGATCAGACAATGTGCGGAAACGGCTGGCTTTATACTATATATAATGAAAGCAATGAGCATGTTGAGAAATCCGACTACAGAATCGGAGATGACGTATACGGATATGCTCTGCTGACTATAGGCGGAGAGCTCATACTTATGAGCCACGATTTAAAGAGGATTTCTTTTATGGACGAAGCTATGTTGTTCTCAGCCTATTCTCAATATGTTACAGTAAAAGGGAGATATCGACTGGATAATCCGATTTTTCATACAATCTGCCACAGCTCGGGAATGTATTTTGACGATTTGGTGGATCCGGATTAGTAGCCTAAAATGATTTTCGTTAAATACAAAAATTTTTTTGGAAATTCGTTTGTTCTTTTTTTTCGATGATTTTTTCAACAAAACGAAAGTGGCGAATTTTTCAATAATTACGAGTTTTTCCACATAGAGTTAGCAAATCGTATACATTTTAATCCACTTATCCTTGTGGAAAACTCCAAGTGCAAAACACCAGTATTTTCAACGCTTGAAACGATTTCACAATGCTGTCAACAAGATTTATCCACAGTTTTTCGGCTTCTGAAAAACAAGAGCTTTGTTCGATTTCGTGAAACGTGTGAAACACAAAAAAACATATCAATTTTGAAACTGAAAGGAAAAAAATGAACACTGTCAGAATCTACAGAGACGATCAATACGCATCTTCATGCGAAACAAAAGTGACTTCCGTGCGAGAAAAAGACGGTTTTGATCAGATTGCCTGTTCGGAATCCGTATTCTACCCGGAAGGAGGCGGTCAGCCTTCCGATTTAGGGACCGTTAGTTTGGGAGATAATGTATATGAAGTTACACATGCATCTGATGAATCCATAGAGAGCGATGTATGGCACCTGACCAACGCCCCTTTCGGTACCTTTAAAGTCGGAGATAAGGTCGGCCTGGCCATTGATTATGATTTCAGATTTCGAAATATGCAGCGTCATCTCGGAGAGCATATGCTCAGCGGAACTATGTACAGCCTATTCGACGGCATTAATAAGGGTTTTCACATCGGAGACGGATACGTTAGCATAGATATCGATCTGGGAGGTCGAATGCTGACGGAGGAAGAACTTGACCTTGCTGAGCGCAGTGTAAACGAAGCTGTATGGGCAGATCTTCCTGTTACAACAGAATGGTTCGATACTTATGAGGAATCTCTGGTACGCCCTGTCCGAAAAAAAATCCCGCACGACGGAAAGGTGTCCGTTGTAAGCGTCGGGGATTTAAATGACCCGTATGACTGCATTGCCTGCTGCGGAGTTCACCCTTCCCGCTCATCCGAAGTCGGGCTTGTATCCATTTATAAATGTGAGTCCAACAAAGGTATGAATCGCATCTTTTTTGATTGCGGGGCCTGTGCAATGGACAAGCTGACCAATGATTCTCACATATTAAGAGATATAGCCTCGGGGTATTCCTGCTCTTCTTCTGACGTTCCGTCCAGAATGGCTGCGGAAGCAGAAAGTACTTCCGCTCTTAAAGCAAAACTTGCAGATATGACGAATTACGTTAAAGAATCGGAAAAAGAGAGTATAATGAAAGAAATCCGTGAATCCGGAGCAAATATATACTGCTACGGATCTGACATACTGAGCCCGGATGATCTTCTGAAGATGGGCTTTGATGTTATTCACGAAATATCGGGCTTGCTGCTTTTTATGAAAAGTCCTGAAACCAATACTTGTATACTCCTCTCCTCTCGTGAGGATGCGGCCTGCGGTACTCTTGTAAAGGAGAATGCAGCTCTGTTCGGAGGAAAGGGAGGCGGACGTCCTGACAATGCCAGGGCCATGTTCTCATCGACTGATGATATGGAGGCATTCATTTCAAAGATTAAGGAGATATTGTAAATGGAAGATAAACTTATTATAACGATAGACCGCGAATACGGATCGGGCGGACATGAAGTCGGAAGACGTTTGGCAGAGCAGCTGGGCATCAAATTTTACGACGAAGAACTTATTGAACGCGCGGCAAGCGTAACAGGATATGTGCCTGATTATATAAAGGATAATGATGAGAAGGCTCCGGACTACTCTATTGCCTCCATGTTTACGGGTATCGACACATTTCAGAGTTCTCCTTACGCCAAGATACAGGAGGAGCAGTTCAGAATAATCAGAGAAATCGCCTCCGAGGGAAGCTGCGTTATCGTCGGACGCGCCGCAGATTATATCCTTTCAGATGAAAGGCATGTAAGCATCTTCGTCTTCGCTCCTATTGAGGAGAGGCTTAAGAGAAAACTCAGGCTGGAGGTAGTAAACAAAAAACCTGAGCCTCTCGATGCTCCTGCCATGGAAAAGAAGATTAAGCAGAAAGATAAGCAAAGACGTCGTTATTATGAGTTTTACACAGATAACAAATGGGGCGGTCGCGATGTCTATGATCTCCTGATTAATACCAGCCGCACAGGCATTGACGGAGCCGTTGACATCATCAAGACATACATTGAAAGCGGTAAGGATCAGGACATCCTCTCCGGAATAGTGGAAAAATAATCATCAAAGAGCCCTTCTGGGCTCTTTTCAATGTATTGAGAACTTTGTATCAATGCCCAATTTGCTTGAATTATACATTGTATATTTGTATAATTTTTTCATCTGGTTTTGCATTTTATATGCAAGAAAAAAGTTTTAGGAAAATTAAATGGGAGGAATTAAGATGAAGAAATTTTCAGTTCTGATGCTTACACTTCTTCTTGCTATGTCAATGCTCGCAGGATGCGGCGGCGGCGGCAAAAGTGGCGGATGGGATCCGGAAGGTGACACTATCAAGATTGGTGTATTTGAGCCGGCATCCGGAGATAACGGTCCGGGCGGAAAACAGGAAACACTTGGTGTTGAATATGCTAATAGCCTTCAGCCTACAGTTAACGTCGGCGGAAAAGACTACAATGTTGAGCTCGTAATCGTAGACAACGAGTCCGACAATGCGAAAGCTGTAACAGCTGCTCAGAGCCTTGTATCCCAGAACGTATCAGTAGTTCTCGGATCATACGGTTCCGGAGTATCCATCGCAGCTTCCGATGTATTTAAGGATGCTAACATCCCGGCAATCGGAATTTCCTGCACAAACCCTCAGGTTACAGAAGACTGTGAGCAGTATTTCAGAATCTGCTTCCTGGATCCTTTCCAGGGATCGGTACTTGCTAACATTGCACATGACAACGGTGCAAAGAAAGCTTACTGCCTGTCCAAGCTCGGTGATGACTACTCTGTAGGACTTGCCAACTACTTCGCAGAGGCATTCAAAGAACTCGGCGGTGAGGTTGTTGAAGAGCAGTTCCCGGACAAGAACTCCGATTTCACATCATATGTAGCTAACGCTAAGAAAGCAGGCTGTGATGTATTCTTCAGCCCTACTTCAATCGAGGCTGCAGCTCTCATCATCGACCAGGCTGACGCTCAGGCACTCGGTATGCCTATCCTCGCAGGTGATACATGGGATTCCAATGTTATTACAAACGCTGCCAAGGGTAAGAACGTAGACATCACAGTTACTACATTCTATCCTGAAGGAAACAGCCCTGACTTCGATAACGGAATCAAAGCATGGCTCGAAGAAAATGCAGATAAAAAGACTAACAACGGCGGAAACACAGATATCGCTGCTGTAACAGCTCTCGGATACGATGCTTACAACGTAGCTATCGAGGCTATCAAGGCAGCTGACTCCGGCGATCCGGCAGCTATTCTCGAAGCACTTCCAAGCCTCAACCTCAAGGAAGGCATGGTATGCGGAGAAGTTAAGTTCAACGATGTCGGTGATGCCGAGAAGACAGAAGTATTCGTTAAGAAGTGCAACACTGAAAAGGGTGCTTGGGATCTCCTCAAGGTTCAGGTTGCTGAGTAGACTTCTTTCATCACTTTATTCATACTTTTAGTATTATTGTCGGGAAGCCTCGCGGCTTCCCGAAATTTTTAGGAAAGACAGGATAACAATATGATAAATACTTGGTTGCCATATATACTTGCCGGTATTGCAGTCGGCGGACAATATGCACTGATAGCCATCGGATATACCATGGTTTACGGTATCCTGAGGCTTATCAACTTTGCCCATGGTGACGTATTTATGTGGGCCGGACTCATTATGGTTTATCTGGTCACCATACTTCCGATATGGGCATCTATTATTGTCGTAATTATATTTGCAATTTTGCTGGGTACCTCCATCGAGAAGGTAGCATACAGGCCGCTTCGATCAGCACCTCGTATGTCTATCATGATTTCTGCAATCGGTGTTTCGTACCTGCTGCAAAACTTCGCTCTGTACATCACGGGCGGACTAACCAAAACCTACCCTACTATCAAATGGCTGCAGAAATCCGTAAAAATCGGCTCTGCATCGACTAAAATGGTTACTGTTATCACTCCGATTCTCACTATCGTACTCGTAGTTCTTCTGGTACTGCTTATTCAGAAGACAAAGATAGGTATGGCGATGAGAGCAGTATCCCGTGATTTTGAGACCAGTTCTCTTATGGGTATAGATATCAACAGAGTAATTACAGTGACATTCGTTATAGGTTGCGGCCTTGCAGCCATAGGCTCGGTCCTCTACTTCTCCAACTACACGGGCATACAGCCTATGTCCGGTGCTATGCCGGGCCTCAAGGCTTTCGTAGCTGCCGTATTCGGAGGAATAGGGTCTGTTCCGGGTGCAGTAGTCGGTGCGTTCATCATCGGCGTATGTGAAAACCTCATCAAGGGTGCAGGCTGGACCACATTCTCTGATGCTTTCACTTTCGTTCTTCTTATCATCATACTGATGGTCAAGCCGACCGGACTATTCGGCGAGAAGAACATAGACAAGGTATAGGAGGGCGCCATGGAAAACACATTAAGCAAAAAGACCAAAAACGTCCTCACGGTAGTCGCCATCGCACTCTTCCTCATCCTGGTTTACATCGGTGATATCACCATATCTCCGGGCTCAAGCTGGAAGATGATGATTACGGTTATTGAAAAAGGATCCATATTCGCATTAGTTGCAGCATCCATGAACCTGCTCAACGGTTTTACGGGACTCTTCTCACTGGGTCAGGCGGGTTTCATGCTCATCGGTGCTTACACCTATGCCATATTTACGATTCCTGCTAAATCGCATAATGCAGTCTATCAGTACTTTGACGGAGGCCTGATCAAGTGGTCGCTGGTAGAGATTCTCGAAGACAAAATCGGAATAGTAGGACACTATATCGGAATGCTTATACCGATGATAGGCGCCGGACTTCTCGTTGCCGTCATAGCCTTTCTGATCGGTATTCCGGTCCTGAGGCTCAAATCCGACTATCTCGCAATCGCGACTCTCGGATTTGCCGAGATACTTCGTGCATTCTTCCAGTGGAACACTCTCGGACCTGTCACAAACGGTTCAAATGTTCTGCGTAAATACGCAACATACGACAATGCAATATTCCCTGTAGTTGTATCGGGAATCTGCATCGCAATCATACTTTTGTTGATTAACTCAACTTACGGACGTGCTTTCCGTGCAATTCGTGATGACGAGATAGCGGCAGAGGCAATGGGAGTTAACCTCTTTAAGCACAAGGAAATGTCATTCGTCATCTCCTCGTTCTTCGCAGGTATCTCCGGCGCACTGCTCGCAATGTTCCAGACTACGATTAACGCCACGCCGTTCAACACAGTCATGACTTACGAGATTCTGCTCATCGTTGTAATCGGAGGTATCGGTTCCATCACCGGTTCCATCATCGGAGCCTTCCTGTTTACGGCAGCATCCGAGTGGTGGCTTAGAGGACTCGATGCGGGTAGCTGGCTCGGCATCAATTCATCTCTTATGAGGCCGGGATTCCGTAAGGTTGTATTTGCCATCCTGATCATGCTGGTTGTGCTCTTCTATGCACAGGGCATCATGGGAAGCCGTGAGTTCAGCTGGGACAGCTTCCTCGCCTGGATAAAAGGCCGTCCTGAGGCTATTAAGACATGGCCTGCAAGGCGCAAAGCAAAAGCCGCTGCCAAGAAGGAAGCAAGAGCCACCAAGGCTGCCGCCAGGGCCAAGGCCAAGGCCGCCAAGGACGAAGGAGAAGCAAAGAAGGCTTCCGGTGAAAAACTCTTCACGGCTCTTCCTGTTTCTGATGAGGTAATGGTATTCGGAAAGGAGGGCAAGTAGTATGGCTGAGAAAAAAGATAACAGAGAAGTCGTACTGAGACTCTCCGACATCACGATGCAGTTCGGAGGAGTTGTCGCCGTAGACAACCTCAACCTCGATGTTCATAAGAATGAAATCGTGGGACTGATCGGACCGAACGGTGCGGGAAAGACCACTGCATTCAACTGCATTACGGGCGTATATGAGCCTACAAACGGAGCTGTTGAGATCAACGGTGAAGTCGTAATAGAAAACTATCCTCAGGGAAAGATGAAGGATGCCTATAAAGGAAAGAATCAGGGCAAGTATACAAAAGCCCTCACCATGCTTCCGGATAAAGTTACGAAACTCGGTGTGGCGCGTACTTTCCAAAACATCAGACTTTTCAAGGGAATGACAGTATTGGAAAATGTTATGGTCGCCATGCATATGAATCAGAGCGAATCCGTATTCGGTGCCACATTCAGAAGCAAGAAGGCTCGCGAGGAAGAAAAGACCATGAGAGAAGAAGCCATGGAGCTTCTGAAGAAAGTGGATCTGTATGAAAACAGAAACGATATGGCCACTTCCCTTCCTTACGGAAAGCAAAGACACCTGGAAATCGCCCGTGCTTTGGCAACTCATCCATCCATACTTCTTTTGGACGAGCCGGCTGCCGGTATGAACCCTCAGGAGTCTGACGACCTCATGAAGTTTATCGGGCGCATCAGAGATGAGTTTGATCTTTCCATTCTCATGATTGAGCATCACATGCAGGTTATCATGGGAATCTGTGAACACATATACGTGCTCAACTACGGCGGACAGATTGCCGACGGAACTCCGGAAGAGATCCAGGCCAACTCTGCCGTTATAGAAGCTTATCTGGGAGGTGATGAATAATGCTGGCGATTAGAGATTTAAACGTACATTACGGCGGTATTCACGCCCTCAGAGGTATCAATATAGACGTACCTGACGGAAAGATAATCTCACTTATCGGAGCCAACGGTGCAGGAAAATCCACGACGCTAAAATCTATTATGGGTTTGGTGCCGAAGACTGACGGTCACATTTACTGGGACGATACTGAGATTACATCTTTTAAGACCAAAGATATCGTCGGAGAAGGAATCATACTCTGTCCTGAGGGCAGAAGGATTTTCCCGGATTTGACAGTTGATGAGAATATTGCTGCAGGAGCTTATCTTCGTAAGGATAAAGCGGAGATTGCCAGAGACAGAGAATGGGTATATGAACTCTTCCCGCGTATAGCAGAGAGAACCTGGCAGCTCGGCGCGACGCTCTCCGGAGGAGAGCAGCAGATGCTCGCGGTAGCGCGTGCACTGATGTCCAAGCCGAAACTCCTGATGCTGGACGAGCCGTCGCTTGGACTCGCGCCTCTCGTCATCAAGGACATCTTCGCGGTTATTCAGAAGATTAAAGAGGACGGCGTTAACATCCTGCTCATCGAGCAGAACGCCAAAGCCGCCCTGGACATCTCAGACTACGCATATGTAATGGAGACAGGTGTCATAACTATGGCAGGCCCGGGTAAGGCCCTCCTCGGAGACGAAAGAGTCCAGGCCGCCTACCTCGGCGAATAATATCAACAAAAAAGGAGCTTCGGCTCCTTTTTTCAAATTGCGATATGTGTGAGATTCTTTTAGTTCTTTTTGAGTACGATGCTTTGACTCAGTCCCTCCTCTCCAAGTACCAAGCAGCCATCTTTATTTAAAGGAACATTGTATTCTTCTCCGTCATCCATGTGTATTGTAACAGTATTGTTTTCATCGTCGACTACATATACTCCGTTTACCTTATCTATTGGGTACTTCTCTGAAAAGTACGAAACTGCACTGTCAACTAATCCGTCCATACTGATGCCGAGCATAGACTCACCGATACCTCTTACGCTATCTCCTATTTCTTCCATCAGAGCTTCCGAATCAATTGCATAATAGCAGCTTCCGTCCTCATTGAAGCAAAATGTAATATCACAGATTATAGGGTCAATCGGCAAATTGATTCCGAAACTGATTTTATCGCTGATTATATCAGATAATGCTTCTGTAGCATCAATCTGCCCCGTCCACTCGCCTACAATATTGTCTGAGAGTTTTTCTTTGTGTAGTGAACAAGCCGGGATTAGCATAATTGCAACTGCCAAAATTAGTAATAATGCCTTTTTCATATCGTTTACCTCTTCTCCTTCTTTCCGAATACGCTATAACTATATATCGCATTCTGCTACGCAACTCTGTTCTTGTTATGCATATACTAATCTCCACAGCAATTATTTTTTGATTTTCTTGACAAGCGACATCTTTATGGGTATGAAATGCAAAAAACACAGCCTCATATTCAGTGGCTGTGTTTTTCCTAAACTCTTTTAAGATATTCGACTTCAGCCGGGCTCAGTTTTCGGCACTGCCCGATTGCAAGTTTGCCTATAGTTAAATTCCCTAGTCCTGTCCTGCAGAGTTCCTGCACGGGATGCCCTATAGCTTCGAACATTCGACGCACTTGTCGATTCTTTCCCTCATGTATTGTAATCTCAGCAATCGTGGAGTTTCTGTCATGTTTTATCAAATACACCTCGGCAGGGCCGGTAACAAAACCTCCGATATCTACTCCCTTTGACAGTATCTCAGCTTCCTTTCTGGTAACTATGCCGGCCGCTCTTACCAGATACTTTTTATCGAATTCTCCGGACGGATGCATAAGCTTATTGGCAAGGTCTCCGTCATTAGTAAGGATAAGAAGACCTGTCGTATTGAAATCGAGCCTGCCGACAGGAAACACTCTCACGTCATCGGGCACCAGTTCTGTTACAACAGGTCTGCCTTCCTTGTCCGCGGTAGATGTAACATATCCCATCGGTTTATTCAGCAGATAATACACCTTTTTGGTTTCGGGCTCTATGCGGACTCCGTCCACCTCTATTACGTCACCTTCCTGAACGTGATATCCCAGCACATCAAGAACAGAGCCGTTTACTCTGACCCTGCCCTCCTCTATTATTTCATCTGCCTTTCTGCGGCTGCATACTCCGGATGCAGCTATGTATTGATTTATTCGCATTATGCTTCACTTTCCTCGTTCAACCAGGAGCGAAGCTCCATCAAGCTCGCTTGGCATGAGATCGTCAGTCGGGGATTGCGACCCGCCACTGACGATCGAATATGGAACCCGCCGCCTACTCCGTTGAGGCGGGGGACATCCGGCGTCTGTTATGATCTTCTTCAGTTTCCTGAATCTCAGTTTCTGATGCAGGTGCCTCTGACTCTGCTTCATCAGTTTCATCGAAGTTGATGAAGAGCTGTCCGCCCTCTTCTTCTCTTTCGCGTCTCATCTCTTCATACTCAGGAACCTCAGGCAGATCTTTCAAAGAGGCAAATCCGAACTTCTTCAGGAACTCTCTCGTGGTTCCGTAGAGAAGCGGTCTTCCTACGCCTTCGGAACGTCCGGTCACCTCAACAAGGCCCTTGTCCATAAGACCGTCTATTACTCTTTCACTCTTGATTCCTCTTATCGAATCGATTTCCGATCTGGTAACCGGCTGTCTGTAAGCGATTATTGCCAGAACCTCAAGAGCCGCCTGTGAAAGTCTTCTGACTCTTACAGGTGTGCATAGTTTCTGCACGAACATATCATTTTCAACATGAGTAACATAACCGAAAGCGTCTCCGGCTTCACGAATTCTTATTCCGCGTCCCTCTTGTTCATATTCTGTCTTCAGTTCTCTGAATAATTCTCTTACTTCCGATTTCTCTGCCTCCAAAACTTCGGCAGCATCCTTTACGTCTAGCGGCTCTCCCCACATAAACATCAGTGTTTCAAGCGCCGATTTCATTGTTTTCTTACTGTACATTCTCTGCCTCCGCTTCTGTATCCCAGTCCGTCTGTGCGTCCGTCGATACTGCCATGTTGGCAGCGATGACGGCAGGATCTTTTCTCTTTACTGTTATCTCTCCGAAATTTTCTTCCTGCTCTGCGTCATATCCCTGATTCTTTATCATGGAGAGCAAGGACATAAACGAGAGCGTCATATCGTATCTGTCAGGCTCCTCCGGCAGCAGTTCCATGAAGGAAACTCCGCTCGTGCCCGGCGTCAGTCTGTGTTCCAGAACCTTTGTCATATCCTTTATTCTGGACTCGATTGACTCTTTACGCCTTCTTACCCTTTGATATCTCCTCTGTACCTCTTCTATCTTTTTCTTTCTCGTAAGGAAGAGGATGAACGCATTTACGAGCTGCTCATCGGAAGCTTTTAATATCTCATCAGGCTCTCCCACGTATTCGGACAAGTCCTCTGCCGGCTTCTCATGAATCGCCAGGTTATACTCTTCGAGGTCTGCAAGAATTTCCGCAGTCTTCTTTGTGCGCATGTAGTCGAGCAGCCTTGTTGTGAGCTCCAGTCTCGGATCTTCGACTATTACGTCCTCATCCGGATTATCAGAAACTCTAGGAAGCAGCATATGAGACTTCAGTCTGATAAGCACTGCTGCGAGCACGATAAACTCAGTCTCAACCTCAATGTTCAGATCTTCCATCTCCTTGAGGTAAGCAATATACTGCTCGGTAATCTCCGCCACTTTGATATCGTAGATATCCATCTTGGCGTTTTCCAGCAGATATATGAGAAGGTCGAAAGGGCCTTCGAATTTGTCAATCCTGACTTTATACACTTAGATTTTTACCTTTCAAAATATATTTCTTTTAAATAGAGTCCCTGTGGAGGTGCGGTGAAACCGGACTTGCTGCGATCCTTACTTTCAATCGCATCCTTTACACTTTCCGCCGTTCTTTTTCCGGCACCTGCTTCCACCAAAGTCCCTACGATTATTCTCACCATATTATACAGGAAACCGTCTCCTGTTACCTCGATAATTATCGAGTCTTTTTCTTCACTGATTACTAGTGCGGAAACAGTTCTTACGGTGCTTTCTCGGGGGGTGCCCCCTGCTGTCTCAAAGCATTTGAAATCGTGAGTACCGATAATAAATGAAGCTGCAGATCGCATAGCATCTATATCCAAACTATCCGCGCCCGGATATTGAAAGCTGATATTTCTCCTGAAAATATCACCTGTTTTATCAATAATGTATCTGTACGTCTTGCCTTTGCATGAATATCTGGCGTGAAACTCGTCACCCACTACCTCGGCGGAGATAATTCGGATATCCCCGGGCGCACCTGACCTGCCTTCTCCTCCGGCACCGAATCTTCTGTTCATAACTTCTGCTAACTTCTTAACCGGCATATTGCTGTTCCACTCGAAAGTCGCACACTGGCCGAGAGCGTGTACACCGGCATCAGTCCTGCTGGTACCGTGGATATGTACATCTTCTCCGGCAATATATTTCAAGACGTGCTCTATCTCACCCTGCACCGTTCTGGTTTTTGGTTGTATCTGCCAGCCCGAAAAATTCGTTCCGTCATATTCGATTGTTATCAAAACATTCTGTCCCATCAGCAGTCTCTGCTCCTTAGACTCTTCCTACAGTTTAAAAAACAATTCGCTTATATTCCATAAAAACAGCATGTATATCGTAACGGCAACAAGTCCTGCCGGAAGCATAGCGTTCTTATCTTTTATGCTTCCGTGTCCGCTCGCAATTCTGATTCCTGAATACAGAGCAAAGAATAACGTTGTCAAAATGAAGATGATAACCACGCCCGTCCTTCCGGTGATGAGCCCCATGCATGTAAAGAATTTTATATCTGCACCGCCTATGGATCCCGTCTTAAACAGTAAATGTCCCAGCACTAATATTACAAGGGATATCCCGAGTCCGATAAAAGCCCCCGCAGGCTGCTCCCACCATTTATCGTAATAATCCGTAAATCCTATCGCCATTGCTATAAGAGCCCAGCTGAATTGATCGGGCACTACCTGATAGAGTTGATCGGATATAGCCATCTCAAGGACTATAAACAGCGTACAAAGCGTGGCAATCTCGTATGATATACTTCCGCCCCTTATAGCCAGGTAAATACCGCAAATCGCAAAATATGAGACAAACGCATACTTCCATGGAGTGCTCGGGATCCTCTGTCTACCCGCATTATCAGCCTCTATCAATTTCGGAGGCAGAACCTTCGGAGCATCCTCGTCTAAAGGAGTCTTATCATCGTAGTCTTCAAACCACTTTGCGGGCATTCTGTTAAACGCCACAACGCTGCCGTTTCCCAAAACGACAGCGAAAAGAATTGCAATTCCTATTCTTATGGCAATCTCTATGTTGTAGCTCAAAAGACGTCTCCCATATCATTTCTTATTCTTTTCCAAGCAGCAATCAAGGAATTCCAGCAAGTCCTCAAAGACTTGTTCCTTATCGAGCTCATTTAAGATTTCATGTCGGTCGTCCTTATATAAGCGTATCTCCAAATCACAAAGAGTATTCTCTCTGTAAATTCTGAAAGCTTTTTTTACGCCCTTTCCCCAGTCACCAACGGGATCTTCTTCTCCGGATACAAACAGTATAGGAAGTCCCTCAGGTAGTTTTCTCATCCTCTTGATATCATGCGCTTTCTGCATGCCTGCGAACATATGATAGTATGCATTCGGGCTGAAATGAAAGCTGCACATAGGGTTGGCCCTGTATCTGTCGACCACAGCTTCATCTCTGGTCAACCAATCCTTTATTGTCCTCGGATTCCTTATTCTTTTCAGGTTGTTCCTGAATCCGATTATGTCTATGAGTTTAGCATCTACCCCGACTTTATCAGTTCCCAGCAGTTTGGCCAAAGCCTTGCCGACTTCGGCTACGGCCTTAGGCTGCCATGCAGTTCCCATTACTATGACACCTGCAAGTTCATTCGCGTATCTTGCGTTCTTCTCTGTGATATATTGCCTTACCAAGAAGGATCCCATGCTATGTCCCATCATGATATAAGGCAACTCAGGATACTCTTCTACCATCATCAATCTGAGCTGATGTATGTCTGCTATCACCCATGAATTCCCGTCTGCTCCGAAGTATCCGTGATATTTCGGTGATTGAACCGACTCGCCGTGGCCGAGATGGTCCTCTCCTACCACCAGGTATCCATGCTCTGCAAGAAAACCGGCAAATTCATCATATCTGTCAATGAATTCAACCATGCCGTGAATAATCTGCAATATAGCCTTCGGCTCTCCGTCAGGTTCCCATCTTATGGCGTGTATCTGTGTCTTCCCGTCAACCGACGGATAGTAAAATTCTTTCTTGTTCATGAGTTTCCTCCCAAGTTCGTACGCTAAATCGTACTCCGTTATTGTAACATAAAACGAGGGTCTCTACCCCTCGTTTTTCCTGCTTTTAGGTCTGTTTCCGTGAAACTGATAGAACTGTGTTTCTATCTGTCCGTTATACAGTTTCCTTCGTCTGTCCGCCTTTCGTCCGATCTCTTTTTCAAGGTTTTTATCTGCGGTAATTAAGAAGAATGACCAATTCGGGCAAGTCTCCATCAGCTCTTTGAAATGAGCATATATTGCTTTAAGTCCCTTTTCTTCGCCTATCCTTATTCCGTACGGAAGATTCGATATCACTACACCGTACTCATCAGGCGTGATGCCTTTAGGAATTCCGCCTCCGATCTGCCACTCAATCATATCCTTGCAAACAAGGTCGATATCATCGATGACACCGGCTTCATCCGCATTGGCTTTTGCTGCATTGACGGCACGCCTGTCTATATCCATACCGGTGATGTTTAAAGGAGTATCAAAGTCAGCCGCTTCAAATGCGTTCTTTCTCTCCTCCTTCCATATATCCGAATCTATTATTTCCCAGTTCTCGGCTGCAAACTTCCTGCTCAGACCCGGTGCAATATTACGCGCTATCAGCGCTGCTTCTATAGGTATTGTTCCCGATCCGCAGCATGTATCTACCAGCACCCTGTCTTTATAATAAAAGCTGAGCTGTACCAATGCCGCCGCCAGCGTCTCCTTCATGGGAGCCGCTACGTCCTGTACTCTGTATCCTCTTTTATGCAGCCCGTCCCCGCTGCTGTCTGCAAGCAGTATGAATCTGTCCTTATGTGCTATAAATCTGATTCTGTAAGTCGCTCCCGTTTCGGGAAGATGCCCTTTGCAGTAGAACTCGCAGAGTCTGACTGATATAGCCTTCTTAATAATCTTCTGGCAAGCCGGCACACTATGCAAAGATGATTTAACGGAGCCTCCGACTACTATTACATTTCCGTCTGCAGGCACCAACTCTTCCCAGGCCACGCCCTTTGTCTGCTGAAACAGTTCCTCGAACTCCCTAGCTTCGAACTCCGCCAATTTAATATAGACCCTGTCTGCAGATCTCAGCCAGAGGTTGGATTTAACCAAGGCTCTCTCGTCACCCATATATGTGACTCTGCCGTCCTCCGTCTTTATGATCTTGCATCCGAGGGCCTCTATTTCTTGTCTTACTACGGCCTCAAGGCCGAATGTCGCTGTCGCTACAAGTTCTAATTTCATCTATATAATTACCACGTCATCATCGAAATCCGAGTGGTAGAGAACTACCTTTCCGTCTTCACGTGTTTTCTTCATGTCTATCACACGCTGGTTCTCGGAGCCTCTGTATACCAAAGTCAGATTTCTCTCAGCCTCTATGTATCTTCCGTCGACCAACATATCCAGCATATCCAGGAGCTCATCAGTTGCGGAATCTTTTCTGTCTCTGAGCTCCTCAAGCGTATATCCGCTGTAGCTCATGAGAGTCAGACCCGCATCTTTTATAAGTTTGGCAAGGCTCACCAAAGGCTCCACCTGCTCGAAAGGCTCGCCGCCGGAAAAAGTAACGCCGCGGAGGTTCGGATTTGACTTAATCTCCTCAAATATATCGGAGACTGTCATTTCTTCACCGGCATCAACGGCCCAAGATTCCGGATTGTGACAACCCAGGCAATGATGTGAACATCCCTGTACGAAAAGAACATATCTGAAACCCGGCCCGTCTACTATTGACTCAGGTTCAATCCCGCAGACCCTTATGTTCATGTCCTCAGCTTTCGTTTTCTTTCCCATAACTCTTTCCTTTTAACAAAAATAGCCGCCCATATTAACAGGCGACTATTCAGTAATCAGTTAAATTCGGCTATTAGTTTCTGCCGAGGCCGTGCTTAACTCTGTCTTCTACTTCGGCTCTTTTTCCGTTGTTGAATCTGTCGAGTGTACCTACGAGGTATCCTGTAATTCTTCTGATTCTCTCGAATCCGATACCTTCTCCAACCTGTCCGTTTACGTTCTTAACTACCTTGTTGTTCATATCTTTACCTCCATTATTCCTGCCCGATTATTTTACTCCTAAAAAGGGTCCTTGTGAAGTCAAATTCTTGTATATTGTTGTATCTTTTAGTGACCAGACACATTATATAGTGTCTGAGGGGGTTTTTATGTGATCCCGTCACAGTTTGAAAAACTGTTTTCTTCTGCTCTTTTTCTTAGTGAATACAGTCACAAGGAACCGGAACTGTCGGATATCTCATTCTTAGCTCGTTCAGTCTTTCAATCGTTACAGGCTCTCCTTCGCGTCTTCCGCAGCGTGGGCATACGTCATCGATAACACCTGTATATCCGCAAACAGGGTCTCTGTCTACAGGGTGGTTGACTGAGCCGTATCCGATACCGGACTGCTGCATGTATCTGATAATAGACTCAAATGCCTCAGGGTTCTTGGCTGTATCTCCGTCAAGTTCTACATAGCTGATATGTCCCGCATTGGTCAGATCGTGATACGGTGCCTCGATATCAATCTTCTCGAATGCTCCGATCGGATAGTATACAGGTACATGGAATGAGTTAGTGTAGTAATTCCTGTCCGTAATTCCGTCAATCTTTCCGTACTTCTCGCGGTCGATCTTAACAAATCTTCCGGAGAGGCCTTCTGCCGGAGTGGCCAGAAGTGTGAAGTTAAGGCCCGTCTCCGCGCTCTTTCTGTCGCAGAAGTCTCTCATGTGTTTGATGATCTCAAAGGCCTGCTCTCTTACTCTCTCATCCTCGGCATGGTGCTTACCTGTAAGAGCCTTCATGGTCTCTGCAAGTCCGATGAATCCGATTGAAAGAGTTCCGTTCTTCAGAACTTCGGCTACGCTGTCATCAGGGCCGAGATCGTCCGAATCAATCCAGATACCCTGTCCCATCAGGAACGGATAGTTTCTGCCCTTCTTTCCGCACTGAACCTTGAATCTGTGCAGAAGCTGTCTCGAAACAAGATCCATCATTGCGTCAAGTTTCTTATAGAAAACGTCGAAGTCTCTGTTGGCTTCTATTCCGATTCTCGGAAGGTTGATGGAAGTGAAACTGAGGTTTCCTCTTCCGCATACAACTGCCTTTTCAGGATTGTGGCTGTTGGCCATAACTCTTGTACGGCAGCCCATGTATGCAACTTCGCGGTTGTAGTTGCCTTCTTCGTAGAACTTCAGATTGAACGGTGCGTCCAGGAAGCTGAAGTTCGGGAAGAGTCTCTTGGCGCTGCATCTTACGGCAAGTTTAAAGAGGTCGTAGTTAGGGTCTCCGTCATTGAAGTTTACGCCGTCCTTTACCTTGAATATCTGCACAGGGAAGATAGGTGTCTCGCCGTTTCCGAGGCCTGCTTCCGTAGCAAGAAGGAGGTTCTTGATAACCATTCTTCCCTCAGGTGTTGTATCTGTTCCGTAGTTTACGGAGCTGAACGGAACCTGTGCGCCCGCTCTTGAGTTCATTGTATTAAGGTTATGAATCAGAGCTTCCATTGCCTGATAAGTCATCTTATCGGTGCGGGCCCATGCGGACTCTGAAGCCTGTCTGTTGCATGTAACAAGTGCTTCCTTGCTGATGCCCTGGAGTGTCCCCGCTCCGTCATACCACTTGCCGAGAATGTCTGCATATCCGCCGTTCATCGAGAGGGTAGGCATTATCTCTGCCTCAGCTTTGATTCTGTCTGTCAGGTCCTTTGCCTCTACATATGAAAGATCAAATTTACCTGCAACAATCTCTGTGAGTGCGGCGAAGTACTCTTTAATATATGTTCTGGCAACTCCCGGAGCCATCGAGTAGTCGAAGTTAGGAACCGACTGTCCTCCGTGCATCTCGTTCTGGTTGGCCTGAATTGCGATGCAAGCCAGCGATGCATAGCTCATGATTGACTGAGGCTCTCTCAGATAACCATGACCTGTGCAGAATCCATCCTTAAACAGTTTGATAAGGTCAATCTGACAGCAAGTCTCAGTGAGCATATAGAAGTCTTTATCGTGAATGTGAATATCACCGTTAATATGTGCTTTAGCGATGTCCTTAGGAAGAACATAATTATCTACGTAATACTTAGCACCTTCGGAACCGTATTTGAGCATGGTGCCCATCGATGTGTCTCCGTCGATATTGGCATTTTCTCTTTTAATATCGGCATCTTTGGAATATGAGTATGTAAGCTCATTGTAGATGTTCATCAGATCCGACTCAGCTTCTCTGATCTTGGCATGCTCCGCACGATAGAGAATGTATGCCTTTGCAGTCTTCTCATAATCGTATTTGATGAGCATCTGCTCTACTATGTCCTGCACCTGCTCTACCGTGCAAGTCTCTCCGTCGAGTCTCTCCACAACCTTTTTAGTCAGATATGTGAAGTCGATGCTTGACATCTTCTCGCCGTCTACTGCTTTATTAGCTGCATAAATGGCGTTGAAAATTTTTGAATCATCGAACGGTGCTTCCTTTCCGTCTCTTTTAATAATTGTTTTCATAACCCTCTTCCTTTTTAACGGTGATACTGTTTTAAGATTGTTTAAATGAGAGCGTAAAAAAACGTGTTCCGCTCTCGAACACTATATATTGTATTCTGCTCACAAAAATGTGTCAATATGTAGTTGTATAGATTTTTTATTTTTTCAAGAATTTGTCTATGCCGAATAGCCTAAAATCATTGAAAAAGCGTGGGATTTATCATCTCACGCTTTATCTGCACTAATAAAAGGACAATATATTCAATACATTTTTTTACCCAGGGCAAGCTGTATCAATTCCGATGCCAGCTCCCCGGTTTTATTCTTTTCATCAAGTATCGGATTAACTTCAACCAGATCCATACTTATAAGTTTGCCTGAATCTGCCAGCATCTCTACTGCATGGAAGGCCTCTCTGGCCGTTATGCCGTTAGCTACAGGCGTTCCCGTTCCCGGTGCATATTCCGGTGTGATGGCATCCACATCGAAACTGAGATGTATTCCGACAGTGCCTTCTCCCGCAATTTTTATTGCCTCTTCCATTGCATCATGCATACCCTTCCTGTCTATATCGTCTATTGCATACACATGGAGGCCCGCTTCTTTCATTCTGCTCGCTTCCGCTCTGTCGAAGTCATGCCCTCCTATTTGAACGCACTTATCAGGAGATACAAAATGAGGCTTCTGGCCGAAGTCAACCATGCTGTCAGGTCCCCACCCGCATACTGCGGAGTACGGCATTCCGTGCATATTTCCGCTGATGGTAGATTTATCATCATTCCAGTCGCCGTGTGCGTCTATCCATATGATGCCTATCTCGCCTTCATTCTCATAATGTTTGGCCACTGCAGATATGCTGCCTGCAGCCAAGCTGTGATCTCCGCCGAGAACTAATGGTATATGGCCGTCCTTAAGACTGTCTGTTACCTTGTCAAATAACTCTTTATTGGTAGCGTTTACCTGCTCGAAATTAATCATATTTCTCAGGCTCATACCATCTTCCGGCGGTACGATATCTCCCTTATCTATGACATTATATCCAAGGTTCCTGAGGTCCGGTTTAAGTCCCGCATATCTAATCGCAAGCGGTCCCATAGCTACGCCCTTCTGCGCCGCACCGAAGTCAATCTGCACGCCGATGATGTCGATATTCCTGTTCTTGTTAAGTCTGTCCATATATTTAACTCCTCACAGTCTCTCCAAAAATGATACCTGATTAAACTCTCCTTTACAAGAAAAAGCAGAGTCTTTAATGGAGTTGTGAACTTTATAAGAAAGGCATATTATTATTTCATGACAACAATGTTCGGTACATTTCACATATGCGCTTTGATCATATGCTGCACTGCGGCAGTGTTTTCTGCGTGGAAACTTCGCCATATCAGCTCTGAGAGAATTATACACATTCTTTTCTTTATCGGAATTATCTTACTGATGATGGAGATACATAAGCAAATATATATTACCTTCATTATGAACAACGGCGTTTATGATTGGTGGTTCTTTCCCTTCCAGCTCTGCTCGGTTCCGATGTATTTATGCATCTTACTACCTATTATTAAGGGTAGGTTTCGTGGCGCATCACTCACTTTTATGGCTTGTTTCACTCCGATCAGTGCCCTGGCAGCTCTTATATATCCCGAGGACTTTTTAAGGCCTCAGCTTGGGCTGACACTGCACGGCTTTATATGGCACGGCCTGTTACTTTTTATTTCCTTTCTTATTATATTTTCAAAAGCGGCTGATTTGTCTCCAGGAAACTTTTCCCGTACCTGCATGTTATTTGCAGGATGCTGTATAATTGCCATCTGCATAAACATAATCTCAGAACCGTTAATGGCAAGCTCAGTAGGCATTGAGCATAGCTACGCTGCCATGTTCTATATGAATCCGTTCCATGTCTCACCTCAGCCTATAGTCGGTGCAATACAAAAGAGCACCAATATCCCTTTCGGGCTGGTACTCTATGCATTAGCTATAATCACTGTCTCCGGCATTAGCTGCCGAATGCTGAAGTGTTTTAGCCGAAATATCTCTTGAGAAGACCGGCAAATGCCTTTCCGTGTCTTGCCTCGTCTCTTGCCATTTCATGAGATGTTTATGAGAGGTGTTTGAAAACTATTCACAGACGCATCACTTATTTCATTTTCAGCAATACCTGTAGGCTGATCTGTTTTCGTGTCGTCTTTCTGCTCAACTATTTCAAGAACATCTGATAAATCTGTTCCGCAATCTCCACAGAATGTTGAATCTGTAACATTACCGCATTTCGGGCATTTTTTAAGCATCTTTGTCCTCTCCTCAATTTATTAATCTAGTGCTCTTGTATGCAAATAGACAATAGCATTCAATCTATATCATTTTCAAGAACAGAAGCTCACAATATTGGTTGATTGTTATTGATAAACTTCATCTACAACTTCGGTCGCCATGTCAACGTCAAACCCCTCGTATACAAGCTGGTCAATTAACCCTTGTTTTGAGAATGACATAGAAGTATCTAGATAGCTCTGCGCACCTTTTTTACATTGTTCTCTCCAATCTGCACCGCAATTATCAAGCGCATAATCAATCTCAGACGATTCGTACCCCTCATATTCTAGCTGATCTCGGAGACGATTTTCTGAAAAACCTGTTGATAGGCTCAGATAGTCTTCTGCTGATTTCAGTGCATTTTTTTCGCCTACGGACGCACTCTCTTTTTCCGTCTCTTCTTCTGTAGCTTTGTTCTCTTTAGAATCATCCTCATAAGAGTCTTCAGCATCATACCACTTGTATATGTCATTTCCAAATTTTAAAGTGCCATCTTTCTTAGTAATTATTTTTTGTGTTGTTGTTGCAATATACCCTCTTTTATAGTTCCATTCTTTAATATCCCAATCGAAAGAGGTATCATCACCCGTTGAAAAAACAAATAATTCCTCAACTGTATTTTCATCAATCACTAAGTATTTTTCTCCTACCCCCACTTTCTCATATACACCTAGCCAATGGCTTTTCATTTCTGCTTCTGAACTATATGTCGCTCTATTCATTGGAGTCATCAGATATATCGCAATCGCAATAATAACAATTGCTGAAGCAATAACTGCAAGTATCTTTAAGTTGATTCTTCTCTTCTCCTTCTTTATTGGTGCATCTTCAGATGTTTCGATTTCAACATCTACAGGAACAGGATTATCGACAGTTTTCTCCTCAACAATATCGAACATTTCTCCGCCACATTCAGGACAGAACTTAGATTCTCCTTGATATCCGCATTTTGTACATTTCCTACTCATGAAATATCTCCTTACAACGATTTATTGTCTTATTTCAGACAATATCATTATAGTCGAATGCTCGTTAACATTTCAATTAAGAGGCTTTAACTTGGATTCGGAAATGAAATGATAATTTACGATAGACTTTGGCAAACAATGAAAGAAAAAGGAATCAGTCAATATGATTTGATAAACCGTTATAACTTATCCTCTTCATTGCTTGACCGATTAAGACACAATAAAGGCGTGAGCACAAGACAGTGATGATTTCTATAGTCATCATGATAATAAGTACAAGTGTTGGTGCAAGGCTACAATAGATTTCTCATAGCAAAAGAGGTTAGAGAACAATTTCTAACCTCTTCATCAATCATATTGATTTGCATCAGTCGTCTATACCTATCATTACGGATGTGGCCTTGATGACTGCGTAGGCTTCCTTGCCGACCTCCAGTCCGAGTTCCTTGATAGCGTTCATGGAAATCGTTGAACTGACTACGTTGCCGCCGCCGATATCGATCTTAACGATGCCGTTGACCGCGCCTTCCTGAATGTCGGTAATAGTGCCTTTCAGTTGATTACGTGCACTGAGCTTCATTGCATGAACCTCCGTGTACAATTAACCAAAGTATCTCTTCAGGAGACCGGCAAATGCCTTGCCGTGTCTTGCCTCGTCTCTGGCCATTTCATGAACTGTATCGTGGATAGCGTCGAGGCCCTGCTCCTTAGCCATCTTAGCGAGCTCTACCTTGCCGAGTGTAGCGCCGTTCTCAGCTTCTACTCTCATCTCGAGGTTCTTCTTAGTGCTGTCTGTTACAACCTCACCGAGGAGCTCTGCGAACTTAGCAGCGTGCTCAGCTTCTTCCCAAGCAGCCTTTTCCCAGTAAAGACCGATTTCAGGATATCCTTCTCTGTGAGCAACTCTGCTCATAGCGAGATACATACCAACCTCTGAGCACTCACCCTGGAAGTTAGCCTGAAGACCTTCGATAATCTTCGGATCAACACCCTTAGCAACGCCTACTACGTGCTCTGCTGCCCAGCTCATCTCGCCTTCTGCCTGCTTTGTGAACTTCTCTGCAGGAACTCCGCACTGTGGGCACTTCTCAGGTGCTGTGTCTCCTTCATGAACGTAACCGCATACGCTGCAAACCCATTTAGCCATAATAATTTCCTCCTAAATAATGTTTTAAAATATAATTTAATATCTACTTATAATAACTGATTATAATCAGTTGTTAACTATGCTATGTGTCAAATTTTTGAATTCTCAGTTTCTTGATTCTCTGTCCAACTTTTCCTTGCATTCTTTACAAAGCCCGAAGAAATTGGATGCAGATGATTCAATGACACCATCAAAATGCTCGGCTATATCGCGCGGCATCCTGTCGTCTGCCTCCGGCATGTCGACAACACATCCGCACTCTCTGCAGAAGAAGTGCGAGTGTGGTTCGACTACCCAGTCAAACCTGGCTGCGCCATAGGAATCAATCTTAACTACCTCGCCCCATTCGGCAAGCTGACCGAGATTACGATATACAGTAGCCAAACTCAGTTCAGGGAAATCCTTCTTGAGTTCAGCATATAAAGTCTCTGCCGTAGGATGATCCTTCCTGCCGGAAACTTGTTTTCTTATTGCCTCTCTTTGTCTGCTGTATCTTGCCATTATTTCCTCTTTTTCTCGCTTATCGATAATGATAATCATTATCATTAAGTAGAGTATACTCGCACTACTCAATCCTGTCAACACTTTTTTCTCATCTTTTTTGCAATAAAAGACCGCGGCCCTTCAGGACCGCGGCAGTCATCTATATTACTTAAGAATGATTGTATCCGTAATTGATCCCGGTTCTTCAGCGAGGCTCTTCAGGCTGTCTGAAAGATCTGAGAGTGTGGCTTCTTTAAGATCACTTACAGGCTGAGCTTCGAGTTCCTTCTCGAAATCTTTAAGATTATTCTCAGCCTCTGCCTTCAGAATCTCGTCCTTGTTAATGGTAATTGTAGGTGCTTTGTCGCCGCCTACTTCTGCTTCTTCAACTACAGGTACATATTCTTCATCGTCGAGATCCTTGATTACATCAAACTCGTCCTCATCAAGCTTAGCAAGCTCGTTCTCCAGCATTCTGCGGAAGTTGGATCTGAGTCTTCTTACTTTGTTGCTGAGAATGGAGTGCTCATCCGTAATCTTCTTAATGCTCATCTTAGCATCAGTCAGCATATTCTCAGCTTCGAGCTCAGCATCTCTCATCATGAGTTCAGCTCTTCTCTCTGCGCTTGCAGAGATGTCAGCCATAAGTTTTTTAGCTGTCTCAAGAGTCTCTACCATTGCTCCGTCATCCTTCTGAGCCTCAGCAAGCTGAGCCTCGAGTGACTTAATCTTATGAGCCATCTGTCTGTTGTCGTTCAGAATCTTCTCATAATCCGCAACGATGATGTCCAGAAATTCATCTACCTCTCTGGAGTTGTATCCCTTCTTGTCACGGCTGAATTCTTTTTTGTCGATATCTATAGGCATTATCATATTCCGGCACCTAACCTTTCTGTTTTCAATCCTCTGTTTTATATATGTATTATTCTTTGATTAACTGTTTTATTGCCATGGGCTGGAGCTTGCAGGTTTGCCTGCCTCTGTTGCTCTGTCAACCATCGCCTTTATGTTAACATTCTTTGGGGCAAAAATGTAGATATTCTGATTAATTTTCTGCGCATTTCCCTCAAGCGCGTAGGTTGCTCCGTTGAGGAAATCGAACATCTTTCTGGCCATATCGGTCTCGACTCTTTCAAGATTTACGATTATCGGCTTAAAGTTTCTCATATTATCTACGAGCTTCTTGCATTCATCGAGATTTTTAGGTTCGATTACTACCATGCGGAACTGTCCGGAAGCATTGGCTGTAGAATCTCTGCTGGCCATTGCTGAAACTGATGTCTTCTGCATCGGTCTTTCAATATCTCCGAACGGCTGATGGCTTATCGGTGCTGCTGCAGCCACACTTGCTGTCGAAGCGGAACTTTCTTCCGCAACTATCTCTCTCTTATAAGCATCGATTTCTTCCTGTGATACTTCCATTTCATCTTCGAATTCTTCTCCGATGCCAACAAGATCCTTCATCTTATCCATGAAACTCATTTATGCGCCTCCCCTATCTGTAATTACGTGGTCCGAAAATCGAACTCCCTACTCTGACTATTGTTGCTCCTTCTTCTATCGCTACCTCGAAGTCTCCCGACATCCCCATCGAGAGTACATCCGGTATAAATCTTTCTTTAGGCAAATCCCAGGTTTTCATTTCTTCGAAAAGCGACGCTGCCTCTTTAAAGTACGGCCTTGCATCTTCAGGGTCTGCCGCCATCGGCGGTATGCACATCAGTCCTCTTACTCTGACATTAGCACATTCCTTTACGATATCTTCCGTCAGCTGCTTCAGATCTTTTGAATCTATCCCGGACTTGCTTTCCTCCATAGCGGAATTGATTTCTATCAGTATATCCGTCACAAGTCCCGCAGCTTCGGATCTTTTATTTATCTCACGTGCCAGTTTGGCGGAATCCACAGAGTGAATCATCACTACCTTGCCGATCACGTTCTTTACTTTATTGGTTTGAAGATGTCCTATAAGGTGCCATCTCACAGGTTCTACTCTGTCATATTTTTCAAGCAACTCTTGGACTCGGTTTTCCCCTATGTCCGTAGCACCCGCGGCAATCGCCTGGTTGATTTCTTCTGCAGCGTGAGTCTTCGTGACCGCCACCAGAGTGACATCTTCCGGATTCCTGCCGCTTCTTACGGCAGCTTCATCCTTGCGTCGTATTACATCTGCAAGTCTCTCACTGATTGTCATTTTCTTTTTTTGTTTTGGTTTTTTTCAGCGAAGCCAAGTCCTCGTCACTCGGCTTTTCGATTATTTCATCATACGTGCCTATCGTCTCTACGAAGTTTCCGTCCGCATCGAGGAAGATGTCCGAGTATACTACGCACTTGTCTTCGTCGGACGCGATTACGGAAATCGGCTTATATACATGCTCTCCGAGTTTGTTTTTGGCAAACACTCCTTGTTTGCCGTCGTTTTCTACTATGCTGGATTTCTTCAGAATAAGACCCTCTGCGCTGGCAAGTGTTATAGGTGCATCGAAAGTCTTCATTTCCGAGAATCCGTCGAAGAATGATTTGCATTCGAGCATAACTCTCGATTCATCCTCCAGCTCTTCTACACTGTGAACCTTTACTCTTACGGAATCACCATCCACATCCATGTATGCGTAGCTGCCCGGATGATATCTTTCGGCATTTTCCTTACCGGTATAGTAAACAAGATACCACTTGCTGTTTTTTACTATCTTAAATATCGGGTCATTGGCCTTTACACTTCCTTTTTCGGTATCCTTTTCCTTTCGGGAAGTGAGGTCCTTATAGTCTTCTTTGGTGAGAACCCCCATGTTCTCAACGGTAAGTTCTGCCTCTGCGCCGCTTACCTTATAGCTGACGTACCCTGACTCGCTGGTGTAACCCTGCTCGGTCTCCTTAACGGCCTTGCCGAGTTCCCGAACGATATCGGAATCGGATTCAACTTTATTGCCTTCTCGGATCTCAATATCTACTACTTTCGTAGCTGCCTTTACGAGTTCGCCTTCATCGATTACTCTCTTAACGCTTCCGGCCTGTTTAGCGACAAATACATATTCATCTTTAACAACAAAAGCCGAGACATCATCTTTGACGTCCAGCGTTCCGTATTCTGCTATGTATGTCTGCTCGAGCATGCCACGGACCGAAGGGATAGCGTACAAAGCTACGATACATACGGCCAACAGCCCGAGGTATAGTGCTAATACTGTAATCCACTTCTTACTCATAGGCCCTCTCCGTAGTATTATAGTCAAAAAAGCCTTTAAACACAACATATATTTGTGTCAAAGGCTTAAAATAACAACATTTTGTGGTTATTTTGCTATCTCCGGGAACCATGTCCTTATCGATACTTATCCAGAATAGCTTTTTCTTTCTTGCTGAGCTTTAAATCACTTTCCAAATACTTATCGAAAAGGTCAGGTCTTTTCTCCTTTGTCAAAGCAAGTGACTGTTCCCATCTCCACAGGTCAACGGCACCGTGATCTCCCGAGAGAAGCACTTCCGGAACCGCCATGCCGTCATACTCGGCAGGCCTTGTGTAATGAGGGTATTCCAGAAGTCCGGAATATACGGATTCTTCCAAAACGGATTCTTCCTTCGGAAGGACACCTTCAACAAATCTCGCAAGCGTATCAACCAGGACCATGGCAGGTATCTCTCCGCAGGTAAGAACGTAATCCCCTATCGATACTTCCCTGGCGTTTAGTTTGTCCAAAGCCCTTTGGTCCACGCCTTCATAGTGACCGCAGAGAATGGTAATCTCCTCTTTCTCTGAAAGCTCCTTAGCGAGCTCTCCGCTTAGCATCTCGCCGCGAGGAGACATGTAGATGAATTCACCGCCGTATCCCTTGGCTTCATAGGCATCCAAAATAGGCTGGATCTGCATTACCATGCCGGCACCGCCTCCGTATGGAGTATCATCGACTCTGTTATGCTTGTCCTCAGTATAGTCTCGGATGTCAGTCACATCGAGTTCAAGTATTCCGTTATCTACGGCTCTTCCCAGCATGCTTTGCTTTAGGGGGCTCAGCATCTCCGGAAAAAGAGTGAGTATATTTATCTTCATTATTCCAAGAATCCCGGAATCAGTTCCACTTCTATAAGACGCCCCTCTTCATCAATGCTTCGCATAAAGGCATCGACTGCGGGAATAAGTACAATCTTTCCTTCAGATGTCTCCACTTCCAATACGCTCTGTGCCGTATTCTGAATAACATCCTTAAGTTTTCCTATTTCTTGTCCGCTCGCAATATCTTTTACGATGCATCCAACGATATTTCTGACGTAGTGCTCCCCCTCCGGAAGTTCGTCGAGTTCATCACTGTCTATGCATACTTCCATGCCCCGAATTGCCTCAGCTCCATTTCTGTCATCTATGCCTTCTGCTTTTATTACGGGTTTGTCTTTCTGATATCTGATTTTCTCGCAAACAGCGCAGAAATCTTCCGGAGCATTTTCCGCCCTCGTTGCTTTGCCCTTATGCCTAAAAAGGAGGTTCTTGCCCTCCTTTAGATTGTCTGAATCCGCCGCATAGAGATTCACTCTGAATTCTCCTTTAAGACCTGCGGCGCTTCCGACTCTTCCTATTGCTACTGCTTCTTTCTTTGCACTAGTCTTCAACTATCTCCACCGAAACTCTTACATTCTGCTTGATAGCGGCAGCTCTTACGACAGTCCTGATGGCCTTCGCAATTCTGCCTGATTTACCGATGATTTTACCGATGTCATCATCCGCAACTTTGAGTTTTACAATGATGGTATCTCCATCCATCTCTTCTGTTACGACAACTTCATCCGGCTTAGTCACCAGAGCTTTCGCAATTACTTCAACTAAGCTTCCCATGTCCACCTGCCTTACTTAATAGCGCCGGACTTCTTAAGGAGAGCTCTTACTGTATCTGTAGGCTGAGCACCATTGGCAAGCCACTTCTGAGCTGCTTCGTTGTCAATCTTGATCTCAGCAGGATCCTTCAGCGGATCATATGTACCGATTTCTTCGATGAATCTGCCGTCCCTAGGAGTTCTTGAGTCAGCAACTACTACTCTGTAGAAAGGCTTCTTGTGTGCTCCCATTCTCTTAAGTCTGATCTTTACCATTTTTGATTTCCTCCATTTATATAAATTGTTTATTGATAACTGATTAGAAACCTAAATTTCTCATCATGCTTCTGGCTTTTTTTGAATCCGGGTTGGCCATAACCTTGGTCATCTTCCTCATCTCTTCATATTTCTTGATGAGTTGATTGACGGCCTGTACGCTCTGTCCTGAGCCGGCTGCAATCCTCTTGCGCCTTGATGCGTTCAGAACATTCGGGCGTCTTCTTTCCTCCGGTGTCATGGAAAGAATAATTGCTTCCATTTTCCTGAGTTCGTTCTTACCCTGCTCTAAATCTATATCTTTCTTCTGAGCAGCGGAGATGCCCGGAATCATGTCGATTATCTTCCCGAGACCACCCAGTTTATTTATCTGTCTCATCTGACCGAGGAAGTCCTCCAGGTCAAATTTGTTTTTTCTTATCTTTTCCTCAAGTTTCTGAGCCTCTTCTTCATCGAAGGCCTGCTCTGCCTGCTCGATAAGAGACATTACGTCTCCCATGCCGAGAATACGCGAGGCGATTCTGTCAGGATGGAACGGCTCCAGCGCGTTGTACTTCTCTCCCGTACCCATAAACTTGATCGGCTTACCGGTTACGGACTTAACCGAAAGTGCCGCACCGCCTCTTGAGTCACCGTCCATCTTGGTCATGATGATGCCGTCAACTCCAAGAGCCTCATTAAATCCCTCGGCGATATTAACTGCGTCCTGACCTGTAAGAGCATCGACTACGAGGAGTATCTCATGTGGCTTTACGGATGCCTTTAATGTCTTAAGCTCGTCCATTAAAGATTCATCTATCTGAAGACGACCGGCCGTATCCACGATGAGGACATTGCAGCCCCTCTTCTGAGCTTCCTTCACAGCTTCAAGGGCAATCTGTTCTGCGTTATTTGATTCTCTGTTGGTGTAAACGGGAGTATTAACTGCCTTACCTACGATTTCAAGCTGATCGATAGCTGCGGGTCTGTAGATATCACAGGCTGCCAGCATCGGCTGCTTACCTACCTGCTTAAGCCATGCGGCAAGTTTACCTGCGGTCGTTGTCTTACCTGTACCCTGCAAGCCTACCAGCATTATGACCGTAAAACCGCTTGGTGAATATGTGAGTTTGCTCTCCGTACCTCCGAGCAGATCAACGAGCTCGTCTTTTACGATCTTGACTACCATCTGATCCGGCGTCAGGCTCTTAAGCACACCCTGTCCGAGGGCCTGCTCTTTGACATCTGCCACGAAGTCTTTTACAACCTTAAAGTTGACGTCGGCTTCAAGCAGAGCCATTTTAACGACTCGCATCGCATCTTCGAAGTCCTTTTCGGATACTACGCCCTGACCTCTTAAGTCTTTAAACGCACCTTGCAGTTTTTCGGATAAACCTTCAAATGCCATAATTACTCCGTTATCTTCCTTACTATATCCGTGACGGCGGATCTGTCCGCATCACTTAAATTATCCTTCTTTATTATATCGACAAGCTTTTCTGCCAGTCTCTGATTATCTTCATAGCTTTTAACAAGCCCGAGTTTGTCTTCATATTCGGCAAGTGCCGCCTCTACCTTCTTTAAGGTGTAGTGTACAGCCTGCCTTGTCTGTGACAGTTCTTCAGCTATCTCGGAAAGTGAATAGTTATCCTCGTGGTATAAAGACATCACTTCCTTCTGAGATTCGCTTAGGAGTGCTCCGTAAAAATCATAGAGCATACTGGCGTATTCAGGATTCTTAAGCTTTTCTTTTGTTGTCATTATCCTGCTCCCAAGACCTGCGAGGCCTTTTCGCACCGCTATATAATAGCACTTCCGAAAGGCTCTGTCAAACATTTTATTTGACATTTTGAATCATCTGAATTTCAACTTTCACAGACAATTTTTACAAGAAAAAACTCCGAGAAAACTCGGAGCTTTATCTAACCGGCAACGTCCTAATTTCCCAGGCGGTCACCCACCAAGTATCATCGGCGCTAAGGAGCTTAACTACTGTGTTCGGGATGGGAACAGGTGGAACCTCCTCGCCATAGTCACCGGATAACTGAAAATATGAATACCTGGAGTGAACCAGATGGTCAAGTTTTCGACCTATTAGTATCGGTCAGCTGAATGCGTTACCGCACTTACACCTCCGACCTATCAACGTGGTAGTCTCCCAC
>CACYFZ010000018.1:26834-44741 GCA_902773835.1 uncultured Eubacteriales bacterium | reverse complement strand
TCCGAGCAGGCGGCCGCTGCGTCAGCGATCTTCGGAAAGAACTCGATGGCAGGTTGGCTCGCCATTATCAATTCCTCGGATGCCGATTTCAATAAGCTGACCGGAGCGATCGATAACTGTGATGGGACCGCGCTTGATATGGCGGAGACCATGCAGGATAACCTCATGGGCCAGCTGACTATTTTAAAGAGTCAGCTTCAGGAACTTGCCATTTCATTCGGCGATGCCCTGATGCCTATGATCAGGAAAGTCGTATCTGCGATCCAGGGTTTTGTGGATAAGCTCAACAACATGAGCGAGGGCCAGAGGAATGCGATCCTCAGAATTGGGATGTTTGTTGCAGCCCTGGGTCCGGTGCTTGTCATCCTCGGAACGGTGATATCCAAAGTCGGTATCGCCATCCAGACTTTTGCAAAGCTCGGACCGGCCTTTACGAAAGTGTCCGGTGCGGTCAGTAAGGCAGGAGGCATGACCGGACTTCTGGGGAAAGCATTTAGCTTTTTGCTATCTCCGGTCGGGCTTGTGATTGCAGCAGTAGCCGTCCTCGTGGCGGCTTTTATTCATCTCTGGAAAACAAACGAGAAGTTCCGTAAAAACATAACTGCCATTTGGAATGGCATCAAAAATACGATCGGAAAGTTTGTGGATGAGGTCAAGTCACGCTTTGAGGATCTGGGCGTCGACTTCTCGAAGGTGGCCGAGACCATGAAAAAGGTATGGGATGGCTTCTGCAATCTTCTCGCGCCGCTGTTTGAAGGGGCGTTTCAGATTATCGCCACGGTGCTTTCTGCCGTGCTTGATGTCATCATCGGCATTCTGGATGTGTTCATTGGTATCTTCACCGGTGATTGGAAAAGAGTATGGCAGGGCGTAAAGGAAATCTTCTCGGGTGTCTGGAATGGTATCAAGGGAATCATTACGACAGCCCTGAACACGATCAAGCGAGTGACGAATGTCGTCCTCGGATGGTTCGGCACAAGCTGGAAGAAGATATGGAACGGCATCAAGTCATTCACGGCGAGCGTGTGGAATGGAATCAAGAACCTGGCCAGTAAAGTGTTCAACGGAATCAAGAACGCAATCCTGACACCGATACGTGCGGTCAAGAGCGGACTTTCGTCTCTTTGGAGCGGAATCAAGGCGACAGCATCTTCGGTATGGAGCAGCATGAAGAGTGCGGCAAGTTCAGCCTGGAACGGGATCAAGAACGCTATCACAGCACCGGCACGGGCCATCAAATCTGGCCTGTCATCCATATGGGGCGGTGTGAAATCCGCAGCAAGTTCTGCCTGGAGTGGAATCAAGAACGCGATGCTTACTCCGATCAATGCAGCGAAGGACAAGATCAGCGGGATTATGTCCAAGATCAAAGGCTTCTTTCCGCTTTCGATCGGTAAGATATTCAGCAATTTGAAGCTGCCGCACATCAGTGTGTCTGGTGGTAAGGCACCGTTCGGAATTGCCGGAAAAGGGAAGCTGCCGTCATTCTCCGTTTCGTGGTATGCGAAAGCGATGGACAAGGGTATGATCCTAAACTCTCCGACAATCTTCGGTGCGATGAACGGGAACCTTCTCGGTGGCGGCGAGGCCGGATCCGAGACTGTCGTAGGGACTGACTCCCTGATGAACATGATTACATCTGCGGTATCCGGCATCGGAGACGACATTGTGAATGCGCTTCTTACCTCGAGTCGTAATCAGAGGACGGGCGACGTGAACATTAATGTCCAGGTAAACGGTGCCGAGAATCCGGAGGAATGGGGACGCAGGTTAGTCCGCCAGATGAAACTTGAAATGAGGACGGTGTGATATGGCAAAAAAGACAAGTGCAAAACCGAAAGGTCTATCCATAGCAAGGAGCGCGATGAAGTTCGCGTGCTCCTGGAAGAAGGGTGAATCATATAGCAATAAGCAGCAGTTTGCCTATCTGGTGAACAGAGCCGGGAAATCTGATAAGTGGTCGAAGGCAGTAGATATAGGGAAAGCGGTAACGAGCAGATCGGTATCGCTTTCTCTTTCGAGCTACTTTCCGCATTCCGGCAAGCCGAAGATAACCGAGTTCAAGTTCCGTGTAAGGGGCCTTTCAAAAGATAAGAAGTGGTCGGATTGGGTCAGCAAGGACTTTGAGGTAAAGCTTCCGGCAAAGCCGAGCCTGTCTGCCAATCCGAGCGAGGAGAATTACAACCAGTGCACATTCAGCTGGAGCGTCGATACTTCCGACACGCATAAGGTTTTTACCGATGTGGAGTTTCAGACAAAGCTCGTGACCAACTATGACTATGGCGGCAATAGCGGCTGGAGCACAGATACCGGTGGAGCAAGTGGCAGTAAGACCTATACAGAAAGCGCATCGACTATCGCTTCGGGTGCCCACACCAGATGGTTCAGGGTGCGTGCAAGAGGCCCGAGAGGTGTAAGCGACTGGAGATATGCAAGCCGCGTGTATTCTAATCCTTATGCAGCGACAAATGTAAAAGGTGAAGTCACAAGGCAGGCCGGAGGAATGCAGACGAAAGTCACCTGGTCACAAACGAAGAACTCGTCATATCCTGTGGAATCGCAGACCGCAGAGTATGCGATCCAGGTACCGGGACCGGGCCTTTCCTATAATGGAAACCCTGATGGAACCATCGGAACTGTGACCGGAGCAGGAGGCGCGGCGTCTGCATTTATCAGTGAAAACTTGGATAAGGACGAGTGCCTTTTTGTAAGGGTGACCTCCTCATATAAATTCAAGACAGCCAGCAGTGAATGGGTCGTTGCAGATACAGGCTATCTGAAGGATCCGGTGATTACGGATGTGCAGCCTGATGAGACGACACACAGAGTTCTCATCACGGCGTCCAATACATCCGATGTCCCGGATGCTTTCATTGTTGTTTTGTATCGCGCTGGATCCGCACCTGACAAGGTTGCAACAGTAGGTATCATCCCGGCTGGTGAAACGCAGACGACTGTCCAGTGTCCTGACTGGTCTGAAGAACCGTCTCACGAACTTGGCATATATGCTTGCGTAGGTTCTTACACAGAACTCGACCGAGAAGATAGTGTCGATTCGTTTTCTGTGGATGCCAGGATGAAGTCAGAGAAACCGATCTGGCAGGGCGGCCAGATACCAAATGCGCCGACAAACGTATCAGTCAATGCGACGGCCATAAGCGGAACGGTGAAGGTTATCTGGGATTGGACCTGGACGGAAGCGCAGAGCGCTGTAATTGCCTGGGCCGATCATGAGGATGCTTGGGAGAGCACCGAGGAGCCAGAAACGTACACCATCAACAATACCCATGCTGCAGAATGGAACGTCTCTGGTCTTGAAACAGGCAAGCGTTGGTACTTCAGGGTGCGCCTTGTGAAAGGCTCCGGTGAAAACGGAGTATATGGCGCATGGTCACAGACGGCGAGCATCGACCTTTCATCTGCTCCTGGGATACCATCTCTTTCGCTATCGCAGAGCATCATTCCAAAAGACGGAAGCGTATCTGCGTTCTGGGCATATGTTTCCGGTGATGGAACAGCTCAGGCTTATGCGGAGATCTGCGAAGCCAAGATGACGGGAGAAGGCATCCGGTACGGGGAGACGATAGCAAGCACCGAAACCGCGCAGCATATCACGCTGTATGCTGAAGAGCTCGGCTGGGACACAGGAGAAACACACTACTTATGCGTAAGGGTAGTATCTGGCTCGGGAAGGGTGTCCGATGAATGGAGCGATCCGGTTCCGCTTATCATTGCGGATGCTCTTGAGGCAAGCATTGTGAGCACAAGTCTCGTCGAACAGCAGATAACCGTTGATGACAATACGAGAACCGTCCTGTCTCTTACTGCGATGCCGCTTTCGGTAAGTGTTACGGGTGCCGGGACTGGAGGCACAACAACTGTTGTGATCGAAAGGGCCGAGGATTATCACATCGATAGACCGGACGAGACCGACTTCAATGGTTTTCAGGGTGAAACGATAGCGCTTTACACACAGACCGGTGAGTCGGCTATTCAGATAAATAAAGATGATCTCATCGGCATTCTTGATGACGGAGCATCATACAGACTGATCGCTACGGTAAAGGACGGTCTTGGCCAGAGCGATACAGATGCACTTGATTTTGAAGTCCACTGGTCCCACCAGGCAGTAAAGCCGGAGGGAACGGTGGTCATTTCTAATACAGTTGCCTTCATCACTCCAATCATGCCTGAGGGATACGCGGAAGGCGACACCTGTGATATTTACAGGCTTTCTGCTGACCGTCCGGAGCTCATCGTTTCAGGCGGCGAGTTCGGCACGGTCTACGTGGATCCCTATCCTGCCATCGGCGAGTTTGCTGGTCACAGAATCGTATTCCGTACAGCAGATGGTGACTATATCACGGCCGAGAATGAATTGGCCTGGCTTGATATCACAGCGGAAGATGGTGACTCTCTGAATCTCAATTACTCCCTTATTGATTTTGAAGGGGAGCAGATCGAGTTCCGTTATGACGTCACACACTCCAATTCCTGGGAGAAGGATTTTAAGGAGACGAGGTATCTCGGAGGGTCCGTCGCAGGCGATTGGAACAAGGCTATCGGAAGGACAGCTTCATTAAAAGGCTCGACCGTGACCATCAAGGATCAGGATACAATGCGTAAGTTCAGACGGCTTGCCTCATATCCGGGGATCTGTCATATCCGCACTGTGGACGGATCAAGCTTTGCCTGCGATATCCAGGTGACGGAGGATCGAAGATATGACACAGACACGGTTCGTGCTGACTACAGCCTGACCGTAACAAGGGTCGATTCAGAAGAGCAGGACGGCCTGACCTACGAGGAATGGATCAGTGAGGAGAGTTAAGCAATGAAATGGAGCAGTGGTTTTTCTGCAAGATATTACGCCTATGTGGTGGACCCGGCAAGCTGGAGAGAAACAGACCGGCTGGATATCACGGGAGGGAATATATCAAGGTCGGATGAGGGCTTGCGGGACTCGGCAGACATCGAGTGCAAGGCCTACGCGCAAGGCACGGAGCGGTACATCAGGATCTATCTCGATGCAGAGCAGAATGGCGCGTCATCACATGTGCCGCTTTTCACTGGCCTTGCTACAAGTCCTTCGAGGGATATTGATGGCTACTATGAAACGAATAATGTGGAATGTTATTCCGTGCTGAAGGTAGCAGATGATGTTCTCCTGGAGAGAGGTTATTACGTTCCGGCAGGAGCCAGCGGAGCGGCGGTTATAAAGGAATTGCTTTCATGTGTTCCTGCTCCGGTTATGATCAGCGGCATAGCACCGGCTTTGCAGACTTCGATCATAGCGGGTGACGGAGAGACCAGGCTTTCGATGGCAGATAAGGTGCTTACTGCCATCGCCTGGCGGATGCGCATCGGTGGCGATGGGACGATAGAACTATGTCCGAAGCCGAAAGAGGAAGTCGCACAGTTTGATCCAATCTCACAAGACGTTCTTGAGCCGACGATAACGGTTGATTATGACTGGTACAACTGCCCGAATGTGCTGCGTGCGGTAAAGGATGATCTGTCTGCTGTAGCACGTGACGATTCTCCGGACAGTCCGCTGTCCACTGTTTCTCGCGGCAGGGAGGTATGGGCAGAAGATACCTCTTGCGAACTGAACACTGGCGAGTCCATTAGCGAATATGCAGCAAGACACCTTAAGGAACTCCAGAGGGTGCAGCTTAGCGCTGAATACGACAGGCGGTTTCATCCGGACGTCATGGTGGGTGATCTGGTGAGACTACATTATCCGGCCCAGGGCCTTGAGGGCCTCTTTCGCGTAAAGAGTCAGAAGATCGAGCTTGGATACGGTGCAAAAACAAGTGAGGAGATTGAAGCGGTATGAGTGTAAGTAAAGATTTAATAGGTGTCATCAGATCTTCAGGTCAAAAAGAAGTAAAGGCTTACGACACCCAGGCCCAGGTCACAAGGGTCGAAGGCCAGACGGCATGGGTGCATATTCCTGGAGGTGTTGATGAGACTCCAGTGAAGAGAACCATAAACGCGAAGCAAGGTGATGTGGTCCAGGTCAGGATCTCTGACGGGTCCGCCTGGCTTATGGGAAATGCGTCCGCGCCTCCGACCGATGATACGCAGGCCTTCATTGCAAGTGGAATCGCAGAGAAAGCGGAAGTGGATGCAAAGCGTGCCCAAGATGCTGCGAACAGTGCCGAGAGCGCTGCAGAGCAGGCCTGGACTAAAGCCGGTGAAGCAGAGACCGCCGCTGGCGAAGCAAGCGAATCTGCTGCGGCTGCCAATAAAGCAGCAAGTGGTGCACTCACGCAGCTTTCCGTTGTGGAAGATGTGGTAGGTACGCTCACTTGGATTTCGGAGCATGGAACCTACGTGCTTACCCAGGATACAGAGGTCGTTCCCGGCAAGCATTACTTTGAAAAACAAGGTGATGTTTACAACCTGATTATCAATCCTACTGGTAATCCATCAACAGCAGGTTATTATGAGCTCTCCGGTGTTGATGAGGCCGTGACCAATTATGTGGCGACGCACCTGGCACTGACGAATGAAGGCCTCTGGGTAGTTAATGATAACGGTAGTTACAAGGTGCTCCTATCCAGCGAAGGGATGCAGGTCTTTGATCCTGATGGACTTCCAGTATCTACTTTCGGTGAATCGATAGAGTTTTCATCTACTCGGCCACAGCATATCGGAGGCGATGATGCCTATATCACTTTCTATGACAGCGATAATGACGGTATTCCGGATGCCATTAATATCGGCGGCAACAACGTCACGGTCCTCGGGAATAAAAGCCTTGCAGATATTGCATCAGCATGTGACGTAGCCGAAGAGGACCGGGACTACATTCGTCAGCATTTCAAAATGGATGAAGATGGCTTCACCGTTTCGGAAAACCTCAATGGCTCAGAGACCGGAGTGCGGGTTGTGCTGAAAGGAGACAGGCTGAGCTTTTACCACGGACCAGCGGAAGTTGCATACATTTCCGATCAAAGGCTTTACATCTCTCAGTCAGTCGTTCTTCAGCAAATGGATGTCGGTATAAAGCAGACAGAAGTCGATATCCACGGTGACCCAGGAAAGGGCCAGTGGTCCTGGAAGGTTCACGAGAATGCAAACGGTGAAAACAACCTCTATTTGAAGTGGTTAGGATAGGAGGGATTTCATGGCAACTATAACAAAAACCTTTAAAGAAAATGATCAGTCCAGTTATCAATCGACTTGGACAGTGGCGGTAACGGGAACGGACCAAACAGTCAGTGGGGATTTTACACTATCACTTCCAACCGTAACGGCTAAATTCGTGTACTCAGGAAAGACAAAGGGTACTGTAAGGCTTGGATTGAATTTAAGTGTAGGGGGTGCCTGGGCAGAATATGATCGCCCAACTTCTGGGGATTTTGCTGCTATGACTTCAGGCACAAATTACTCCATCAGTCGCACAAGTTCAGCTGGCACATCAATTCGTCTTGCTAATGTATTCAACGCAAACAACAAAACCAGTAAAACAGTTGATGTTCAGCTAACGAGCGATGTCTGGGGGATCTTTCTAAGATCATCGAATGCTGACGAATCCACGTGTAGAGATTATTCGAACTCGAGTAAATACACCTGGGGTAAAATCGCAACGATTACTTTAAATGCTCCACCGACTTTCAACGCAACAAACGCCACGTCGGATACGAACGGGTTCTATGCAGGGATCTCTACTGCCAGTGTTACTTTTAGTAGTTGCAGCGCAAAATACGGTGGTGACATTACACAGACAAAACTGACCATTGGAAACCAGACCGTGACAGGCACAGGGAATGGAACGCTGGCGATCAAGCTTACGACGGCCGGTACGTTTACGCCAACTGTTACGGTCACCGATTCCAGAGGTCAGGTTACGACGAAGACACTTGCTGCAATCACCATCAATCCA
Source organism: uncultured Eubacteriales bacterium (assembly GCA_902773835.1). Lineage (GTDB taxonomy): Bacteria > Bacillota > Clostridia > Peptostreptococcales > Anaerovoracaceae > Crickella. The sequence goes on along the minus strand of CACYFZ010000018.1, from coordinate 36,847 downwards.
TATGCGCTTCCGCAGGTTGCGATTCAGAAGGCAGAGCGAACCACTGCATCAGGGACTCCGGATGATGAAGGTACAGCAGCAGTCGTTACAGCATCTTTTTCATACACTGAGGCAATAACCGACTTGCTCCGGCCTATTGTGAGTGTTGGCGGTGAGGCGCAGGCTGCAGGCTTCTGTACGTGGTATGCGTCAAGAGCAGTCGATGGGACCTTATCTGATCCGGTTAACTGGAATAGCTATCATCCAGAAACACCGGTGATGCTGTATGGATATATGGCAGGCCCATTTAGTAAAGAACACTCTTATATCATCGGGGTAACACCGGAAGATGAATACAACCCAGGTCATGAAATAACGCAGACGCTTCCGCAGGCGTACTATACGATAGATGTTTATGCTGGAGGTCATGGCATAGCGTTTGGTGCACCAGCTACAGAAGACGGATTCAAGGTGGCCATGCCAGCAGTATTCACGGATGCAGTTGTGCTGCAGCCAGGAGTGATTCAGATGTTTGCAGGTGCATCAGCGCCAGCAGGATGGCTTTTATGTCGTGGCCAGGCTATATCAAGAACAGTTTATGCGGCCTTGTTTGCAGTAATTGGGACTACCTATGGAGCCGGTGATGGGAGCACAACATTCAATTTACCGGATCTAAGGGATCGATTCCCGGTTGGAGCAGGCTCAACCTATGCTCTTAATGCTAAAGGCGGAGCGAACACAGTAACACTGACAAAAGAGCAGAGCGGGCTTCCTGCTCACGGACATGGCTTTACTCAACCGAAGATTCCGAATCACGCTCACAGCATGGGCAGTTTGTGGTCCAATGGATCAGGCTCGGAAACAGCATACACTATGCAAAGCAACAGGGTGCGCATGACGAGAAATACTACAAGCAGCGGAGGAGGTGGAGCTTGTACCGGTGGTGCAGTAACAAACCACGCAGGAGCTAACGCATCACAGGCGCACGAGAACAGGCCTCCATATATCGGTATTAACTTCATCATTTGCACAGGGAGGATTTAGAATAATGACAATTGTATATTTGCTCGCAGGAGTCTGCTTGGGCATACCGCTCGGGTGGGCTCTTTTGTTTTTGCTTGTAATGAGCGCAGGTAAACCGAAGGAACCGCCTACAAAAGAAGAATGGAAAGTCATGTAAGGAGGGAACTGCCATGAAGGAATTTTGGATTATGATCCAGGCCGTATTCACAGGGCTTGGAGGATGGATGGGTTACTACCTGGGAGGATGTGATGGATTGCTTTACGCATTGATATCATTCGTTGTAGTCGATTACCTGACCGGGGTAATGTGTGCGATAGCCGATAAGAAGCTGTCGAGCAATGTGGGATTTAAGGGCATCTGCAGGAAGGTGCTTATTTTTTTGCTCGTAGGCATTGCCAACATCATCGACATTCAGGTCATTGGCCAGGAGGGGATCCTTCGCACGGCCGTTATTTTCTTTTACCTGTCCAATGAGGGTGTAAGCCTTCTGGAAAACGCCGGTCACCTCGGTCTGCCTATTCCGGGACAGTTAAAAGAGGTATTAGAGCAACTTCATAAACGATCAGAAAAGGAGGGTGATCAGTAATGGCATATACGAATAGCAAGCTGGTTGTGTATAAGAAACTGTCACCGAATCACTCAGGAAGAAGGACGCACTCCATCGACCGGATCTCTCCTCACTGCGTAGTGGGCCAGTGTACGGCAGAGGGCCTTGGATCCTGGTTTGCAAAGGCCAGCACCCAAGCATCCAGCAACTACGGCATCGACAAGGATGGCCGTGTGGGTCTTTATGTCGAGGAGAAGAACCGTTCCTGGTGCACTTCATCCAATGCCAACGACCAGAGAGCCGTCACGATCGAGTGCGCCTCAGATACCAAAGAGCCGTACACGATGAACAGCAAAGTCTACAAGACACTCGTAAAGCTCTGCGTAGATATCTGCAAACGTAATGGAAAAAAGAAACTGCTGTGGTTCGGCGATAAAACGAAGTCACTGAACTACGCGCCGAAAGCTGATGAGATGATCATCACGGTGCACAGATGGTTTGCAAATAAGTCCTGCCCAGGGAATTGGCTTTATTCCAGGCTTGGCAAGCTGGCCGCAGAGGTTACAAAGCAGCTCGGTGGATCGCCGGAAAAGAAAAGTACTTCATTTAAGGTCCGAGTCAATATCGACGATCTAAACATACGTAAAGGGCCTGGTACGAATTACGCCAGGACTGGCAAGTATACCGGAAAAGGCGTGTTCACCATAATCGAGATCAAGAGTGGTAAGGGCTCCGATACCGGATGGGGGAAGCTGAAATCGGGAGTTGGGTGGATTTCGCTCGACTATGCAAAAAGAATATAGAGATTCAATGTTTGGCCTGTGGGAGCGATCCTGCAGGCTTTTTTTAATGCATGTTAGAATGAAAATAGATATTTTTTAAATTTGCCGCACATAATTCGTCATTGCTACGTTAATCATAGTGAAGGGAGGTAAAGATCAGTACATGGATATAGAAGCTATTTACGATAAACTGTATCGTTTTGTGTATTTCAAAGTTCATAATCGCGAAACTGCTGAAGATATTACTCAAGAAACCTTCCTTCGGTACATGAGACGGTATGGAGACGGCAAAAGCTATAACATAAAACTCATGTACACAATAGCAAAGAACCTTTGCGTAGATGAGTTTCGCAGAAAAACACCGATACCATTACCTGAGAATTACCCACTTGAGCAGGAGACCCATCATGAGGACATTCTTGAAAAGATAATGGTTGACGAAGCGCTGGCCAGCTTATCAGTTACAGAAAAAGAAATGCTTTTGTTGAGATACATGAATGAAGAATCGGTGGCAACAATAAGTGAATTGTATCATTGCTCCCGGTTCTCTACTTACCGAACAATAAAAGGAGCGATCAAAAAGTTTCAAGATTTCCTGGAGGTGAAGGGTCAAGATGAATAAAAAGCTAAAGAAACAATTGAATACTGCTTTTTATGCGCCGGAGCCGGTAAAAAAGGATTCTTTTTTGAAAAAACTCCGGCCGAGAGAAATAACAACCGCCGAGATGATATTCCAACAGCTTCCGTACATTAGAAAAACGGTATGGCTAATGGCTGTCGCAGTACTAACAGTAGCGGTCATCGGTTCATACGTGGCGAGCGAGAATACAGTGCGTGTAATTGAGGCGCTCGCGCCTCTCGCCGCAGTATCAGCCTGCTTGGAAATGCAAAGATCTTATCGGTATCAGATGACTGAATTAGAAATGGCGACTCGGTTTTCGGTCAAGAGTGTATTGCTCGCAAGAATGCTTATAGTTGGAGCGGTGTATGTAATCGTCTTTTGCATCATCGCACCTATTCTGTCAGTTCACTTTGGAGCATCTATTGTAATACTCGCATCGCGAATATTGATTCCGTATCTTATTACAGTCTCCATCTGCCTGCACATTGAACGGACAGAGATAGGGCGGAAGAATCGATATCTTTCTATGGCGATCGCCTGTCTTATCTCAGTAAGCGTTTTCTGGATAGGAAGCTATGATATGCCTAATATTACGGGCTTTATTACGAGCTGGGGACCGTTAATGATCGTGCTGCTTGTGGCACTGACCGTATATGAGAATTACAAAACAGTAAATACGATGGAGGAATTTGCATGAATATAAGAGTTGACAGGGTGACAAAACAGTATAAAAACAAAATCGCGGTCGACAGAGTATCGTTTGAACTGAAGGAAGGAGTAACAGGATTGCTCGGCGCAAATGGAGCAGGAAAAACAACACTGATGAGGATGATGTCAGGGATCCTGGAACCGACAGGTGGTGAAATCGATGCGGATGGGATTCAAGTTACATCGGAACAATACAGAGCCATGTTAGGGTATCTGCCTCAAGATTTTGGCTACTATCCTGAGTTTACAGCTCGCAAATTTATGATGTATATGTCGGCGCTAAAAGGATTAAGCAAAAGCCATGCGAGAAGAAAGACAGAAGAGCTTCTTGAACTTGTTGGCCTGGAGGCTGTCGCAGACAAAAAAATCGGAACATTTTCAGGAGGCATGAAGCAGAGAGTCGGAATTGCACAAACGCTTATCAACGATCCCAAAATTCTGATCCTTGATGAACCTACTGCAGGATTAGATCCTGGGGAACGGGCAAGGTTTCGGAGTATGATCGCTGATATAGGGAAAGATAATATCGTTCTTTTTTCTACACACATCGTTTCGGACTTGGAGCATATTGCAGGGAATGTGCTGATTATGAAAGAAGGGTCTCTGGTATATGACGGCTCATGGGACAATCAGAACGGCAATCTGGAACAGTTTTATATTAAGGAGATGGAGACGTTATGAATACAGTTTGGAGTTTATTTAAATATGAGACCTATAAGATATTGCATAGCAAACTAACGATCATTGTCATCAGTCTCATGGTGATTCTTGCTGTGGCGATGGGATTACCGTTGGGAAGCGGACCGCAATCAAAAGAGATCCATAAAGCGATGATGTCTATGGATGGTCAAGTAATTGATAATGGTCTCATGAAGGAGATGAACGAGTCCATCGATTGGGTTGAGCCAGAATGGAATCAGAAAACTTGGAAGTGGACGGGGATACAGTACATATTATCTCTCACGGCTGATGATGCGAATAAAACGTATACAGCTGATGATTTTTATGAAAAGCGGCTCAAAAACCAAGAAGATAGCATGATCGAAAACAAATTAAATGAAGGCGAAATCGAATGGTGGAAGTCTGAAAAGAATCAATTACAGACACCTTTCACATACATATCTTCATTCAATGCACGCGCCTTGGTGGACTATATGGGCAACATACTTCTATTAGTTCTTCTGCTGGCAGCGGTATGTATTTCGACCGTGTTTGCCGGAGAACACCGGATGAAAACGGATCAGATCATATTGAGCACTAAAAATGGGCGAGGTAAAACTTTCATAGCAAAAATGATGGCGGCCTTCACATTTATCATGGTTTGGTCAGCAGTGCTTACTGCAGTGCTTTATTTGACAGTGTATTTAAGCCGGGGTTTAAGCGGGTTGGAAGCAATGGTACAGATGGAGGTCCCATCGTCGGCCTATCCTTACACATTTATGCAGTTCTTTGGAAAGCAGTTATTGATCCTATTTGCAGCCGCACTTCTTTTTGCAGCAGTATCTATGGCACTTTCAGAGTTCTTACGAAACGGAATCGCAGTGATGGGGCTGATGATTGGGTTTTATTTGGCAACGCAGTTTATTTATATACCTAAATCACATCGAATAATTTCACAAGCTATGACTATGTTGCCAACAGATTTGATAAACCTATTCACATTGTATGATCACAGACTTGTCAATACTTTCGGCCACTATCATACAATGTTTGACATAGCACCTGTAATATATGTTTTCATAGCGGTAATCCTCTGTGTTGCAACCTGGTGGGCGTACAGGAGATATCAGGTTGGTATCAGATAAGCCTTAGGCAGGTAGTCTAAATGAAGCGAAAAAAGAATAAGAGAGGATTGTTGCTGATTTGCATCCTAATCTTTGCTGGAATCGCTTATCTTCTTGCCGGGCATGTATTGTTTCATCATGAGGCGGATCAATCCAGGGGATGGGAACTAATTCTTGTAAATGAGAAAAACTATGTACCGAGGGACTATGAAATTGAATTGATCCAGCTTTCAAATGGCGAACAGGTTGATTCCCGGATATATCCAGATTTACAGAATATGTTCGATGATGCAAGGGCAAGCGGGCTCCAGTTGTTTGTAAGAGAAGGTTATCGATCAAGAGAAGAACAGGCAGATATTCTTGATGAAAAGATAGAATCGTATCTTTTAGAGGGCTATTCTAAAGCAGAGGCTAAAGAAATGGCCCTGGAGTGGGTGGCTCTACCTGGGACCAGTGAGCATGAATTGGGAATAGCTGTGGACATTAATGCAGATACTACTACGTCTTCCAGCGAAAAGGTGTATTTGTGGCTTGAAAAGAATTCATATAAATACGGGTTTATCAGGCGTTATCCGCCAAACAAAACGCAAATAACAGGTGTTAATCACGAACCTTGGCACTATCGATATGTAGGAAAAGAAGCAGCAAAAACGATATATGATAATGGGTGGTGTCTTGAGGAGTATATTGAGAGTACGGAGTAATCGTGATGGCTTGAAAACGCCTATGACATTTCTTTAAAACAGAGAAAAAGAGGAGAAAGACAGCAGCATTGCCTGCGGGAGAAATCCTGCAGGCCTTCTTTTTTTGCCATTTTTCGTTCCCGGAGCCTTCCGATGTCCGAGGGAAGGTGAAGGAGGGATCGTTATGACAAACGAACAGAAGATGCTCATCCTGAGCCTCCGAGCTGAAGGCCTTGGATATAGAAAAGTAGCGGACAAGTTAGGCATATCGGAAAATACAGTAAAGTCATTTTGCAGGCGGCAGAAGGAATCGACGCAGGTGGACGCGCCGTCAGGGAGCGTTTGTAAATGTTGCGGAGCTCCAATCCAGCAGATGCCTGGTCGGAAGGAGAAGAAGTTCTGCTCTGACAAATGCCGAAGGGAATGGTGGAACAGCCATCTTGATCAAGTAGACCGGAGAGCCATCTACGAAATGACATGCCCGGGATGCGGGAAGCGCTTCACTGTGTACGGGAATGCTAAGAGGAAGTACTGTAGTCATGAGTGCTATGTGTCTCATAGATTCGGAGGCCGTGATGGAGAATAGCAGATTCAGAGATGAGCTGCTCTTTCAGACCTCCATGAACATGGCCAAGACTATGCTCGAAAGTGGGACGATTACTGAGCGAGAATACAAAGAGATCCAGCGTAAATTCACCGAGAAATATAACCCGCCGTTAGGCACATTATTGTCGGAAATCAAGTTGACTTAAAGGGTCTTTAGAGTGATGTATAGTAGCGAAAGGAGGCTAATTTATGCGGAAGATAACGAAGATTGATACCTCGATTCCTGCTATAAGAAAACGGAAGAAGGTGGCCGCGTATGCCCGAGTGTCGAAGAACACAGAGCGAACGATGCATTCCATGTCAGCGCAGATCAGCTACTATAATGATCTGATCCAAAAGAACCCTGAATGGGAGTTTGCCGGAGTGTACGCGGACGACGCTATCACCGGAACTGTTGCGGAAAAGAGGTCAGAGTTCCAGCGGATGATTTCTGATTGCGAGGCCGGCAAGATCGACATCGTCATTACTAAATCGGTCAGCCGGTTTGCAAGGAACACTGTCGATCTACTGGAGACAGTTAGGCACTTGAAGGATCTCGGCATCGAGGTCCGTTTTGAGAAGGAGCACATCAACACGCTTACAGCTGACGGAGAACTGATGCTTACTATCCTGGCGTCCTACGCCCAGGAGGAAGTCGAGACGATGAGCCAGAATATCAAGTGGACGATCAGAAATCATTTCAAGAACGGGCAGCTAAGTGGATGCTGCTCGTTTCTCGGTTATAAGTGGGATGACTCACAGAAGAAGCTGATCGTGGTGCCGGAGGAGGCGGAGACGGTCAGGCGGATATTCAACATGTACTTATCAGGAAGTTCGCTGAAGCAGATCGAGAGAACGCTTAAAGATGAGGGCATAGCTGGAGTTCGAGGCGGGAGATGGCAGAAGACAACAATAAGTCAGGTGTTGCAAAACATCACCTATACAGGAAACCTTCTTCTGCAGAAGACTTTCTCTCAGGATCCGATCACAAAGAAATTAAGGTGGAACAACGGCGAACTTCCTCAGTACTATTCTGAGGACACTCACGAAGCCATCATTGACATGGAAACATTCCAGGCGGTACAAGATCGTCTTGAGCACATGCGAGAGGTTCTCAATTCTGAATGCTACGAGTTGAGGCCGTTTTCCAGAAAGCTTGAATGCAGTGAATGCGGCGGTCACTATGCAAGAGGCAGGACCAAGAAGGATAATGGCAACGTTTTTTATTACTGGAAATGCTGGAAGCGTAAGCAGTACGGTGGAAAGGGATGTAAAGGTAGGCAGATCTCCGAAATAAAGTTGATGGCCTACTCATGCGATGTCCTTGGCTGGGACACATTCGACGGAGATAAATTCAGAGAAATCGTAGAGAAAATAATAGTACGAGAAGACGGACTTGAGTTCTTCTTATACGATGGAACGAGAAAGGAAATAGCAGATGTCAAACGTAACCATTATTCCGGCAAGAAAAAAGACAAATCTCAATAACCCGATACCTATTGCCGATGTCCGGAAGGTTGCTGGATACGCCAGGGTATCAACGGACCACGATGAGCAGCTGACAAGTTACGAAGCCCAGGTCGACTATTACACGAACTACATCAACAAGCATGATGATTGGGAGTTCGCAGGCATATATACCGACGAGGGAATCACGGCCACGAGTACAAAGCGAAGAAAGGGATTCAATCAAATGGTCGAGGATGCCCTGGCCGGGAAGATAGACCTGATTATCACGAAGTCGGTCAGCAGATTTGCCAGGAACACGGTCGACAGCTTAACAACGATCCGGAAGCTGAAGGAGCATGGGATCGAGATCTATTTTGAGAAGGAAAACATCTGGACACTCGATTCAAAAGGTGAGCTGCTTATAACACTGATGAGCTCGATGGCGCAGGAGGAATCCAGGAACATATCCGAAAACGTCAAGTGGGGCCATAGGAAGCGTTATGCTGATGGTAAGGTCAGCGTTTCATACGGCCAATTCCTCGGTTATGAAAAAGGCGAAGACGGGAAGATGGTAGTGAACCCTGAGCAGGCCAAAGTAGTCAAATACATCTACGGATGGTTCCTCGAGGGGATGTCGTACCATGCTATTGCAAACAAGCTGACCGAGATGGGGATCCCGACACCGGGGGGCAAGACACAGTGGCGACAGGCCGTTGTGAAAAGTATCCTGATGAATGAAAAGTACAAAGGCGACGCGCTTCTTCAGAAGTCATACGTTGTGGACTTCCTCACACGCAAGTCGAAGAAGAATGAAGGTGAGATACCACAGTACTATGTAGAGAATGACCATGAGGCCATCATTACGCCGGAGCAGTTTCAGGAGGTCCAGGACGAGATTGCCAGACGGGATGCGAAAGGACCGAGCTATAGCGGCGCGAGCTTGTTTGCTTCAAAGATCGTATGCGGCGAGTGCGGAAGCTGGTATGGCTCAAAAGTCTGGCATTCCAATGACCGGTATCGCCGGGTGGTCTATCGATGCAATCACAAATACGAAAATGGGAAGAAGTGCAGCACGCCGCATGTCACCGAGGATGAGATCAAGGATGGTTTTGTGAAAGCGGTAAACACGCTGCTCGATGACCGCACCGAGGTTTTGGAGAACGCTAAGCTGATCAAGGCCACAGTCGATGTCACGGATCGGCTGGGCCAGGAAAGAGACGAGGCGCTGCAGGAGATGGATATCGTCGCTGGGCTTATCGAGAAATGCATCGGCGAGAACTCCAGGAAGGCCCAGGACCAGAAAGCCTACGAAAAGCGCTATCAGAAGCTCGCCGATAGATACGAAAAGGCCAGAGAAAAGAGCGAGACGTTGACGGTCCAGCTTGCTGAAACGCAGCGCAGACTCCGAGAGGTCGATCGTTTCATAAAAGGGCTGGAGGATGCATATATAATAGAAAGCTTTGATGAGACGATGTGGAGAACACTCATCCAGCAGGTAACAGTTTATGCGAAGGATGATATACGTTACATTTTTAAAGACGGACAGGAAATCAAGCTGTAAAAGCCGGGCAAAAGATGGTAAAATAATAGTATTAAATCCGCCACCCAGTAGTAGGCCGGGTGGCGTTTTCTTATATTCGGAAAGTCAAATCTGAACGTGCACACTGTGCATATCGTTATCAGCGTTGTGTGTTCATCGTTAAGAGGGTTGTGGGTGCATCGTTAAATTGTATCATTGACCTACGGCTAACCGACGACATCTTCACAACAGGCGCGACTCTTGATGAGGCCGCCCGCGTATTAAAGGCTGCAGGTGCATCCGGTGTTGACTTTGTCTGCTTCGCGGCCGC
>CACYFZ010000018.1:0-26728 GCA_902773835.1 uncultured Eubacteriales bacterium | reverse complement strand
CGCCCGCCCGCGTATTAAAGGCTGCAGGTGCATCCGGCGTTGACTCTGTCTGCTTCGCGGCCGCCGCGGACTACCTGATCGTCTAGAATGCAGTTGTCAGCCGTCATCAGACCCCGAACATTATACCGGCCGCCCGCTCCTTGCGCCGGCCACCCGCTCCTTGCGCCGGAACACTCCGTTTGGGTCGTTTGATACTAAGATTTCCGTACAGATTAACATGGCCGGAGCATCTGTACGGAAAATACAAGATTTTCCGCGATGTCGGACACATAAATGGACGCAAATCAGTATGGATGAGCCTATGAGAGCAAACTGTACTGAAAATATTCGAAAAGCTCAGTACAACTGCAAGAAAGTTAGCAAAGTGTACGGAAAGAGAGGGTGAAATGGGTATTCACAGGGATGAAATAAGAAGAATTTTGTACGAGGAGGCACAACTGCTGGATCTGTACGGAAAAGAACTGGATGATGCAATAGACGGACACCTAATCTGCAGCAACAGCAGAGGGATTACATATTATTATCAAAGTGTTTCAAAGGACGGAAAGACAGAGCGCAGGGCTCTTACAGGGAATCCTGAGACAGTTAAGGAGCTTGCCAGAAAGGAATTCCTAAGGCAATCAATTGAATTGCTCAAGAATAATATCAACTTGCTTGAATATGCGGAAAGATACTATTCTGATTACGATCTGGGATCAATTAAAGGAAGAATGCGAAAAGCATATATGGACTTGCCGGAGGAGTACTTTCTGACACATTCACATGGAAGAGGGGCGATATATCGTCTGGCGGACAAAGTCAGCATTGAAAGACATATGAAATGGGCGGAAAAGCCATATGAAAAGAGCACTTATAAGCCCGAGGGGCTCAAACATCCGACTTCGGCAGGAATCAAAGTGAGATCAAAATCGGAACAGCATATAGTAGAACAACTCGTGAACTACGGAGTGCCGTTCAGATACGAGCAGGTGCTTCATTTCGGCAATGTATTTATGTCGGCAGATTTTACATTTGAAGATTATCGGCAGGAGGAATTCTACTGGGAACATGCGGGAATGATGTCAGAAGATTATTACCGAATCGGGCATCGAAGGAAGATGGATACTTATGAGACGAACGGGATAGTTCCCTGGAAAAACCTTATAGTTACATATGATAGCGACGGGAGCGTTAATATACCTTTAATAAAGAGCATAATTGAGGATGAAATTATACCGCGCCTATAGCGGATTGCCTTCGCACCTTCTCTGTCAGATGCAATCACAACGGAGTATCCAAGAGCATCAGGGTAACGGTGAAATAGATAACTATAAATAAGATAAATCGATTCAGCACCTCACCTCGGTGGGGTGCTTTCATTTTGCAGACTTTCCGGCTTTCTCCGGCGTATCGGATAAACTGGTGTAATAATCTTCGGATTATGTGATACAATAGGTAAACGCAGCGCGGCCATGTTCGTGGTTGAAAGTCCAGGCCAGATACGGGCGAAGGGACCCACGTAAGCAGCGAGAAGAAATCCGCTGTGATCATGGCGTATCTTAGATGTAAGTCCTCCGGAAACCGGATAAAGGCGAGTGTGGGGTCAAAGACCAGGTCGAGTGGCCGCGTATATGCTATTGTTTATAAAAGTATTCAAAATATTGTGTGCTTCTTAACGCGGAGCACACATTTTTATGGTAAAATTACTTTGCAGAATTATGACATTAGGAGGATTGACAATATGAAAGTTCAGATTTCATCCAAGAATTATCCTATGAGCGACAAGCTCAGCGATTATATCGAGAAGAAGCTCAGTAAGCTCGATAAGTATTTCAACGAAGACGTTACTGCCAACGTTGTCGTTTCCAAACTCAGAGAAACACCGAAGTTTGAGGCAACCATTAATGCCAAACAGGCTGTTTTCAGGGCAGAAGAAGTTAATGACAGCATCTACGATGCAGTAGATATGGCTATAGATAAACTTGCAAATCAGATGTCTAAACTCAAGGGCAAGCTGGAAGCAAGATACAAAGAGAATAAGGCTCTGAAACTTGAATTTGTTCCGGAACCTGACGACGATGATTATGAAGAAGAGATGAGCATCGTCAGAAGAAAGCGCGTAGAGCTGACACCTATGGTGGCAGAGGAAGCCGTTCTTCAGATGGAAATGCTCGGACACGACTTTTTCGTTTTCCTTGACATGGATACAAATGCCGTAAGCGTTGTATACAAGCGTAAAGGGGACGACTATGGTCTTATCGAGACCGGCAGATAAAATCTGCAAAATTAACGTAGCGTGAGGTAACTCAAGATGTCTAATGATAACTGGAATCCGGATGACTTTCTGGACTTTGATTACGGAAACAAGGATTCTCAGAAACAAAACAAAAAAGCAAACAACCAAGAAGAGTACAAGGAATATTTGGCGAGTCGCAAGGCTCAGGATGTTCAGCCGCCCACTAAGGTTCAGAATGTAAAGCGGGTTAAGAAAAAGAAAGGCAAGGCTCGCCCGGAACACAGCCCGGAGGAGAAGGCCGCTCTTCAGCAAGCTCGCGAGGAAGCGTATAACCGCTATACCAGCAATTACGAAAAGAAAATAAATAAGGTCAGAAAAGTTAAGGCCAATAAAACTTCAATATTTTTGACCAGAATCTATCTCGGGATACTCGGCGTGTTTTTAGTGTCTCTTGCAATCATGGATGTGCTGCCTTTAATCTGGCTGATAGTGCTTATAGTAGTGCTGCTCGGAATAAGTGCATTTGTGTTGCCTAGGATGAGAAGAGGCGGAAAGAAGCGTTCGACAAAACCTTTGGCCACGCTTGCGTGCTTGCTTCTTATGATGATCTATGTCACGGGCACGGCGTATTCACTCGGTACGCTGTCCTTCCTCAGCTCCACTTCAGTTGATAATGACAAGAGGGTCGGAAGAATCACAAAGGATCCTTTTAACGTAGTAATAACGGGTATGGACGTTGACGGAACCATAGATGAAGAGGGAAGGTCTGACGTAAATATGGTATTAACCGTAAACCCTAAGACCGGACAGCTTCTCATGACCTCCATACCGAGAGACTATCAGGTGTTCCTGTCAGACAAAGACGGTGCGATGGACAAGCTTACGCATACCGGATTTTACGGTGTTCAGTCTACTATCGCTGCAGAGGAAGATCTGCTCGACATGACAGCCAACTACTATATAAAGGTCAACTTTACCACGGTTGAAAAATTCATAGACGCCATCGGAGGAGTCGATGTTTATTCGGATTATGAATTTGAACCGGTTAAGCTGAAAGGCTGGACTGTCAAAGAAGGCATGAATCACATGAACGGAGAGCAGGCCCTCGCATTCGCCAGAGAAAGAAAAGCTTTCGAGGACGGTGACAGACAGAGAATAAAGAATCAGCAGGCTGTTTTCGAGGCTATGTTCAAGAAGGCAACAAGCAGTAAGACCATGCTGCTCAATTACAACAGAGTTTTGTCTGAACTGAAAGACTATGTGGAGATGAGTTTCAGCTCCAAAGAAGTAAGATCTCTTGTAAAGATGCAGATTTCAAAGAACCTTAAGTGGTCGATTTATAAGAACACACTTACCGGAGGAGATGATCTTCAGCCGCTTTACGGTACGGGCGGAGAATATGCATACGTAATGTCTCAGGATGAGACGAGTGTATCCCACGCCAGAGAATTAATAAAAGCCGTAATGGAAGGCCAAGCTCTGACTAAGGACAGTGACGGAGAGGTTCAGGTTCAGGGCGCCGAAGAAGGCGGCGAAAGCGAAACGGAAGAATAAACTAAGAGAGAAAAAAGGACAATACAAAAGGAAATGCTTGAAAATTTGACCGGTTTGTTAATGAGCATCAAGATAACGGATCTGATCGATATCGTTATCGTGGCATTTCTCCTGTATAAAATGTTCGGCTTTATCAGAGAGACGAGAGCCCAGCAATTGTTCAGGGGAATTCTTTTGATTGTTGCTATATTTATTATTTCCGAAGTTTTCAATCTCAGTCTCCTGAATTGGCTGATGACAAGATTTATCACGGTCGGATTGATTGCGGTTGTTATTCTCTTCCAGCCTGAAATACGTAGAGCGCTGGAGCAAATCGGACGCCGCGGAGTGCTGAGAAGTCAATTTGTAGATATCGATAAAGAGTCTGCATACGCAACGGTTCACATGCTGGTAGATGCCGTAGATGATTTCTCGTCATCTAAGACCGGCGCTTTGATAGCCATTGAACGGGAAACAATGCTCAATGACATCATCGAGACGGGAGTTGTTGTCGACTCGGAGATTTCGGTAAGGCTTCTCGGTAACCTTTTCTACGAAGGATCGCCGCTTCACGACGGAGCGGTAATTATAAGAGGCGACAGGATATACGCAGCCAGCTGCGTGCTCCCGCTTACTTCCAGAACCAGCATAGGAAAGAACCTCGGAACAAGGCACAGGGCAGGCGTAGGCCTGAGCGAAGTTTCTGATGCGTTCGTAATCATTGTTTCGGAAGAGACGGGTGCCATTTCCGTGGCCGTAAACGGGGTGCTCAGGAGATTCCTTGATCTTAAAACTCTGGAGAAGATGCTTCTGGACATTTACATTCCTTCCGGAGAGAACAACGATATACTCTCCAGGATTTTGAAGGGAGGTAAGCGCCGTGAAGGATAAGACCAGAAAACTTATATATGGAATAATGGCGGTCCTGGTATCAATAGGGGCATGGGCATTCGTCGTATACAACTACGATCCTTATACGTATGTTAAATACAACGATGTGTCCTTGGATTATGTCGGAGAGCGTGCTCTCGCAGACAGAGGTCTGGCGGTATCCGAAGCCGGGGAGGAAGATATCTCAGTTACGCTCGAGCAGAAAAGAGTGGACGTCAACAAGATATCATCTTCAGATATTACTGCCGAACTCGATGTCAGTGCATGTGTTGCGGGAGATAACAAAGTGAGCCCGAATGTAAGCGGGCCGAAGGAAACTGCCGTCGTAACTTTTGACGCAAAACCCGTAAATGTTCAGGTGGAAAGAACTGAAAGCAAATTCCTGGACATTGATGTTATTTACTCAGGCGACGCACCTGAAGATGCAGCACCTATAGTAAGCTATATCGCCAATGACCAAGCAGAAGCCGTATGTGCAGTCAGCAATGCGGGAAATATAAAAAGAATTGCCGCAGTGCTCGACTACAATGAGGTGGGAAATAAAACAAAGAGCTATACCGCTAAACTGGTGGCCCTGGACAAGGAAGGAAACGAGGTCCCGCACAGCGTAATCTATCCTGAAGAGGTATCGCTGGATGCCGCTTCGGGCAAGATTAAAACCGTGAACCTTGCAGTAACGGTTAAAAACGACAGCGATGAACAATACGAAAGAAAGTATGTTGTTCCGGAAAAGGTCACTATTGTAGGTCCGGAAGATGAAGTTTCTAAGATTGAAATCGTGAATGCGGAGGAGATAGATGTAAACTATTATTATGAAGACTCCGAAATTCCTATAGAATGCGATCTTCCTGAAGGCGTACAGATCGCGGGAAACAAAGAACTCGTGCTGAAACTCAGCGTTAAGAAGAAAGCGAGTAAGACAAACTCTGAAGACCAGGAATAGATTTAGTCTCTTTGGAGCAATAAAGAAGGATCGCAGTTCAGAACAGACGACAGCATAATGAGATATTCGGCGCGTGCCTTGTTAATATCTTTCTGCCTCTGCTCATACTGCTGAATGGTCCTGAGAGGTACACCGCTGGCCTTTGCCAATTGTCTTTGGCTGAGGCCGTTTTTTATTCGAAGTTTTTTAAGCTCTGTTTGAGAGAGGTCTTCGTCATACAGCAGACACTCGAAACTGATTCCCTTCTCCCACTGCAACCGCGCCAGATCATAACCGCGGTGGTATTCATCGCTCAGGGAAATGGTATGTCTCTGAGGGCGCCTCTCATAATCTATGCCGCTCCTGTCCAGCACCTCATACACGAGCTCAACTCCCGACATCCCGGCGATTATTCTGATGCTTCCGCGCTCGAATTCCGAGGCAACATCGGAAGCAATAAATAAGGAAAGCATGGAGTCTGCCCCTATGTGCAGGCTGTGCTCTGCAAAGTCCAGCATCCTGCCGAGAGAATCGCAGGCGTTATTCAAAAGGACCTCATCGTAGGCGTGAATCATAATCTTTAATTTCCTCTTCTATCATTTGGGATATGAATAACCCCTTTTCGTCAGTAGATGCGTAAGCCTTTTTAAGACTGCTCAGTTCTGCGGCGTACTTAAGCGGATAGTGCTCGGTCGACGTCGCGGATGAGTAGCCGGTATACAGTATTCGGTCGAAGGCTCTGTTACTCTTGAGTACAAACTGCCTTCCTCTGCTTTCTTCCTGAAGGGCTTGCTTGAGAGCTTGAAAAGAGATTCTTCCGTTTAAAAAATCCGCCGTGAGAGTGTAGAAACAATTGTCTGCAGTATAGCCGATGATACAGTCAGAGCCCTGTAGGTCAATCGGGAATTCCTTGCTGATATACTCCTTGGCATCGTGCATAAGTCTGGAACTCGCATCGAATTCCCTGTAGTTGAAAAGAAGGCTGATCCAGTGCAGCAGCGTGTACTGAGGCCCGCATAAATCGATTATTCTCAAACCGCTGCAGTCAATGGAGTAGGTGCTCACGAAACCGTTTCTGTTTCTGCTGACCGCCCAACCGGATGCTTCGGATTTGCTTTCGGTACAATAAAAACCTATGCCGAAATCGTTGAAAGCATGTCCTGATCCGAGCAGAGGTTTTTTGATGATATGATTCGATCCGTGATGAATGGTTTTAATCATATTAATATTGTACTCCTGTGGGAGTATAAATTCAAAAGAATTGTCTGATTCCTGTTTACACCCCTGAAAAAAGCGTGGTAAAATCCAATCGATTTGGGTATGAAAATCCGAAAGCTCGGAGATTCGCATACCATGTGTTTGAGAAAAGGAGAAAAATAATGAGAGTAGTAATACAAGACGATTACGAAAAAATGTGCAAGTGGGCAGCAGACTATATCGCTGACAAGATCAATTCACATAATGAAGACAGACCGTTTGTCCTCGGACTTCCTACGGGTTCTTCTCCGATTGGAGTATATAAAGAGCTGGTCAGAAAGAATAAAGCAGGAGAGCTTTCATTCGCTAATGTTGTTACTTTCAACATGGACGAGTACCTGGGCCTTCCGCATGAGCATGACCAGAGCTATTGGTATTTCATGCACGATAATCTCTTCGACCATCTCGTGGACATGAAGCCTGAGAACATCAACATTCTTAACGGCATGGCGGATGATCCTGAAGGAGAGTGTGCACGTTATGAAGAGAAGATTGCATCATACGGCGGAATCGATCTTTTCATGGGCGGCATCGGAGTAGACGGACATCTCGCATTCAACGAGCCTTACACATCTCTTTCATCCCGCACGGGACTCAGAGATCTGACTACGGACACAAGAATAGTAAACTCCAGATTCTTCGGAAACGACCCGGAAGCCGTTCCGGCACAGGCTCTTTCCGTAGGTATCGGAACCGTTACGGACAGTAAAGAAGTGCTTATTCTCATAAACGGCCACAATAAAGCTCGTGCTATGGCAGCAGTTGTAGAGGGCGGAGTCAGCCAGAAGTGGACATGCTCTGCACTTCAGATGCATAATGCAGCGATCATCGCATGTGATGAAGAGGCTTGCGGAGAGCTCACTGTAGACACATATAAGTACTTCCTGGACATCGAGAAAAAGGAGAGACTCTAATGGGTAAGTATTTCGGAACTGACGGCTTCAGAGGAGAAGCTAATAAAACTCTGACCTTTGACCATGCGGTTAAAATCGGAAGATTCCTCGGATGGTATTACGGAGCCAGAATCGATAAAAAAGCCAAGGTCGTAATCGGAAAGGATACAAGGCGCTCAAGCTATATGTTTGAGTACGCACTTTGCACGGGCCTTATGGCCAGCGGAGCTGACGCATATATCATGCACGTTACGACTACACCTTCCGTATCATATATCGCGAGAGTTGATGACTTCGATTGCGGAATCATGATCTCAGCTTCTCATAATCCTTATTACGATAACGGAATCAAGATTGTAAATAATAACGGAGAGAAGATGGACGAAGAGACTCTTCTCAGAATAGAGGCTTATCTCGACGGAGAGATGGAGGTCCCTCTGGCTGAGAGAGAAGAAATCGGACGCACGGTTGACTATGCCAGCGGACGTAATCGCTACATCGGATACCTCATCTCCATGTCCAAGTACAGCTTCAAGGATGTGAAGGTCGGACTCGATGTTGCTAACGGAGCGGCTTGGTCAATTGCCAAGGGCGTATTCGATGCCCTTGGAGCTAAGACATATGTCATGAACGCAGAGCCGGACGGATTCAATATCAACACCAATTGCGGTTCGACACACATAGAGCATCTGCAGAGATTTGTTCTGGAGAACGGACTCGATGTGGGATTTGCTTATGACGGAGATGCCGACAGATGTCTGGCTGTAGATGAGAAGGGCAATGTCGTAACAGGCGACCATATCATGTATATCTACGGAAAGTACATGAAGGACAGAGGCAAACTCTTAAACAACAAGGTCGTAACGACCGTTATGTCCAACTTCGGACTTTATAAGGCTCTCGATGCAGCTGAAATCGAGTATGAGCAGACTGCAGTCGGAGACAAGTATGTATATGAGAATATGGTACAGAACGGCCACCGCATAGGCGGAGAGCAGAGCGGGCATATCATATTTACTAAATACGCTACGACAGGCGACGGAATTCTGACTTCTCTTAAACTGATGGAGGCTATGCTGGCCAAGAAGAAACCTATGAGCGAGCTCGCAGCTCCTGTAGTTTTCTATCCTCAGGTTCTCAAGAACGTAAGAGTAAAGAGCAAAGAAGAATGCATGAACGACCCTGACGTACTGGCAGCAGATGAGGCGGCTAAAAAGGCTCTCGGCGACAAGGGCCGCACCCTTCTCCGCGAATCAGGAACAGAGCCTGTAGTACGAGTAATGGCTGAAGCCACTTCCGAAGAGGAGTGTGAAAAGTACGTAGATGAGATCATCGACGTAATCCGCAAGAAGGGACATTTAGTAGAGTAGCAATAAAAAAGCGATGCGCATTGACATGAGCGTGTCCGAGAATGACAAATGCGCGACGCTTTAGTGAGGTCAATCAAATGTACACTATAAAAGATTTATACGACTTAGATCATACGCTTGCGAAAGATTATCTTTCGCAGTTCGCCTATCCGTGGGAGGCGCTTAAAGGCATAAAGGACTTCATCCTTGAGCTTGGTCCTACACTGGACAAGGAAGAGTATGAAGAAGTATCCGAAAATGTATGGGTCCATAAGACTGCGAAGGTCTTTCCTTCGGCATATCTCGGGGAACCTTGCATTATCGGACCTGAGACAGAAGTAAGGCACTGCGCATTTATAAGAGGATCCGCACTTGTGGGCGCCAACTGCGTGGTCGGAAACTCGGTTGAGCTTAAGAATGTAATTCTTTTCGATCACGTTCAGACACCGCATTACAATTACGTGGGAGACTCCATTCTCGGCTACTACAGCCACATGGGGGCAGGGTCCATCACATCGAATGTTAAGGCTGACAAACAGTTGGTAGTTGTGCACAACGGCGATGAGAATATCGAAACCGGTATTAAGAAGTTCGGTGCCATGCTGGGAGACCATGTTGAGGTAGGCTGCAACGCGGTATTAAATCCGGGTACGGTTATCGGCAGAAATTCCAACGTGTATCCTACTTCCTGCGTAAGGGGAGTTGTGCCTGAAAACAGCATATATAAAGTGAGCGATGAGATTGCTCAGAAGCATGAATAATGGTAGAATTGTCCCGTTCTAAAGGCATATGCCATAATGGAAAGGGACATCGCTTTTGTAAAAAAGAACGGAGATAAAAAATGAGTGAAAGAAGAGTAGGGACAGTATCGCGAGGCATAAGATGCCCGATTTTCAGAGAGGGAGATAATCTGGCTGAGATGGTAGTAGACAGCGTGTTGGCTGCCGGAGAGTCAGACGGATTCGAAGTAAGGGACAAAGATATCCTTTGCATTACCGAGTCAGTCGTTGCCAGATGCCAGGGCAATTACGCAACGGTAGATGATATAGCGGCAGATGTAAAGGCGAAGCTCGGCGGAGAAACGATAGGTGTTATCTGGCCGATACTTTCAAGAAACAGATTCGCTATCTGCCTCAGAGGAATGGCCAAGGGCGCTAAGAAGGTTGTCATCATGCTCAGCTATCCGTCAGATGAGGTAGGAAATGCTCTTGTCTCCATGGATCAGATAGACGAAGCGGGAATAAATCCGTACAGTGACGTTCTCACTCTTGAGAAGTACAGAGAACTCTTCGGATACGGAGTCCATCAGTTTACGGGTGTAGACTATGTGGCATATTACGGAGAAATCGTTGAAGAGGCCGGTGCTGAAGTCGAGATTATCTTTGCAAATCACGCAGAGGAAATACTGAAATACACAAATAATGTAATCGCTTGCGACATACATACACGCGCCAGAACCAAGAGAATTCTCAAGGCTAAAGGTGCCAATGTAATCGGCATGGATGAGATTCTGAATGCGCCTGTAAACGGCAGCGGATACAACGAGGCATACGGCCTGCTCGGAACCAATAAATCCACGGAAGATACCGTAAAGCTGTTCCCGAGAGATTGCCAGCCTCTCGTTGAAGAGATCCAGGCAGAGATGCTCAAGAGAACCGGTAAGAACGTAGAGGTTATGGTATACGGCGACGGAGCTTTCAAAGATCCCGTAGGAAAGATTTGGGAGCTTGCAGACCCTGTAGTATCACCTGCACATACCGCAGGACTCAGGGGAACACCTAACGAACTTAAGCTCAAGTATCTGGCGGACAATGATTATGCAGAGCTCAGCGGAGATGAGCTTAAGGAAGCTGTTTCCAAAGCTATCTCAGAAAAGACATCGGAGAGCTTGGTAGGCAACATGGCTTCCGAGGGAACCACTCCGAGACAGCTCACTGATTTGATCGGATCTCTCTGCGATCTCACATCGGGCTCCGGAGACAAGGGAACACCTGTCGTATACATTCAGGGTTACTTCGATAATTACACAACAGGAAAATAAGTATTTTAAAAGCCCTCATCCGAGGGCTTTTGAAGTGCTCTATTTCCAGAGGTTTTTCGGATATGTGCCGTTTTCTTTCAGTTCTTTGAACTTTGCGACTACTTCCGGCTTATCCTCTTTATATGTGACGCCGAACCATTTGTCGTGGGAAGTCAGAACTTCGTATGATACGCTGCCGTCAGCTATCTGTCCGTTGATAGGAGACTGAATATAGTACTCACCTTTGAGAGGATTGGTGTCCATGATAATATGCAGCGCTTCTTTGAAGCCGTCTTCGAGGTTCTTCACATACTCTTTTCCGAATCCCCAGAGATTCATCGAAACAGGGGAGTCGGCAGGAATGATTTTCTTACTGCCGTCAGGAAGAGTGTCCGTAACACTTCCGTCGGCTTCTTCTGCCACCTTAAGATGCTCTTCTATACCTGTGAGCATGCCGTCTTTGGCTTTGCATATACCTCGCGATACAGTTCCGTGATCCGAGAGTGTGTTCTTAATCTCGAAGCCTACCATGCAGTTGTGAGATGCATCTGCTTTGGTGGTCAGGAATTTATAAATCTTTCTGAAGCCTTCCTTGCCGTAGTAGTCATCTGCGTTAATGACAGCGAAAGGTGCATCGATGATATGCCTTGCCGCCAATACTGCGTGACCTGTACCGTATGGTTTGGTTCTGCCTTCCGGCACTTCGAATCCTTCCGGAAGATCATCGAGTTCCTGGAAAGCGTAATAAACATCGTATTTCTTTCCTGCGCCGGCCTCAATGTGCTCTTTGAAGACATCTTCGAAGTCATGCTTTATGATAAAGCATACTCTTCTGAATCCCGCCTCGTATGCATCGAAGAGGCTGAAGTCCATTATGATGTCGCCTTCGGCCGTAATGGCATCAAGCTGTTTGTTTCCGCCGTACCTGCTGCCCATGCCGGCAGCCATTATTACTAAAATAGGTTCCATTGATTTCCTCGTATTATCTACGCTTTGGTAATTGCAGCCTCGAGACGCTCGCGTACCATGGCCTCTCCCATGATCTGCTGAATCGCCCACACGTCAGGTGACTGAGCGCGTCCCATAATCGCAATTCTGATTACCGTGCTGACATGTCCCACGTGACCCTTATATTCATCCGGATTTTTCTTGTAATCCTTCGGCTTGGCTGCGTAGCCGAGCTCTGTGGCGATATCTCTGATCTTTCCGAACCACTGCTCATTGTCGTCGCTGTGATCGTAACTGTCCAGATATTTCTTCAGGATTTCCGCTGCGTCATCTGCTGCCTCTGCCGGATACTCGTCTTCGATTTTGAATGACTCATCAAAGAAGTAAGAGATGAAATCCATTATCTGTCTGGCATATACCAGATCTGCTCTCGGACGTGCATCGTGTCTGCCGAGGTCGAGTATTTCTGCCAGGTGATCCATATCCTTAAAAACGTACGCGTATTCAGGAGCATAGTCTTCAGACCAGGATTTCAGCCACTCGGCGAGCTCCTGGGCGTCGATGTGAAGCAAGGTGTTCTTGCTTACGTCGTTCAGCTTATCCAGGTCGAAAAGCGCTCCGCTTCCGGACATCTTTTCCGTTGTGAACTCAAAGTTCTCAGCCGGCTCATCCGGATTTTCGATGCGCCATTCCTCGAAGTTGGAGTTCAGTACTGTCAGAAGATATTCTCTGACTGCCTTCGGATGATATCCTTCGCTTCTGTAGAAGTCGAGAGAGAGCTCCGGATCTTTTCTCTTGGAAAGCTTTCTCTTGTTTCCGTCTTCTCCTATCTTCATAAGCTGCGCGGTATGGCAGTAAACGGGGAGCTCCCATTCGAGATAATCGAAGAGTTCTACATGGATAGGAAGTGACGGAAGCCATTCTTCTCCGCGGACAACATGGGTGGTTCTCATAAGATGATCATCTACCACGTGCGCGAAGTGATAAGTCGGAATGCCCGTCTGCTTTATGATTACTATGTCCTGGAAGTTGGCAGGTACGGAAAGCTCTCCTCTGATGGCATCTACCACCGTGTGACGATCACTTTCTTCTGCTGACACATTAGGAGTGCCCGAAGATTTCATTCGGATAACAAACGGCTCTCCTGCCTTTAGCTTAGCTTCGACCTCTGCCGCGAGTGCTTCGTCCTTATCCCAGTCTCTGTACTTAGACCATCCCGCATAGATTCCCGGAGTCAGTTTCTGTGACTCCTGCTCGGATCTGATGGCGTTTATTTCATCTTCGCTCAGGAAGCACGGATAGGCCTTTCCTTCAGCCAAGAGTTTCTTGGCAAATGCCTGATAAATAACTCCTCTGCGGCTCTGAGTGTAATCGCCGTAGTCTCCGATGTCGCCTGTAAGAGTCGCACCCTCATCGAACTTGATATCGAAAAACTCAAGTGACGTGATGATGGTTTCGACAGCATTCTCTACGTAGCGCTTATCGTCGGTGTCTTCAATTCTCAGAAAGAACACGCCGCCACTCTGGTGAGCCAGGCGCTCATCGACGAAGGCGCCGTACAGATTGCCGAGATGAATAAATCCCGTAGGGCTCGGACCGAGCCTGGTAACCTTTGCTCCCTCGGGAAGATTCCTGGACGGATACATTGCCTCGTACTCCTCCGCTGTATGAGGGAGGGAAGGATATATAAGTTCGCTTAATTCTTTGTTATTCATAATCGTTCCTTTTCAATTATTTGTTATGCCCAAACAATTATACCGATGGAAGCAATCGTTTGCAATTTCAATAGCAAATGCATATAATTGAAACGATTTTTGATTTTGAATAATAATACTCACAATATAACTGTAAGGAGATTTTTATATGAAGGGCAATCTAATAGTAGGACAGTCGGGAGGTCCGACATCAGTAATTAACTCCAGTCTCGCAGGCGTAATTAAGGCTTGCTGGAAAGAAGGCATAAGAAGAATCTACGGTATGCATTACGGCATCGAAGGCCTGCTGCAGGAAGACATAATCGACATCGAGGACTACATCACAAGTTCTCAGGATCTGTCACTTCTTAAGAGAACACCGTCTTCATTCCTCGGAACATGCAGATATAAGTTGCCGCCTATCGAAGGAAACGAGAAGACATACGAGAAGATTTTCGACATCCTCGATAAGAATAATATCGAATACTTCCTCTACAACGGAGGAAACGATTCCATGGATACCATCAAGCAACTTTCGGATTATGCTGCCAAGTACGGTAAGAAGCAGAAGTTCATGGGAATTCCTAAGACCATCGACAATGACCTGCCTATGACAGACCACTGCCCGGGTTACGGCTCATCTGCTAAGTACATCGCTACTTCCATGAAGGAAATCATCAGAGATAACGAAAGCTACGGAGTTTCCAAGCCGACCGTCTGCATCGTTGAGATCATGGGCCGCCATGCAGGATGGCTCACGGCTGCTGCTGCAATGTCCAAGGACATCGACTGCTCAGGGCCGGATCTGATCTACCTGCCTGAGGTTGACTTCGATATAAAGGACTTCCTTAAGAGAATTAAGGAGCTTGCCAAGACAAAGAAGTCAATCGTAATCGCTGTATCCGAAGGTCTTAAGACAAAAGACGGTAAGTTCGTTTGCGAACTCGGTTCTTCACCTGAACACGTTGACGCTTTCGGACATAAGCAGCTCGCAGGTACAGCCGCTTATCTGGCCAGCGTTGTAACACAGGAGACAGGTCTTAAATCAAGATACATCGAGTTCTCATCCCTTCAGAGATGTGCAGCTCACGTTTCTTCAAGAGTTGATACAGACGAAGCGTACAACGTAGGATATCTCGCTGCAGAAGCTGCTTTCGAAGGAAAGACCGGAATGATGGTTACCATCCAGGTTGAATCCAGAGAGCCGTATGTTGAAACATATGACATGTTCGACATTCATGAGATTGCCAACGTTGAAAGAAAGGTTCCGCTCGAATGGATCATCAACGACGGCACATATGTAAGTGATGAGTACCTGAAATATGCGAGACCGTTCATCATCGGTTCCATCCAGCCTTACACGGCAGCCGGACTTCCGATTCACATCACAATGACCAAGAAGAGAAAACACGGAAAATAGAAAGAGTAAACTCGAAATACAGTTTAAAAGTCGCAGATATCTGCGGCTTTTAAAATGCTGTCAACTTGAACAAGATGCATATTTTTTGTATTATCTAAAAGAAAGAAAAGATTGAATTACTTGGAGATTATTTTGGCGGATATTGTAATAAAAGAAGTTAAGACTAAGAAGGACAGGGCGGTTTTTGTAGACTATCCTAACGAGCTCTACAAGGACAGCCCTTATTTCGTACCTGCATTTTTCGGAGATGATATGCAGGACTGGGATAAAAAGAAGAATCCTGCTTTCGACTATTGCGAAGCCAGGGCGTTTCTGGCATACAGAGGAGATGAAGTAGTCGGGCGCATCGGTGCCATTCTCAGCCATAAGGCCAATGAAAAATGGAACACAAAAAGGATGCGCTTCTCTCAGGTGGACTTCATAGATGACAGAGCAGTTTCAAAAGCTCTTTTTGATACTGTCGAGGACTGGGCGCGTGAGAAGGGCATGACAGAAGTTCACGGACCGCTCGGATTCTGCGATATGGACAGAGAGGGTATGCTGGTAGAAGGCTTCAACAAACGCAGCATGTTTATCACATACTACAATCACCCTTATTACATTGAGCATCTGACAGAGCTTGGCTATGTAAAGGACACCGATTGGATTGAGCACATGATTCCGCTCGGAGATGAAAATGCTGATACATATAAAAGGCTGAAGCGCATATCCGATGCGATGCTCAGACGTACGGGGTTTCGCAAGATTACGACTAAGAGCAGAAAAGATATAAAGCCTTATGTCAGAAAGGCTTTCGAACTTGTTAATATTGCATACGCTCCGCTCTACGGAGTTGTTGAGTTAAATGAGAAGCAAATAAAAAAATATACCAACAAGTTTCTGCCGCTGGTAGATCCGAATCTTTGCTGCCTCATCGTCGATGATAATGATGAACTTATGGGATTCGGCGTCGGAGCTCCATCCATGGCAGATGCTATGAGGAAGAGCAAGGGAAGACTGTTCCCGTTCGGATGGGTCGGAGTTCTTAAATCGCTGAAAAAGAATGACACTCTGGATCTCTTCCTTATAGCTATAAGGCCTGAACATCAGGGGTCCGGACTAAACGGGGTGATCATGGAACATCTCTACACCGGCAGCATAAAACTCGGATTAACTCAGGCCGAAACCGGACCGCAACTTGAGACAAACCACAAGGTTCACTCACAGTGGAAGATGTTTGATGTAGAACCGCATAAGAGAAGACGCTGCTTTATAAAACAACTGTAATTGCTTTATAAACCAACTGTAATATGGACAAAATCAAAACTGTATCTTTCATAGGAATGGGCTGCCTCGGAATGATGTACGGAAATGCCATGGCCGAAAATATCGGCTATGAAAATGTCAGTTTCATCATGGACGAGGAGAGGCTCCTCAGACATAAGGACGACCGCTGTATTATTAATGGAGAGGAAAGACCTTTCAAGATGTGCGCCGGGCAAGAGGTAAAACCGGCAGACCTCGTGGTCTTTTCCGTCAAGTTCGACAGCCTGCGTGACGCTATTGATTTGGCGCGCCCGGCAGTACGAGAGAATACAATTATCGTGTCGCTTTTAAACGGCATCTCTTCAGAGAAGATTATCTCCGAAGCTTTCGATTCGGATCAGATAGTTTATTCAGTATGCCTTGGCATGGATGTAGTGCGCAACGGAAGCGAGCTCACATACAGCAAGACAGGGCGCTGGGAAATCGGCGGACATACCGAAAAACAGAAAGAAAACGCAGAGATTGTAAAAGAGTTTTGTGACAGAGCCGGCATTCCGTGCATCGTATCAGATGACGTGGACCATACCATGTGGAATAAATTCATGATCAATGTCGGAATCAATCAGACCTGCATGGTATACAACACAACATACGGAGTGGCCAAAGGAGACAGAGAAGGTTACGACGACCTGGTAGCTGCCATGAGAGAAGTTATGCTCCTTGCTCCTTATGAGGGTGTGAATCTCACGGAAGAGGACTTGGAGGGAAACATTGCGCTTTTGGCAGGCCTCGACGAGAACAATTATCCATCAATGCAGCAGGATGCATTGGCACATCGCAAATCCGAGGTAGATCTCTTCGCAGGCACGATGATCGCCTTGGCAGAAAAGCACGGCCTCGATGTACCTGTCAACAGACGCTACTACGACATAATAAAAAAGATGGAAGAGGCGTACTAAGACTTTGAGTCGAGAGCAAATCCGCGCCAAATGATTAGGTAAACTTAGCAACAAATCTGAGACATATATTTTGAAAACTACTGTACTGCGCCAATTTGATTTGGCGCTTTTTCATTTAATAAAACTACTATATCGCGCCAACTTGATTTGTCGCTTTTTCATTACTAAGGCCGAAGGCTCACATAGCACGCGAGAGAGCACCGCACACTCGCGCACAACTCTATCTCTCGCGCGCTCAAAACCGCATAGTAAACACCTTTCGACTTAATACACAGCTGCTCAATGCCGCTCGTGCTCCTGTGCGCTCCCGGGGTCTGCTTAGGCAATCGATCACGCTCTGCAGCTGTCTGCTCGGGCTGAGTAGTGCCCAGCAGCCAGCGCGGGCCGCTAGGAGCAGACCGCAAAAGTTCATCTTTAAGTCTAAAAGCAAGCTACACACAAATCCGGATTTGAAGAGGACTTTTTTTCATAAAGTTACATATTTACCTGTATTCAAGGGCTGTATGTAACTTTCTTCTTTAAATATCTCCAAAACCAACGCATTTCTCTCACTTTTTGGCTGTATATTATCGATAACCCGAGATTTCACTGATAAAAGTTACATATTGGATTAAGATATCGAAGAATATGTAACTTTTTTGAAAAAACTCCTTTTTGGAAGGAGTGGCGCTTAAACCTGTCAGATGCGGGAGGTGCATAAGCGAGGCGTTGCGGTAATTGCATAGTGGCTAGACTGAAAGTGGTGAATTGAGAAGTAGATAAGAGGGGATAGGGATGATTTATAGAGAAGAATTGATAGGGATTGAGAAGAGATTGTGCAGCAGAAGAGAAGATTTGATTGAAGAGATGAAATCGCTTCCACAAGGCGAGTTGATGATAATTGAGCAATCAGGAACTAAAAAGTATCTTCAACGATTGCCTGCTGTCGGCAACAGAAAGAAGGAGCGCAGATATGGCGTTAAGCGCAAACCGGATGTTTTAAATGCATTAGTCAGAAAGGCGTATATTGTTCAGGCGCTTAAGATAATTGAAGAGGACATTCGAACTATTAAGAATGCAGAGAAGGAATATATTCCATGTGACGAGAATGCTGTGATGGAGTCTTTTCTGAAAAGAAATCCCGAGCTTGAAGCCGGGATCCATAGAGGGGATTTTGATGAGGATGAGTGGAAAGAAAGATTCGGCCGGATAGAAGGATACCACAGTGATAATCTTCGGCAGACGGCAGCAGATGGCACCAGGATGAGATCCAAGAATGAAGTGTATATTGCTTCCAGGCTTGATCACTATAAACTGCTGTACAGATCTGACTGCCCTACGGGAATCCCCGGGTTATACAGAGTGCCCGATTTTACGATTATAAGAAAGAGAGATAAAAAGATTATCTATTGGGAGCATATGGGCATGATGGATGAACTTGAATACAGAATCGACAGCAAACGCAAGCTGGAGGAGTATGAAGCTGCGGGAATCGTGCCTTGGGATAATTTGATTATTACATACGATACAAAAAAGGGCGGACTTCGAGCAGACTTGATAGAAGCAATGATACAAGGGTGGCTGCTTTGATGGAACGGAAGCAATTATTTTGATGGGCGTTTTGCCCGATTGTGTGCTATGATTTTCAAATAATGGAATTGCAATCAGAAGGGACGGAAATGATATACAGAAAAGACAGGTATGGGAATGAGCTTTCGCAGCTCGGTTACGGGTGCATGAGATTTACGAAGAAAGGCACCCGTATTGATTATGAGAAGGCCGAAGCTGAGGTGCTGCGGGCTATAGAGCAGGGAGTCAATTATTTTGACACTGCATATATTTATCCCGGCAGTGAAGAGTGCCTCGGCAGGATACTTGATGAGAATAAGTGTAGGGATAAGATTAATATTGCGACTAAGCTGCCGCAGTATATGATTAAGTCCGCTAAAGCCATAGATAAAACATTTGAGGAAGAACTCCGCAGACTAAGGACGGATTATGTTGACTATTATCTGATGCACATGTTCACGGATTACTCAGAGTGGGAGAGACTTCAGTCCTTCGGTATTGAAGATTGGATAAAGAACCGTAAGGAGGACGGAAGCATCAGGCAAGTGGGCTTTTCTTATCACGGAGACAGCGAGATGTTTCTGAAGACCCTTGATGCCTACGACTGGGATTTCTGTCAGGTGCAGTATAATTATTTGGATGAGAACAGCCAGGCCGGAAGGCGCGGCGTTGAAGCCGCGGCCGCGAAGGGGATTCCGGTCATAATTATGGAGCCGCTTCGCGGAGGCAAGCTTGTTGCTCTTCCGGCCAAGGCTTTGGAAGAGATTAAAGAAAGCGGAAAGGGATACTCCGCGGCAGAGCTCGGGCTGAGATGGCTTTGGAATCAGGCCGAGGTGACTGTAGTTCTTTCGGGGATGAACTCTTCCGAAATGGTCGATGAGAATATTCGAATAGCATCCGAAGCGAAAGCGGGCTCTTTGGAAGAGGATGACTTTGCTTTGGTGGAAAAAGTAGTAGGAATCATAAAAGAAAAAGAGAAGGTAGGATGTACGGGCTGCAGATATTGCATGCCTTGTCCGCACGGAGTAGATATACCCGGGAACTTCCATTACTATAATTTGATGTATACCGAAGGGAAGAAAGGTGGCGCAAGAAGAGAATTCGCAAGGAATGTAGGCCTGCAGGCGAAGCCGGGCTTCGCCTCGCAGTGCACCGGATGCGGCAAATGTGAGGCGCACTGCCCGCAGCATATAGCCATACGCGATATGCTGCAGCAGGCCGATAAAGATCTGCGGCCTCCTCTTTATAAACTCGGTATATCAGTTGCAAGAAAGTTCTTCTCCAGGTAGAAAAGGAATTATAAGTATGAGCACCGACAATTATCCAATGATTACGGTTGTGATGCCGAACTACAACGGAGCCCGTTTTATCGAGCAGTCAATCGATAGCGTGCTTGCTCAAACATATTCGAATTATGAATTTATTATTGTTGATGATTGCTCAACTGATAATTCACCGGAGCTGATTCTCAGGAAGGCATCGGAAGACAGTCGAATAAGAGTAATAGAAAAAGATGACAATACGGGAGTGGCGGATACTCGAAACATCGGGATTCGAAAAGCGAGAGGAAGCTATATAGCCCTGATAGACAGCGATGATTTGTGGACTCCCGATAAATTGGAGAGGCAGCTGGCTCTTTCCGAAAAGAGCGATATCGTTTATTGTTCATACGATTTTATTGATGAAGAGAATAATACCGTCAAAAAACCATTTATAGTTCCTGAGAAGACGACGTTTAAAAGGATGCTATCCTCAAACGAAATCGGATGCTCTACAAGTTTTGTAAAAGCTAAGCTTATGAAAGAGCACCCGTTTAACCCGGACTATTATCACGAGGATTATGTGCTTTGGATGGAGCTGTTAAAAGAGTGCGAGTGTGCTTACGGTGATCCCGAAGTTCTCGTTCACTACCGTATTGTGAAGGGCTCTCGCTCCGATAATAAGAGGAACGCAGCTAAGGAGAGGTGGACGGCCTATCGAAAAGCCCTGAACTTGAGCATTCCGGCCAGTGCCTCGGCCTTTGTAAGATACGCGGTAAACGGAATAATAAAGCATCATTTTTAAGATTGAAAAAGATGGGAAAACAGCAGCCGTGAGGCTGCTGTTTTTCTGTCTGAATAACTGACTACAGATCGTCTACGAGGGCGGAACTCTTGGCGTATGCCGTAGAGCGGGCTTCGAAGAAGTCGGTCTTCACAAGATTTGCGTTGGAGTATTGGCTGACCCATCGCATGCTTTCAGGCTCATTTTCATATCCTTCGAACAGCACTCCGAGTCCGAGATTGGAGTAACGGAGGTTGCCGAGATATTTGATGTAATCGCTGATCATCTCTTTGTTCAGACCTTCGATGTCGTCACCGATGACGTACTGTCCCCATTCGATCTCCTGTCTGACACCTTCCTCGAACATCTCCCTGATCATCTCGTCTGTTTCGGGAGTAAAGATCTGCGGCTCTTCCTTTCTGAGCTCTACCAGAATGTTTCTGAAGAGCCAAAGGTGGGTATTCTCATCCCTGTTGATGTATCTTATCTCCTGCACCGACCCAGGCATCTTCTTGTTTCGGCCGAGGTTGTAAAAGAACATAAACCCGCTGTAGAAATAAACACCCTCAAGTATGTAGTTGGCTATAAGTACACGCAGGAAATTGTGCAGGCTCTTATCCTTCTGAAATGCATTGTACTGCTCTCCGATAAAAGTGTTTCTCTTCAGGAGGTGCTCATCATCCTTCCATTGAAAGAGAATTTCATTTCTCTCGTGCGGATTGCAGATGGTATCCAGCATATAGCTATAGCTCTGCGAATGGATGCACTCCTGGAAAGTCTGAATTGAAAGGCAAAGATTTACCTCGTTGGCCGTAATGTATTCTGCAACGTTCGGCAGGTTAGCACTTTGAAGAGAATCAAGGAATATGAGGAAGCTCAGTATTTTATCGTAAGCCCTTCTCTCCGCTTTATCGAGGAGAGGGTAGTCCTTGATATCCTCCGAAAGATTAATCTCTTCGGGAATCCAGAAATTGTTCATGGCCTGACGATACCAGTCGCTTACCCAAGGGTACTTCATATTGTTGAAATCGTTAAGGTTCGTAGTGTTGCCGCCTATCAACCTGCGGTCAATTACATCTGTATCTCCGTCCGGATTAAACAGCGGACGTCTTATTAATTCTGACATTGTATATCCTCCTATGATGAGCAGCTCTCGCAATCTTCAACTTCGAGCGCCTTGCTT
This sequence comes from uncultured Eubacteriales bacterium, assembly GCA_902773835.1. Taxonomy (GTDB): domain Bacteria; phylum Bacillota; class Clostridia; order Peptostreptococcales; family Anaerovoracaceae; genus Crickella. The sequence continues at coordinate 4,608 of CACYFZ010000018.1, read as the reverse complement.
CTGACGTAGTAAATTGTTTTCATCCCTTCCTTCCAAGCATTAAGGTACAGAGCGAGAACCTGTCTGAGCGTGAACTCGTTCGTTATATAAAGGTTTACGCTCTGAGCCTGGTCGATGTGACGCTGGCGGACACCCGCAGCGCGCACCGTCCAGGTCTGGTCGATTGTGTGAGCACTCTTGTAGTACCAATTGGTCTCGATGCTCAGATCCGGGGCGACTCTTGGGAGAATTGCACCCTTCTTTTCTTCGAGGAAGAATTTGTGCATTATAGGGTCAAGTCCCGCCGTCGTCCCGACCAGTATGGATGTGGAGCTCGTAGGTGCTATAGCTATGAGATAGGCGTTTCTCATGCCGTCTTTTTTAACCTTCTCCGCCAGGGCCTTCCACTTGTCCGAAGTGTAGCCGCGTGCTTTAAAGAATTCTCCGCTCTGCCATTCGCTGCCTTCGAAGTGGTCATAAGAGCCTTTCTCGGCGGCATTATCCGAGCTTGCTTTAATTGCGGCATATGAGATGCGTTCAAATACCTCATCGACGAACTTAAGGTGTTCATCCGACTCCCACATTATCTGCCGTTTGGCCAGCATGTGGTGATAGCCGGATACCCCGAGACCTACACTCCTGTACTTGCTGTTGGTGATCTTAGCATACGGCACAGGATAGAAGTTAAGATCTATTACATTGTCCAAAGCCCTCATCGCGGAGCTCACCACGCCCTGAATCGCATCGTCGCTTTCGACCTCGATCCTTCCGAGATTAAGGCTGGCCAGGTTGCATACAACGAAGTCGCCCGGCTTGGTCACCGTAACCACCACGGTCTCTCCGTCCTTGGTTTCGATAGTTTTGCTTTCAATTTCCGTGGAAGACATGTTCTGTGCGATTTCGGTGCAGAGATTGGAGCAGTAGATGATGCCCTTGTGCTTGTTAGGGTTCATTCTGTTGACCGTGTCCCTGTAGAAGGTGAAAGGCGTACCTGTCTCCACAACCGATTTCAGAATCAGTCTGACCAAATCCTTCAGCTTTATTTCTCTTTTCAGGATTCTGTTGTCTCTTACGCAGTCGAGATATCTCTCTTCCCATTCTTCTCCCCAGGAGTCCTCCAAAGCGTATCCTTTGACGGACAGCACCTCGTGAGGATCCAGCAGATACCAGCTCTGATCCATATCTTCTTCGACCATGCGCCAGAAAAGATCCGGATAGCAAACGGCAGGGAAGACATCGTGAGCCTTCATTCTGTCGTCGCCGTTATTGGTCCTGAGCTGAAGGAACTCAGGGAGGTCCTTATGCCAGGCATCGAGGTAGACGGCAACCGCACCCTGCCTCATGCCGAGCTGATCTACGGCAACCGCGGTATCGTTTACGAGCTTGATCCATCTGATTACGCCTCCTGCAGCGCCCTCAAAGCCTCTGATGCTACCGCCGGTAGCGCGGACTTTGCCGAAGTACATGCCCATTCCGCCGCCGAACTTGCTGACCTGAGCGAAGCTGTCGATGCTGTGATAAATACCGTCCAGAGAATCAGGCACCGTATCTACGAAACAACTTGAAAGCTGATGGTATGGCTTGCGAGCATTGGATAGGGTAGGAGTTGCCATCGTAACTTGCTGAAGAGACAGCATATCGTAGAACTTCTTAACCCATTCGTCACGTCCGTCTTTTTCCTTCATAGCCAGGTGCATGGCGATTCCCATGTACATTTCCTGAGGCGACTCGAGCTTAACGTGGCGCCTGTCGTGTATAACATACCTTGAAAGAAGAAGGTCGAGGCCCGAATATGTGTAGAGGTCATTTCTGGCATCGTCAATATATTTCTCGTATTTATCGATATCTTCTTTAGAATAGTTATCGAGGATATAGCCTCCGTAGAGATTCTCGCCCACGAGATACTTAATCTTTTCATACAGAGATCCGATGCCCCTCTTTTCCTCTTCTTCCCTAAGAGCAAGTCTGAATTGGTGGTAGAGGAGCCTGCCCGCGATCATCTCCCAGCGAGGCTCTTCGCTTTCGGTGAGTTCGACGGCGGCCTTAATAAGAGCTGCCATCTCATCATCGGGACCCATATCTTCCTTCTTGAATGACTCATATTTCGCATCAAGCCTGGAAAGGTCATAGCCCTTTTCAGGGAAGTCCCTTTGAATATCCAAAAGGCAGGATTCAATTTTCGGAATGTGCAAAGACTCGGTCAGGTGAAGCCTGGATACTCTGAGCTGAGACCTTCTGTCCCTGTAGAGTATGTATCTCTTGGCAACTTTGTAGTGACCGCTCTCCATAAGAGCCTGCTCCACACAGTCCTGTATCTCTTCTACCTGCGGCTGCTCGCAGCCCTTAATCAATTCCTCAACTCTGGAGAGGAGAGAATTAAGGATTTCATCCGATACGGAATCTCCCTCGCTTTCAAAAGCTTTCCTCATGGCTGCCAAGATTTTGTCACTCTGATACTCTTCTTGTTCGCCGTTTCTTTTCTTTACTATTATGCTCATAACAACCCCTCATATTGCGTTATTTTATATACGTGACACTATATATTGTGTTTTAGCGCCTAATCAGTATAGCATAAGAAAGGCTCGTGTCAATGTGAATAAGTCACAAAAAACCGACTGTTTTTTACAGTCGGTTTAGAATGCTGAAACGGCGGGCTTTACAGGGTGAAGTTGTGCATTGAAGCATAGATGCCGCCTTTTTTAATAAGCTCCTCGTGGCTTCCTTCCTCGGCTATGCCGTCCTCGGTGAGCACGATGATGCGGTCGGCGTTTCGGACGGTAGACAGACGATGCGCGATGGTTATGGTCGTTCTGCCCTTGGCAAGTTCCGCCAAAGACTCCTGGACATAATGTTCGCTTTCGTTATCCAAAGCGGAGGTGGCCTCGTCCAGAATCAGAATAGGAGGGTTCTTGAGGAAGACTCTGGCTATGCTGATTCTTTGTTTCTGGCCGCCGGAGAGGCGCGCGCCTCTCTCCCCGACGTATGTGTCGTATCCGTCGGGCAGCTCGCGGATGAATTCGTCGGCCCCCGCGAGCTTGGCGGCCGCTTCGATCTCCTCGCGGCTTGCCCCCGGTTTGCCGTATCCTATATTCCCCGCAACAGTGTCCGAGAAAAGATATACATCCTGCTGCATCATTCCTATCTTAGTCCTGAGAGACCTTACCTTATAGTACCTGATATCGTGTCCGTCCACGGTGATGCAACCGCCCGTCACATCGTAAAAGCGGGGAATAAGATTGCAGAAAGTCGTCTTTCCCGCGCCGCTCGGACCGACCAGCGCGATATTCTCTCCGCTCTTTATATTCAGATTGATACCGCAGAGAACGCAGTCCTCCTTGGCATCACTGTAAGCGAAAGATACATCCTTAAACTCAATATCCCCTTTAACCTCATCCGGCATATCGATTGCGCCCGGCTCATCATCAACCTCTATCTTGGTATCCATAATCTCAACGAAACGCTCGATGCCGGTAATGCCGCGCTGGAACTGCTCGGTAAACTCGACAACACGTCTGATGGATTCAAGAAGTACGGCGGCATACATCAGATATGCAACGAAGTCACCCGCCGTAATCTTGTTATAAATAAGAGCCATAGATCCGAAGAATACCAAAGAAATATACATCAGCCCGTCGAAGAGGCGGGTGACGCTCCTGAAGCCGGCCATATTCTTATAGCCGACCTTCTTCGTGGTGAGGAATCTTTCGTTCCCTTCGGCGAATCTTTCTTCTTCAATATCCTCGTTGGCAAAGGATTTCGAAACCCTGATCCCGAGAAGGCTGTCTTCAACGCCGGAGTTGATCTCTCCGAGTTCTGATCTCTGCCACTTGAAAGCATTCCTCATTCTGACCCTGTACTTCATGGCGAATAACAGCATCAGAGGAATAAGAGTGAAGAGGAGCAGCGTGAGAGGAACGTTGACCCTGATGAGAATCACGAAAGCCACTACAATCTTAACCGCTGCTATGAAGTACTCCTCAGGGCAGTGGTGCGCGAACTCCGCTATGTCGAAGAGATCCGTCGTAATCCTGGATATGAGCTGGCCGATTTTATTGTGGCTGTAAAAACCGTAGGAAAGCTCCTGGAACTTTTCAAAGAGGTCGCTCCTCATATCCGCTTCTATGCGGGCTCCCATAATGTGCCCGTTGTTCTGCATATAGTAGTTGCCGAAAACATCCACCAGCCTCAGGGCTATGTAGACAAGAGTAATTCTGACTACGACTTCTACCGTCAGGCTTTCCGGCGAAGTCGTAACCGTATTTGTGATAAAGCGCACTATAACAGGCAGCACCAGTTCGCAGGCACTGGTAAGTGATGCGCAGAGCAGGTCCAATACCAGTATGCGCCAATACGGCTTGAAGTACGGATAGAATCTCTTCAAGAGATATTTGTTTGAAATTGACTGATTGTTCATTGTTTTATTCCTTTTATCTCCGCTTGTGTCCCGGCGGAACCCTTTGTTATTTTAACATAGACTAGCAAGAAATCCCCCATCCTCAACGTTAACGTAGGTGGCGGGATGAATTGCAGAGGATCGCTCGCTTCAAGCCCACCCATCCCGGCGACCCGCCCTTGCAGGCGAGCGATCGGAAAAAGAAAAAGAGGAAAAGTTTGCAACGGACCACGAAC
>CACYFZ010000017.1 GCA_902773835.1 uncultured Eubacteriales bacterium | reverse complement strand
TTGAACGCTCCCGCCACCTACGCATAAATGCTTAGAGGTGGGGGATTCCTGCTTCACCGACCACAGCGATACAGCTCCGAAGAGAGTATCGTCTTACACGATCTCCACAGGCGTAGATTCCCGTGCGACCCACGGTACTTAATCCTTTTGTTTATGAGGCCTGAGATGCAATCATCGCAAGGCCTTTTTCCAATATATTTTTTGCTGCATTGACATCCCTGTCATGCTCGGCTCCGCATCCGGGGCATGTCCATCTGCGGATACTGAGATCTTTCAAATCAGGATTCTTTTCTCCGCAGCAGCTGCATATCTGGCTTGACGGATACGTCCGCGGAACCTTTATGAGTATGCCTCCATGGTCTTCCATCTTGTATCCGAGCTTTCTGTAGAACTCAGACCATGACGCATCAGATATTGCCTTAGCCAGTCTGCGGCTCTGCATCATGCCTTTCACATCAAGATCTTCTATACAGACGACTTGGTTCTCGTTCGCCAGCTTGTACGTGATCTTATGCTGAAAGTCGTTCCTGATGTCAGTAACTTTTTCATGTTCTCTTGCAAGTATTATCCTTGCCTTCTCACGGTTCTTTGATCCATTCTGTTTCCTCGAAAGGCTTCTCTGAAGTCTCCTGATCCTCTTCTCGTGACGTGAAAGTGTCTTGGGATTGATGATCTCATTCAGATCTGAACCGGTAATCAGATTTGTCAGGCCTGCATCTATGCCAATCTGTCCTCCGGAATTCGGAAGGATCTCATATACTTCCTCTACCTGTAGGGATATATAGTATCTGCCGCCTGCTGTCTTTGTTACTGCGGCGCTCAATATCCTGCCTTCGAAGTCTCTCGTATTGACTATCTTTACTCTGCCTGCCTTGGGAAGCTGCACAGTTCTCTCATCTATGCTGATGCTCCCGTTCACATTCATGGTCCGATAGCTCTGAGATGACTTCTTTGACTTGAACTTCGGATAGCCTCCGCGCCCTCTGAAGAAATTGTCATATGCTCTGTCGAGATGACGGAGCGACTGCTGAAGCGCAGTGCTATCTGCCTCTCTGAGCCAGGCGTTCTCACGCTTCACGGAGTGTGTAAGGTCACGGCACATCTCGTTATAGCTGAGTGTATCGTGCCATTCTCTCCACAGCTTCTGCTTTGCTTCGAGGTAATAGTTATACACGAAGCGGCAGCAGCCGAAGTTCTTTTCAAAGAACTCCTTCTGCTTATTATTCGGATATGCTCTGTACTTGTATCCTCTGATGCGCTTCATGATATACCTCCGAACGTCTGTTCATATTATACCATGGTCGCTGATGTACAAGTGTTTATATCTTGTTTTTCTCTGTGCTTTTTTGTACCCTCGCTTTATTGTGTTTCTTTATCTGTCATCATCTGCCATCTATGGCAGGAGGCATGAAGCAAATTTGATTGTCCTTTATTATGAATAAGGAGTGCGATTCATCCCGCTGCCTGTAGAGGACAGGGGTATTCTCACACTTGGTAGATAAATAAGATGCCCATTAACTGCCTTACTGCCAAGTTTGGGTAATTTCTCGGTCGTCGGCATAACGACGATTTCTTTATCATTCGGCAGCAGTACATATCCGCCATCGTCATCAAGAGACACTTTGACTGCAAAGTACGGGTATCTCTTCATTGCACTATTAACAGCTCTATCCAGCGCACCGGGATCCACTTCATCTTTCATCCTGACATGAATTCTTACCGTATGTGAGAACATCTTCTCGCTCTGGTAAAGCCTGTACGTATCAATACTGTATTTCATAGTCCCTCATTCTCTTTTTTTAAAATGTGCTCGCCCATGCGGCGAGTTCCTCTTCGGATACTCTGCCTTTGAACCTCTCGCCAATGCCTAGCTTGGCACCCGGTGCCAAAGCCTGCATATTAGCTCCTGACTCACCGAGTCCGCTTCCTCCTGATGTGCAGAACGGCACTACTGTCTTACCGGTGAAATCATAGGATTCCATAAATGTATCAATTATGGAAGGCTCTCTGTACCACCAAACAGGGAAGCCGACAAAGAGCGTGTCATAGTCAGCCATATTATCTATGCTTTCTGCTATAGCCGGACGGCAACTTGTGTCGCTCATCTCAACAGAGCTGCGGCTCTTCTTACTTAGCCAGTTAAGATCCGCCTTTGTGTAAGGCACCTCCGGTTTTATCTCAAAGATATCTGCGCCTATAGCTTTAGCGAGCTTCTCAGCTACCTTCTTAGTTGTGCCGCTTGCACTGAAATATGCTACTAACTGTCTCATTTTGTCTCCTCTAACGTAACTGAATTTATAGCTTATCGTACTTATCTGCTATACCTTTAGCTTTTTCAACCGGATACTTCTCTTTATTCTTCTCGAGCTTATCCAGCACGATTTGTTTAAGATCTACTTCTATTCTATCTGCCATCATGACGCAGTAGCTGACTACATCTGCCAGCTCCTCGCATACAGCTTCTTTCTCGTAAACATCGCTCCACTGAAAACATTCCAAAAGCTCCGCAGCTTCGATGCTAATAGACTTAGCAAGATTCTCCGGAGTGTGGAACTGTTCCCAATCGCGTTCTTCTGTAAACTCTCTAAACTTATCTCTTAACTCTTTCATTATTTATCCTTTGTCATGATCATTGAAATATGCTGCTAATACCTCCAGTGCCTCATCGCGCAGGATGCCACCTGTCACTTCTGTATATATTTTTCGTCATTGCTTTTCATATCTTATCCCTTTTAGCCTATATCTCTTCTAGTCCTAAGCTCTTCAGATATTCATATGTTCCATCATAGAACTTCGGTAGGCGAGTGCTGTCCTCCGGGAATCCACTCGCGGTTTTATTGCTATTTCCCTCCGGAACACATATAACCATTCCTGCTCTTGCACGAGTCAATAATACCCTATATGCATTCAGCATGTACTTAAGTCTATCTGCTTTGGATTCAGTATCTCCGACGAGCTCTTTCCATGCTGTCTTCCCATTGAAAGTATAGTAATGCCACTCACCGTTTTCATATCTCATATCCGCATCCCAGAGCAAACATGTGTAGTCAAGTTCCAAGCCTTGAACCTGAATCTCTGTAGCAGCGTCTTCCAGATAATTTGAAGACCTGGTGTCTATTTTATCTTCAAGGAACCAGTGAACTGCATCCTTATCTCCTGATGGTAATACATGAATGCCCAGTGGTTTATATCTGGCTGATTCTTTGGTAATCAGCACTCCGGTTCTCTCTGATCCTCTTACTCTGTCATGAAGCCAAGTCTTAGCTTTCTCCATATCTCTTGTTAAAACTATAGGATACTTCTCTTTGATATCCTCATAAATACCTGCAGCATTTCCGTCAATCGCAAGAAGAGAATGCACAAAGGCAGATACTTTCTCTGCTCTATAGGATCTGAGAGACACACCGAGATGCAGTCTTTCATCGTAATTAACGTTATCGTTATCTGCTAAAAGCTCATTTACTTTACCTTCGGCATACTCCGGTTCTGTAAGCTTTGGTGAAATGTACACCTTCCAGTGAGTATATATATCATTCAGTGCTTTAATCCACTCTGAGATTCCGGCCTCTCCCGTATGAATCTCCTGGCCGCCACCTACTAAGCACACGATAGTGGCCCAGTCCTCTCTTTGATCAAGTGACCATATGAGGAATGCTGCCTCGGATACCGGGAAGTTCGGAACCTTGAGTTTATTTCCGTAAGTACCACCGCGTTTTAAGTAATCCGCCAGCCGCTTATGTGTCCATGAACGCTGTGCTTCATCAAATATTGCTACGTGTTCAACTTCACCATATCCAGCAGCTTCTAGCTTAACAGCTTTCTCCGGATCTATTTCCAAAACTCCATTTTCAACCGGGTTCTTTATCTTGGCCAGCATGTTGTCGCGGTAGCGATGGATAATCTGTATGAACTTTCCGACTTCTCTCTCGGAGTCAGTCTTGTTTTTCTTCTCTCCTCTTGCTTTACACTTCGCGTGATTATCTCTTGCCAGAGCTTCTGTAAGAACAGCAACGAGAGGGCCATTTCCTGACAGATATACAGCACCTTCATCCTCGACCGGTTCATCAAACCCTTGGTAGGTCTGTCTTACCGCAACATCAAGTCCGACTAATGTCTTTCCTGCACCAGGGACTCCGGTCACAAAGCAAATGCTTTTCTCTCTGTTTTCTTTACTTTTCTTAATTACATCCAAAATATATGCAATAGTTGCATCTGTTGTAACATCATCTGCTTCATGACGTACGATATCTTCAACAGAGTGGCTTTCATATAGAGTTCTTGCTGCTTCAATAATTGTAGGTGCTGGGGCATATGGACTTATAATCCAATCTCTATTAACAGGAGTCTCATTCGGGTAGTGCTTCAACACCAAATATATTAGCTCCTGTATTCCCTTTTCACCGGTCATCAATGGATTTATGACACCATCATCGTAGACTGATGTCTGTATCACTTCCGAATACATCTCAAACTTTGTCGCGACAAGTATTGGAGCAATCACTCTATCTTCACTAAACTTATGGAAATTCTTTAAATCAAGAGCATAGTCTAAAACCTGATCTATATCACTTTCAAGAATCGAAGATTGTCCCACTTTAAACTCAAGGCAGAACACTATACCTTGTAGAAGTAAAACAACATCAATTCTTTTTCCGAGACGTGGTATGTCATACTCGAAGATTATGCGTCCATCAGTTTCTCTCCAAGGCAATAAAACAGACTGCAGAATCTCTATCTCCTGCAGCCATGATTCTCTGGTAGTTGTTGGCGCATCACCATGATAGTTTTCGCAGAGCTCACCAAAAATAGCGCTCCTGTCTTTCAACAGGAATGATGAAATGTCGCTATTAAATAAACATCTTGGAGTCTTGCTCATTACTACTGTTATTCATTCACAAGTTCAAATCTATACTTTTGTTTTACGTCCGGGTATTTCTCATGGTCCACTTCACTCAGAAACATCTCAAGCGGACGAGCAAACAAGCCGCCATCGTCATAAAGCGCTTTGTATATCATCATAGGCTCGCGAGTTTCGCTATGAGTCGCAACGCCTACTATCTCATAAAGGTATTTATTTGTCTTCCGTTCATCGTCCGACAACGTCTCGCGTTTGAAATGCCGGACGATGTCTCCAGAACAAAATCTATTAATCATTCCTTTTCGCCTCGTTTGCCTTTCCAGGCAACTGTGTATTTATACTCATCTATCTTGCAACGATTAAGGATTGTTGTAGGATCATCTTCTCCATCTCGCATTACCCAATACTGATGGTCATCCACAAAGATGTATTTATTAGGATGGTTCCAAAAGCACATAGTAATACCTTTTTCCTGAATGAAGTTGACCACACTCATGAACTCTTCATCAGTTCCCTCAACCTTTCCACGCACAACATATTCATGCGGTGCTTTGTTTGCATATGTCTTCGCGAATATCCATTTCTGTTTATCGATGAATGACTTCAGCCACTTAGGCTCTCTTGTATCCTCATCAGCAAACAAATTATTCTCTATACAATACTTCTGAATCCTTGCATTCCGCTTATCTAAGAATTCATGCTCCCTTCTAATAAATGTCAGATACTCATCAACAGAATCAGGGAGGCCACTCTTCTCGAATGATGCATCGCCGCACCATATATCAACACGTGAATAGTCGTCAGAAACACAGTCTTGTAACAGGAAGAAATCCACATATCCTTTAAAGTCAACAAATAGATCGTAAAAGGATTTATCTGATTCAATTACTTTTGAAAGCGGACTCTTCTCTCCTGCATAGTATCTTCGAATACACTCCAGAGTTAAATCCCAGCGGTCACGAATTATAGAATTCATTCCGCGCATCTGGTTCATGCTATTCCTATGTCGAGGAAAAATGATCACTCCACCGATACTATATGATCGATGTAATATGTGTTCATAAAAACTATCAAAATCATCTATGCTTTGGCGAACTTGATCCATTAGCTTTTTACTTTTAGAGTCGACCATCTCGATAATTATCGTGTCACTCGATAGTTCAAAGTCTTTCCAAGTGAACACATAAGGAGTGTCTTTGGAACGTTTTAGCTCCATTCTCTCACCATTAGGAAGCTGCTTGCTCCAAAGCACTTGGTGATACTTAGCCAAAGTCGAGCTATATGTATCAGGGTCGCCTTTTGAGTCTGTTCTAAAATCGAAAGTAATATCAATCATATTGAACGCAAGACACAAACTACCATTTGTAGGTGTCCTTTATTATCCTTACTAGTTTATCTGTTCGTATTTTTATTTTCTCTATTGACCATTCATCCTCTGACGCTACGTCCTCATTCAGGAATAAGCCATTGAGGTATCCCATGCTCTTTCCATCCTTACCGGTCCTATTCTTTTTCTTTTCAAAAGACATGTTGCTAAGATTTTGGTTGTATCCAGTTAGCGTTAGATTTCCTAATGTATGGACATAATCTCTACGATATTCCTCTGCCTTTTCTCTATCTCCATCAGCAATCATATCCACCCATTCTTTAGGAATTTTTTCACCCTCTGGGAAAATATGTTCAATGGTCCAAACGTATATATCGTTATTATTTCTCCTCCAAAGATCAGAGTAGATTTCTCGTGTTTGGTGTTGCGATTCTATTCCGCATAAGATGAATCTAGTCGCCATATCATTATCCTCATACATTGGGCCTTTCAGCTTCTGTTCAAATAAGTCCTCAGGAGCAGATTCTGTCTTCAATATTTGTTTTATCCTTTTAACAACGTCATCTCCCTTTTGGGTTTTAATTTCAGAAACGCAATCCATAAATATGCGATCAAGATTACGCGTAGCCGGAACGTCTGTAACATTTCTTCTTACAAAGAATGCTATAAGGATTCTGACAATCTCTTTTATATTAGCATCGCTTATTCCTAATACTTCTTGCTCTGTCAAAAGATAAAGAAGAAGTAAGTGAGATGGTGTACCTTGAATCCTTTCGAGATCTACTAGCTCACTGTCGTAAACATGACTTTCCGTAGAGTTATTTACAATTATCGAGTATACTTTTGTCTCATTTTTAAAGTCATCAAGAAAACTATCGAAGTCCTTGCGAATAAGTTTTTCATATATATCCAGCAATGTTGTCTTCGTTGCTTTATAGGCTAGAGGGAACTTCTTGTTTGTCTTTTGTGTTATAAATGACGCATTCAATTCTTCTCTAAATGCATTGTACCAATGTCTAAAGAAACGTTCTTGAGGAGCATAATCGTCACCTATTCGCTTTAATCCCGCAACCCATTCATCGTAGCAGCTATCTGCCACACCTCGTGAGTCAGCTTCTGCTATAAGAATATTCTTTATGAGATCAATTGCAGACAATGGAACTCCTCGGTGATTAAGCGACTCAAACATCATATATGCATCTTTGTGGCTATCCACCTCAATACCTACTAGTGTAACGGATTTAAACTTATTTACTAACTCGAAGAGTATATCAATGGTCTCTAGTGAGTCATCTTCCTCCTGTCGAATGTCAATATAATCATTAATCAGCTTGTCAAAATGTTTGAACGCTTTCTCTATTCTTCTCACACCTCGATAGTTTTGATATGTTGCGCTATCAATTATTTCATAGTCAACAAGAATGCTTTCATAGTCATCTCTGTTGCAGTTCTGATCCTGTAGAACCAGTTTTGTTGTATAAGAAGTATTCTTCTTTCCATTTATTCTTGTCACTTTTTTGTTAGCAAGCGCATTTTTAAGATTGTTTAATTCAGTAATCTCATCATCATCTAGCTCATCATCCTCTTTGTATTCGATAAGCCAGCTATATAAATTAGCAAGCAACAACGCTACAGTTGTAAAACGTTGCTGCCCGTCTATTAATTCCAATTCTGGAATACCCATTGTTGATGTGCTGACACAGATATACGAACCTATAAAGTACCCTTCATCATTCTCTACAACATCATCAAACAGAGCATCCCAATCTCTTGTTCTCCATGTATACTCTCTTTGATACTTCGGTATTCTATAAATTACACTGTTTTGATTAGAAAAGATTTCTGATACTTGATAATCATGTACGTGTTTAATCATAGTTGTCTCCCATGTTTAAGAATTATATTCCTGCCAAATCCATCAAAACCTGTTTCGATAGAATCTCTTTTCCTGTCTTAGCATTTTCAATCTTGAAGTAGTATTTCAAATCACTTGAATAATCCTGCTTCTTGAAATCAAACCTTATTCTAAACATTCTCTCCCTTGGATCCTCAGATTGATTATCTGCAGTGTGAATCACTTCATTAGAAATAATCTCTCCTGTTTCTGATGCGAAATAAGATTCATTCGTCTTATTATCTCCTATCATGTTCCACTTATTATTTGTAAATCTCAATTAACAATTATAGCACATCGTTTTCTCTTATTCGGCTTGTTATTTGTTCTACCACTCCTCATCCAACTCATCTCCAAACTCTCCGCCGTACATGAACCCATCTTTCTCCGCACGCTCAGCTTCAAGTCTTCTTTCTTCCGCATCGAACATAGCCATAGCAGTTAGCTTCTCTACAAACTTGTCATCCTCACTTACTTCTTCATCACCAATGTCATCATTTGAATGTCCGCAGTTCTCACAAAAGATGCCATCGTAAGGTTCGAAGCATTCCGGACATGTATATGGCTCCCACATGCGCTCCTCTTCTTCCATTTCAAGAAGGGATTTTTCTTCTACTTCGTCCGGTTCAATATCATCAACATAATCATTAAAAGGACTGACCGTCTTGTATCTGCTAAGAGGTAAAGCTAAGTCTGCTTCTGTAGCCTTTGTGACAGTCTGTACACTATGAGTCTTTACACCATCACTGGTTCCTATCTCGACTACATCCCCAACCTTAACGTTAGGATCATCAGATATGTAATCGTATAGTTTCCCATCCTCCTGGAATCTGATACCCACAAGTGTATATACCTTGCTACTATTAGTAGTCACTGAAGCACTTTTAGTCTCTTTTGGCCATTCATAGAAGGTTTGAGATCCGGTACTGCTCGGAGGAATAGCATAATCTTCATCAATGTTATACTTGTTCTTCTTCACAGGAGGAGCCGGTGTGTAATTATCATGGCTGCTCTTATAACTAGTAGAAGTACTGTTGCTATTTCTAACAGAACCAGCAATGGCCCCTATTATTCTTATGATGATCACAAGAACAAAGATGCCTATCATTACCGCGAAGACGGCCATTATTACCATTATTGCTATCATACCTGCGAATAAATCCAGCATTTCGAATCTCCATATTATCGTCTGCGACTATATTGTACACTATTGACTAATAATTATTGAGCCCGGCTGGACATAAGCGAACGCACCTGCCGGGCTCTATAAGGGATGCCAATATTAATCTTCAAGCGTACAGAGTATACCTGTCGCCATGATGTATTTGATTTTAGCGTCTGCAGTATCTCCGATCTTGTCATAGAGTCTGCCGGCACTAATGCTCTCTCCTACTACTGTGTATGGGCTATTAGCCACATGACCAATCTGACCTACTCCTTCGAGTTCTACCTTGATAGCTTCTTTGTCATAATCATTGTCAGGATCTTTCACGAGTTTTACTTCCATATCCTTTTCGAGGAATGAATCGCCGTGATAAAACTGAGTACCTGTTAATGTAAAATATGTTTTCTTCTTAGCCATATCGCAGCCTCCTTCTCTACCTGTGTTTTATCTTCTATCTATATAATAAAGACCGACGTGTCCAAAAATACCGACACTAAAAAAAGCGGCAGATACCGCCTTTTACTTCTCTATTCCTCTACATCTACGACCAACGTCCCTCCTTTGGCTTTGAACTTCTTGTTGACGGTCGCCTTGTAGGTGAATCCGCCTTGATCGAAGCTAAAGACCTGATTGCCTTTCGCATCAGTTGTTAGCGGGCTTATGTTTTCAACCACAAAGCTTTGCCCGTACTGCGATGCCTCAAGTCTTCCGCCGCCCGTATGCGCAAAAGTCACTTCCGTCAGCTTGTCTCCCTCCAGCACATAGTGTGTCTCCTCGGGGAAAAGCCCTGTCGTATTACCGCCGAGTACATAATCCCAGGAGAATGTACCGGGGCCTTCATCATTGAAATCTTTGAAACTCATCTTAGCGTTAAAATATGCAGTCTATTATTCGCTTCCTTGCTCCACCTTTTTAATATCGCTTCCCGACGCTTCTTTCAGTGAATATGTATCGAAAGACGGTTCGCTCGGAAGTTTTATCTCTATGTCGCTTATCTTAGAGAGGGCAAGCTCCGCATTTTCGATGTCTATATCAAACACATGCCCGCCCTTTGTATGGTCACCTGAGATGAAGTGTATATGCCAGCCCGATGCATTGATGCCGTCCATATAGTCAGGATAATAAATGCATACCAGTGTCCCCTCTATATCCTCAAACACGAAGTCTTTCTGTGTCTCCGAGAGGATGTCTTTTAGGTCCACATGCTGCGACTCATAAGCGGATTCCGATCTGGCAGACACCTTCCTGAATACGCCGTCAATCCTTCCTACATGCATGCTGTTAAGACCGAAGTCTTCTTCTATTCTGAGAGTCAGGACTTCTTTTAACTTTTGGATGTTTTCAATGTCTTCAAGCGGAGATTTCTTGGCGCCTGTAATCTTCGCCACCGAGGCAAACGGAACTCCCATCTCGGGACTTGCCTCCACTACGCTGCCGTCTTCTGCAGCGCGGTAGCATCTTCCGTCTGCCACGATCATCTCTCCGTTCACATTCTCGAATGTGCCGAGTCCTATGTCACCGTGCTCTACGAGCTTAGCGACTGTCGTGACTGACTTGGTATATCCCAGGGCCAATGCCTGAAGTGTAGATATCTGATACATTTTCATAGCTATACATCGTCCTTATGTTTAGTCAATTATGGCTGCAAGAGCTCATGAAAATTATACCATAGGGTCTGCACATACCGCTCTATGTAATAGGCACTCCATGCAGGACTATCATCGCGAACAAGAACATAATAATTGCAATATGCTTTAACATGATAAACCTCCTTTTAACGACGTAAACTTAACACTACCGCCACCACCAGCCACACGCTTCCGATTGTTGCGATGAGTTTATTGGCCCATCTGTCTGCATAGAACAGCCCAAGGCAGAACCCTTTCTCTGCCGGATAAAATAATCTCAACGACTTCTTATTCATCAGATCAAGAATGATGTGAGAAATGAATGTAATTACAAACGGTATGGTCATGGCCGGAAAGATCAGCCAAAGAGAACCGGCAAACAACACCAAAGCCAGTAGCGAATGCGAAAAGCCTCTGTGATTTGACACACTCGCGAAGGCTCCCGTTAGGACGAATGCAACAAGGCCGATGAACCACATATAGCGACCGTTGCTACCGAGCGAGCTCCACATTCCCGCATTCAAAAGATGATCTTCTATCAGGGCTGCGGTCGCAATAAGGCCCATCACTATCCTCCAGTGCGATCGATGACTCTGTCTTCTCCTTTGTGACCTCACAGTCAAGATCACATATGAGGCAGCCCAGTGCCCCGCCCGCTATAACAGGAAGTGCCTCGGCCATCGTATCCGGTCTCATTATTGAAAATGCTGCAGCCATACCGACTGTCACATGTGCTTTCGCTAACATCTGTATCCTCACTCGATTCGCTACTTTCCGACTCCTCTTTTATCCTACTGACATAACTAATCAAACTTGCTACACTCACGATAACGTCTCCTTGAATAATGTATATTGAGCCCGACGGAATAAAAAGCGAACAAAACCGCCGGTCTCATTAGGGATGCTATGTTTGTAGTATAAGCAGCAAAGTGTCCCATTTATCACCCATATAAAAAGTCTCGATTCGAGACTTTTTATTGAATGAGGTTTCTTATCATTTCTCTGTTCTATTTGAACTTCTGCTAAGCATTAACGTTAGCTAATTTATCCAGAACTGCATTTTCTATAAAACTGTTTAAGCTTTGGCCTGTGGAGATTGCGTATATCGCTGCTCTTCTGTGTGTTTCGCTATCACGGAACCGCACATTGAGACTGCCCTTATATGGCACTTCCGGAATATCTCCTAATTCCTCACAAGAGCTCAGATAGTCATCTACAGCATTATGAAAATCAGATACTAACTTCTTTGCAGTGGTTCCTTCATAGGATATGAGAGAACGTATGCCTTGCACCTTCCCGAAGAAAACACCATCTTCTTCAGAAAATTCAACACTACCAACATACCCCTTATATACCATGGTATTTTTCATATGAGCCCCTCCTCTGTCAGTTGTTCTATTAACTGCTTCACTTGGTAACTTTTTAATTCCTTCTGTGGGTGTGGTCTATGAAGTTCTATCTTTACTGAGTCTTCCTCTTTTGCGAACTTTACTCGCGACCCACTTGTCTTCCCTTTATTGTGTTTTTTGAAGCCCAGTAATCCCAAAAGCGTTACGGCATCATCAAAGGTAAAATCTCTGGGCTCAGACTTTAGCTTATTAATGAGTTTTTCTTTTTTACTCATAGTCCCTTCCTTTCTCTATTATAGTGTTATAGCTTGAAGCATGCAACTATTTTTAGTTGCATGCTTTTTCGATAACAAAAATACGGAGAGAGCCCTCTCCGTTAGTTCCTTTTATCGATGGCTCGATTATAATGCGAAAAACAAAAGTTTCAACCGTTTTACTGTGAAGAATGATTCACTTA
Organism: uncultured Eubacteriales bacterium; assembly: GCA_902773835.1. GTDB lineage: Bacteria > Bacillota > Clostridia > Peptostreptococcales > Anaerovoracaceae > Crickella. The sequence goes on along the minus strand of CACYFZ010000017.1, from coordinate 25,845 downwards.
GCCTTCATTTTTCAGTACACTATCAAATCTTCATACTTTGCATCTGCGGCTTCGAGTAGTTTATCAGGTGCGAGGATTATTTGCTGTCCTCTCTTACCGGCTGAAAAGTATATCTTCTCGTAAAGAGATGCTGTCTCATCGACGAATGTCGGGAACGCTTTCTTCATTCCTATGGGAGAACAGCCCCCTCGTATATATCCGGTAATCTCCAAGATTTCCTTTACATGCACCATCTCTATGGACTTGGCACCTGCTGCCTTAGCAGCCTTCTTAAGATCTAAGGACTCCGCCACCGGAATTACAAACACATAAAACTCATTCTTCGGCGTCCTGGTAACCAAAGTCTTAAATACAATCTCGGGTGAGACGCCAAGCTCATCTGCGGCATGCACACCCGATAAATCCGACTCGTCGTATTCATATGACGCAGTCTCATATTCAATACCTGCCGCATCAAGCAGCCTCATTGCATTGGTCTTTTGGATCTTCATATGTATTACTTGCCGGCACTATTATCCGATGATATGAATATCTCCGATTATAGGCAGTGGCTCAGTGCTTCCTATCGCTGCACGATATATACCCATAATGCCAAAAGCAAACACTGCTGCGGACACAATCCACGCAGCCAGTGAGCCGATTATCGGAAAGATGCCCAGCACGCCTCCGACTATACTGACTATATTTATAACCAGCGCCTGGTTCATATGATGGGCGACGTATCTGTCGCCTCTGTCTCCGATTATGATCGCAATCAGAAATCCTATCCATGTAATATACGCAGCAATAGCTGCAACTTTGTTATTGTTCATTTGTTATATATCTCCTAACTATATTTATAAAATAGTTCTCTAATTATTCAGTATCTAAAGCTTCAAATAACTCAGAGGCTGAGTCATAGCTTTTTGCATCCTTCTTCCCAAGCATTATTTCCCTGGCGTCCTGAATAGCTGCTTCCGTTTCAGCAGGAAACTTAGATTCGTCATCATCATTTATACTATAATTCTTTACACTCATTGCAATACCTCCGGCAACAATAAACCAGTGCTTTACTTGATAAGACCAAGTTCCTTGGCCTGTTTAACAATCTCCGAAAAGTCCGAAACAGAGACGTTTACATCATGTTTCTTTACAAAGTCCATAAATTCCGACAGCGTAATCTTGTTGTCCTCCAATATCCCATCTATATCTTTCCTAAGGCTCTCGTCTAGTTCGTACTGCTTATACAGTTCCTCTATCGTTGTTGCAACTGCTCCTTTTCTTTCCGGAAATTTCAGATATATTCTTAATCTTTGAGAATCCTCTCTGGAGACTTCCTCGCTTATCTTAAGTTTACCTTTTGCCTTAATACCTACTTTTTTAAGTGCCCCCTCGATATTTGCAGCGTTCGACATCTTTATTCCTGATGAATTGTTAAAACTCAATTCGCATTTATAATCTCCTTTTATTGCATTTTCTTTATGCAAGCGCCTATCTATTAATGAATTGATTTCGATATCATTTTTAAAATGTCTAAGGGTAGGTTCTTTCGGCTCTGTGCCCGGTAAGCTCATTTGTTTCTTAATGTCCATTTTACTTCTTTCACAATGAGTTGCTTGTTGCTGACCACTGGCATCACCGTTTGCAGAAACCCCCTTCATCTTAGCTTCAACATTTGCCTGCCTTGAACTTGTTTTGGATTGTTTATTATCTTTACTGTAAGCAATCTCTATATAACTTGCACCTAAATCCTGAGCAACTCTAATCAGTTCTTCAATTCTTTCTTGCTCCAGAACAGAAAAGTACTGTTCTAACTGAATATATCTGCTTCTATTAAATGGATCGACATAGTACACCCCCTCAACTAGTGTTGGGTAAAAATTGATGTCGATAGTCTTGGCATAGCTTCTCAACAAACTGACGATAGGCCTTTCAGCATTGTCCTCATCAAATCCAATTGCCTCTGAAAGACCTTCTATCTGGTTTCTATCATCCTGGTTCCTTATGTAAACCATATCCGGAATCCAATCTGTGTCATCTTTTGATAGATTATCCTCAAATATCGGCTGATGCCACCACTTATTGAAAGCATCTTGTGCACTGTCTGCAGCATCTGCAGCTAGTTCTGCTCCTTGTTTTATCTTCTCTGCAGCGGCATTTGTGAATTCACCGCCTTGTTTGATAGCTTTTGCAGCCACATCTGAAGCTGCATCCGCTCCTTGTTCAACCTTTTCTGCGATTGAATCCTTGAGATCAGCCACCTGTTCTTTAAATTTCCCAAAATCGATTCTGTTCTTTTTAGGCTTATCCATAGCGCACCTCAGTTCCAAACAAGCATTTACAAGTGAATTATACAATAAATCTTCATTTGACTCGATATTTGTAACGATATCAATCACTGAAAGCCAAAGCGGTAGCATTTTGCTACCGCTCTTACACTCCTCCCTTGTTACATGTCGATTTAAAGTACCGACGCTAACTTCTCATTGATTCGTGCTGTCACTTCGAGATAGTAGGCGGCCTCTGCTGTTGTCATTTCGTTTTCGTCCATTTCTTCCAGTTGCTTCAGCATCTCTGCTTCCTTGGTCATCATGCCGGACATCTCCATGAGAAGTGTTGTATCTGAAGGATTCTCTTTGTACTTCTGCATAAACTCAACATATTCATCGAAGAATTCTTCATAGCTGTCCATCGTCGCTTTGAATTCAGGTGAGATGTCGGTTTCGGCACGATCTTCACTCTTGCTGTCACTTGTATTTTCATCAGATGTCTTTTCGATCTTGCGTGCAGATGATGCTATGGCATCGAAGTCTGATATGTAGTCGAATTCCGAGTCTGATCCTTGAATAAGAACGAGTGCAACCGTTATCTTTTCATCTGCGTTATGCAGTAGAGCAGACTTTCCTGTCACATTAACCCCTGAGTCGGTTGTGCCGGTAAATGTTCCGTTATCCCCAAGCTCATAACCCATTCCCTCAGTCCATTCCTTCATCAGTTTGTCCTTTGATGCTGAAAAGTCTTCGTCGGAAATATCATTATCGAAGCTTGAGAGCATCATCATGACCTGACCGTCCTCCGGCATGCATTGCAGACCGTTTTCTGCTTCTTGGAAGTTGCAGTAGTCCGGAACTGAGAATGAGTATCCGCCATATTCGACTTCCTGATTCTTCGAAACATCGAAGCCGTTTTTAGACTGCTTTTCTTCTGCAGGAGCAGTGCTCTCTCCGCCTCCTCCGCACGATGCCATAGCAAGTAACGATAGGCACAGTATTATTGCTATTGAAAGTGTTTTGATCTTTTTCATTTCATTATTCCTTTCTCCATTTCCACTAACGACATACCTTCTCAAACATCTTATCCAGAAGCTCGTCCCTGACTTCTGCGTCCGCTGACATATCCTCCAGGAGTAACAGCATAGTGGCCACTGAGATTTGTTCATCAAGCGATTCGCGTTCTCTGAGGAGCTTATCCAGGCGGGATCTGAGCATTTCTCCGTTCATCTTGTCCATGCTTTCTAATACAAGAGCTATACTCTCAACAGGTATACCTATGCTCCTGAGTAAAAGTATTCTCTTAGCCCTCCCGACAGCCTCTTCATCGTACAGCCACTCCTTTCGTCCTCCGGAGTTACGTATTGTGGGATGCAGCAATCCTTTGCTGTCGTAATACCTTAATGCGTTTACTGTAATTCCCGTGATTTCAGTAACTTCTTTGATTGTCTTCAGTGACATTGCACACCTCTCTTTCCAACTTTACATCTCGTTGTCGCGACGAGGTCAATGCCTTGTTAAAAACGCCTCATCGCAGGAAAATGTTTCCTACTATAGGCGTTGTAATTTTTGCGAAAAAATAAGCCGGATTGCTCCGGCTCTGTAATTTTTATTACGGTGCGTTATCTCTTCCTCAGCTTTTCAACATCCAGCTCTCCGATAGAGTTTCCGAGTAGTACGATCTGGCTCTGCAGGCAGTAGTTGTTTACGGCAACCGTCATGAACTCTAAGAATGCGTTGATAGAGATGATCATGGCAAGTGCCTGAGACTCAAGTCCGAGCTGTGAGAACAGAATCGAGAAGCAGACCGTGGTGCCTCCGATAACCGGTGGTGTGGCTACGGAGAGGATAAATGACAGCAGGAATGCCGCAGCTACCCAGGACCATGTGACTTCTATGCCGTACAGGCCTGCCGTAAAGAGACTGCATGCGGTAAAGACAATGCAGTAGCCCGGTCTGAAGAGTATGCTTCCGAGGTTATATGCGAGAGGTGCATAATCTGTATCCACTCCCAGCGGTCCTATAAGGGTATCGATGGTGGTGGTAAATGCCGCACCGACATTTGCACTCGTAAGAGAGATAAGAAATGACGGCAGCAGCTTTTGTATGTATGTGCGCACGCCAACCTTCAGTCTTATGCAGATGATTGCCGTATATACAGCTATCGTTACGAAGTCTGCTATGGCCACCATAAGAAACAGTTTCAGGAATCCCGAAAGAACTGTATATGAGCCTGTCAGTATCTGTGAGCAGATCATAAGGCCGACGTAAGCGGGTATGAACCTGTTAAGATAAGTGTTCGAGAGTATGGCAACTATATTGACCTCATCGAATATCTCAGTCAGGGTATCCGCTTTCTGCCCCATGTGAAGCATGGAAATTCCGAACATGATGCCGACGATGATTATATGTACGGAGTTGAACTCCAGAATAGGCGTCAGAATATTATTCGGAACAAAGCTGATTATGATGTCGAAGAAGTCGAAGAAGTTCAGCGACATCGCCGTCGAATGTCCGAAGTTAATGCCCGGCACCATCCACGCCGTGTTGATAAGGGTCAGGATAAATGCCACCTTCAGGAAGCTTCGTATCATTTTCTTTCCGACGGTGCTGAAGGTGGAGATATCTCCGAGGCGCACTATGCCGAGAGTAATCGCAGCGAAGCACATGATGGTAGCCATTACGCAGAGAAGGCCGACGAAAGCATTCGTAAGCGGCGTTATAACTCTGGTGGCTATGTCTTCTGCCAGATTCGGAGCTATGCCCTTGATTATGATTCCCGACAGAATTCCGCTCGCAACACCTATGAGGATGGTGAGTATCTGGCTCATCCTTTTCTTCCTCATCACGGTGAAGCTCACCATATTGGCGCCGTTTCTGTACTTCCATGACCTGTTCAGAGTATCTGAATTGGAAAGAAGCGAGCCCATAACCGATGTTACGGAAGGGTCATCCTCCGTGAAAGGATCAATGCTCTCTCCTTCAACTTTAAAGGAAATCCTAAACGCCCCGAAAGAGCGTGAAAATCGCAGCGATGCACTGCTGTCTTCAGGGAGTCTGTCCCTGTATTTCAGCATTGTCTCTTCCAGGATCAGCGAGAGACGAATGGCGTCCCTTCGGTCAATCGGCTCATGTGACAGTTTCTCGGAAAGTTCCTGAGTGATTCGATCGATTTCTTCCGCTCTTAATTCAAACCTGTTTCCTTGGCTTCTTTTATTCGTTAAATCCATCATATCTTTTCACCGCTTTTTCAAGATAACCGATTTTAAGTTTTATGGTATAGCCGCGTCTTCTGAGTTCTTTGAAAAGGAGCTTCATCTGTGCGTCTCAGCGGAAAGTTCCCTGAACCATCTGGCTCTCTCATCCGCATCAGGGTAAGAAGCCCATATGGATCTTCCCGGAAGCTTCCATGTCCAGTTGCCTTCAGCTACGCCCGGAACATTCATCCTGGCTTCGCTTCCCAGCATAAATACATCCTGTATCTGAAGCATGGCCAGGCATGCATCGCTTTCATATATTTCTCTTATGATGCGCGATGCCTCGGCTTCGACTTCCTCGCTTCGGGTCTCCTCTTCGAGTCTGTCGTCATCCTCGCTTTCGTCATCAACAGGGCGGTTTTCTATATACCCTTTTACGAAGCCGACCAAGGTGTCGTTATCGTGCGTGCCGGTGTAGAAGGCTCTCATCTTGGCCTGCTCCGGCGTGAGGTTTATCATCTCATGTGAGGTGAACTGCCATATATCCATTCCCGGAAGCCCGGATAATTTCAGCAGGCATTTTACTCCGTCGTCGAGATAACCGAGGTCTTCAGCCAGAATCTTCAGATTGAGACCTTCTTCATCAAGCATATCGTCTATGGCCTTGAAGAGGGTGAGTCCCGGTCCGTGCTGCCAATATCCCTCGGCAGGGCCTCCTCCCTCCGGAATCGCAAAGTATTCGGAGAGTCCTCTGAAGTGGTCTATTCTGAGCATATCGAATCGTTTCGCGCACTGCTTTATGCGGCGCATCCACCATTCGTGGCCCGTGTTCGCACTGTAATCCCAGTCGTACAGAGGGTTGCCCCAGTCCTGACCTTCTCCGGTAAACGCATCAGGCGGTACTCCCGCGTGCACGCTGAGTCTTCCGTCTTCCTCCAGTCTGAAGACTTCACGGTTGGCCCAGACATCTGCACTGTCGGCAGCCATGAACATAGGAAGGTCTCCCATGATGCTGATGCCCTTCCTGTTGGCATAATCCTTAAGATCACGCCACTGCATTTCGAATACGTATTGTTCGTGTATAAGTTCGTTGACTCTGTCCAGCTGCTTTTTATCGAAGGACTTGATGATCTCCTTCGGATCTGCCAGCCTCTTTTCCTCAGGCCAGTCCAGCCATGACCTCTCTCCCTCGGATTCCTTGAGCACCGTGTATACTGTGTATTCCGTGAGCCAGTCTGAGTTTTCGAGAACGAATTTCTTCAGTCCCGAATCATCCGGCATTTCTTCTCTGTTGATGAAGCGCGTGTCACAGGCGAAAGCGCTGTGGCTGCTGTATGGGGAGCCTCCCGTTCCCGGTGGGTTAAGAGGCAGTATCTGCCAAATCTTAAATCCGGCGCTTGCTATGAAGTCCACGAACTCCTTGGCGGGTTTTCCCATAGTCGGCACGGGAAGTGAGCTCAGGTGGCAGATCACTCCTGATGCCCTGTCGAAGTCCTCTGCATCAGGTCTTCTTTCCTTCAGGCATATGATCTTAACCGAAAGCCTGTCCATCTTGATTTCTTCGAGAAGACCGTCGGCGAATATCTGGAGTTCCTCGGTCCTCAGAAGCTCCAATGCATATCCGCATCTTGTTTCTTCCGCCGCTCTTAAGCTTACATGTGATTCGCTGTAGCTTCTGTTGGCAAGTACCAGAATCTTCTCTCCGTGTCCTTCTCTTACGAAGGCCAGAACATCATCAGGTATGCCGTTTCTTCCGTTCAGCATTGTAAGGCTTCCGTCCTTAAGTGCAGGATGCTGATCGTAAACAAGTCCCAGCATTCTGTAGTGATAGCCGAGATCCAGGTTTTCGAATCCCCACGGATAACCGCTTCTGTTGGCAGGGTCTACCCCTCCCATCAGCCCGACTTCATCCCCGTAGTAAATGCACGGCACACCCGGAAGTGTGTATTGTAGTGCAGATAATACTCTGACCTTTCTGACCGCAGACTTGTAGTCCTCTTCAGCTGCCATCGCGCTGATTATTCTCTCTCTGTCGTGCGTACCTATTAGGTTCAGATTGGAATAGAAATTCTCTTTCGGATAATTCTCTTCCAGGCTTCTCAGCTTCTCTGCAGCATGGCCGCCTGAAATAGAGTAGTTTATGAAATCAAGGAGAATATCCCTCAGCGGATAGTTCATGCATCCGTGAAGTTCATCTCCGAGGAGGTATTCTCTTCTCTCGTCGTAGCTTATCTTATTGCTTGCATCTTCCCATACCTCTCCGATTAAAAGAGCTTCCGGGTCAGTATCGCTTAACCTGGCTCTTAATTCTTTAATGAATGAGTCAGGGAGCTCATCAGCCACATCAAGCCTCCAGCCCGATGCTCCCATGGAGAGCCAATGCTTTACTACGCCCTTGGGTCCGTTGATGAACTTTCTGTAGTCCTTGTTGTTTTCTTCAACCTCAGGCAGGTCTACTACTCCCCACCAAGATCTGTATCCGGCCTCTTCATTCTCATCGAATTTATACCAGCCTCTGTACGGGGAATCCGGGTTCTCCCAGGCTCCCTTTCCGTCTGCTTTCGGATAATTTCCGTATTTGTCGAAGTAGATGCTGTCGCACCCCGTGTGGCTGAACACTCCGTCAAGTATCAGGCGTATGCCCACTGACTTGGCTGTTTTAGCAAGATGTTTAAAGTCCTCATCCGTGCCGAGCGCCGGGTCTATATGCATATAGTCTCCGGTATCGTAGCGATGGTTGGATGTGGCTTCGAATATAGGGTTCAGGTATATGGCTGTAACGCCGAGGGACTTAAGGTAATCCAGTTTTTCTTCTATGCCCTTAAGACTTCCGCCGTAGATAGGCCATTCAACCACCTTTCCCGTATCGTCTCTGGTGTAGTAAGCCTGCTTCGTCCAATCCTTTTCGATGATGCGCTTTATATCCGTGCGCCTTTCGTTTACGGACTTGTTGGCTTTCTCGCAGCGCTCTTCCCAGTCTTCATCTCTGTTAAATCTGTCCGGGAATATCTGGTATACTATGCCGTCCTTATACCATGAAGGCGACTCATCTTTTTTATACACCGTAATCTGATAGCACTCCGGGCTGTAGTCAAAGACATTGCCTTCTCCGCCCAGGCCGTCATGGTTATTTCCGTAGTAAACGGTATATTCTTCTCCTCTGTCGTTTCGCGCTTTGATCTCAAATGCATACCAAAGCAGGCAGGCATCTTCCGGCACGCTGAATTCGGCATTGTACATGCCGTCTCCGGCATCGTTCATGTCGTAATATGCAGGGGATACTTCCTCTCCCTTCCATACCATAAGCCTGACACTGTCAGGACTTCCTTCTCTTATCTCAATTGAAAGAGAGACCTTCGTTCCGGTCTCTACCGCACCGAAGGGCTCTCTGAACTGCTTTAATCTTGAATTGTGATATATCCTCATTCAATCTTCCTTACTGTTGCAATAACGAATCGTACAGCTCGCGATACTTAGCGGCGGATTCTTCCCAGCCGTAGTTCATATTCATCGCGTTGGTCACAAGCTTCTTCCATACCTTCGGCTTATCGAACCAGATCTGAAGCGCCAGATCGACTGCATTTCTGAGGCCGTTTACATCGAAGTCTTTAAATGAGAATCCGTTGGCTTCTTCTCCGGCATCCCAGTAACCGCTTACGGTATCCTTGAGACCTCCCGTCTCTCTTACCAGAGGCAATGTTCCGTATCTCATGGAGATCATCTGTGCAAGGCCGCAAGGTTCGAATTCGGACGGCATCAGGAATACGTCAGCCCCTGCATAGAACCTTCTGGACATCGGCTCATTGAAGGTAATTCTGGCTGCGAAATTCTCAGGATTATGATATGCGAAATCTCCTATCGCATGCTCATATACATCGTCTCCCGTTCCGAGAACCGCAAGCTGCATATTGCGCTCTCTGAACTCAGGCAGGAGTGCCGCGATAAGGTTGGCACCTTTCTGCTGCGTCAGTCTGCTTACCATGGCGAAGAGCGGAACATAAGGATCCTCTCTAAGGCCAAGCTCCCTCTGAAGAGCCAGCTTGTTCTCTATCTTCTTTGTGAAGACGCTGTCTTCATTATAATTTACGGCTATGGATTTGTCCGTTGCGGGGTTAAAGTCCTTTCTGTCTATTCCGTTTATTATGCCGGACAGCTTATATCTTCTGGAGTTAAAGAGTCCTTCGAGTCTTTCTCCGAACTGAACCGTACATATTTCATCGGCATAAGTCGGGCTGACCGTAGTCACGGCATCCGAATAAATAACCGCACCCTGAAGATAATTGGTGGCATCGTCATGTATCATCTGTCCTTCCGCCGGCGTGCCTCTTAAGCCGAGCACGTCGCCTGTGACCAGCTTGTTGTACTGACCCTGGAATTTCAGATTGTGGATGGTGAACACAGTCTTGATAGGATCGTAGAGAGGGTCACCGTTATAGTGCTCTCTCAGATAAACCGGGATAAGCGCGGTATGCCAGTCATTGCAGTGGATGATATTCGGGTAGAACTTCTCCCAAATATATCTTACGGTCTCAAGCACTGCCTTGGAGAAGAATGCTACTCTCTCTCCGTCGTCGAACTCGCCGTAGACGTGTGATCTGTTGAAGTAGTATTCGTTGTCAAGGAAGTAATACATAACTCCGTTTTTACGAAGTGTGAAAAGTCCGCAGTACTGTGAGCGCCAGCCGAGTCTTACCTCGTAGTTCATTACATATTTCATCTTCTTTCTGTACTCATCCGGAATGGATGAAAGCAGTGGAAGGATTACTCTGGCATCGTATTCATCAGACTTTACACATGCAGGAAGAGACCCGGCTACATCACCGAGTCCTCCCGTTTTAATAAAAGGTGTTGCTTCAAATGCCGCAAATAATACGTTTTTCTTTTTAGGCATATCTGCCTCCTTTATATTTATATTTTTTTGTTCTTACCGATTACTACAGGTGCGTCTTTGGTTCCGTAAATCTTTACGCCGCCCGTAATCTGTACGTATTTATCGGCAATTACACGATCGAGAACCGCTCCGTCTCCTACTTCGCCGTGCATCATGATAACGCTGTTTTTAATGACGGCTTTTTTACCGATATTTACGCTGCGGAAGATAATGCTGTTCTCAACTCTTCCCTCTATCCTGCAGCCTGCCGAAATGATGGAATTTCTTACGTCCGCATCGGCTTGGTGCAGTACGGGAGCTTCGTCCTGTGGCTTTGTAAGTATAGGTCTTTCAGGATTGCAGAAAACTTCATTTCTGATGTCGTAGTCAGTCATGCACTGATTGACCTCGATAAAGTCTACAGGGTTCTTTATCTTTCCGAGATATCCCTTGAACTCGTATGTATCTATGTCCATTGTATCCATATTGTCTCTCATAATCTGGACTGCATCCATGTATTCGAGAGTCCCATACCAGCTCATGAAATCTATCATGTATTCTCTGTCTACGATGAAGCAGTCAGTGAAGTAGTTGGACCAGGAGAAGCCCTCCTCCTGAATGCTTTCTACTTTTCCGTCCTCATCTATGTTCAGGAAGAATCCGTAATAGTCTTCTCCTCTCGGAACCTTCTTATAGATCATAGTGATAGGCTTGCCGGATTTTTCGTGCTGCTCTATTACAGGGCCGAAGTCAATATTCCAGACGTCGCTGCTTCCTGCCATGACAACGTAGTCGGCATCGTCTTTTTCAAAGAAATCTTTACACTTAATGATGTCTCTCAGAAGGAATCTGCTGCCCATCGATTGAAGTCCGTAAGCAGAGCCCGGCATTACGAAAAGTCCGCCGTTTTTACGTCCGAGCGACCAAGGTGTGCCTATTCCGATGTGGTCTACGAGCGAGCCTGAATTATACGGTGCGATAACGCCTACCGTGGTAATTCCGGAATTGCTCATATTGGACAGTGCAAAATCTATGAGTCTGTATCTGCCCCCGTAAGGAAGCGATGCGAGAGATCTGTTATCCAGAAGATCTCCGAACTCCGTGCTGCTGTAGTTAGCAGAAATAAGTCCGATTGTTTTTGATTTCATCTTCTCGTCCTCCTTTCCTATATCGAGAGCTTGGCTCTGCCGTATACTGCGACTTCGCCGTCTTCATTTATAACTTCCAGATTATCTTCGATAATCACACCCTCGTTTACGATGGTGTTTTTAATCTTACAGTTTCTGCCGATAATGGCATTCGGCAGGACTATGGAATCTTCGATTACCGCGCCGTCTCCCACAACCGCACCGGATCCGAGTATCGAATGCTTAACGGTTCCGTACACCGTGCAGCCGTTGCAAATCAGCGAAGAATTGATATTGGCATTAGGGCCGAGGAACTGAGGATGATAGAAATTGGAATTGGAGAATACTTTCATGTCCTTTGTAAAGACGTTGATGTTCTCCATATCGTCCATCAAATCCATCTGGCTGTCGTAATAACTCTTTACCGTTCCGACATCTCTCCAATATCCTTCGAATCTGTAAACGAAGAGTTTCTTTTTTTCGTTCAGCATTTTCGGAATTACGTCATTTCCGAAGTCGTGGCTGGACTTGTCATTTTCGTGATCTTCCAGCAGGGCCTTTCTCAGAGCCTTCCACTTGAAGATATATATACCCATGGACGCCAGGTTGCTGTCCGGTTTCTTAGGCTTTTCGGAGAACTTAGTAATTCTGCCCTTATCATCGGTGGTCATGATGCCGAATCTGCTGGCTTCTTCCCACGGAACCTCAATAACCGAAACCGTAAGGTCTGCATTGTTATCCAAATGCTCATTCAGCATGAGGTTGTAATCCATCTTATAGATGTGGTCACCCGAAAGGATGAGCACATTCTCAGGATTGTACATATCTATAAAATCGATGTTGTGATAAATGGCATCGGCTGTGCCCTCATACCATTCTCCGCCTGTCTCACCTGCAAAAGGCGGGAGGATGTGAACTCCTCCATCAGTCACAGCCATATCCCAGGATGCGCCTGTTCCGACGTATCTGTTCAGAATAAGCGGCTTGTATTGAACCAGTACTCCGACCGTGTCTATACCTGAGTTGGTACAGTTGGACAATCCGAAATCTATAATTCGGTACTTTCCGCCGAATGATACTGCCGGCTTGGCAATATTGGTTGTGAGTTTGCCGAGCCTGCTGCCCTGTCCTCCGGCGAGAAGCATTGCGATACATTTTTTCTTTTTCATATTACAAGCCTCCTTCTGATGTTAATAAAAATCTGTTGTTTGTCTGCGTCTCAAAGTTTACGTCAACTGAGATACTACTTTGTGTGCCAAATGTCCTTTGCGTACTCCGCGATGGTGCGGTCACTGCTGAAGAATGCGGAATTGGCTATATTGGCCAGCGACATAGCGTTCCATCTGTACTTGTCGCTGTAGATACCGTCCATCTCCTCGAACACTCTTACATATGAGTCGAAGTCTCCGAGCACGAAGTACTCGTCGTTGCTTCTGAACAATGCATCGTAGATGCCCCAGAAGTCATATCCGCTCTTGATGAATGTTCCGTCAACGAGCTGATTTGTCATACGCTTAAGTCTATGGTCTGCATCAACGCATGCGTGGGCTGAGTAACCTCCGTGTCTGTAGAAGTTCTCTACCTCATCTGATGAGTATCCGAAGATGCAGATATTATCGCGTCCTGCAAGCTCGCAGATCTCTACATTGGCTCCGTCCATGGTGCCGAGTGTAACGGCTCCGTTCATCATGAACTTCATGTTACCGGTTCCGCTGGCTTCCTTACCTGCCGTAGATATCTGTTCACTTACGTCAGCTGCAGGATATATGAGCTGAGCGTTGGAAACTCTGAAGTTCTCGATAAATACAACCTTGATTCTCTGGCTTACGACAGGGTCTGAGTTGACCATGTCAGCCAGGCTGTTGATGAACTTAATTACTTCCTTGGCGAAAGCATAACCCTGCGCTGCCTTACCTGCGAAGATAAATGTGTAATTGTTTATAGGAAGGTCCGGGTTCTCCTTAAGTCTGTTGTAGAGGTCCAGGATCTTGAATCCGTTGAGAAGCTGTCTCTTGTAAGCGTGTATTCTCTTAACCTGCACGTCGAATACGGAATCCGGGTCTACCTCTATCTCCATCTTCTCTCTGATGTATTTGGCAAGTCTGAGCTTATTCTCTCTCTTGACTGCTGCCAGTGAATCGAGGAAGTCGTGGTCCTGTGCGTAAGCGCTCAGTTTTTCGATTTCTTCGAAGTTGGTCTGCCAATTCTTACCGATCTTGCTGTCGATGAGTTTAGCAAGGCCAGGGTTTGCCTGTATCATGAATCTTCTGTGGCTGATACCGTTGGTCTTGTTGTTGAACTTCTCAGGCTCAAGCTCATAGAAATCCTTAAATACCGTCTTTGTCAGGATATCGCTGTGAAGTGCCGATACTCCGTTTACGGAATGGCTTCCGATAACGGACAGATTGGCCATCTTTACTTCGTCGTCCCAAAGAGCTGATGTGTTTCTGGACAGCTCCTGATAATTCTCTCCGCTCGGGAGGCTCTGCTGCCAGCGTCTGTTGATCTCCTCGATAATCATGTAGATACGCGGGAGGAGTTGCTGGAAGTGAGGAATGCTCCACTTCTCCAGAGCCTCAGGCAGCACGGTGTGGTTCGTAAATGAAACAACGCCCTTTACTATCTCCCATGCATCATCCCATTCCATACCCTCTTCATCGATGAATACTCTCATCAGTTCAGGAATGCACATTGTAGGGTGAGTATCGTTGATATGTATCTGAACTCTTTCAGGCATCTTGTCGAATTCATCAGCTCCGTACTTAGACTTGTAGTTGTTGATGATCATGCCGATGCCTGCTGCGACCAGGAAGTATTCCTGTCTCAGTCTGAGCTGCTTACCTATACCGTTGGTGTCGTCCGGATAGAGTATGCTGGTAATAGCCTCTATCTCACTTCTTTCTTTCATAGCCTTGCTGTAGTTTCCGGCGTTGAAGGCATCCATGTCGATGCTGTCGTGAGCAGGCTGAGCGTCCCAAAGATGGAGAGTGTTGATGGTCTTTCCACCCGCTCCGATAATAGGTACATCATAAGGGACCGCACGGATGGTGCTGTAATCGGTATGATTGTATTCCATCACTCCGTCTTTTAATGTTCTGTCTACCTTACCGCCGAACTTTACGAATACGGCTTCGGACGGCTTGGCTGTCTCCCATACATAGCCTTCGTCGAGCCATGCATCGGGAAGCTCTATTTGGTAACCGCTCTCTATCTTCTGTTTGAAGAGTCCGAACTTATATCTGAGACCCATTCCGTCTCCCCAGACATTGATGGATGCCATGGAGTCGAGGAAGCATGCGGCAAGTCTTCCGAGTCCTCCGTTTCCGAGTCCCGGATCCGGTTCACATGCGAATACCTCTTCTATATCTGTGTCGAGGTCCTTAAGAGCCTCTTCTGCTATATCTCTTAGCCCGAGGTTTACGAGGTAGTTTTCCATCAGCTTTCCGATAAGGAATTCCATGGAGAAGTAGTAAACCTTTTTCTGTCCTTCAACCTTGGCATTGCTGCTGTCCCTGAGTAGTTTTGCTTCCTCTCTGACAAGTACGGAAAGCACTGCCTGCTTGTCGTACTTGTCGAGAGCCTGCGGTTCTCTTTCAAATAATTCCCCTGCTATTCTTGTGTATTCTTTCTTAAAATCCTCTTTCGTCTTTATCATCGTTACGTTTATTTATTCCCTTTCTTTTTTGTTGTCGTTTTTTCTTTTGCTTTTTCTTTTGTTTTCGCTTTGCTCTTTGTTTTTGTTGTCTTGGCTGCTTCCTTCTCTTTTATGAAAACAGCTCCGCCCAGCACAGGCATCTTTATGGTTATGGAATACGGCATGCCGTGCATAGGTTTCTTCTTTGCTCTGATTTTTCTGGTGTTGGCCCTTCCGGATCCTCCGTACTTCTCTACATCGGAATTGAAGATTTCTTTGTAGTAACCCGGTTCAGGTACACCTATGTCATAAACGTCATATGCCTGTACATCCATATTGAGTACGGTGAGAAGCACCTCGCTCTTAGGGCCCGGATTACTTCTTCTGACATATGAGAGTACTCCCTGTTCATTATTATCGGCATCCACCCACTGGAAACCTTCCCAATTGGTATCGTTCTCCCAAAGTGCAGGATGCTCTGTATATAGGTGATTGAGATCCTTTATGTACTGCTGGTACTTGGCATGGTTCTCATACTCCAGCATGAACCATTCAAGGCTCTCATACTCACGCCATTCTATAAACTGTGCTATTTCATGACCCATGAAGTTGTGTTTCTTTCCCGGATGAGTCATCTGATAGAGTGCCAGCGCTCTTATTCCGGCGAACTGCCTCCACGTGTCTCCGGGCATCCTTCCTATGAGCGAACGCTTTCCGTGAACGACCTCATCATGCGAAAGCGGCAGGATGAAGTTCTCGCTGTATGCGTATGTCATAAAGAATGTCAGTTTATGGTGATTGTCGCTCCTCCACGGGAAGTCGCATGACATGTATTCCAGTGTGTCATGCATCCAGCCCATGCTCCATTTGTAATGGAATCCGAGGCCTCCTTCGGCAGGCGGCCATGTGACCATAGGCCACGCGGTGCTCTCTTCTGCAATAGTGATCACGCCTTTAAGCTCCGTGCCCACCATGTAGTTAAGCTCTTTCAGAAATTCTATGGCTTCGAGGTTGCCCTCTCCTCCGTATTTGTTGAACTTCATATTAGCTTTATCGGTAACGCCGAAGTTCAGATACAGTATGCTGCTGACTCCGTCAACTCTTATTCCGTCAGCGTGGTACTCATCGAACCAGTACATAGCGTTGGAAAGGAGGAAACTCCTTACCTCGGCTCTTCCGAAATCGAATTTATATGTACCCCAGTCAGGGTGTTTTTCACATTCGTATAGTTTCTTTCCGTTGAACTCTCTGAGCCCCTGATCGTCAGGGCAGAAGTGTCCCGGAACCCAGTCGAGTATTACACCTATGCCGGCTTTGTGGAATTCATCCACCAGGTATTTAAAGTCCTTAGGACTTCCGTGTCTGGCAGTAGGTGCGTAGTAGCCGGTTACCTGATAACCCCAGGATGCATCCAGCGGGTGCTCCATAACAGGCAGGATTTCTACGTGGGTGTATCCCATGTCTTTTACGTAAGGAATGAGTTCCTTGGCCAGTTCTCTATAGGAATAAAAACCGTCCTCTCCCTCGTGTCTCTTCCAAGATCCGAGGTGCACTTCGTAAATATTCATCGGTGATGCAAACTGATTAATACTTTCTCTGTGCTTAATCCACTTGCTGTCTTTCCACCTGTATTTTAAGTCGCAAACCTTGGATGCGGTGCCCGGTCTCATCTCTGATCCGAAGGCATAAGGGTCCGCCTTTAGGATGTGCTCTCCGTTTGGAAGTTCGATATCGTACTTGTATGTATCACCTTCCTTGGCACCTTTGATAAAACCCGTGTAAATGCCTCCTCCTATTTCCTGAAGAAATGATGAGTCGTCGTTCCATGGCTGCCAATCGTTAAAGTCTCCCGTCACTCTGACGCTCTTTACGTCCGGAACCCACACCGTAAACTGAACGCCGCCCTCGTCCACATGCGCACCGAAAGTGCGGTATGCGTGGTGCAGCTTACCTGTGTTATAGAGGTATATCAGCTCTTGGCTGAGCATCTCTCTTGTCTTACCCATTCGCTAAGTTCCTTTCTGTCTCAGTTAATATCTGTCTATATCTATATCAATATTACGTGGTCTCGGATAGAATCCCGCTCTGTGGTCAGCTAAAGAATTGACCTTAATCATTCTGATAGCTGCGATGTAAAGGATTACTACAAATACCATCAGCATGGTTGTTGACTCAGGGGTTCTGAGGAACGCCAGAGTGTCATAAATGCCGTGAATCATCATCGGAACCACAAGTGACAAGATCGTATTTCTGATGCATCCGGATCTGTTACCGAGTATGGCCTGCTGCTTTGAATGTGCGTAGAACACTCCCATGAATGCTCCGCAGAATGCGTGGAGCGGAACTGCGGTGAAAGCTCTTACTACGGCGGTCTGGAAGCCGTATAATGAAACATACATTATATTTTCATATACAGCGAATCCAACAGCAGCCGATACACCGTAAACGATGCCGTCAAATCTGTAGTTGAAATGCGAGCTTCTCCACGATCCGATTCTCAGAGCCAGGTATTTTACTATCTCCTCCCAGAATGCAGCCAGGCAGAATGATGTCTGAAGTGCGTACTTCAGGCTTCCCTCAGGATATACCGGAAGTACTTTAGCCGTTGCGGCTTCCAGGATACTCGCTGCAAAGCAGGAAAGAATTCCGAAGAATACGAGCTTTATGATTAAACTCAAAGGTTCCTTCTCTACTTTGTCCTTACCGTATACATATCCAATGAGCAGTAAGCCCGGAATGATGGCAAGCGCTGTCAGGTCTGTGCTTAAATACATTATGTCGTCCTTTCTGTTTTTAGTTCTCTTTTATATCGCCGTTTTTATAAGCGCTGCAGAGAGCTTCAAGATTTTCAATCTGTTCTCTCAGCTCATCTCCGTTGTCAGTTTCTCTGATCAGAAGTCTGTCAGGCAGGGAATAAATATGGTGCATAACCGGTCTGTGGAAGGTCTGCGTTCCGTCTTCGCGAAGCGGCTCATAAGGTTTATGCTCCGCCAGATACATATGCTTTGACGTCATTATCGCAGTATATCCGGCAATTCCCGTCGTCTTTTGATAAGCCTTGGAAATGCCCCCGTCTATGATGAAGAGTTTCCCATTGGCCTTAATAGGTGTCTGTCCGTCTTTGATTTTTACCGGAACATGACCGTTCAGTATCTTTCCGATCTCAGGATTCAGTCCGAAGTCTTCAAGTATCTTATCTGCCGTCTCTTCCTTTTCTATGAGTCTGTAGTACGGCACTTTGATTTCCTTATGTGTGGCCGCATCTTCGATGAAGTATCTTTCGAAGGTGGTCATCTTGTCCTTGCCGAAAAGCGGTGAATTCTCAGAGAGCCACAGGTACCACATTATCGATGCGGCCTCTGCGCTCGTCTGTCCGCCGGGCGGATTGTAACGAGCCTCTCTGATGCGCTCATCCAGCATCTGTATGTAATTCGATCCTTTATACTTATTTCCGCAGAATTCCACTTCTTTGAGCTCTCCGTCTTCCGTAAACGGAATCGAGCCGTGATAGAAAAGATTTCCGTTATGAATCTTATACAATGCTCCGTGTGAGAAGAGGTATTCCATATGACTCTGAAGCCTGCTGCTGTTGAGTATGGATGACTCAAGTGCCACCATGACTTCTTCTTCCTCTTCGGTGAGCTTGTAAGGGTCCTTTGGATCCACGGTCGGAAGATTCATATCCCTCATCGGATACTCTTGTCCGTCCACCTTTACGGTCCCCTTCTCGAAGTCTACGGTCTCGAGGATGTTTCTGTGATCCAGCTTATACTCCGGATATGCCTTTATGGCCTGTCCCTCCAGTTTGAACTGGATGACGGAAATCATCTTATGCATTTTGGATGCAAGTTCCGGCGGTATAGGGTCGTATTTATTCACCTCGAAAATATTCGGTTTGAAGAATTCGCAAGGGTCGTCTCCGTAGATATGCTCTGCCAAGGTGGCAAGCGGCCTCAGGTTTATCCCGTAGCCGACTTCCAGCATATCGAAGTTGTTATATCTGATATTGATTCTGATTATCGTGGCGATGCACGGTCTGTTTCCGCAGGCCGCTCCCATCCAGAGGATGTCGTGGTTGCCCCACTGAATGTCTATCCCTCGGTTCTCCATCAGATAATCCATGATCTCGGGAGAGCCGGAGCCTCTGTCGAAGATGTCTCCTATGATGTGGAGCCTGTCAACGGTGAGATTTGCAATCGCTTCCGTCAGCTCAAGTATGAAGAGTCTGGCGGAGTCGTATTCGATGATTGAATCGATAATCTCCTCGTAATATTTATGTCTGTCAGGTACGTCGTCTTCAAAGAGCAGCTCATCCATGATGTATGCCATATCCTTCGGCAGACGTTTCTTTACCTTGGATCTTGTATATTTGTTGGAAACAACCCTGCACACCATCAGCAATCTTCTGATGGCAACTTTGGTCCAGGCGTCGAAGTTGGATTCGCTTTTTTCTCTCCTGGCCATTTCGGCTTCGGGGTTATAGATAAGAGCGGCGAGATCGTCTCTCTCAGATTCCGTCAGGAGGTCTCCGAATATTTCGTCAATTCTCATTCGAATCATCCCCGATCCGCTTCTCACAAAATGGCGGAAAGCCTCGTATTCTCCGTGAATATCGCTCAGGAAGAACTCGGTGGCTTTCGGCAGCGCAAGAATAGCTCTGAGGTTGATTATTTCAGCTCTGGCTTCTCTCCTATTCGGATATTTTTCGGCAAGAAGATTTAAGAATTGACTGTCCGGCATTTTTCCTCCTAAGTCTGATTAATCTCTGTCGGTTTTCATGATATCGGCTCCGAGGGATTTCAGTTTGTTTACTAAATCCTCATAGCCTCTTTCGATGTGATATATCTCACTTATCTCCGTAGTACCGTCTGCAACCAGGCCCGCAATTACCATTGCAGCTCCTGCCCTCAGGTCAGTAGCTCTTACCTTGGCTCCGTGCAGCTTCTTTCCGCCCGGTACTCTGGCCTCACGATTCTCCGTCTGTATGTCCGCTCCCATACGGTTTAATTCCACAACGTGCATGAATCTGTTTTCGAAAACGGTCTCTCTTACGACGCTGCTTCCCTTTACCGTAGTCAGGAAGGCCATGAACGGCGACTGTATGTCTGTAGGCAGTCCCGGATAAGGAAGCGTTTTAATGTCTGTTGCTATAAGTTCTCTGTCTCTGGCATCGACATATATTCCTTCCGGTGTTGCCTCTATTCCGACATTGCACTCTCTGAGTTTGGCAATTATCGGCCTTACGTGGCCCGGAATGGCATTCTTTATTAGGATGTCTCCTCTTGTGATGGCGGCTGCCAGCAGGAATGTTCCGGTCTCTATTCTGTCAGGTATGGCTTCGTGAACGCAGCCCGAAAGTTTTTCAACGCCTTCGATTCGAATCATATCCGTACCTGCGCTTTTAATCTTGGCGCCCATCTTGTTCAGTTGGTTGGCGAGGTCGATTATTTCAGGTTCCTTTGCGGCGTTTTCGATTATGGTCGTACCCTTGGCCATGGAAGCGGCCATGAGTATATTCTCCGTCGCACCTACGCTCGGGAAGTCGAGATAGATTACATCACCTATCAGGCCGCTTGGGCCTACCTCAACGGTAACTGTCTCATTTTCTATGTCCTCGGTTACCTTGGCGCCAAGCGCTCTGAAGCCTTTGAGGTGAAGATCTATGGGTCTTTTTCCTATGGTGCATCCGCCCGGCATAGGCATGATGACCTTGCCGTGTCTGGCAAGCAAAGGTCCCATTGTAAAGATGGAAGCTCTCATTTCCTGCACCAGGTCCTTATCTCCCTCACAGGACACGATCTCTTTAGTCTGTGTTTTTATGACTCCCTTTTCGCTGTCATCTATTTCCGCACCGTATTTTTTCAGAATTTGCTTCATTACAGAAACATCTGCGAGATTGGGAACATCCTCAATCACGCAGCTGTCCTCTGTCATTATCGTAGCAGCCAAAAGCGGCAATACCGAATTCTTGGCGCCGCTTATCTTTACCTCTCCGTGAAGAGGTCCGCTTTTATTGACAAGTATTTTTGCCATTAATCATCTCCTGTAGTTTCTTGTATTTTTGCAAGCTTCTTGCTTTGTTTTAAGGCCTTCTTTTCATAGCGAGCCTGCTTCTTCAGTTGCTTTACGGCCTTCTTTGAATTCTTTATCGTCTTCTTGGCGTCTTTGGCTTCTCTGCTGTTTGCAACAGCCGCTGCCAGTCCGCTCTTGACAGAGATGGTCTTACCGACCGCCCCTACGGAGTTTATTGCCGTAAGTCCCGCAGCTACTGCACCCAGGGCTTTTACTACCGGGCTTGTGTCCTCTGCTAAATTATTGATGGCCGAATTGAGATTGTCGCTTATAATATCGGCCCTTTCCTTCACATCATCTACCGCATGATTGCTGCTTTCCACCAGTTCCTGGCTCTTCTTTGTGAGTCTCAGAACGTGGACGGCCATAATCGCCAGTACCACTACCAACGCTATCAGCACGAGAATGAGGCAGATCCAAAGGATTTGATTAACCGTTAAAGTCATTTCTCTCCTCCTTATCTTTAGCGATCGCTCAGTACCTTATCCAGGAATTTATGGGCGAACTGAACTCCCAAGTCTGCTGCGGCATTTGCCTTTGCAGCATTGGCTCTTGCGTTGGCGCTCACTTCATCAACCTTGGCCTTGGCGCTGCTGGCAGCTGCCGTGCCTCCGTCGATAATCGCATTGGCCTTTTTTATAGTGTCTGTAGCATTTGAAACCAGTACTATCAGAAAGATTACCAGCACGATTAATGCTATCAGGAGTATACCGATTAATAATTGTTGCGGGCTTAGTGTAATCATACGTTTTCTCCTTTTTCTTACATTATATAGGCAAGTTATTTAGTGTTCAAGAAAAGCCGATTAAATCTCCTTCATCAGCGCTTCGAGTTCTCTTGCTTCATCCTCTGTAATGTTTTCCGGAATATCGTCTGTTTCTTCAGGCTCCGCTACCTCCTCTGTTTGGTTGCGTCCCCCTTTCTTACCCTTTCTCTTAATTTCATCTCTGGAAAAGGCCTTGATTTCCTGAGAAAAAATCTCCTCTCCCGTTTCCGGATCTATCTCGATTCCGCGGGTGTTGATTTTACCGTTAAAGTAGTCAACCTTTACCACCTTGGCCAGGCCGTCAGGCGTCTCAACTCTTTCGTTGTCCTTAGGCATGCCCTTTCTGAGTTCTTTGTATGTCTTATCTTCGAAGTTCAGGCAGCACATGAGCCTGCCGCAGCTTCCGGATATCTTGGACGGATTGAGCGAAAGGTTCTGCTGCTTGGCCATCTTGATCGATACCGGCTGGAAGTCCGAAAGCCACTTGCTGCAGCAAAGAGGTCTTCCGCAGATTCCTATACCGCCGAGCATCCTGGCTTCGTCTCTTACGCCTATCTGCCTCAGCTCTATTCTCGTATGGAAGTGTCCTGCCAGATCTTTAGCGAGTTCCCTGAAGTCCACTCTTCCGTCTGCCGAGAAATAGAATACTATCTTGGCTCCGTCTATCATGAATTCGACATCAATGAGCTTCATGTTTAGATTGTGCTTCTGAATCTTTTCCTCGCAGACCTTCAGCGCATCATCCCTCTTTTCGAGGTTGGCGTGATATTTCTCCAGATCTTTCTCTGTAGCCTTTCTTTCTATAGGCTTAAGCTCGGCTACGAGCTCCGACTTGTCCACATTTTTGTTTGCTATCAGAATATGACCGAGCTCCATGCCCCTTGCTGTCTCAACAATGACCATGTCTCCCAGTTCATACTTCTCCCCCTTAGGGTCGAAGTAATATGTTTTTCCGGCTTTCATAAAACCTACGCCGACTATTTCTACCATTTATCCTGTCTCCTGACTGTTACGTATTTTTTGACCGGCCCTCAAATTCCAAGTACAGTTTTTTAAGAGCCTTGTTTTTATCCATGCCTCTGCCGATGTCCATGGCAGTTTTTTCCGCTGCTTCTATGCTGTCTGTGACTCTGTCTGTCTTTGCAGCGCTGCTCAGCATCTTTTCTCTGAGATCTTCTTCGAGCAGCCCGATGTATTCTACGGCGTCTTCCGTCGTCTTGATATGTTTTTCGGCAAACTCTCTGAATTTGTGGAAGGTTCTTCCTTCCGAAAGCATCAGCGCCACTCCTTCTTTCATCTCCTCTGAGGATCTTTCATCCTCTGTTCCCAGGTAGCCGTCGTATTCTTCAATTCTTATGAGGCTGCACCTGGATCTGACTGTGCTGAGAAGTTCATCGCTTCTGGATGTTGAAAGAAGCAGAATGACATTATCCAGCGGTTCTTCGAGAGTCTTTAAGAGTTTGTTTTGGAGTATTTCACTTAGGAGCTCCGCTTCGTCAATCACGCCTATGAGATAGCGGCCGTAAGGTCTCATGCCCAGGCGCTCCGTGAAGCTTACGGCATCTTCGACTTTGTATCCGCTCTTTCCGCTCCTTTGCATATACACGATGTCCGGACTCGTACGGGCAGCGGCCTGTTTGCATGCAGGGCAATTGCCGCAGGGTCTGTTATTAACATCAGCGTCTGTGCACTCCAGGCCCGAAACGAGTCTCATCAGAAAATCGTCTCTCCTTTTTCCCGAGCGCCCTTCAACTATGTATGAGTGGGCCGAACTCCCTCCGTCGCTTATGCTTTTGATAAGGTCCTTCAGCTTCCTCATCACAGGCCTCTCTTCTCGCATATCTCTTCGAGATAGTTTACGATCTCTTCGGAAATCTCTTCCACCGAGTGCGTCGCATCTATTCTTTTAACTCTTTCGGGATTATTTTCGGCGATTTTCTTGTATCCGTCATAGACTCTGTAGTGGAAATCTCTTTCTTCCATTTCCAGCCTGTCGAAGTCTCCCATCTTGGATACTCTTTCCTTGCCTGCATCCGGGTCTATATCCATCCAAAAAGTCAGGTCCGGTGTGAGGCCGTCTGTTGCATAGCCGTTGACGATTTCGACCATGTCTCCGAGCTTTCTGCCGTAGGTCTGATATGCGATAGAAGAATCAAGGAATCTGTCGCATATAACAATGCTTCCCTTTTCGAGCTGCGGCATTACCAGTTCCCGCACATGTTGAGCCCTGGCTGCGGCATAGATGAGCATTTCCGTAACGGCTTCCATCTCGCGGTTATTGCTGTCGAGAAGAATATCTCTCAGCTTTTCGCTTATGGGAGTGCCGCCCGGTTCTCTTGTATGAACGACAACGAGCCCCTTCTTTTCGAAGAAGCTCTTGAT
Organism: uncultured Eubacteriales bacterium; assembly: GCA_902773835.1. Lineage (GTDB taxonomy): Bacteria > Bacillota > Clostridia > Peptostreptococcales > Anaerovoracaceae > Crickella. The sequence goes on along the minus strand of CACYFZ010000017.1, from coordinate 1,548 downwards.
GTTTTTTATCTGTGTGGATTTTCCTGCCCCGTCGCCACCCTCAAGCGTTATAAAGAGTCCTCTCATTTTTTCCTCGCTAAACCTTCCTTGTTTCTTATACTTACGTATTTGGCGAGTTGTATATAGAGGACCGACGCTATCGTTATGACGGGGGCGGCCACTAATATTATCAGTAAAAACTTTAACCAAATCATACACAGTTAGTATAACATAAAACGGCGACAGAATCGCCGTTTAGAAGCCATCAAAATGCGGTTTTTTCAATATTTTTTCGGATTATGCGGACTTTATGCTTAATCGGTAAATTTCTTTTCGAAATGTCCGTGCACTCTGACATTGTCACTTATTATCACGAAGGCGTCAGGGTCATGCTCTTTCAGAATCTTTCTGAGGAACGGCTCTTCGTACTTGCTTACCACAGTCGTGAGCACTTCAACATCATCTCCCGTGTATACACCCTCGCCTTTCCAAGTCGTAACCCCTCTTCCGAGCTCATCATTTATGCGTTTGCCGAGGCCCGGAACTTTGGTGAATATAATGCACTCCTGCTTGATGTTCTGCACGTGTACCCTGTTGATGAAAATGCCGTTGAGCACCGTGAAGATAATCGAGTAAAGCACCGTCGGTATGTCATATACGAAAAGGCATACCGAATAAATCATGATGCTGATGATTATGCCTATGGTTCCGACCTTGAAGTTCGGATAGATCTTAGCCATGCATATTCCGATAATGTCCTGTCCGCCTTGGGAAGTGCCCGCTCTGAGAAGGAGTCCGGCTCCCGTTCCCGTTATGATGCCGCCCGTAACCGCAGCCAGCATAGGGTCTGCGACTATAGGTTTTTCAGGTACCGGAATAAGGGCCATGAAAACGGATACCATGGCGATGGATCCGAGGGTCGTAATACAGAACTGACGCCCCATAACTTTATATGCCATTATAAAAAGCGGAACGTTCAGCAGGAAATAAATAACGCCCATATAGTCAATGCCCGGAATCTCCGGCATGTAAAGGACCTCCACGATAAACATTCTCACCAGCTGAGATATGCCGGTGAATCCTCCGCTGTAGAGGTGGATCGGGTTTATCAGGAGATTGATTCCCAGTGCGAATATTAAGTTTCCGACCACAGTCATAAGAATGCGGTCTACTGTTCTCTTGCTGATTGTCATCCCGCTTATTCTAATCCAAAGATCATTTCTCTTCAATATCTGTGCTTTGAAAAGCATTGAATTTTTTAGGCTTTAGGCTTAATATTTATCGGTAACTGTGACATACTCCCACCACTTGACAGTTTAGCCTGAAGTGGGGGCTTCTCGCTCAACAGGCCTGACGGTCTGAGTATCAACGAGCTATCCCCGTGTGCCCCACGGTTCCTTCTAAGGTCATGACTTTTATGAGTTTACGAGGCTTTTCAGCCTCATTGCCTCCTGCCTGATGTTTATAGCTGCATTCACATCTCTGTCCATGACGTTCCCGCAGTCGCAGATGTATATACGGTCGGCAAGCGTCATATCTTCCTTGATCCTGCCGCAGCAGCTGCAACGC
>CACYFZ010000016.1 GCA_902773835.1 uncultured Eubacteriales bacterium | reverse complement strand
GAGCTTCAGCTTATGAGATCGTCAGTCGGGGATTGCGACCCGCCACTGACGATCGAATATGGAACCCGCCGCCTACTCCGTTGAGGCGGGGGACATCCGTCGTCTGTTATTCTTATTTCAATTTATTATGATTTCTTTGTTTTTTCTCCGCGTAATAGTACCATATATGCATGAGAATACTGAACATAAGTGCACAAAAACCGCATTCCACGGGAAGCGGCACATATATGACCGAATTGGTCAAAGCCTTCGATGACATGGGGCATCGTCAAATTGTCGTATGCGGCATTTATCCGTATGATCGTGTAAGTTTACCGCAGTCAGTCCTTTGTTATCCCGTGCACTTCACGGATCCCGAAGATAACGATTTCAGGTTCGAGAGAGGTCTTGTGCATCCGGACACGGATTTCGTCATCGAAGCAGACCCGCCTGAGCGCATCTCATATCCTATAGTCGGAATGTCGGATGTGATGCCGTACCCGTCGACTCAGTATAAGAAAATGACGACCGGCATGATACGCGAGTACGAAAATGCTTTTATCAAAACAATAAGCAGAGCGATAAAAGATTTGGATCCCGACTTGATAATATGTCATCATCTCTTTCTTTTAACGGCACTTGTAAAAAAACACTTCCCTGACAGATGCATATACGGCATATCTCACAGCACGGATCTGCGTCAGATGGTGCTTTGCGAGAACCTTCGCGACTTGGTACGCCCGTACATAAGCCAGCTCGATATGGCCTTGGCTCTGCATGATGATCAGGCAGCAAAGATAAAAGAAGTCTTCGGCATCGAAGATAAACGTATTAAAGTCATAGGAAGCGGCTACGATCACAAGCGCTTTAATTCATTCGGAAGAGAGCCTCGGGCAAGCGGGAGCCCTGTCAGGCTCTGTTACGCAGGGAAGATCAGTAAGGCCAAAGGCATACCGGAGCTCTTTTCAGCGCTGGATATTCTCGCATCTGACGATGGTGTTCCTGCGTTTACTCTATGTATGGCAGGAGGTTGCCGGGATGAAGACTTGCTGAAAGCTCTGGGTGATCTGCCTGATTATGCCGAATGGTTCGGCTTCGTATCTACAGACGAACTTGTCAGCATAATGAAGAAAAGCGATATATTCATACTACCTTCATACTACGAAGGACTGCCGCTTGTTATAATGGAGTCCATGGCAACGGGAGCTCTTCCGATATGTACGGACCTTCCGGGTGTGCGTAAATGGATAGGTGCACATGTTCCCGATTCAAATGTCAGGTATGTGCCGATGCCTGAGATGCTCGGCATAGATACACCGACAGATGAAGGAAGATCCAAGTTTGTACGTGACCTCACGTCTGTCATCAAAAAAGCAATTACGGATATAGACGAAAGATATATAACGGGTATGGTGCCTAATACCGATTCTGCTACATGGTATGCCGTTGCATCCAGAATACTGAAGGGGAATAAATAAGTATGGATTATGAACAAGGAATCGTTTTGCTGGAGAATGCCATAAAAGGCTTTCACGGCAAATTTAAAAAAATGTACGGTCAGATGGCCGTTCGAATAGATGACGCAAGCTATCTCAGCACCGGAGGCAATAAGCTTCTCGCAGAGATATCTTCGGACGACTTCGAACTCTGCGATATAAACAGCGGAGACCTCGGAGAGATTTTCAGAGCGAGAAAAGATTTTAATGCAATAATCTTCGGATGCTCTCCGGATACTGTTTCCGCGTCTACCGCCTTTAACTCAATCTCTTCTTCTCTTGAGGATCTCGCAGTACTGACAGGTCCGAAACTGAAAATAGTATCAGACTCCTCACCTGAATCAATAATGAATGCCCTTTCGGACTCAAATGTCTGTCTTATAAAAGGTGCCGGTGCAATAGCCGCATGCAGTAATTTAAGAAAGGCCGTGGCAGGCATACAGATCGTCCAAAAGGCATGCGAGGCTGAGAATCACGGCAGATTTATCGGCGGCACGGTTGCTCTCGATCCCGAAGCCGCCACTGCATCAAGAAAGAGTTTCAGAGAGGATTATGTAAAGCGTAACGAGGAGTCTCACGTTGAATTTATCGGATTCGACGAGGAAGAATTCGCTCTCCGTTCTCAGCTTATTGAATACGGAAAAGATCTCATAAGACATGATCTGGCTTATGGTGCCTGGGGCAATCTTTCCGTAAAGCTTAATGATGAAGAGATGCTGATCACCCCTTCGTCAATGGATTACTTCGATATTAAGCCCGAAGACATAGTGAGGGTAAATATAAATACCTTGGAATACGGTGACCAAAGGGTGCCGAGCAGCGAAGCCCCTATGCACGCAGCTCTTTATAAGAGCAGAAGTGATGCATCGGCCATTATACATACGCACTCAAACGCCATATCCGTATTCGCAGCATGTGAAAAGGGCTTTGCCCTGCAGGACCCTGCCATGAAGGATCTCATCGGGGATATTCTGATAACAGAACCCGCTCCTTCCGGCTCAGATTTATTGGCAAAGGTCGTCTGCGATGCTATGCAGGACACTCACGCCTGCATTATCCCTCATCACGGAGCGGTATTCTACGGGCCTTCGCTGGATCTCGTATTTGCCATCGCCGAGGCGGTGGAACTGAAAGCCAGAAAACTCCTCTCCTATGATGAATTCGATCCGTATGCCGATGTGCTGGATGAGTGACGATAAAGCGATTGCAATAAAAAACTCTTGCATCCTCCGGGTGCAAGAGTTTTCAGTTTCTAGATATTCAGCAGCAGGCCCGCCATTATGAAATATGTGGACAGCGATATCATATCCGTTATGGAAGCCATCATCGGCCCCGCCATAAGAGCCGGGTCTATTCCGATTTTCTTGGCCAGCATCGGAAGCATGGATCCTATGATTTTGGCAATAATTACTACCAGTACCATAGAGCTGCAAACCGTGAGTGCCACCAAAGGCGGATTGTGATCCAGGAAAACTATTCTGAAATAGTTTATAAAGCTCAGCGCTATACCGACTACGACAGCGACTCTTATCTCCTTCCAAATTACTTTGAAGTAATCGCTTAGATCAATTTCCCCGGTTGCCATACCACGAATTATCAAGGTCGATGACTGTGAGCCGGAGTTACCTCCCGTTCCCATCAACATAGGCATGTAAATAACCAGAGACAAAACCTGGGAAAGTGATTCCTGGAAACTCTGTATGATGCCGCCCGTAATAAAGTAAGAGCACATCAGCAGGAAGAGCCACGGAAGTCTGGCCTTAACATGCTGCCAGACCGACATATCCAGATATTCTTTATCGGAAGTATCGATAATACCTCCCATACGCTCGATATCCTCTGTGGTCTCTTCTTCGATTACGTCCAGGATGTCGTCTACCGTTACGATACCGACAAGCCTGAATTCGTTATCCACCACGGGGATTGCGAGATATCCGTATCTGGTAAAGAGGTCCATTACCTCCTCCTGGTCGTCGTCTACATGTGCGACAACGGGGTCTTCAACCATTATGTCTGCGACCGGAGTGTCATACGGTGCATTTACGAGAGCCCTCAGAGAAACAACGCCTATAAGTTTGCGGCCTCTGTCAAGGACATAGCAGGTATAAATCGTCTCACTGTCTAAGCCCACTTCTCTGATGTGTTCCAGAGCGTCCTTTACGGTATCCGTCTTCTTCAGATTAATGTACTCCGGAGTCATAAGAGCGCCCGCAGAGTCTTCCTTGTACTTCAGGAAGGTGTTGATTCTGGCCCTCTCACTCTTCGGAGCTTTGGCCAATATCTTATCTACAATATTGGAAGGGAGCTCCTCCAGTACGTCGATCATATCGTCAAAGTCGAGCTCATCGAGAATGTATTCGATTTCGGGATCTGTGATGATATTGATGATATCAATCTGATCATCTACCGAAAGCTCCGCAAAAACATCAACGCTGATGTCTTTAGGAAGCGCTCTAAAGAGGACGACCATGCGCTGCAGGTCGAACTTACGCCTTATATCAACCAGCATCTCGGCAATCTCTACTTCGTTATGCTTGAGAAGCTCATCTCTGCAATGGAAGTATTTCTTTTCTTCGAGAAGGTCGAATATTTTCTCGATAGTCTCATCGTAGGCCTGGTCCATTTCTACAACAGGACTTAAGTTTTCATTACCCATCGGTCTGCCCTCCTTTCTTCAAAAGTTAAAATCAACATAATTGAGCCTAAACAAGTTCCAAACCCCATCATATGCTCATTTTTTCACCTATTATCTTAATTTATGAAAAAAATGTTTGCAATAATCCCTTAAAAAGTTTTTATTGTTAAGTCTGATCGCGAAAATTGAGCTTTTGAGGCTTCTCATCGTTTACCTATGCTCAATTTTTGCATGTTTATCTTTTTTAAGCATTAAGCATCTTCATTATTTCATCTTCTGTAATTATCGAAACACCGAGTTCCCTCGCGGTCTTGTTTTTGGAAGAGCCGGAATTCGGATCGTTTGTAATAAGGAAGTCAGTCTTGGCGGATACCGATCCCGCCACCTTTCCGCCTTCTGCTTCAATAGCAGCCTTAAGTTCTTTTCTGTTTTCGAAATGTTCAAGGCTGCCTGTTATTACGAAAACCTTTCCGAGCAAAGCATCTCCCGCTTCCTCAAAGCTTTCATCTATACTCAGCACTTCCAGCAGTTTATTCACTGCCTCCTTATTTGATTCATCGGAAAAGAATCTGACATAATCCTCTGCCATTACATCTCCGATGCCTTCTATCATCTTCAGAGCTTCAGAATCCAGGTTCTGTATTTCTTCCCATTTATTTCTGCACGCTCTTGCGATAGTGGTCGCATTCGCAGTTCCTATGCCCGGTACACCGAGTCCGTACAAAAGTCTTGCAGGAGTAGTATGGGAAGCTTTTTCGGCAGATGTAATAAGGTTCTCGTAGGACCTTCCTCCGAAGCCCTCCATCTCCACTATATCTTCCTTATGGTTCTGCAGCTTAAAGAGATCCGCATAGTCAGCTATGGCACCGATTCCTATGAGCTTCAGAAGCCCGGCTTCTGACAAGCCCTCTATGTTCAAAGCGTCCCTTGAAACGAAGTGTTCAAAGCTCTTAACCTGCTTAGCAGGGCAATTCGGGTTGCTGCAGTAAAGGGTTTTAGTCCCCTCTTCATCCTTTATCTTTGTCTCTCCGCCGCATACCGGGCAGGTTTTCGGTATCTCGATATTCGCACTCCTCGTAAGGTTATCGCTTATCTGCGGAATTATCATATTGGCCTTGTAGACCTTTATGCTGTCACCTATTCCGAGCGCCAAGTCCTCCATAATATTTATATTATGAACCGAAGCTCTGGACACCGAAGTTCCTTCCAGTTCCACGGAATCGAATATTGCAACCGGATTAAGAAGCCCCGTCCTGGACGGGCTCCATTCTATCTCGCGAAGCACCGTCTCTGCCTGCTGATCCCTCCACTTAAATGCTATGGAGTCTCTCGGATATTTAGCGGTTTCACCGAGCGATGCGGAGTATTCCAGATCGTCAAAACTCAGCACCAGGCCGTCGGATGGAATGTCAAAGTCTGAAATGGCTGCTTCATATTTGTCAATGGCATCCGAAAGGTCAGATGAGTCTACCAGAAGATAATCCACTGTTTCAAAGCCCAGTCCCTTAAGCCATTCCATGCCCTCATGTCTCGTCTTAAGATCCGCACCGTCTGCCCTATAAAGCGAGAAAGCGTATATGTTTACATTTCTTTCCGCTGTCACTTTAGGATCCAGCTGCCTTATGCTTCCGCTGCAGAGATTTCTCGGATTCTTATACTTCGCATCAGCATCTTCAATGGCGGCATTTATCTTTTCAAAATCGGAATACTTTATCACGGCCTCTCCCCTGAGCATAACCCTTCCTTTGTGAGCTATGCTCTTCGGAATATTTTTACAGGCCAGCACATTCTGAGTTATGAGCTCTCCTTCAATTCCGTTTCCGCGGGTTACGGCCTGGGCCAGTCTCCCGTTCTCATATGTGAGAGCCACTGTCAGGCCGTCAAGCTTCCATGAAAGAATCCCTTTACGGTCTCCCAGCCACGCTTTGAGCTCTTCTCTGTCTTTCGTTTTATTAAGCGACAGCATCTTGCTCTCATGTGTCACTTTAGGAAGCCCTGCTGCGGTCTCATATCCCACATTAATCGAAGGGCTATCATCTCTTATATATCCCGTTTCATCTTCCAAGGCTAAGAGCTCATCGTACATTTCATCGTACTCGAAGTTGCTTATAATCTCCGCACCGTCCGTGTAGTATGCGCGCGAAGCCTCATTGAGCCTTTCGCTGAGTTCGTCTATTCTATTTTTCTTTTCTTCGATAGTCACTGAATTTTCTCCATTTTTACAAAGCCCTTGCCGAGCTTTTTCTGTCCTGCTTCATCGAACATAACGGTCATGGTCTTCTCATCCTGTTCTATAAGCATACCGACTCCGAATTTCGGATGCCTTAGCATATCTCCGTTTTCGAATTCCTGAACTATCTTTTCTTTAGACTTAGTAGCCCTCTTGGATGCTTTTAAGCTGTCGAAGGGTTTAGCCGCTGCGGCGCCTGAATATCCGTCTGCACTTCCGTGCCTTCTTCCTCCGAAGAAGAATTCTCCTCCGAAGCCTTCTTCTCCTCTTATCCCGCTTCCGAGGCTCACCTTTTCACTTATCGTTTCGTCGCCGTCCATACAGCTTCTGTCCATCTCATCCAGGAAGAGCGACTCGGTCTGAAAGTCCGTCTTACCGTAGAGCATTCTGGTTCTGGCGCCCGTAAGGTAGAGCTTTTTCTCTGCCCTTGTTATTCCCACATAGCAAAGTCTTCTTTCTTCTTCCATATCGTGGTCTTCATCGAAAGCACCTATGCCCGGGAATACGCCGTTTTCCATACCCGGAATAAAGACGACCGGAAATTCCAATCCCTTGGCTGAGTGAAGCGTCATCAATACGACTGCATCTTCATTTGCATCGTGGTTATCTATATCCGACATTAAGCTGATCTGCTCCAGGAAAGCCGCCAAAGGAGACGTTTCCTCTGCCTGAAGGCCCTCTCCCATAAGAGCCAGCCTTTCGTTTTGCATCTCCTCCTGAAGAGCAGCAACACTTCCGTCCGCAAGTCCTTTCTCAAACTCGGATATTACGGATTTAAATTCCATTATGTTTTCTATGCGTGCATCCGCCTCTATCGTTCCGGCATCTTCAAGCGCCTTCAGGTATCCGGAGCGGTTAAGGATGTTATCGTAAATATCCGAAATGCTGAGATTGTTTCTCTCCTCTCTGATATCCTGAAGCATCTGCACGAAATCGCATATGGCACTCCTGACCTTAGGTCCGAATCCTCCCGTAAGTTCATCCTCGCAAAGGGCTTCATATACGGACTGTCCGTATGCATTCGCATACTCCTCAATGGTGGAAAGTGTCTTTCCTCCTATGCCCCTCTTCGGCTCGTTGATAACCCTCAGCATGGATACGTTGTCACTCGGGTTCTCTATGAGCCTGAGATATGCCATGACGTCCTTTATCTCTTTTCTGTCATAATATCTGAGCCCGGCCAGCACCCTGTACGGAAGACCTCTGAAACTGAACTTTTCTTCGAAGCTTCTTGACTGAGCATTTTTACGATACAAGACAGCGAAGTCTCTGTAATCGTAGCCTTCTTCCTCTCTCAGCCTCTCTATCTCCGAGCCTATCCAGTAGGCTTCCTGCTTCTCATCATCAAATCTTTTATATGTAACTTTCTGCCCGTCTTCTCTGTCTGTCCAAAGGGCTTTTTGTTTGCGCTCCTTATTGTTTTTGATAACGGAGTTGGCCAGCCTTAATATATTGCCGTCTGATCTGTAGTTCTGTTCAAGTCGTACGGTAAACGCGTTTCCGAAGTCGCTCTCGAAATCCAAAATATTGCGGATGTCTGCGCCTCTCCACTGATATATGCACTGGTCGTCATCTCCGACTACGCAGATATTTCCGTGCCCGGATGCCAGCATGCTGATGAGTTTATACTGCAGATGATTCGTATCCTGATACTCGTCAACCATGATGTATCTGAATCTGTGTGCATAGTATTCAAGAACGCTCTTTTCCTGTTCCAGTAATTTCACGGCATTCCAAAGAAGATCATCAAAGTCCATGGCGTTGTTAGCCATTAAAGCTTTGTTGTACTCCTCATATACGTGATAGATGGCCTTGTCTCTCGGGAGCCCTGCGCTATACGAGAGAAAGTCCTCCGGGGTTTCCTCTCTTTCCTTGCACTTGCTTATTACGGCACCGAGCATAGCCGGCGATGTTGTTTTATCGTCTATCTCATGTTCTTTGACTATCTTTTTTATAAGAGTTTTTTTATCTGTCTCGTCATAGACCGTAAATCCCGGTTTATATCCGAGACACTCACATGAATATCTGAGCATTCGAAGGCACATGGCATGAAATGTCATAACCCACATGCCTGAAGTGGCCCCCACGAGTTTTTCTATACGGTTTCTCATCTCGGCCGCTGCTTTGTTTGTAAAAGTGACGGCCAGGATATTATGAGGATCTACCCCCTTCTCCACCATATACGCTATCCTGTGCGTCATGGTCGCAGTCTTACCCGAGCCCGCTCCGGCCAGTATAAGAACGGGGCCTTCCGTCTGTCTTACGGCCTTATTTTGTTCGCTGTTTAATCTCATTTCCATAACCATTTTAGTATATCACTTTTCAGCTCCCAATTCTCTCAAAAAACTCCTTGAATTCTACACATTTCTGGGATGTTAAATTGTTGACTTTTACCCTCTAAATGTTACAATTTATTTGCGGGCGGCATTGTGTCCGCTTAATTTTACAGGTCATTATTATTTTCATAAGGAGAGTGATACCAATGGCAAATTATGTAGAAAGAGTCATCGAGCAGTGCAAAGCTAATAACCCTAACGAGGTTGAGTTTCATCAGACAGTAGAAGAAGTATTGACTTCTCTTAAACCGGTTGTTGAAAAACATCCTGAGTATGAAGAAACTGCGCTTCTTGAAAGACTCGTTGAGCCTGAAAGAGGCATTACATTCAGAGTAGTCTGGGTTGACGACAATGGCAAAGTCCAGGTTAACAAGGGCTACAGATATCAGTTCAGCAGTGCTATCGGACCTTACAAGGGCGGCCTGAGATTTGCACCTAACGTATATCCGGGAATCATTAAGTTCCTCGGATTCGAGCAGATCTTCAAGAACTCCCTGACAGGACTTCCTATCGGCGGCGGTAAGGGCGGTTCCGACTTCGATCCTAACGGAAAGAGCGATGCTGAAGTTATGAGATTCTGCCAGGCATTCATGACAGAGCTCTACAGACACATCGGTCCTAACACTGATGTTCCTGCAGGAGACCTCGGCGTTGGTGCCAGAGAGATCGGATACATGTTCGGTCAGTATAAGAGAATCGTTGACAAGTATGAAGGTGTTCTCACAGGTAAGGGAATCCCTTACGGCGGACTCCTCGGAAGAGCGGAAGCTACAGGCTTTGGTATCGTATGGTACGCAGAGGAAATGCTCAAAGCAAACGGCGAAGACTTCAAGGGTAAGAACGTTGCTATCTCCGGCTTCGGTAACGTAGCATGGGGTACAGCTTGGAAGCTCTGGGAGCTCGGCGCTAAGTGCGTAACAATCTCCGGTCCGGACGGATATGTATATGATCCTGACGGAATCACAACTCAGGAGAAGGTAGATTACCTCCTCGAGCTCAGAGGTTCCGGAAAGAACATCTGCGCACCTTATGCAGAGAAATTCCCTAATGCTCAGTTCTTCGAAGGAAAGAAACCTTGGGGCGTTACTCAGGACACAGGTTGCAAGATCGACATGTTCATCCCATGTGCTATGCAGAACGACGTTCACATGGAGCATGCTAAGCAGATCGTTGAGAGCGGCTGCAAGTACTACTGCGAAGGCGCTAACATGCCTACAACAAACGATGCTCTCGAGTATCTGATCGAGAACATGACAGCTGTAGGACCTGCTAAGGCAGCTAATGCCGGCGGCGTTGCTTGCTCCTGCATCGAGATGGGTCAGAACGCTGGCCACACTGCATTCCAGCACCAGGCTGTTTATGATCAGCTGCACCAGATCATGGTCAACATCTACAACGCTTGTGCTAATGCAGGTGCGAAGTACTATAACAACAAGAACGCTCTCGTTCCTGGCGCTAACATCGCAGGATTTGAGAGAGTTGCTGAGGCTATGATGGCTCAGGGTCTTGTATAAGACGGACTGAAAAATCTGAATACTTAATCAAAAGAAAACCGCTTCGAAATCGAAGCGGTTTTCCTATTGTGTTTTTTTGTGAGGCTTTATGAACCCCTTTTGCAAGATTGCAGCTGTACTATTTTACGCTTACTTCTACTACCTTCCAGATTCCGTTGGCGCCCATCACGTAGATTCTGCACCAACCGCTTCCTACAGCCTTGATTGTTCCGTTAGCGCTTACAGTTGCTACCTTATTGTTAGCGCTCTTGTATCTCAGCTTCTGGGTGTGTTTTCCGTTAGTCAGCTTCTTTCCTGCCTTAGCCTTAGTAACCGTAGCACTCAGCTTATAAGTCTTACCCTTATTGAGAGTCACTTTAGTCTTGGACGGATCGACGCTCTTAGGGTTGGTGTACCTACCGCATACATTGTTCGTGCAGAAGTGGTGATGCGGTGTGCTTGCAATACGTTTACCACTCTTGTCAAGTGCTGTTACATAGAACTTGTAGTATGTATTCTTTCTGAGCTTCTTAATCGTGAACGAGCTCGTGCTGGCTGATACAGTCTTATACAGCTTCGGTTCATACTTCTTATCACCCTCGTTGCAGAGTGAGAAGTAAATCTGATACTTAGCTGCACCGTGAACCTTGTTCCAGGAGATTGTAGCCTTCTTATTACCTGCATTAGCCTTTGCAACCAGGTCACCTGCGAGCTTTCTGTCCTTGATTGTCAGTTTTCCGTCAACATACTTGATAGCATAGTTGTCAGATTTCAGACCGCTGGCCTTGATGTAGTATTTGCCATACTTGCCCCACTTCTTGTAGTTAGTGGTATATTTCAGTTTGCCTTCTACAACATCCTTTGTAACGCCTTCGTCATTTGTGTACTTACCAGGAATATTCTTATTCTGGTGGTTGTCATCCTTATTGACATTGCCGTTTACAAGACCGCTATATTTAACAGTATGCTTGTATGAAGCAGGATCATCACCATAGTATCCTACCTTGTCAAGTACGGTAACTGTCAGAGCCTTCTTGTTGATAGTGAACTTCTCCTGCATCTTCTTTGCGGTCTCACCGATGAAGTAGTTCATGCTGCGATCGCCCTTGATTCCACGAAGATCTTTATTCTTAAGTACATAGATGTCATATGTCTTAGCATTGCACTTTCCGGCAAAATTGTCTTTTGTGCTGTTCTTGTCGTCGTGAATCATTACGGCAACTTCCTTGTTTGTATCCGGTCCCTTAAGGTCAGACTTGTTAACCTCAGCAATCGGTTTCTGGTTGGAAGCATTGTATGTTACTGTTGTGTTTCTCCAGTCGATCTTTTTGATCTCATACTGGTGAATCTTATAAATCGGATGATGATCGTCTACATACCATGGTTCATCCTCAGTATTCGGTATCACAGCAGGAACCAGCTCTACTGATTCAGGATCTATTCTGACAAGTGTGTAGTTGAACGGGTCGCTCAGCTCAGCGGCTGTCATGACATAAGTTCCTGCATCTACCGGAGTTCTGTCTTCGGCTATCTCAGTTCCTTCTGCCAGTCCTTTTTCTTCCTCACCTTCATCAGTGTAATATCCTGTCTTACCTTCGAATGTCGACTGAATTTCGTCAGTGACCTCTCCTTCAGTACCGAAATGGAAAGCAGGAGTGTATGTTATCTTGCTGACTTTAACAACGCCTATGCCCTCATCGGCACTGTAATCATTACCTCTCCTGGTCTTCTGAATGTTAGTAATCTCAACAGTACGCTTCTGCTCTTTACCGTTGTATGTCTTTTCTTTCGCATCCCATTTCAGTTTTACAGGGCGTGCAATGATATAGAAATCCGTACCATTTGAATCTCTGGTATAGTCAGGATTGCTGAACTTGATGTCTATTGCCTTGTATGGAGTTTCGCTGGCCTCTATAGCATTGCTCGGAGCAGAAACTGTTACAGTACACTTATCTTTTACTTCTGTCACAGCATTTTTCAGAAGCAAATCTTCCTCAATCCTTGCTTCAGGTGCCTGAGCCTTTCCGTTGAATACGAGGTTAAGCTTTTCTCCTTCATCCACATTGACCTTTACAGGTTCCTCGCCTGTCTCATCGCCGTATGCATCATATGCAGGTCTGAACCAATCGAGTGATACTTCCTTAGGAAGGATTGTGAATTTTAACTGTGTATTTTTCTTCAGTTCGTAGTTTGAGCTGTCGTCTCCGACTAACTCTTCTACCTTAGCGGTATACTTTCCGGACGAAGCATGAATCACACCTGTCTGATCCTTAGGCAACGTTGAATCATTGCAATCAGGGATATCGACTGCCACTCCCTTCAGAGTCCGTCCTTTCAGGCTGACTGCAGGTCGGCAAGTATCCTTATCTACATCAAATATATCTTCTGTTGTTATTTCCGGCTTATGGTAATCCGCATCATAGTACATCGGATCCTCGATGTCGAGTGCGACCTCAACAATTTTCCGAGTAACTGTGAATGTCCATTCTTTCTGAGTGTCACCAAATGCGAAATTATTCTTATCCACCAAAGCTGCTACAACTACATATGTACCAACAGGCATTTTTGTTCCCTCAGGAACTACTTCGCCTTCTTCAGTTCCTTTATGAACCGTATAAGTAAGTTCGCAGTCTCCTTCTTTCATATCGCCGTCTAGTGTTATTTCAGCTTCAGGGCACTGATAATCTGCATTGTATACGAACGATTCAGGGCTCCACTTCAATGTAACAATCGTATTGGCTACGATATCGAATTTCTGTGTAGAAGTTGTAGTTAAGTTATAGTTGTCTTTTGATGCTCCGGTCAGTTCTGCTGTTGCCGTATAGTCTTTTCCAACTACTGTTTGCTGTCCGCTCACCTCAATGCTGCAGTCATCTCCGTCAACGATGCCCTGAACATTCGTTGCTTCAGGGCCCTGCTCAGCGCCGTTGTATGTGAATTCCGGATTTTTCGGTGGCTCGCCGGTATATGTCGGATCCCAAGTGAAGCTTACATCCTTTTTCGATATTGAGAAAGCGTGTGAGCTTGAACTTGGATCCTCCTCATCAATTACATAGTTCTCATTGCTGAGTGTTGCAGTTGCGGTGTAATTGACGCCGACATTCTTCTGCTGGCCTGTCACCGTCACTGTGCAGGACTCTCCCTTTACAATCTGATTCGCATCAATTGTACATGTAGGACCCCGCTCTTCTGCATTATATGTGAAGTCAAAGTCTTCAGATGAGCCTGCATCACCGGCCCAAGTAACCTTTATCGGCTTAGGAGCAATAGTGAAGGCCTGTGTTTCGTTCGATACTACATAGTTTTTTGAATCAGGACCGACAAGTTTTGCAGTTGCAGTATGATCCGCAACGGTTTTTGCAGCTCCTGAAACAGTTACATCTACACCGTCACCCTGTACAAGCCCCGTTGTAATCTTTGCTGTAGGAGCATGGTTTTCACCATTGTAATAATAGGTCCATGCATCTTCAGGATCGGTTCCGGAGTTATCTGTCCATACAACTTCGATCGACTTTGGATTAATTGTAAAGCTCTTAGAAATTGATAAAGTTCCCCTGCTGTTACCGTATGGATCGTAAGCTGTGATTTGTACGCTGGCAGTATAATCACCGGCTTCACTCGGAGCCGTTGTGCCTGAATAATTATTACCGGCTCTTGTTGTTCCTGAGTAGCTGATAGTTCCTAACTTGATAGAGCCGGCATTTTCAGCTACCGGAATATCTCCCGACTCATCATATTTAAAGTAGTATTGATCCTGTGATTGCGAATCAATCCTATAGCCATTGGATGGGCTTACGCTGACTGATGCTGCTTTTCCTGAACCGTCATATGTCGCATTATCTCTTGAAATATTAATATAAATATGCGTGTCATTTTCTTCGCACGTTACTGTAGACGTACTTCCCGAAGAATGAATGCGGTAAACATAGTGGTCCTCATATGCTGCATACGCCGCGCTAAACGCACCGGCCACCATGACCAGTGTAGCCAACAGCATGACTAACAGCCGTTTCCCTTTCTTCATAATTACTGTCCTCCTATATTTTAGCTAATACAATATTTGACAGTTCTATTCTAAAAAAAAAAACAGCTCTTCAAAAGGTAGTGTGTCAGCTTGACACATAAATATTGCTGCAAATTCTTTTAATTGCGGATGTATAAGTTATAATGATGACATAAAGTATGGTCATGTATTGTCTTTATATCGGAATTGGAGGTATTGATGGCCAACATATTCGGGAACGTACTCAGAAAACTCAGAAAAGAAAAGAGATACTCGCAACAGCAGCTGGCTGACTTGCTGTTCGTAGACAGGACCAGCGTGGCCAATTGGGAGACAGGCCGCCGCGTGCCGGATGCGATTCTTATTTCCCGTATATCCGAATTGCTCGGAGTGGATACGGCGACGCTTCTCGGAATAACAGAATATCCCGATCAAAAGCCTACTGTAATAGTAGTAGATGATGAGAGCTTGATACTTCAGGGGGAACTCAAAGTTCTGCAGGAAGTACTAAGCGACATGAACATCATTGGTTTCAACAAGGCGTCAGAGGCTGTAAGTTATGCCAAATTAAATCCGGTTTTTCTGGCCTTCCTGGATATAGAGATGGGACGTGCAAACGGTTTGGATGTTTGCAGAGAACTCCTCTCGATTAATCCTCGCACGAATGTAATCTATGTGACAGCACATACAGAGCATTCACTTGACGCATGGGATACAAGTGCATCGGGCTTTATACGTAAACCTATTACTCCGGAAGCAATCCAATCACAGCTTACAAAACTTCGTTATCCTATTCATGGGCAAACGAAAGTAGCGGATCTGAATCAATAGAATGAGGGTGTAACGATGAGGGACTATATTGATTTCAAAGCGGTAGAAACACAGGATAATCAGTCAAAGAAGCGAGTCAGCGATAACACACTTCGCCTCCGCCCGCATTTTATATACAATTCTCTGATGAGTATTTATTATCTCTGTGATTCAGATACCAAAAAAGCCCAGCAGGCAACACTGGACTTCTCAACTTATCTCAGGCAGTGTTTAAACGAATTGTCGGCAGCGGGACTCGTGCCTTTTGAAGATGAACTTAAGCATGCAAAAGCGTATCTCGGAGTTGAGGGAGCAAGAGTCGGAGATAAGCTCTCATATGAGTTCGACACTCCCGTTGTTAATTTCAGAATTCCTCCTCTTACTCTGCAGCCTATCCTGGAAATGTCAGTACTGCACGGTGTAGATCCGGAAAACAGTCAGCTTCACATCGATGTACACACCGTCGAACTTCCGGGCGAATACCAAATAATCATCAATGATAACGGTCCGAGATATGAACCGTCAGATGAGGATAGTCCGCTTTTGACATTAGACCCTATCAGGCATCGACTTAAAAAGATGGCCGATGCAAGACTTGATATCGGTCCGCGTGAAGTAATAGGCTCATCTATCACCATTCACATCCCTAAAGAATAACAACAATTCAACTTAAACACGCATTGTCAGTACATTCATTCCCAGTATGCTCTGATACTTTATTTCCTCTGCCATAGCGAATATCATTCTTATTCCTATATTGGATGCCGGATCATCAGGATCAGAAAGCTTCCTTCTTTCATCCGGATTGAACGGAATACAGTCATCTCTCAGTCTCAGAATAATATCCTCATCCTTATGAACTACCCTTATATCTATGCTGTGTTTCTTATTGTCTTTTTTGAATCCGTGATCAACTATATTCCCTGCCATCTCTTCCATGGCCAGTGCCGCATGGTATGCCGTCTTTTCATCCATGCCTTTTTCTTCGCAAAAGTCCTGAACTTTCTCCGCGACCTTTATGACATCTTCAATCTTATTAACACTAATGTCGATGCTCTCATCCGGCCCGACTCCGAAGTCATCCGGTATTACCATAAGATCCTTCATTCGTACGGATGTGTTTTTGTTCATGAACCACGCATAGCCCACTATGTAAAGAGTTGTTATAACACCATTCAGTACGTTAGCTGCATACAGAGCATTTATGCCCATGCTGCTAATCAGAAGCGCCGTGAATAATACCACTCCTATAACTCCGTCCAAAAGAGAAAGCGTATGTATATAGACCTGTTTGTTCATTGCCTGTCCGTAGCATACGAAATGCATGCATATTATGCTGAGAGGCATGCAAAGCGGCAGTATGCGGAAGCCCCATACCGTCATCATGTATACGGCATCTGCCGGATCGTGATAAAAGAGGTTGGTTAAAGGCACCGCTGCGAGAATAATCAGCAATGAAACCATTGCCTGCAGCGGGATGTATTTTCGCATTACCACTTTCATAATATCAACGAGAGTCTCTCTGTCTTCCTCTCCGACACTCACGCTGATAAGCATTCTTGACACCGCCACCATTCCGAACGGAATAGCCCAGATAAGTCCGAGGAAACTGTTACAGCTTCCGTATGCGGAAAGCCCTACGCTTCCGACCGTCGCAGTAACGAGATTATTGCAAATAAGTCCTCTTATTGTCTGGTAACCGAGGCTCAGCGCGCCCGGTATTCCTATCTTAATTATCTCAGCTGTTTCTGAGAAATCGATATTCTTGGCCGAAAAATGCATTGCTGCATCTTTGGTAAAGAAGAACTGCAGCTGGATCAGAAAGAAGACCCACTGGCCGAGTGAAGATGCCAGAGAAAGTCCCAACGTTCCGAGTCCCATTACTTTTATGAGCACGAAGTTGAAGACAATATTCAAAATGATAAATACCACACTGGCTATAACAGTCCTCTTCATCCTGTTTTCCAGAGAAAGGAAAGTTGAAAGCTGTATGCCCAGCAGCAGCGGAATGACGCCGACAGCCTGCCCTATAAGATATTGATGAAGATGAGGCTCCACCACGGCATCGCCGGTCAGAAAACCGGTCAAGCCGAAGCTTCCCATCACAAAGAGCACTACTGCCATCACCGCAGAGATAAGTCCGGCCAAAGACATGTCCAAAGAAAAGACTCCCTGCATCTTCTCTCTCTCGTTTCTTCCCATATGCTTTCCGCAGACTATTGCTGCACCGCCCGTAAGCATAGTGGCTATGGCCGTCAGAAGTTTTGTAATCGGATCGTACAGAGCAACGGCACTCATAGCTTCCGCTCCTATCATATTGCTCGCGAAGAGACCGGATACCATGGCATTCACAGACGAAAGTCCCGCCAGAATGATCTGAACGGGCAGAAGTCTGAACATTGTTTTCGCAATTATTTGAAAACTATGATTCTTCATATCCATATTAAATCCTCACAGCTTCTCCTGCAGCAAACAGATAAAGATAAGACTCGGACACATTAAGTCCCGTTCCTTTTTCCACTGCCTCCGAATAAAGTTCTATTTGCTTTTTGTATTCCTGTCTGATTCTTTCAATTTCCTTTTCGCGGTCCGCTCCTCGTCCTATATAACTGGACTTATAATCTATCAGAACCGCATTTCCTTCTTCTTCGAAACAGCAATCAATTACACCCTGAACCAGAATTTCTCTGTCCTTTCTCGTTGTTCTGAGTGTGAACGATTTCTCTTTTTTCAGTGTGCCGCGCTCTGCAGCTTTTAATGCCCTTCTTCCTATATCCGTCCGGAAGAATCCGCATATATTATCAATATCCAAGGATGCGAATACATCCTCTTCTATTGCATTTGAGCTCCTGAGATATTCTGCTCTTTCTGATATATAGTCTTTATCGATATCCCCGTCTGTCTTCAGGACTTTATTAAAATCGATGAACTCCATTATCCTGTGATAAGCAATACCGATGTCAGCTGCGCTCGCCCTCTTCTTTTTTTCGGATCTGTCCCAGAGATTGACCACTTCACTTTCACTTGAAGCAGCTTCCTCTTCGAGTTCCTCTTTTCTGATGGAGCTGACGGAGTGCTTGGACTTCTCGCTTAGCATATCCTTATACGGATACTCAAAACTGAAGCGCCTGTCAATTTCCTTATAGATTTCCTCCGCACGGGCGCTCAGTTTTAATTTGTCGGCATCGAGCGAATACTTCTTGTACGATTTTTCCTCATCGTCACTTCTGTCGAGATTTCTGATATGGTACTCGCAGTAACCGCTCTTTATGAAATCCTTTAGCACTTTAAGATAATCGTTCGCTTTTCCGTATTTCATCAAAGAATCTTCATCTTTGCATGCTCCTACCAGATACAATTTGTTTCTGGCTCTGGTCATATCCACATACAGCAACCTCAAATACTCTTTGTAAGTATCTCGATTGTCCCTTGCATTCATGCCCATCTGCATAATGCTGGACCTCCAATAACGCCTGTCGGGATCTATATACGGCATGCCCACACCGGTTTTAGAGTTAAAGCTGAACTTCTTCTCATTGTGTTCGAACATGAAGCTTCTTCCGAGGCCGCCTACTATTACAAACGGAAACTCCAGGCCCTTACTCTTATGCATCGTGCTTATCCTTACAACGTTATCGTCCTTACCTACCATAGGCGTCTGACCGTTGCTGATGCCCTTGCTCTTCATTACTTCCACGAAGGTAATAAATGAGCTGAGTGAAGCTACCGTGTCCTTGCTGAAGCGGCCCGCTCTGTCTGCCAAAGCCCTGAGATTGGCCTGCCTTCTTCCCCCTCCGCTCATAGCTCCTGCCAAGCCGTAATATCCGGAGTCGACCAGAACCTTCCATATGAAATCATCAAGCGGCATGATTCTGGAGAGTCTGCGCCATTCCATAATCCGGGAAAGTGAATCACAGACCTTGTCTTTCAAAGCAGATGCCGGTCCTTCCTCGGCATACCACTTAAAGGCCTGCCAATAAGGCGTCTTCTTTCTCTCCTCCCCCGTTTTCTCAAGTTGCTCTTTATATGCTATTCGAATGTCCGCCAGTTCCTTCGGATCAAATCCGAACATCTCAGAATGCAAAGTTGCTATGAGGGGAACATCCCTTTTTATATTATCTATGCATGACAGAAGGGACAGCGCTATATTAATCTCGATAGTATCGAAGAAATCATCGGTTTCTTCTATATGCGCCTCTATTTTTCTCCTGCTTAAAGCACGTACTATTTCTTCTCCGCTGTATTTAACAGAACGGTACAAAATGGCTATATCTCTGGCCTCTGCCTTTCTGACCACCTTCTTCTTGGTGTCATAAAACTCCTTGCCGATGATTCCGTCCACGAGGTCCGCTATGTACACGGACTCCGCCTCGCTGTTTGAGAGTTCCTCAATTTCGGCTTCTGTCTCGCCCTCTTCATCTTCATTCAAATCTTCTTTGAGAAGGATGTGAATCTCCGGTTTAAAGTCATATTCCGAAGGGCAATCCACTCCCGTGTACAGCTTGGCTCTTTCATCATATCCGTCCATTACATGTTCAAATACATGGTTAATAAGACGAATAGTGGCATCGTTGGTTCTGAAATTCTTTCCGAGGTCTATAACTATTCCGTCTTCGCATTCATCGGACTCATATTTTTTATAGAGTTCCTCGAAGATGGCAGGTTCTGCCTGGCGGAATTTGTAAATACTCTGCTTGACATCTCCTACCTTGAATACATTGCGAGGAGATGCCACCCTGCTTATAAGGTGTTCCTGTATATTATTCGTATCCTGGTATTCATCCACGAATACGTATTTGAATCTCTTTCTTAGTATCTCCGAGGCTTCATCATTCTGAAGTATTTTCACCGCCGTATGAATTGAGTCGGAAAAGTCCAGCAGTCTCTTTTCACGCTTCTTGGCGGAGAATCTCTTCTCAAATTCCTGCATAAGTCTAAGATAGTAGACCGTGTATTCATATGTGTCATTCATTTCCGAAAGACGCATCTCAAAGTCGGGAACGAGATATCTCTCCTGCCAGTTTTTGAGCTCGTTTTTTATGACATCCCGCATCGCTTCGACTTCATCTTTTATGGCAGCAAGAGCCTCTTTATGGTCGTTCTTGGGTCTGAGCTGAGGATTCGGAACGGAAGCTATCATTCCCATGAGCTCCTCATCCATACGTCCTTCTTTTAACAGTCCGTATATCTCAAATAAAGCGTCGCAGCGCTCTTTAAGTTTGCTTTCAAATAGTTCTTCCAGGCCGTTTTCTTCCATCACTTTCTTCAGGTTAACGGCAGCTTCGCAGATTCTCTCGAATGCATCTGCAGCATCTTGCCTCATTACATCCTGGATTACGGAGCCTTCGAAAGTATCTTTATTAACTTTAAGATTCTCGGCCTTTTCAAATGCCCACTCGAAATATGAAGGCATGGTCCTGAGTTTGTCATATGATGTGATAAGATCGCTTATGAATCTTTCATCACTTCGCTCGTCACTGTATAGTCTGAGGAAGGCCCTGAAGCTACCGCCTTCTATAATCTCGTCATTTTCAAAAGCGTCCTCAAATAGTTCGGCTGCTGCCTCTCTTTTCAGAAGTTCTGACTGGATCTCATCGCAGATGCTGAATTCAGGTTCCAGATCCGTCTCATAGAAGAATTCTCGAATGACCCTAAGAACGAAACTGTCTATGGTCGAAATATACGCACGGTAAAGCCTGGCCATTTGGTCTCTCAGTCTCGCTGCCTCCTCAGGCTTTTCCTGCATCCTCTTTCTGATGGAAGATGCCAGCCTCAGCCTCATTTCCGCAGCAGCAGCATTCGTGAAGGTAACCACCAACATCTCATCGACATTGGCCTTGCCCTCCAAGATTATGCTTATAATTCTCTCAACCAAAACAGCCGTCTTACCGGAGCCGGCCGCCGCCGAAACCAGTATAGACTTATCCAGTGTATCTATTGCGCGTTGTTGATCAGCTGTAAATTTTGTTGCCATATGTCAATTATATTTTTTTATTTGAATAATTCCAATACTTCATAGCGGATATGTGGTAGAATGTTCGGGATTGAAATCAAAGGAGATAAAAATATGAAACACAGACCTACAATGCTGATGATCCTGGATGGATTCGGCATCAGAAAAGAAACCAAGGGTAATGCCATCGCAGCTGCCAAAACACCGGTGCTCGATGAGTTCTTTGCAAAGTACCCGTTCATAACAATTGAAGCCAGCGGAGAGCCTGTAGGACTTCCTGCAGGACAGATGGGCAACTCCGAAGTAGGACATCTTAACATCGGAGCAGGAAGCGTCGTTTATCAGAACCTTCTGAAGATAAGCCGCTCCATAGAGTCCGGAGACTTCTTTAAGAACCCTGCCCTTATGGATGCAATGAAGAATGCCGCAGACGGACACACTCTTCATATCATGGGGCTCGTATCCGACGGCGGTGTTCACAGCCACTTCGAACATCTTAAGGCTGTCATCGATATGGCCAAGATGAACAACGTAAAGGAAGTTGTTGTTCACTGCTTCCTCGACGGCCGTGACGTTCCGCCTCAGAGCGCAATGGAATGGCTCGGACCTCTCGAAGAGTATATGAAGGAAAAAGGATTGGGACAGATCGGAGTTATCTCAGGCAGGTTCTACGCCATGGACAGAGACTCCAGATGGGAGCGTCTCGTAAAAGCATATGATGCGCTCACACTTTCCGAAGGTCTCACAGCTAAAGATGCTCAGGAATGCATGGACAATTCATATGCCAAGGGAGAAAATGACGAGTTCGTACAGCCTACAGTAATTCATCCGGTTCCTATCAAGGACGGAGACTCCGTTGTATTCATAAACTTCAGACCTGACAGAGCCAGAGAGATTACCAGGACTCTCGTGGATCCTGACTTCAACGGATTTGAGAGAAAGGTATTCCCTAAGAATCTCACATACATCTGCATGGCAGAGTATGATGCCACCATGCCTAATGTAGAGGTTGCCTTCCCGCCTGAAGCAGTAGACCCTACTCTCGGCGGCACACTCTCCAAGCTCGGACTGAAGCAACTCAGAATCGCAGAGACTGAAAAGTACGCTCACGTTACTTTCTTCTTCAACGGCGGAGTTGAAGAACCTAATCCGGGAGAAGACAGAATCCTCATTCCGTCACCGAAGGTTGCCACATACGACCTTCAGCCTGAGATGAGTGCCCCTGAGGTAGCATCGACAGTAATCGAAAAGATCAACGAAGATTATTACGACGTATACATCCTGAACTTCGCCAATCCTGACATGGTAGGCCACACAGGAGTATTCGAAGCTGCAGTAAAGGCCATTGAGACACTCGACGGGCTGGTAGGAAATATCGCTGATGCAATCCTCGCAAAGGACGGACAGATTCTGCTGACTGCAGACCACGGAAACGCAGATTACATGGTAGATGAACACGGAGATACCGTTACAAAGCATTCAACATCTCTCGTTCCTCTATGCCACATCTGCAACGAACCTGTTCCTTTCAAGAAGGACACCGGAAAGCTCGCAGACATCTCTCCTACACTTCTTACCCTCATGGGCTTCGAAGTTCCGGAAGGCATGGAAGGCGACGTACTGGTGTAATCACAAGCAATACAAAAGGCCTCAATCGAGGCCTTTTATAGTTCCCTTATTCCAGTCCTTCAGGTCTGTTGTATTTAATCAAGTCGTCAGCGATTTCCTTAGCAGCCTGGCTTACAGGTCTTTCGCTCTCCTCTTCGGTGATGGCTCTCTTTCCGTCTACGAGGTCTCTGGCTCTCTTGGCTGCGAGCATTACGAGTGAATATCTGCTGTCTGTCTTTTCGTTGAGTTTGTTGATTGATGGATAAAGTAGCATTATATGTCTCCCTTCTGCTTTTTATTCGTAATTCTTGATAATCTCCGTGACCTTATCCGGCACTCTGCATTTCTCGGCAGTCATTATACTTTTTACTTCCGAGACAGCTTTTTCAATATCGTCATTTACGACATAGTAGTCATATTCTCCGATAAGTTTTATCTCATTTAATGCCTGTCCCAGCCTCTTTTCTATGACATCCTGCGAGTCAGTGGCTCTTCCTTCCAGTCTTCGCCTGAGTTCATCCAGACTAGGCGGAAGCAGGAAGATCATGATGGCTTCGGGCATCGCTTTTTTTACCTGCAGGGCACCCTGTACATCTATGTCCAGTATTATGTTGCGGCCCTTGACAAGTTGTTTCATTACCATGTCTTTAGGCGTACCGTAGAGGTTGTCGAATACTCTGGCATGCTCCAGGAAGTTTCCTTTTTCTACATTGGCCAGGAATTCCTCCTCGCTGACAAAGTAATAATCTTTTCCGTGAACTTCTCCCTCTCTCGCAGGACGCGTGGTCATGGAGACCGAGAATTCATTATCTATTTCTTTAAGAATCTCTTTGCATATGCAGCCCTTACCTGTACCGGACGGACCTGTTATGACATAGAGTTTGCCTGGTTTGCGGCTCATAAATGTCCTTCTTTCTCAGAAAAATGATTCCGACAAGGTTACTAATTGTACCACATCTATTCGATGTTTTGTACCTGTTCTCTTATCTTTTCAATCTCGGATTTGAGTTCCAGCATCATGGCCGTAATTTCCTTGTCGTTAGACTTGGAACCTATGGTGTTGGCTTCCCTGTTCATCTCCTGAATCAGGAAATCTATCTTCTTGCCGATTCCTTCACTTCCGTCAGACTTCAGGAAGCTTCGGAGCTGCGCCACATGACTGTCAAGCCTTACGAGCTCCTCGGTGATATTGGCTTTATCTGCGAATATGGCTGCTTCAAGAGCAATTCTTTCTTCGGGAACTTCGTATACACCGTCGAGTATTTCATTTACCCTGGCTCTGAATTTATCTGCATATTCTTTTTCAATCTCAGGCGCTCTCTTCTCTATTTTGCTTCTGAGATCCGCAACAGTATCCGCTCTTCCGGAAAGATCCGCGGCGAGCTTGGCACCCTCGGTCTCTCTCATCTTGCAGAAATCTTCAAGAGCTTTTTCCGTAGCCGCAAGAAGTCTCTTTATTACGGCTTCCTCATCCTCATCTGCCGCCGTTGCTTTTATAACATCAGGCATGCGAGAGAGAAGGTTGAGAGATACCCTCGATTCCTCTCCGAACTCAAAACTGTCTGCAAGTTCGCTGAGAACTCCGTAGTACTTGGCCGCAAGCTCCTTATCCAGTCTTATATCCGAGTCGCTCTGCCCGATATTATCTACGGACACGTTGACTTCTACCTTGCCTCTGTGAAGTTTGGATTTGATAAGCGCCTTTATCTGTTCTTCGGCAAAAGCGTATTTCCTCGGCATCTTAACGAAGATATCCAGGTATCTGTGATTGACCGCTCTTATTTCTATCGTTACTTTACTGACTTCATCTGTGAATTCACCACGCCCGAAGCCCGTCATGCTTTTTATCATCGCTTATCTCCTATCCTAATCAGTCAAATGTGCTTGTATCGTCCGGTGTATCGAATGTGATATATACATCTTCTCCGTCATCTTTGACTCCGCCGTAAAGCTTGGCCAGGTCCACCTGCTCTTGAGTAGGGTTCTCCGTTCCGATAGCTTTTCCGCTGAAGACTCTGTAGAGTTCTGCTTCCGTTGCATAAACATAAGGATTTACCCAGAACAGTCCTGCCAGGCCCAGCGTAAATGCCGAAGCAAAGTGCCATAATATGAAGCTGAGCTCAAGGGTGAACGTATCCATTTTGTTTCCGTACATGAGCTTCTTTGAAGTCTCCAGAGCCTCATTTTTATCCATGCCCGGGTTCTCTGCCAGCAGATAAGGTACCAGGAAATACTCATATGATTTGATAACTCCCGGTATTACAAAGAGTAAGCTCCAAAGGAAAGTATACAAACCTCTGAAAAATTGCACCTTTACAACATTCTTATAATCAGATTTGAAGCCGAATCCCATAAGTCCGACATCTTGTCCTCTGCCTTCACTGTTTTCCAAGAAGAATTTTCTGCAGCCGACTTCCAGCGGAGCAAGGAGCAAGCAGTAAATAAGCAATCCTATGGCAACAGCTATTAATACTACGATAAGGACAACGACAAAAATAACGCTCATAACATCCGGGTTTGATTCTAAATCGTTCTGGATATCTTCAATATCTTCAAACTCTTCTATTTTCCAGTTTTCAGTATATGAATCGTCCGTATCGAATCCTGAATTGTAATCGTCAAAGTTGTCTGTTATTTCATCAGTGCTGTCAAGTGATCTTCCGTAATTGAAACTGGTTCCGAAAGATGAGCCTCCGCCGACAACAAGTGACAACACAAGTGCTACGAGTACGCATTTCCAGTAATTTGACTTAAATGCATCCTTTGCCCTCTCTTTTAGTAAAACTCTATTCCACATAATAATTCTCCGTTTTCTTCATTCAAAATCCCATCAATTTTACACCAATATTCCTTGCGAGTTCAAGCGTTTCAATGTTATATTATCGGCATGGCATACGACGGAATTATTACATATGCAATAGCAACGGAGCTGTCAAACGGGATTACTCTCGGTAAGATAGAAAAGGTTTATCAGCCGGGGCCCGAGGAGCTCCTCATACATATACACACCAGAAGCGGCAATGTCCGCCTCTTTATGTCGTGCAATTCTCAATCCGCCAGGGTCTGCCTCACGGAAGGTTCATATACCAACCCTGACCAGCCTCCGACTTTTTGTATGCTTCTCAGAAAGCATCTGCAGGGCGGCCGCATTACCGCAGTCAGACAGAAAGATTCCGAGCGGATAATCGAGATAGATATCGAGGCCTTAAACGAGATGGGTTTTTCCGTATGCAGAAGGCTGATTATCGAGATAATGTCCAAGCACAGCAATATAGTTCTTACGGATCTCGAAAGCGGGAAGATAATAGATGCAATAAAGAGAGTCTCCATCGACGTAAACAGATACAGGCAGCTTCTTCCGGGAGTGGTATACGAATATCCGCCCGAGCAGGACAAGCTTCCTTTCCGTGAAATAACAAAGTCAACGGGATTGCCTCACGATGAGAAAGGTATTATGAAGAGCGTCGGAGGGATCTCACCGGCAATCGCCAGAGAGATGCTCTCATCATCAAAGGATGCCGAAGATGTCACCCTCGTATCCGACCAACCGGCAGCCAGATTGCTTGAGATTGTGTCTTCAATCGAAAACGGCACTTATGTTCCGAGAGTCTATCTGAATGAAAAAGGCGGGCCTCAGGAGTTTCATATAACGGATCTGACGGAGCTTTCGCATCTCGAAACCATGGAGTTTGAAAGCACTTCGGAATGCGTTGATTATTTCTTTACCAACAGAGAGGCGTCCAATCTGGTAAGACAGAAGTCAATGCCTCTTCTGAAGCTGGCACAGGCCGCCCTGGATAAGGCCCTGCTTAAGAAAAAGAAGCTCTCGGAGGATTTGCTTAAAGCAGAAAACTCAGAGCAGTACAGGCTATACGGAGAGCTCCTCACAGCCAATATTCACATGGTGCAGCCGGGAGCTAAGAAAGTCACCGTCACAAATTACTACGATGGCTCTGAGATAGATATACCGCTCGACGAAAAGATAAATGCAGCGGCCAATGCCCAGCGATACTTCAAAAAGTATTCGAAGGCACATACAGCCATTCATGAAAAACAAACTCAACTTGAAGAAAATGAGCATGATATAGAATATTTGGAATCGGTAGTCCAGAACATAGAGAGTGCCGACAACGTCCCTCTTCTTGATTCCATAAGAGACGAGCTTGAAGAGACGGGCTATGCCAGGAGGCGCGCCAAAGCATCACAGAGAAAGCGTAAAAAGGAAAAGCCGGATCCCATTCGCTATGAACTGTCCGACGGGACACAGGTTTTAGTCGGGAGAAACAATAACGAAAACGACTGGCTCACTATGAAGCACGCATCCAAGACTGATGTTTGGATGCACACCAAGGACATTCCCGGCTCACATATAATACTTAAGCTTGATGACGGAAGGCGGCTTCAGGACCTCCCTGCAGAGCTTATATATGAGGCCGCATCGATTGCCGCCTACCACAGCAAGGCCAAGGATTCAGACAATGTCCCTGTTGACTATGTGCCTGTCAGATATGTTAAAAAGCCTAACGGCGCCAAACCCGGAATGGTAATATTTACGAACAATCAAACCGTGTATGTGACGCCTGAACTACCGAGCGCAAAATAGCGGATGATATACTAAAGCAAAATGAAGAAGATGATATATCCAATAATCGCAGTGCTTATCATAGCCTGCGATCAACTAAGTAAATATGCAGTAAGATCTTCCATGCAGCCGGGAGAGAGAATCGAAATCCTGGGAAGATGGTTCTCTATTTGCTATGTCCGAAATACAGGCGCTGCTTTCAGCATGTTTCAGGGTAATCGCTTTGTTACGGTCATACTCACATCACTGCTTATAGTCGGCTGCATAGGATATGCCGTTAAGCTTGCAGGACAAGGAAAGAAGTTGTTTCCTCTCCTTTTAACCTGCATAGCAGCAGGAGGGATATCAAATATGATAGACCGTCTTACACTCGGATTTGTCACGGACATGATATCCTGCGGAAGTTTTGCTATTTTCAATATTGCGGACATATTCATCACCTGCGGATGCATTCTGATGATGATAGCCGTCCTCTTTATGTTTAAAAACGGAGAGGAGCTGTAAATGGAAAGACTTACTCTCACGGCAGGACCTGAAGATAAGGGCTCCAGACTGGATGCTTTCATAGGATACAATGCGGACGAGCTCTCAAGAAGCTATGCCGTAAAGCTGATAGACCAAGGCCTGGTATCCGTAAACGGCAGCCCGGCAGCTTCCAAGAAACAGGCTGTATTTGACGGAGATGAGATAGTCATCGAATTGCCTGAGCCTGAGGCTCTTGATGTAAAAGCTGAGGATATTCCTCTTGAAATAGTATACGAAGACGATGATGTGGCCGTTATCAACAAACCGCGCGGGATGGTAGTTCATCCGGGTCCGGGCAATTATTCCGGCACCTTGGTCAACGCCATAATGCATCACATGGGAGATTCCCTCTCATCCATTAACGGAGTGATACGCCCCGGCATAGTTCACAGAATCGATAAAGACACCAGCGGTCTTCTTATGATCGCCAAGAATGATAAAGCTCATGAGTCTCTCGCAGCGCAGCTTGCGGAGCATTCGGTCACAAGAGAATATACGGCTCTCTGCTATGACAACATAAAAGAAGAAGAGATTACGATTGACGAGCCGATCGGAAGAGATCCGAAGAACAGGCTGAGAAATGCAGTCAGAGGAGCCTCCGCCAAAGATGCAATAACCCATATAAAAGTGACGGAGCGCTTCGGCAAATACACCCTTGTAAAAGCCATACTCGAGACCGGACGCACCCATCAGATAAGAGTGCATATGGCATATATTCACCACCCGCTCGTCGGTGATGAGCTCTACGGTTTCAGGAAGCAGTCGGATAAAGTTGAAGGCGTAAAAGTCAGCGGGCAGCTGCTTCACGCGGGGACCCTGGGATTTATACACCCATCCACGGGAGAATACATGGAATTTCATTCAGACTTACCTGAAATATTCGAAACGGTTTTGGAAAAACTCAGAAAATAAAAAACCATCCCCGCGTGAAACGCGGGGTTGTTGTTTTTACGGGCATAGCCCTTATTCCTCGCGGCACGCGTGGAAACGCGTTAGCCGGTCTGTCA
>CACYFZ010000015.1 GCA_902773835.1 uncultured Eubacteriales bacterium | reverse complement strand
TATAAATGGAACCTACAGATTGAATGCTGAAACTGAGGATGCAAAAGAATTGCTTAAAGAATTAAGCCTTGCAATTAAGATGCTTTCAGAAGATTTAACCGAAGCAAATGAGAGTTCATCACAAAAGATAATTGATGACCTTATATTAGATTTGACAGCAGACTCTGTTTATCACCTAAGTAACGTAAGATGTTAATGTAGTTGAGCGGGAGACTCCCGCTCTTCTTTCACTCCGCCAAATACTTCTTCATCATCTCCCCGAATTCCGGATTTGAAGTGGATACTCTGCGAATCATATTCAGCACCTCCTCTTCACTTGAAAGTGCAGGATTTGCACTTTTGAGAGTTTTAGGTGCAACATTGTTTGCACTTTGGGCTCCTGCAGTAGCATCAAGTCCCTCACCCGGTTTCGTCGTCATAAGTTGGTATAGCTTCGTGTTCTTTGGAAACTCATTCGCAAATGGCACGAGTGATGACCCGACCTTTATAAGCCCATGTCCCGCATCCACATTCGTTATATACGACAGCTGCAGATCAGAGATATTAAGAAGCTTCGCAAGCTCTACCCTGTCAGTCGCTGCCTGATTCAGCATAACTATGAACTCAGAGTTGGATAGCATTGTCCTAGCAGTATGAGACTGCAGGAGGTCATCCACGTTCTGCGTAATACCTGTGCAATATGCTCCGTATTTACGAACTCTCTTCCAGAGCTTAAACAGGAACTGCGCTGAGTACTCGTGCATAAAGAGAAGGTATATCTCATCTATGAAGATAAAAGTCTCCCTCCCCTTCATTCTGTTTGCAGTGATCCTATTGATAATAGAATCCAGTATGACCAGCATTCCTATGGCCCTCAGCTGCTCTCCAAGTTCCAAGATGTCATAGCAAACCAGCCTGTTACTTGTATTCACATTCGTCTGCTTGGCAAACGTATTAAGTGATCCTCTCGTAAAGAGCTCAAGCTCAAGTGCAAGTGAATGTGCTTCCGGTTCCGGCTGCTTAAGAAGCTCATCTCTGAAGTCCGCAAGTGTAGGCGGCACGCCCTGGTAGTTCCCCTGCTGGTAGTACCTGTACACATTCTCAGTGCAGCGGTCGATTATAGATTGCTGGCCTTTTGCAAATCTGTGCCCGGCTATTATCTGCTCGCATAGAGACTGCAAGAACTGAGACTTCTCTATAATCGGATCTGTCTCTCCATAATCCCTCGACATATCCATAGCATTAATGTGATTCGGACTCGTTGCGGATATCTCTATTACAGAGCCACCAAGCGCTCTCACAAGAGGAGCATACTCTCGCTCCGGATCTATGATGATAATGTCCGCATTAGATGAGAGCATCAGGTTCGTTATCTCATTCTTGCCCGTAAACGATTTGCCCGCACCGGACACACCAAGGATGAAAGAATTGCCGTTAAGAAGCTTTCTCCTGTCGGCTATCATCATGTTCTTGCTTATTACGTTCTGCCCGTAATATATACCGTGTTTGTCATAGACTTCCTGAACTCTGAACGGCATAAACACCGCAAGAGACTCAGTCGTCAGCGTCCTAAAAGCATCAATTTTTCGAACACCGAACGGAAGCGAAGTCTTCAGCCCATCAAGCTGCTGAAACTTCAGCACAGACATCTGGCATAGATGCTTTCTCGCAGTAGTCATAATAGACTCAGTATCCTCATCCAGCTGCTTCTTGGTATCCGCAGTATGGACTATGGTGATTACGGCAAACATCATCCTCTGGTCTCTTGTCGTCAGATCATCGAGGAAGTCCTTTGACTCTTTTCTCTGCTGCTCCATGTCGTACGGAACAACCGCTGAGAAATTGTTGTTCATATTCTGTTTCCTCTGCCAGTTCGTTATGTTTGTCTCAACGCCAAGAAGTCTCTGCTCCACTTCCTTAACAGCCTCATCAGTCGGCACCGGCACTACATCAATAGACAACATCAGATTCCTGTTTATATCCGTCAGTTCGGCAACCATACTGTCCTTGATATATGACGCATAGTCGCGAAGCAGAAGAACGCGACCAAACCGATTTCCGATTTTGAAATGGTCGCTGTGATTCTCATAGTTATCCGGGCAAACATAATCTCTGAAGCTATGTCCCTTTCTCATGCGGTCCTTAAGATCAAAGTGAAAGTATGTCTCTTCGCCCGTTCTGAAGAAGTCGTGGATGATCCTGAGTCTCTGCACAGCATCAAGCTCCGTGCACTTGGATCCAAGGCGGTTGAACTTTGTTATAAGCTCTGCGCCTACTCTTGAGAAATACACTCTTGCATCATCAATACTCTTCTTATGGACAGATACCGTCACATACTTATCCTGGATAATGGAGTTGCTACCGGTTGCCTTGTCTATGAGCATCTCGTTATATTCCTCGCGGTATTCATCGAGATTATCACCTGTCATCTTTATTAGGATCTGCTCTTCGAAATCTATCTTGTTAAGTCTTCTGTTATTGATGGTTATCTTCGTAGTCGCTCCGCTGTCCAGTGAGTTCAGAATCTCTGAGTACTCGAGGAACATCGACTCTTTATCCTCACGTGATGCCACAGCATAGTTGATATCTTCAAAGCGATACATCTTGCTGTACTTATTCTTTCCCACAAGAAAAATCCCGTCAGGCCATATGGTCCTAACAGGCACGATATCCTGCACCTTGCGTGGCACTTTGAACTTCTCTTTATCCTGCTTCAGAATATTAGATAATGTCTTAATCATCTGAATTTCTCCTCCTTCTTCTCGGTGTATGGCCTTTCTTCTTTGTCTTCTTATCATCCTTCTTGGCTTCTTCCATGAGATGCCAGTAGAAGTTGTCGTTTCCGAATTCAACGTGCTTTGGCATTAAAAGTTCTGATCGGATAATAGCGAGCAGCACCTTCTCTGCCGGCATCCCGTTGTATTTCAGAAAACCTATTGCCCCAAACGGCACTGCAGCTACTATGCATACCCAGCTCGTAGTCTCAAGCCCGAGCAGCGGTCTCAGCAGGAAATACACACCTACTGCCACACCGCAGGCTAAGACAGAAAAAATGAACTGGCGCAAGCTCAGTCCAAAGAACATCGACTCCGTATAGTCACGGATCTCCCTATTTATTTTTACTTCCATTTATCGCGCCTCCTCTTATTTCATATACTCGAACAATTCGACAATCTGCGAACTTTTTCGAGTCTACAATCCCATCATTTCTTTGATGATTCTGTCACTCATCTTAACCGTGCCTACCAGCACGAGCATGTTAAACACAAGCTCCCCTATATACTTCCATACCATTGCTGCCGGTGCTGCATCAGAATCTACAACAGGTGGCGTAGACGCAAACCTGCTGAATATTACGCAGGCTATTATTATGATCGCACCTTCAAGGCAAACCGCAGCGTACGACTTCAGAAAGCTCACGCCGATGCTTTGTGTTGGTTGTCCCGCAAAGGTTGATAGCGGAATAGGCGCAATTGCCGTGTACATATATAACTTAAAGAATCTGCCGTACACTGTCATTATGATGATGAACGACAGGACTGTTATGAACAGACTGCCTATAAGGGTAACCGCCCATAGCGGTATGCTTTCAAAGAACCCGCAATCCTCTATTGCGGATATCATCTCTTTGGGAAGCGTCACCTTCGAAGTCTTTGATACCCCGGATGATGCCATAATCTTGCTCATAATGCCTTGCACTATTGAGAATATAGACATCATCAGCTCAAGCCCGTAAGTCACCACGCCCTTTGCGATGGCAAATCTTATAAAGAGCTTCAGTGCATGCTCAGGTCTTTTGATTTCTCCGAGATTAGCACTCGTCTTTACTACTCCCGCCAAAAAGAAAAGGACCAGCAGCGCCAGTCCGATAGCTTGCAGCGATCCGTTTATTGCCAGTATGGTCCTCCATATCCCCCCGCCCTTAAACGATGCCGGTGACATAGTTAGAAGGCTCCATACTTCTCCCATCTTCTCATTCCATGTGTTTAGTGTATTTACCAAATGTTGCACGACCCAGTTGTCTGACATGATTCCCTCCTTTCTTGGTTCTTCTTTGCAAAATAATAGCGCCGGCACTATGTCCGACGCCATGTAGTTTCCGTTTTGAGTTAATATGACCATCGCTTGAGACGGATATGTCCTGCACTGTCACACATTCTAATAGCACCTACCTATGCTTTATATCATCATATGACAGTACACCAAGTAACCCTTTCTCAACCGCATCTTCATAAAATCTGTCGAGTTCTTCCAGTTCTTCATCGGTAAGATCTGTATAATCGAACTGTTGAGCGAATGATACATAATTATCAGATTCTTCCCTTTTGTATTAAAAGCCATAGTTGTCTGTCTTCCTAATTCCTGCCCTATTTCTTCTCTTCTTTATTCTCGTTGTGCATCACACAAGAACGACATTGCCCATTCATGATCAATTATTATGTGATCTTTCGAATTAATTGGCGGTAAACCTTTGGCTATATTTTCTTCTATAGAATCATACATCTCTTTGGGAATCTCAACTTTTCCATACTCCCCTTCTCTATCTATGATTCCGAAACACACATTTTCTTTGCCACCATCATAAAACAGCTCCAATGACTCAATATTTTGCTGTTCTTTTATTATTTTTAGAGAGACTAGTATCTTCGATAATTCTATAATCCTGTCATCCCACCCATCATTAAGAATCCTTGCTTTTTCTATTAAACGTCTCTGTGTTCTTACTATGCGATATGTATAATCACCCATTGCTGCGAAGAGATTAATATCGCTGCGAACATATTTAGCGTCGGGGTCTCCTCTGAACATATTTAGTACTTCAGGAAGATTCTCGTCGCGAGGAACATAGTATATCATGCGTTTTTCTTCCATCTGATGATATAGAATGGCGTAGTCCGTATTCGTTTTTTTGCCACAGTGTGGGCATGTGAAAATGAACAATTCTCCACTCAATAATTTTTCATTCTCTTCCGGATTAAGCGTTGTATTGAGACTGCCCCAGATTGTGAAATCGCTCTCAATTCCGCATTGTGGACATATGACTTTTTCCGTGCTAGCTCGTGACATAACTTGTCCTCCCATCATTAATCCATAGAGAAATCACTACAGCTTGTTCACTATACCTACAAATATCGGCAATTTGGTTGCATTATGCATGATTGCATATATGAATGGCCTATTCAATTCAACAATCTTCGGTTCAGAGAAGTCCGGCGTACAACCATATCCAACTGCTGCGACAGTTACTGCAGCTGCCTTAGTACCTTTTCTATCAACTTCGATCCTTGCAGAGTGAAGCATATTATCAATCATGAGCCACTCTGAACTCATAGGCGAAAAGTCCGCATCCGATGTGAAGACTTCCTTTGCCCCTAATTGTTTGCACAATTCTTTTACATCTATATTGCACGAGTAATTAAATTCAGGCATTTTGACCAACACCTTCTCACGCACCGCCGAGGCAAAGGCCTCTGTAAAATCCAATTGCTTTAAGCACCTACGTAGGTTTTCTGCACCTTTCTTTTTAGGGAGCAGTCCCATAAAGCTAAACTCTCCACGCTTGTAATTTTTTATGAACCCCACGTACTTGCCGCCTTTTATATATTTATTTTCTCCGCTATGAAGCATAGGGATTATTGATATTGACGAATCGCTATTTGTAAACCTGCCATCTAGGACATTATCTTCCCCGTATGTTTCTTGCCACTTAGCATCAAAAGCTATCGCATTTATTAGGCTAGCAACTAGATTCTTATCCGTATTCTGAAGAACTTTTTGAATTGCGCCTTTTGTTTTTTCTGATACCCACTTATTAGTATCTAACGCAATATTATTAGATGAGATTAGTTCCGCTGAGTAATAATCCTGCAACTCTTTGATGTACTCCGGATTAATAGAATCTCTTATTTGTAAATCAATGCATGCTGCATTAGCGCTTTGCAGGCAATCTCCTGTGCCAAGATAACTTAGAAGTGTTTTGATTTGCTCTTTGGAAGAATCATATTTGAGATTCTTGCCAATTATAGTTTCCAGTTCGTGTCTTGTCTTACCAGCAGTGGCCCCAGCTAGCATATTAACTAGTACAAGCACTGATAATGGAGAAAAGATACTATTAGCTTCACTATCTGCACAGCAAGATTCAATAATGATTCTGATTATATTGTTGTAATGCTTATCAAAGCCTGTGCCCAGCTGTTTCCATCGATCAACAATTTCCCTTTTAGGATTACCGCTTTTACCCAATACTTTCGGTATTGTTCCTGCTTCACAGCTTACAATACCATCATCTACCAATCGATCCATTAATCTTTCGGCAAGCCTAAATCCTATTCTGTATTTCCTCTGCAGCATTGAAATGCTCATATTCTCTTGTGAACACGCATATTCCATTGCTTCTTTATACAGCGCATCTTCATCCATTCTATAGGTTTCCATGTTTTCCTCTCTTCTCCGACTAACATAACTAATTAAACTGAAAACACTCATATTTTCCTCATGCAAGAGATAGCGAATCTATCAGATTCAACACATTTCTTATCTCGCGTCTCCTTTTTCTTTGACTGTTCCTGCGCTCCATAGCTCTATATCTCTTAGTTCCCTTCTTAGGTGGAGATTTCTTCTTTTTAGGACTTGGCAGCGGATTTCTCATTCTGTATTTATCATGGCCATCTATATATTCGAGAATCGACATAAAATCCTCATATCGATCAGTTTGCAGATGATATCCTTTAGTATTTCCTCTTGTGTTTCTGTGGTACAAAACAAGACGATTATTATTTCCTCTGCATACATTCCACTGGCTATGTGGTGTAACGATATTTACGATATATCCGCTTAATGTGTAGCTTATTGAGTGCCTCATGCAAAATGCATCTATCTCATCTTCATTATCAAAGAGTCTTCCTGCCATTTGGTTGCAACATTTACACAGTCTATATCCGTCTCTACTCAAAGACACCGAATCTTCATAAACCCCAAGATTAACGTCGGAAATTCTACTTATAAAATGGCAGTTAGGATTATGGGCAATCCTGCTTAATGTATTCACGAAATTCATACAGGGACTCCTTTCTTGTATTTATCTGTCTACATTCTAAAACCCTTTATGTCCATTTTTTAGGACACCAAAAAACCGGTTTGTTTGGTAACAACCGGTTATCGCACGCGTCGCGCATCGTTCATCTCATCTCGTTCGTTTACATAGAAGCATCTAACTCTGCATCGGGTCTACTATTTATCTTTCCCTTTCCATGTAATTGTATATTTATATTCTCTTATCTTGCACCGATTAAGAACGGTCGTGGGATCATCATCGCTATCACGCATTACCCAATACTGATAGTCATCAACAAAGATATATTTATTAGGTCGGTCCCAGAAATACATAGTTATGCCATTATTCTGTATGAAGTTTACGGCGCGCATAAAGTCTTCATCAGTCCCAAAAGTATTATTTCTTACTATGTATTCATGAGGGGCTCTCTCTGCATATGTCCTTGCAAATGTCCACAGTTCCTTATTAACGAAGTCTCGAACATCTTCGATGGTCCAATTCTTATGATAATCGTCTATGTCATGATTTCGAAAGTATTCTTCAGCTTCTTCAAAGGAATTAAAATCACCCGGGATCGAAATAACTTCCCCCACTTTTTCGCCGTTCTTCCAACTCTCCAAGGCACCTGTTTCTTTATTTCGTTTAAATTCTATCTCATTCTTCATTACAACATGCCTCTATTGCTTATTCTTCTTATAAAACGGACTTAGATTTATAAACAAATTCTTTAATTCATCGGTATCATCCACATTCTTAAACAAGTACTCGAGGAGTTCTTCCTGTCTGGCCTGCCCTAATGTGAGACGATACATCGATAGTATTTTGATGAGCCGTTCATATGCCATTCCATCTCTACTATATGGATACATTGGCACTATGCGTTCAATCTTCACCATATCATCGGTCTCTTTGAGTCCCCAGTATGGGATTAGATCTGATGCTCCATCTGTTTTTTCTACTCTAGTTGCTTCTTCAAACATCTCTTCCCAGATGTCTTTCTTAAAATTTATTTTGCCGTATCTATTCGCAACATTTTGCCTTATTGCCAAACACTCAAATCTATTGATTCGACCTTCTCTCTGCTCTAAATCAATCGGATTTGAAGGCAGATTCCAGTGAACTATTTTTCTGCAATAGTTATGGAAGTCCAATCCCTCTTGTCCAATAGATGTAGTAGCAAGTACAAAAGGCCAGAACGGTGAATTGAAAGCGTTTCTAAGTGTCTTCTTTCTGTCTGCATCTGACTCTTTACCATCACCTTTAGTAAAGGCTGCAGCAAAGTGGGATCTCATATTAACAGGGCGCTCTTTTTTCTTTCCCTCCATTCGACTCTTGAAACGGTCGAACGTATCTATAGAATACTGAGTCGTCCTTATATTAATCGCTTCCCTCATTTGAATATGTAGCTGCTCAACATTATCTCCCTTATCCATACCACTGGCCAGAAGATGAGCGTACTCGTCAAATACCGCCTGCAGGTTGCCTTGCACGGAATATGTCAGCAAGCTCTTCCAGTGACTATCATCTGCTTTTCTGCCACATGCTAGTTCAATCACGGCGGTGGACTCCGGTGAATTCATTCTGTTAATGAACACCTTAGCTAATTCACTTGGAAGATATGTGTCCACTTTCCCACCTTTAGCATATTTTGAGTATGTTCGATTTATACATATTGCAGGAGAAGCAATGGTCATATCTGTGAGAACATCTATCAAATCTGCTGGTCTTTTTCCCAGATTCTTGCAATTCTCTTCCAAGCAGTCTTCATATAGATATTCAAGATTCTCTACGTGTGCCAAGAATCCTCTTTGGCCTCTCTTCCTTCCTTCAGATTCATCATTTTCAGATATGCTATGAATATCTTCAAACCACTCATCCACATAGTCTTTTTTATCGAGTAGCATCGGGGCAATATAATACCAGCTCTTATCTTCTCTTCCGGACTCTGCATTAGGATACTTATCAAGCTTTGTACTTATGTTATTCCTAATTTGAGTTTTTATATCTTTCAAAGAAAGCCCTTCATTCATACAGGAGATAGGATCAAATACCTTAGTAAGATATTTTGAAGGGTACAGCAAGCAGAACAATGTCATCGCTGCCGGTGCCCCATCACTAAGCTTAAAGTTCAGTCTGGCCGGAGGATATCTTTTCTTATCTCCATCACCATAGAAGTAGCTGGCGTCTTTATCCCTATGTTCTTTTGCTAGTTTCCCTACAGTCCTTCTTTCAGCCTCATATGAAATCATACTGGCTATCATTCGTGGCACCATTTCCCAAGAAGAGAAGATTAGTGTCTTTGTTGATAGTTCAGTCCCTTTAAACACGCCTTGAAGCTCATAGTAAGGTCTTGAAGGTGGCATCCAAAGAATTCTTTCAACTCCTCTTTGTAGAACCGAGTTCATTACTCTTTCCAAACGCGCATTATTACTCGGAATCTTTTCATATCTGTTTAACCTAAATCTCTTTAGCCAGAAGATCTCCTTGTTGATCCGATTAACCTCATCAGGATTCTTCTTAAAATACCTTTCAACATTGCGCTTCAGCTGGTAATCCCTCATAAACGAAAGCAGATATGGCGTTGATTTTATGTAATCAACAGGGACATTATAGTTTTCACCCATATACTCAAGTAATTCTTGCATCTGTACATATGATGTAATGTCTTGCTCTATAACTTCGAGTGGAAGATGCACCTCTCTGTCGTCAATAATATCTGCATTTTCAGACGCTGCTATTCTTTCTGTGCGGCATACAGTCTTATACATCTCATTTTCCGCAGCATCTTTCGCTTGTAGAATAGCTGTACTACCTACTGAAAACTCCTTCAGCTTTATTGAATAATCTTTCCATACTGTTTCAAAACCCTCTTCGGCTCCCGGAGTATCTTCATTAAGAAATCTCATTACATCAAGAAACTCAGTATAATGTTCATCTATATGTGTTTCGTCAATCTCTTCAGGCGTTGAATACATCTTATATGGAGTGGCTGATAGTAGTAGCATCCTTAATCCCTCTGATTTGAAGAACTTGTTTGCCAGCATTCCCATATCAGAGTTAGGATCTGCTGTTATAAGAAATCTGAAGCGTTGAAACTCATCCATGATAACCAAATCAGGCTGAAGTTTTTCCAAGCTAATCTTTGCAAAGATAATCCTTACGTATCCGATTATCTTGTCATCCTTAACACGCTTCCCGCCATTTTCTCTTATAGCCTGGCAAAGCATCTTTAATCCATCTAAATACGAAAGACCATCATCCCATTCTTTGTTTATGGATTTTTCAAGATGCTTAAGCATGTAATTGAAATATCTTCCTTTGGATTGTTCATTTACAGCTAAGGCCTCACCCTCATAACAATCTCTACCCCATTGATTCCATCCTTTTTCAGCATCTGCGCACATAGCTACTTCAAGCTCTGATTTATAATCCTCCAACTCAGGAATTCTTTGTAGAAACACGTACATTAACGCTCTCTCCACCATGTTTCCATTCCCGCCTGTCATCCTGAAAGATGTTTCCGGAGTTAACGGAATGAGTTGAATGTATCTACTCAAAAGCTCCCTGTCATTTTCCTGTCTGAATATATTCAAATGTTGCATTGATAGTCTTGACGAGGATACGCTCTCAGTTTTTGCTTCATGTGTAATTCTGAGTTTTCTTAAATTCTGATCTGCAATTGACGCATTGGAACAGATATAGACAACCTTAAAGAGATCATCCCCTTCTTCCTGCCTCAGTTTTGCCATTTTAGCAACAGTTCCGCGCGCAATCAAAGTCTTCCCAAGACCAACTTCATCGGAGACCAGTA
This sequence comes from uncultured Eubacteriales bacterium, assembly GCA_902773835.1. Classification (GTDB taxonomy): domain Bacteria; phylum Bacillota; class Clostridia; order Peptostreptococcales; family Anaerovoracaceae; genus Crickella. The sequence goes on along the minus strand of CACYFZ010000015.1, from coordinate 18,037 downwards.
TTCGCTTTTGGCCGGATCTGTACAGGTAATCTATTCGCTCAACAGTTGCTTTTTGGAAGTCTTTAAGGCCTCCCATGATATTCTTTTCTATTTGATCAAGACGCCCTTTTACATTAGCCATTATAGTTTCACCGCTTTCTTAAACGTCTCATATAGTTTTTTAAAATCTTCAGGTATTATTCCGTCTTCGGAAACAGTTTTCATGAGATACTCTATACCTTTAAACTTTTCAGGGATTGTTGCAGCAGTCTTCAGCATTTTTTCGTATAAAGCAGGGATGCTATATACATTATTGCCATCCGCGCTGCCAATGCCATTTAGTGCTTCCTCGGACTCTAAGATGCTGAGCACCTCATCTTCTCCAAGCAGAAAAGCTATGTATCTGTAGAAGCACTCTTTATTATTAACTACACTGGTGACCACAGTTTTTTCTCTGTCATCCGGTAATCCTTTTGTTGGAATAACAATGACTCTTTCTATGCTATCCTCTCCATCAGATACCTTTAGAACATAGAATTCCGAAAGTTGTGTCATCTCGAGATTTTCAAATCTGATATACTCATCAAATGATGCCCTCTTATTAGACAATAGTGGCCTCACTTCAACTTTAAAGCCTTTTGTATCATAGTCTCCAAAATATACATCTATTGAATATCTGTCATCAGACTCACTGACTTCAGCTGTTGGAGAATTTCTATTGATTCCTTTGACTATCGCATCAAGTGCATAACTCTTGTCTATGCTTTCATCGATCTTGTTATCTCGTAGTTCAACTTCTTGGAATGGATTATCTTTGCCGTCTTTGTCGCTCCCAAATAGTGCGGCTTTTAGTTTTTCTGTATTGAGATAACGGTTCTTGCTCATAAGCCATATCATGAACTCGATATTTCCATGCAGGGCGTTATGAGTTGCGTTCAATGAGCCAATGTACAAATCAGTATCCGAATACTTTCGCATCATATATAGTTTGGCATGGATATCTTGGCTCTGGATAGATTGAGAGTCATCGGATATTATGGATTCACCATCAATTATGGCATCTCGCATTGTATATATCTTGAAGTTATCCGCTTCTTCGGGCTTCATAAAGCCAAGTGACATCTCACGAGTTATAAGAGTATATTGCGGATCTTTTATGCCATAGCCATAATTCCTGTCGTTAAAATCCTGGATCATTTTTCCATTTACAAATGGAGACATAATGAATATCTCATGGAATGTGCCTGTCATCAGAGGGGTGTCATCCATACTGTGATATCCACCACCTTCTCTCTTTACCCCAACAGGAAGAAACTCAAAATCCATGAATTCTTTTTCTTCTGGAGTAAATAAAACATACGGTAATTCTCGGATAATACTTCTGATCCTTCTTATCTTCTCTTTTCCGTTATCATTACGCGGTGTCTGAGAAATAAGATATTGCAAGAAATCACATAGAGGAAGATTCTTGTTTCTTTTGCGTCCCTGAACAACTCCATCCATGCAAAACGACACATCCCAATCCCTGTCAAAAGTAAGATTTCGGCTTAAGACAATAAATCTGTATACTGCTTCTTTATGTTGATTCGCATATCTTATTAGCCAGACTTTTGGGTGAAACGAAGGATAGGAAGACAGTCCTCTGCGCTTTGGTGTCTTTACCGGAAAAACCATCTTCTCCAATAGAATGTATAGCGGTGTTACATTTCTTGGAAGATGTATCTGCCCTCCCTCGCAATATAGTGCTACATTATCGCCAGTACTTCGTAGAGCTTCTAGCAAACAGACAGGATTATTCATAAGATCGCTGTCTGTCTCTGCAGATAATCCCAGGGAAAGAGTTGCCCCAACAAGAGCATCTAAATTAAGAGAATAAGTTGTGCCGACAGCAAAATCTAAGTAGTATCCTGCAGGAGGAGTTAAGAGCTGCCCATAATCCAATCTATCTTTATTAGGGTTTAGCATAATCCCTCGCTTTCCCAGATGTCTTTGATAATAACCTTTGCATTACTGAATCTGTAATCAAGTTCACTGCCTCCGTACCAGACAGTGCTATCAAATTCTCCCGGATGAGCCGTTTTTGCTCTGTTCTGTTTCAATTCGCGTTCTCTGCGTCTTATTTCAATTTTCAGACCCTCAACGTCACCTGTTTTCATCAGGGACTGACACCTTCTCAAGAATTTACATAGCGATGGATTTCTGTGAATCTGCAGCCTATTAAATATGCTTTCTAAGTCTACAGATGATCTTCTTTCCAGTTCATCTTTTATATAGACCCATTCTTCCTCTGCTGCATCACTCTGATTATCAGTAACGATTATGTTGTACAGAACCCGAACAACATATAAAAAGTCTGAGAAGGCGATTGCAAGTGCATAATCCGATCGAATCTGTTCCGGAAATACATGGATAATGCTCTCAAGCTCCTTTATCCTTTTGCAGCCCATAATCTCTGTCATATCATTTTTAAGCATGAAAGCCAGCATTGAATCTGGGAAGGATTGTATGATCTGCCTTTTTAGAAATACTCCTTCCTCAGACGTAAGTTTAATATTCAGATTATCCATCCACTTTGGATTATATGTCGGTATATTCAAGAACTTAACTCTGAAAAGATAGCCTGCATCTTTATCGTCAGAATCTTTCTCTTCAGAATCATCGTTCCTATTTCCTAGCTTAAGCATATCTGTCTTTTGGCTCTTAAGGGCACACATGGTTCTCATGTACTCTGTTGATGTCATGCCACCGGCACTGAAAATACCGTAGCTCCTAAGACCCGCCCAGTAGATATCTGACGGCGTTCTTTTTACCCATCCGCCTTGCCCTAAAGAACGACTCCCGATGACACCATCTGTATCTTTTTTAAACTCCAATAGTTTTATGCCACACTGTCTTTCAATATCGTTAAGCTTTACCAGACATCTGTTTGGATTGGTTTCATTGTCGTATTCAAGATCTTTTAATGCGTAAGGAACTATAAGAAAATATTTAGCTCTTGTCTGGATAGTTGAAGTCCCCGGAAAAAACAAATTAGCAAAGCCATCCCTTACGGGCGCAATGCCAAGCTCGTCAAGTGTGCCGGACTCCATCAATAGGTCAAGCACTCCAAGCACCTTATTTCTTTCGCTTTTTGAAAAATCAATCCAACCTAGTGGCATATGTACTCACCATTAACAATCAAAATAACTTTTACCGTAACATCCCAATTATACATTACTGCAAAAATAGTTCTCTATTCTTTTCGAAGAACTCGAAGTATGTGCGCGTATTTTCAAGTTCCCACCAATGTTTTTCCGCAACTGGCGAGCTATCAAGATCGTAAATGTTTGAAAGATCCTCATTCATTGAAAGTAAAAACGGTGAATGAGTTGCCATAATGAATTGGCACCCGCAGTAATGGGCCTTATCTTCTATAACACCTTTTAGCTCTATCTGCAGTTTTGGCGATAGGCTATTCTCAGGCTCATCTAGGCAATACAGAGTGTCATTTTTGAGTTTCTGTATAAAGTATTCAAGCGCGGTCTCTCCATTGCTGTTGAGTTTTACTTCTGTTCCGACAATTCTACGTATGAACTGCCTTCTAGATACAGATTTGCTTCGAGCTAGAACCTGCTGTCTTAGGGCCTCATAGTCTTCCATTCCTTGGAACTTGACTGTTTCTCCACAAACAAGCCTGCTCCACTTATCACGCGCTTCTTCTATCTTCTCGGCTATATCCTGATTGTTAGTCCTGACAGTAAGCATGTAGTCGAAAATATCATCACTTGTGATAATACGACTTCCGTTCGGAATTCTTTGCTTAAACCCATCATCATCATCATGCATAGAATAACTACACTCTGCAACATAGGAATCAAACAACTCACTTGAATTGAAAGGGGCAATTCTATTTAGTTCCAGCTTCTGCGAAATGAGTTTTAGTAGCGTGCTTTTCCCGGAACCGTTTCCACCATAGAGAATTGTCACGGGTTTGAAAGAAAGCATTTTAAATGCTTTGTCTGAAAATATTCGACAAGGATAAGTGTTATCAATATATCCAAACCTTCCACCATTGTATTCCATCCGCTTATTTATGAGCTTAGCTTCAATTTCCGGTGTTGGAATTGCGAAAGAACGTATATACATATCCCCTCCGTCAGTTACATTTTCATTTGAATACGCTGAATACGCTGAATACATTCTACACATAATCAAGTCCTAAAATTGCCACACCATTATGTGTTACTATTATGCCACCATAAAGAGTGCACGAGGGACAAGCCCTGGGACTGCACAGCAACCTACCAAATGGCAAGGTGCTAAAGCTTGAATGATGGGTTCTATATAGATTTCGTCAGGCCCATCACCGATGGGCCTTTTTATGAGGAAGGAGAATATATCATGATTTACAAAGATAAAACCAGGTATGTAGATGCGGAAAGAATTCTCGGTCTTTTTCGACAAGGGACGGCATTTGTGTCCCCACAAGATAAGGAAGCGCGTATTGCATTAGTTGAGTTTTTGGAATCCGAAAACTTCAAGTGTCAGGAAAATGTCAGTCACTGTAGGGATTGTATAATAAACTCACCTTTCCCTCTTAAAATTGACTTGAAAGCAAAGGATATCTCTTCATTTGGAAACGTGACTTGTTCCGCTGCAGCAGCGAGTTCAAAAATAATAATGGGAGAAAAGGAATTCTATGTGCTTTACACGACCTTTGAATCATGTAAGTTATAGTAAGAGTCAAAGTTGAATAATAAAAAGCGTCGGCTCGTACACCGACGCTATGTTGTATTCTTGATTGTGAATGTTATTAACTCAAGTCCCAGGACAGATCCTTAATTGCTTGACTCAATAATGTATTGACGTTTTTTAAGCTCTGCATTCGGTCTTCTTCACCTTTGCTCATATCATTGATTGCTTTATTAATTGCCAAGTATTTCTTCACTGCATCTTTAAACAGTTTTCTTTTTATCGTTCTCAGTTCCTTTCTGCTGACCCTTTTTCTTTCGGGAATCAAGCGAGGCTTATCCAAAGACAAATCTTTAATGCGTTTGCCTGGATCTTTAAGGAGTATGTCCGCAGCCTCAATCATGCAATCTATATGTCTCATAGAATCTAGGCTGTTAAACCTATTACGCTTTATTCCCAGTATCAACTTCCTTTTACTCATACTATTATCATCCTCCCTTTCAGTCGTACAAAAAGACACCTTCCGTTGAAGGCGCCCTCGAATGCTACGTGCCCCTATAATAAGAGAGTCACACTCTCCTATTATATGCGTTGTAATAATTGCGAATATCATTTTATTTGCACAATAATCGTTTGTTCAATTTTATAGATAAGATTAAGTAGTTCTGTGCTTGATATTACAATATTGTCCGAATATGGCATCCTTCGTTTGTTCGCAATTAGAGTTGTTAGTTCTTCTAGATACCTTAGAGCTATCTCTCGATCTTCCCAGACTTTTTCCCGAATGTTATTCTCTGCTATCTCCATAATGACATATATCTATTAATTAAGATGCTTTTAGACGCAAAGTATTACCTAGCAAAGCACTAGCTATTGAACCGAGAACAAAAACTGCAATCCCTATTAGAATTTGTGTTCTTGTATTCATTTCTTTACTACTTGCATCTATCTCCGTCACGGTACGGACAATTTCCATGATGCTTTCAACATACATCTTCTTCTCCTCTGTAGAAACATTGTCTTGTGACATGCAACGTCCAAGAGAATCGGATATTCCGTTAATCACTTCTATGCATTGAGTGGTTATTTCTTTGCTATTATTAGAAAGAACAATCGATGCTTCTTTGTACGAAGATAACAGTTCAATAGTCAATTCACGAAAGTTGGGAAACTGCTCAATAGCTTTTTTTGCAACTTCGGGATCCATTTCTTGAAGCATAGAAGCAAACGCTACAACTTTGTTTTTTGTCATATGTCTAAAGTCTGGAATTTCTAGTGCATTTAAAATCTGTGCCTCTGTCATATAACCTTTCATAATCCCTCCTCATATTGAATAGTGTTAAGTAGTGTTGCTGTTTACTCCTATATAATAAAATGCTAAAATCGGTATAACAAGATTGAGATTTATCATCTTATTAAGTTAATGTTTTAGAGCAATTTTGGAATATAATGTATTATTCAGTTAATATATAGGTAACTTATATGGACTTCTATTCAGAAAGACGACAACATATTAGTCTTAGCAGCTATGCTTTTAACACTATAAAAAGTGATTGTTATGCCTTCTCAGGTTCGAGATCAAATATTTCCGGTTTTATTAATAGAATCTTTCTAGAAAGATTTGAGAACACAGAACCGCTAGAAAAGAAGAACAGAACAGATTATTCTTTTAAGATCAGACCATCAAATGAAGTGTCTGAAGTTTTACAAGAGCTTGAAGGAAATGTAATAGGCCCCAATTGTGAATTCTCAACAAGAGCATCATTGTTCAATGCTATCCTCGAAAACTATGCCTTGTTACCTCAGTACGAACGAGAGGCCATCGTTTATTCAAATATTCTTAACAGCTTGGAAAACAGTTTGCTCTTGCCGCCTCAAGATAGACGCATATTAAAAATTAAATATGTTACCGCTAGAGGTGAAACTATTATATGTCAGGTAAAACCGTACAGAATGGTTTCAGATTCTGCTAGAACATTCCATTATCTTGTCGGCTATTCAAAAAAAATATCACCTATAACTGATTTAGACTATGCTCCATTCCCTTTCCGAATATCACGTATAGTTGATCTTAGAACATATTCCAAATCTCATGGAAGTGCGAATCTATCAGAAGTAGAAAAACAGGAACTTCAACAATCTCTAGATAGTAAAGGGGTTCAGTTTATGCTTGGTAATATTAGCGAATTTAAGGTTTTGCTTACTCCAGACGGTTTTAATATGTATAGAAGCACTACACATTTGCGTCCATTGGCCGAGGAGAAGTTGACGACTATAGATTCTGTAGGGAACGTTAATATGACCTTTTATTCTACTGAGTTGCAGATTCTTCAGTATTTTTTTCGTTTTGGTATGCATGCAGTTATACTTTCCCCAGTTGATACTAGGAACAAGATTGCAGAAAGTTATCGTAAGGCTCTTGAATTCTATGAAACACCCTATTAGTTTATTATTCTATTTCCTAGAAGCGACGAGATAACGATTTCATCAAATTTTTCAAAGTAATCACTACGACTCAAATATTGCTTTATTACCTTTTCTATGCGAGCCTCTATTGCTTCATAAGATGCCTCTTCAATCCAACTATATCCATCATTTAAGTAGTCCCCAGAATCATATAACCCCTTTTCCGATAATCTGTCTATCACATTGTTATATGTGGCACCTCGCGAAAGGGATTCAAATCCCATCACTCTAACAGTCCACCTATTATTATCCACTGGAGTTGTACCAATTATCGTAAATCTCAGAGAGCGCACACCATCAGGAACTCTTCTCAATGGCATATATTCCAGCCATTTCAAAAGTTTGTCCTCTTGATAGTCTTCTTTAGTCTCTTTCTTTTGAAAACCTCCTAGCTTTTCTCTTTGTATTGGTGTTAGTTTTATTCCTCCCAGAAGCAAAAAGTAGATACATAATGCTTCTTCTCGAATAACTGTTACAGATTCTTTATTTACGCCTTTACTATGAAATGCTGGATTCCTTTTTTCGCACCACGCTCTTAAGTATCTCTCAACATGATACTTAACATTATCGTTTTCTACGAACAGTTTCTTGTTATTCTTTACAACATCAATCAAATTTCCTAAAGATTTAAGCATTACATTGGTTTCTTCGTTTTTACCCACAGTAAAATAAGCATCCGTATTATCATAAGGATTATCATAGTACAACATTTTACCTTCAAAAGTTTCTATAAGGGACTTCAACAGTTGTTCTACTGATTTTAAATAGCCGGATACCACACCTGTATAATCAAGACTCCCAGATATATCATTCACTTTAAGCATCCACTCAGATGCAATAAAGCTGTCAGCGAATGGTTTATTACCCAACATAGCTTTATAATATCCTTGTTGTATGTATTGTTTCTCTAATTTTTCAACATCCTTCTTCGGAAGTTTGTTTTTAAAGATATCCTCGTAATTCTTTTCAACAATTTCTTTTTCTGCTTCTAAAATGATAGCAATAACGTTGTCCTCCGTTGGCTTAAGAACCGTATCAAATCCTATTGCTTCTATTGCTTCACCCCTAAACGCATCAAGTTCCTCTTTAAATACTTTATATTCTTCTTCACCAAACCACTCAGTAAAGAACTCGTTAAATGAAATATCTCGCAAGATATCTGTTTTTTCATTGTATTGTATTCGATTGTAATCTCTCCATTTGTTATTTGTATCATATTTGCTTTCAATAAACCTTACTATTCTCAGTTCATCCATATTCTCAAAGCTCCCATCTAAAAACAGTCGCTCCAATATTCTCCTACGCTCTCCGATATCAAAGGCATAACCCACCATTTTTTCATTGCTTCTCTTTGCTATTACCAATGGAGCATGTGATTCTAACTCTTGTCGATCTTTCGCAAAACGAACATATGAAATATTATTGCATCTCAACAAATCCTCAACTATTGTTTCTATTTCGTACTTTGTTATTGTTTCTATATGAGATACAAACGATTCAGCCAGATAATAATGTCCAGATGATAAATCTACCATATTAGGCATTATTTTTCTGAACGTCTTCATTTGTTCCACTTTTTCTTTTTTTCTTTCAATAAACTGTATTACTTTATAGAAATGATACTTATATATTCTTCTGTTATTCTCATCCATTTTTTGTCTCCACTAAATAGATTCCTCTTTACTCATATAATAGCATTATTATCAAATAAGAAAAATGTATGTGAGCCAGGTGTGGTCTGGCTCATATTACTACCCAACTATCATATTCAGTATCTCTTTGGTGAATGTGATGATTATTCCACCAGCCAGTGTTAGGAATCCGTTCGCCCTTTGGCTCGGATCGTGGGACTTAAGCGAAAGTCCCACCTGCATGATGCCAAGCCCCAGGAGTATGAGTCCTATGGCTCTGATCAGGCTGAATATGAAGTTGCTCAGGTTGTTGACCGTGCTTATCGGGTCGCCTGCAGCAAATACATGGCAGGCCCCTACCACGAAGGCGATTACTATCGCCGAGTAGATGAGCATCAACCTATTGGTGCAGATAATCACTCCGCCTTTCTTTTGTTTCTTATCGTGCTTGTCTGTCATTTTCGTCGTCCTCCTCATATATAATTCCTTTTCCTTTATACGGCAGACCCAGTAGCACCGGGTTCACCGGATCTTTCCTCTTGCCCAGAACAAGCTCCTCAACTTCCTCATCGGACAGAAGCTCGTAGCTGGTGTCAGGTGCTTCAATCGACTCAGTAGGCTCCGCATCCCACACAATCTCAATCGATGACTTAGCGTCAAGTGCCGCCCCATGAATATATGCAGGAGCATTTCCGTCATCTGTCATACGAACCATAGGATGCTTCATCAGGTCGTACTTCAGGTCCATCACCGGCCGCTCTCCCCTAATAAAAAGGAGGGCGAACCTGTTATCCAGCATCCGCACCTCCTCGGGGAGCAAGAGCTCTCGCCCGGTCAGTTGATCGTTCCTCGTGTAGTTGCCCGTCCGCCCAAAGCTCCGTCCATAGCTGTTGGTATCTATAGTCGCTTTACCGAGCAGTTCGGAGACATACTTATGCGTCTCCTTCTCATTGCCGCCCAGGTACACGAACTCATCGCAGTTGCCGACTATGGACTCCCATTGCTTCTCGAAAAGAGCCTTAAGCTGAGCCAGGTTCTGCAGGATGATACTGACCGACACTCCACGCGATCTCATGACCGAGAGTATCTTGTCGAAGTCATCCGGCAGTGAGACATTGGCAAACTCATCCATGAGAAACTGCACGTGCACCGGAAGAGTACCTCCATACTTCTTATCCGCTACCTCAAACAACTGCTGAAAGAGCTGCGTGTAGAGAATGCTGACAAGGAAGTTAAAGCTCGTATCGTTGTCCGGGATGATGGCAAAGAGTGCTGTCTTTTCCTCGCCCATCTTCCATAGGTCGAGCTCATCTGTTATGGTGAGTGCTCCCACGCTCTCAAGGTTGAACTTATCGAGCCTTGCAGCAAGTGTTATCTGAATAGACTTCAGCGTCTTGCCTGAGCCTGAGTGATAAGCATCATAGTACTTGAGCGCAATGTGCGCAGGGTCTCGCTCTCTCAGATCTTCAAAGAGATTATCGAGCGGGCTCTTAGCCTTGCTGTCATCCTCATCTACATCACCTGCTCTTATCATATCCATGACCATAGCGAAGTTTTGCTCATCCTCCGGTGCCTCATGTTTGAGGTAGAGAATGAGTGCCATGAGAAGCATCTGAGCAGCGTTATCCCAGAACGGATCCATGCTCTGTGCTCCCTTAGGCGTGGTTGACTTGAACAGATTCGTCACGAGCCTCTGCACATCGTTATCATCTCTAAGATAAACGAATGGATTGTAGCAATGACTCCTGCTCATGTCGATGAGATCGAGTACCTTGATCTTGTAGCCTTGCCTCATAAGCATATAGCCCGTTGAACGGATTAGTTCTCCCTTCGGATCAAGCAACACAAGACTGCAGTTTGCCTGAAGAACATTTGGCTTCACGTAGAACCTAGTCTTACCAGAGCCCGATCCTCCGACCACAAGCACGTTGAGATTCCTCTTGTGCTTGTGTGCATCGAAACCTATCCTCACATGCTGAGTGAGTATCTTGTTCATCGGAAGGGGTCGCTGTGCATACTTTCTGTTGACTGAATGTGCATCGCCCCACTTGGCTGAGCCATGCTCCTCACCTCGTCTGTAATTCTTTCTCATCGAAAACCAGACGCCAATTCCAACTACATATGCAAAGAGACAAAACAAAACCACCTTTAGTGTCCAGGGAGTCCAAAGAATCCTGTAAAGTGGTGGTGCTAATATCCTCTCAATATGTGCCATCATCTCGAACAGATTGCCTGTCCAGTACGGGGCTATGCGTAGTGCCAGCCAAGTGACCGGCACTATGCCTGCAAGAGCAGCCCATATATCTTCTCTCTTTACCTCTCTCATAGACTACCTTGCCACCCCCTTTGAGACCGCTCCTTTAGACCTCTCTGTCATCTTCTCTGCATTTGCCTTGGCAAGCTCCGCTCTGTACCTCTCGAGCTTCGCTCTGACCGACGGCTGACGGCTAACATAGGTCGAAGAAAGTCTTCGCTCTCCTTTTCCTGAGACTGGCCCTGACAGACGGTCTCTCTCCGCCCGGGCCTGATTGGGGTTTCCAAAGAGCCTATCCTTTTCCTTCTCTATGGCAACCTCCGCTTTGTTCCTCGTCATCAGTCCGAACCTCTCGGTGATCCTCTGGATCTTACTCGCATCCTCTGCTCTTGCGATCACATCGACCGCAGCATTAGGATCAGGGTTCGCCCTATCCCTGAGTATGCAGTACAGCACACCATAGCGCTTAGCCTCCTTGGCAAACTTTCCAAGGTCTTTCTGTGTGATGGTGTAAACCTTAAGTTCCTTGCCGGACTTCAGCATTCCCGTCAGCCTGGCGCGTCCCTTGGTCTTCTGCTCCTGCTTAAGCGTCGCATATAAAAGAAGTGCGATGTTTTTCGCACCCGTACCCGCTATCCTCGCAGTGACCTCCATTCCTTCAAGTGATAATCTAACGACTTGTTCAGCCGCATCTCCACCAGGATTCATCGTGACATCTCCTCCTTCCTTCTTGTCTCTCTGTCAACTATCTGTAGTTTCTTTGCAAGCTCATCCGACCGTTCCTCTATGGCCTTGCACACCTTGACCTCACGCCTGAGCTTCTTGATCTCAGTAGTCAGTTCGGTGATCTCCGCTCTCGCTGCTTCGATCTTATGCGCGGGCCCAACTCTCTTGACGAAGCGTCTAAGCTCGTCACGCTGATTGCCAAGCGTCTTCATCGCGGACGTTGCTGCTTCAGCATGCTCAGCAAGCTCCTCGCCCGTGCTTATGTGATACTTCGCAAGTAACTTGGCTTGCTCTGAGTACTGATCGCACTTCAGGAGGTCTTCCTTTAGTAAGATATGAAGCCTTGTCGGATTCTGTCTGTACTTCGGAAGGTAGCCAAGCTCATAGCAGTATCTGAGGTAGAGCTTCTCAAGCCCGGAGCGCCCCATGATGTTATCTATCCGGCGGCGGAGGTTATAGCGAGCAGGTCTGAAGTTGCTCCTTCTCACTCTCGCCTGCACCTCAACCGGATCGTTATCATAGATTCTCCGCTCGATGCTCTCCTGAGTGTAGGCATCACCAAGCTGATGGATACGTATAGGTTTCTTCCAGCCCGGTGGGACTATAGTCCAGTGTTTCCTGTTTGGCTCGAACCTTATGTTGTATCCTCGACGCTTGAGCTCATCTTTGAAGTCCTCAACATCGAGGCTAAGTTCAATCGCCTCATCGATAGCCTGCCGGGCTATGTTGTAGCGCGAAGGCCCTCCTTCCTTTTCTAAGTTGTAGAGGAACGCACTCACCTTCTTTCCTTTCGGGTTCTCTATTACTGAGAGCCCATGCTCACGACAAATCCTATCTGATACTTCACGAAGCCTTCTCGTGTTAGCTTTGCATCCATGAAACTTATATCCATCCTTGAATGACACCGAGTTGATGACAATATGATTGTGAATATGGTCTCGGTCAAGATGTGTTGCGACTACCATCTGGAATCTGTCTCCCCAGAGTTCGCGGGCAAGTTCTACTCCGATAGCATGTGCCTCGTCCGGAGTGACCTCGCCCGGTGCAAAACTCTGGTACGCATGGTAGGCGACATTGCCTCCCTTCTGATTGAACTGAAGCTTGGTTGTATCGAACTGATCCCTGGCGCACTCTACTGTGCAGTTGATTCCGCTCGTGTAGAACATGCTCTCAGTCTTATCCTCATTGGCAGCATAGGCGATAATATCCTCAAGTGCTTGTCTCTCGCTTTCTGTAAACACCCTCTGTGTCTTCTCTTCATCAATGACATAGTCAATCGGGCTTCCTGCCCTTCCCTTGATGCTCCATATCCTTGTCACCGCCATTAGCTGTCACCTACCTTCTTTGGACGGAGGAACTCCTTCTCGATGGCGTTCTCAAGCATGCGCCACTTCTTTGCCTCTGCCATGATGGCAATGACATCTGCTTTGTCATCTGCCTTCATCGCGAGAGTGTCAATCTTATCTGCGAACTCTCTTACGATCTCCATCGCTTGCCAGAATCTTTCATCCGGTGCAGGTTTGAGTTCCTCACCATTGATAAAGGCTCTCAGGTATCTGTTGTTATCTACGCAGGCTGCGCTTGACTTTCGATTCAGTTTCGCCATCTCGTCAGTTGTGAGATAAAGTGTCAGCCTGCAGTCCCTTTTCCTCATCTCTTTTGTCCTCCTCTCGTCAGTATCTTTTGACCTGTCAGCGAACAGTCGCTTGACAGGTCACTGAGCGGTCAGCTCAGCGGGGGTTTGGGGGCTTGCCACCAAGTGCCTTACCGGCGTCGAGCGGTAAGGCAGCGTGCAGACCGTGAACGGTCAAATGCTCTGCTTGCTAAAATTATCGGGATATCCCGATAAATTAAGTTATGTCGACTATTCAAAAATGTCGACAACCTTAACTAGTTCCGCGATAAGTGCTGCCGCTTCAGCTGCAGCTTCATCTTGCGTAATCTTTCAGTGCATCGCCACGTGCTGTGATCGCCGTTACCGGATTATTTTTGCCGTCAGGATCGTACTTTATGGTCTCGATTTCTCCGTTATCCATCATGAACATCTCCGGCAAATCGAACTTCTCTTTGTACTTTTGCTCCAGTTCCGGTGGCATCGACAGGAATCTTTCGCTTTCAATCGGGGCGTAGCAAATAAAAAAGTCACCTGCGATTATGTCCTGCAGATGACCATCTTCATCCTTTATTCCCCTGTTGAGAGGAAGGCCTGTCATCTTTCCTTCCTCATTACAGATGAGTGCGACCTCATCTTCCCACGGCATATACTCTTGTATAAGGCCGCCAACCAGCTCCTGCATGGCCTCGAGTTTGTCCTCAATCTCCACGACCTCGGCCCGCTCATCCGCCCTGCATACAATCACACGAATCTTATTTGTACTTTCACCAGCCATATTAAACCTCGCTTTCTTGCATCAAAAAAGCGGTAGCCCAATTGCCACCGCCTATGTATCTCGATTACCTATCATTTCAAATATCAATCTATAATTCCATTTGCAATATCTAAGTACCCTTGGCAATACATTATCAGAGTATCATGGTCTTTGCTGTAACTTGCTCTTTTTTCCATGTTTTCTATTATTTCAGAATGGCCAGTTTCTTTTAGCGCATTGGCTGTATATTTAATAATCTCACGTTTATTGTCGCCTATTTCATCCAATGAATACATTGTTCATTCTCCTTTTTTAATCCGAATAACCCCAAGCTTTCAGTATTTCCTCAGCCTCTTCTTCTGTTATTCGTCTAAGATCTTCCCAACATCCTTGTCCTAAGTAAACTGCCCGGCAGTATTTTTCATCTTTGTAGTCGGACCGTGGAGCCAGTATCGCCCACTGTTGATCCCCTTTGTGAAGTATCTCAGGTGCATTATCACCTTGTCGAATTAATACATCCTCTGTTCTGAAGTCATATTCATAGTATATAGACATTTTTTCTCACCTCTGAAAGCGCAGACACGGATCATGAATGTCTTCGTCCACGTCACTTTTAATCAGTGTTTCTTTCTCCGCTCGAGTGAGTTGCTTGATGGCATACTCCCTCTTCTGTGCTTCTGTTTTGTCGTCGAATTCTTCTGTATATACCAGCTCAACCGGCAGTCTTGCTCTGGTGTACTTCGCGCCTTTGCCGGAGTTGTGCGTTTCAACTCTCTTCTTTACGTCTGTAGTCCATCCGGTATATAAGGTGTCATCCGCACACCTGAGCATGTATACGTAGTGATTATTCTTCATTTTCTATTCTGTATATCATATCTCCCATATTCCAGATTGACATAATCGCTCTGAGATTGTAATCTCCATTCCAAACTTCGCCTTGAAAAACAGTATCATATCCGGCATAGGTCTCTATGAAGATTTCAAATCCCCCGTTCGGATACTCTTCAATAAATTCTTCAAAAGACAACCTTCTGCCTGAGAAATCATTTATGTCTTCATTTCCATATGGATAGTTGAAAACTAGAACATCGCAAAAATCAAAGTCTGTTTTAGTAAACTCGATTTCACACGGGTACCACTTCTCTTCATCATCGACATACTGAAAAATTCTATCTATTTTAAAAACTAGTGAATCATCTTTTATGATGGTTTTCTCTATTCTACTATCATGTAGACTAAAAGGTATATTCCCCTTCCGATCTCTTTTATATTCCATTCTACTCTGTCCTTCTGTCTCTTCTTTCTTCAGAACGTTCTGACATATCATCATGTTTATTGATGCCAGTCACGCTACTCGGCAAATCGTTCATTGCGCCAACTGTCGGAACTCTGGTCGACTCACCGCGTTTTGCTTTGCGATGCGTCCTTATTACTGCAAGGAGCCCAAGCCCTCCAAGGAGAACAATCATCCCGTATTCCATTATGGTTCCTATTATATCTAGCGCATCCATGTTTGATTTCCTCATATGTACTGCGACACTGCAGTAATTTTACCACATTATGCCGCATTGGTCAGACTATCTGGCCATGTCGTTTCTCATGGGAGTAGTCTTGTTCAGGTCTTCTTTTGCCCTGTATCTTTCGACAAGAGACTTCGTCAGTTTCTCAGCCTGCTGCTCTGTCAGCGTGATTCCTCTCGACATTCTCTCGTGGGAAGCATCCCAGTCGCGGATATCGATCTTGGCAGGACCGCCGTTCCAGGAGACAATGTTCACCTCCTTGGTCCATGCCTGCTCACGGTTATCGTAAGTGTCGAGCACTCCGATGTGTTCCATGATTTCAAAAGTGACCTCTGTGTTGTTGTTTGCCATATGATTCCTCCTTTGGCGCATAGAAATAAGTAACAAAATAGCCGGAGCATTACGCTCCAGCCATGTACTCTCCCTGCAAACGAGTCTTTTATCTTTTAAAATATCTATTATACTCTCTAAACAACAAGTTTCTTTTTTTATTCCCTGATCTTGTATACCATTCGTTACACATCAGAACGAATGCAATACTTAGTAACCCTTTATTGATGTAAAACTCATATTTTCCTGTAACAAACGGGAACTCTTTAACAACATACTTTGCATCTTCATTGTTTCGTATCACTACTTCTCCAAAATACATTGCCATACATTGCTCAAATTCCTCTCTTGACAATCCTATGTTCGAAAACTTATCTTCTTCAAATAACTCAAAATACCATTTTTCCAATTCCTTCAAGCTTTCAATAGAATAATCATAGGATTTGAATCTACTCTTATTACATATAATGCTAAACTTATCTAGTAAATCATCTCGATAAGAAAAAAAGAACGCTTCTGCTTCAGAAATATTATTGAATTCATTCAAATTCGAGCCATACTGTTTAGTAATTTTTAACCCATATTTCGACATTTTCTCTCACAATCTCCGATTCGTCTATATGTATTGCGACACACTTGCATATGATAACACATTGTGCCGCTTTCTTAGAACTCAACCTATTATTGCATTTGCTCTTACTTTGCCTACAAGCTCTAAGTATTCTTGCTTTGCCGCCTCTCTTTCTTCTTCGGTTGGTGCCTTCTTGCTGAGAGTGTACAGTCTGCGGCATTGCAGCTTTTGCATCTTCTCTATCAATGCCATACGTATCTCATCATGGTTTTCGATATTACCATAAACAAAATAATCATGAAGCATAAAAAATAGAGCGTGCTTTATTATATAGCCTCTCATTGTTCATCACGCTCCTTTTTATCTCTCCCAAACCTCACGGGAAGGCCTTAGGTGATCGAGCATTCCATCCTGTTTGAAGCTGTACATCTGAGCCTTATCTCCGGCTACAATGATGTGATCCAGCATCTTTATACCCAGAAGTTCTGAGCATGCAAGAAGTCTTTTCGTCACATCTTTGTCTTCGGGGCTCGGACTTAAGCTCCCGCTCGGGTGATTGTGAATCGCAATAAATGCTGCAGCGTTGCTGAGTATGCTCGACTTAAAAACCTCTCTTGGACTTACCATCGAAGAATCGAGCGTCCCCATACTGCAGATATTCAGGTTAATTGCCTGTCCGTTAGACTTCAGATTGAGAACGGCAAACACTTCTCTGTCGTATGTCGCAAGCTCATCTGCAATCACCTTGAGCACGTCTTCCGGCGATTTAATCTTCTCTGAGCTATATAGAGATGGTTCCTTGACCATACGGATATTGACCACTTCTATCTTTTCATCATTTGGTCTTCTGCCCATATCCAAGCACCTCCTCCATATCCAGCGATATAACTACTCCGTCCGGAAGAGCATTGATTACGGGTCTAAGGTCTTTCGGATCGCTTATCTCAAGCGAGACCACCCTCTCTTCCTTCTCTGATTTCATTTCCAGCATCATTTGCAAACTTCATCGCCTCCTTTTTTACTACCGGCTTTGGGTCTGTTCCATCCATAAGCCATGCCAGTTCAGTGTGATTTGCCTTGATAGCATCCTGCAGATTGAAGATGTTTTCCATCTCGGAAGTGAGATTATGTTTTAAGATCTCTCTTCCGTCCAGCAACTTAATCTTGTTTGCAGTATCAAAGCCTGCTTCTTTTAACTTCTCAAGCGTCTTTACTTTGGTCCTGTCCAGACCGATTTTCTCTTTGGCCATATGAGTCATCCTTTCTCTTATCTATGCCTAGTTCTCTTCTTATTCTTGCAAGGCAGAAACCGCAAAACGGTACCTCACGGGCTCTGTACTTGCAGTCTTTTGGGCAAAGCTCACGTCTGCCCGGCGTTATTGGTAATGGCTTCATTAGAAGCACCCGCTGTCTGCCACCAGTTCTTCTCCGAACTCCGTGAATGCATACGAATATGTGCGGTCGAATTTGCTTCTGTTGAATTCGTCGATTACCAGGATGCCTTCCTTTTTAAGTTTCTT